>NZ_JBEYTL010000023.1:0-105633 GCF_040643025.1 Streptomyces sp. NPDC047525
AACGGATCACCTACGTGCCCGACCGGCCGGGCCACGACCGCCGCTACTCCGTCGACGACCGCAAGATCCGGGAGCTCGGGTACGCCCCGCGCGTCCCCTTCCGGGAAGGCCTGGCCCGGACCGTCGACTGGTACCGCGACAACCCAGTGGTGGAAGCCGCTGCGCCAGGAGCTGTCGGCCGCGGCCTGAGGAGACGACGAAGCGGAAACGGCCCGGGCAACCTGCCCGGGCCGTTTCCTCGTGGGCTCGACGGACGGTGTGTCAGCGGCCGTCGAGGGTGAAGCGGTAGAGCATCACCTCCACCCGGTCGAACCGGGCACTGGCCCAGGCCACCAGCAGCCGGATGGTCTGCGGGGTGAAGAAGGAATTGAACGGGGACATCCCCAGCACCGCACAGTGGCCCTGCTCCAGCACCCGGCGGCACCGCTCCCGGTGCACCCGGACACACACAGCCGACTAATCTGGGGCGCGTACCTCCCCATCGTGAAGAAGTACGCGGACAACGGCCGTCTCTGGTGGCTGAACATGCAGTACTACAACGGCAGCATGTACGGCTGCTCCGGCGATTCCTACTCCGCCGGCACCGTCCAGGGATTCGTCGCGCAGACGGACTGCCTGAACAAGGGGCTCGTCATCCAGGGGGCCACCATCAAGGTCCCTTACGACAAACAGGTCCCGGGTCTGCCCGCACAGCCGGGCGCGGGCGGCGGCTACATGTCCCCGAACCTGGTGGCACAGGCGTGGAACCACTACAACGGCGCGCTGAAAGGCCTGATGACCTGGTCCATCAACTGGGACGGCTCAAAGGGGTGGACGTTCGGCGACAGCGCCCGCCACCTCCTCTAGGGAAGGTCAGCTGGACGCGGCCGCCGGCAGGACGTCGACTGGTGCTGGGTGAAAGCGACCGCACGAAGAATCTCCGCTGCCCGGCTGGTGTATGAGGCAAGGGGTCGCGGTGTTCGCCCCCTTGAGTCAATACTCTTGGTGCACACGTCATCCAGAGGTTGAACGCGGTAGCGAGACACGGTGCAGGTCGGCGGGCGTATCGGCTGAAGTGCGTCTGCCCACGCGAGTCCCCTTGGCGGGATGCGAGTGGTGGGAGGCCGCAGGTGTACGAGATCGTCGCACGGCATGGCGGCGGTGGCGTCGTGGTCTCCCCGCGCGAACGGCTGGACCGCTTCGGCGAGGTGCGCTCCCTGGCCGCGCCCGCCGGAATCACGATCGCCGCCGACCCCGGCGCGATCCGGGAGTGGAAGCTGCTGAAGGTCGTACTCACGGCCGCCCTGGCATGATCACCGCGGTTGGGGACTGAGCCCGCCGCACGACAAGTCCTTCAAGGGGTGACGATTGTGGAAGCGGCGGCCGGCTCGACCGAGGCAGTCACCGGAAGCGTCCTGCTCGGTCTCGCCGTCATCACGGTCGCGGCGTTCACCTTCGGCAGGCTCGCTCTGAAGCTCCGCCAACCTGCCGTCATGGGCGAGATCGTGGCGGGCATCCTGCTCGGCCCCACTCTGCTTGGCCTGTTGCCGGGCGACCTCACCGAGCGGCTGTTTCCCGAGGACGCCCGCCCGCACCTCCAGGTGCTGGCTCAACTGGGCCTGGTGCTCTTCATGTTCGGCGTGGGCTACCGGCTCGACCTGACCCACTTGCGCGGTACCGGACCACTGGTCGTGTCAGTGTCGTTGAGCTCTGTTGTCCTCCCCTTCGCCCTTGGTTCCGGCCTCGCGGTGCTGTTTTACCCGTGGATGGACCGATCGGAGCTGGCGGGCAGTGGCGCGATGGGACCCGCGCTCTTCCTGGGCACCGCGATGTCGATCACCGCGTTCCCAGTGCTTGCCCGGATCATCTACGACCGAGGTATGACACAAGAGCCCATGGGGGCCTTGTCTCTCGCCTGTGCTGCCATCCAGGACGTCCTCGCCTGGTGCGTCCTGGCGGGCGTGGTCCTCGCCGTAAATGCCGGTGGTTCGATGGCTCTCGCGCGCATGGTCATCGGCTCCGTATTGCTGGTGGTCGCGCTCCTCTACCTGGTGCGTCCGGCCCTCACCCGGCTGACCGGCCCCGGACGGCGTCAGCTGAAGGGGACGCCCGCGCTCCTGGCGGTGCTGGTGCCGGGCACGCTGATCTGTGCCTGGCTCACGAACACGCTCGGTCTGCACCCGATCTTCGGAGCGTTCGCGTTCGGAGCGGCAGTGCCTCGCAAGAGCGTGGAGGAGGCGGCTTCTGACGCTCCGCTGCGCATCGAGCAGATGAGCCTGCTCCTGCTGCCGGCCTTCTTCACCATGACCGGCCTCTCCGTCGGCTTCAGCGAGCTGGGGGCGCAGGGTGCCGTCATGGTGGTGTGCGTGTTCTTCGCCGCCTGTGCAGGCAAGTTCATCGGTGCGACCGGTGTGGCCTGGCTGCACGGCCTGTGCAGACGGGACTCCCTGCTCCTCGGCGTGCTCCTGAACACACGCGGCCTCACCGAACTGATCATTCTCAATGTCGGCCTCGAGCTCGGTCTCATTGACACCCGCATGTTCACCGTGATGGTCATCATGGCTCTGGCCACCACGTTCATGACCGGCCCGCTCCTTGAGCGACTCATGCCGCGCAGCTCCTCCAGCGATATCGTGACTGCTCAGCTCCCCCCGGGGCTGATGTCCCCCGGGCGGCGCCGCTCGAGGAGTGGCCACGGGCAGGCGGGGTGACGACGACTTCGTACGCACAGGGCGACGAGCGTCACGCCCAACCTGCCGGCCTGCTGGGAGAGTTGGTGCGAAAGCAGGAGGGGCGGACGGCGGCAGGGTCATCGGCCTGCTTGATCGACGCGCAGAGCGTCAAGACTTCCACCAGTGTCCCCTGCTCCAGCCAGGGTATGGAGTCAGTCGCCTGCGGGCCGGGAGGCGGGCCTGCGCAGCAGCCACTGTCCGAACGTCCGACGCGGGGGCCGCACCACGACGCGGCTGTGCATGGTCGTGCCGACCAGCTCCACGCGCAGCGTGATCGGCGTCCCGTGGTCTGGAGCCTGACGAATCTTGATCTTGCTGTGTACGAGGCCCAGGGCACCGGCATCGACCACAATGCCTGGCTTGGTGATCAGCGTCAGCTTCTTGCCTGCCGTGCCCATGTCGATCCGCAAGGTGTCCTGCGTGATCACTGCCTCAGTGAAGTCGAGCGTCACATCACACCACGCAGTGACCAGCTCCAGCCTCCGCGGCACCACCCAGCGCCCCTCGCGTTTGACCGCACCACTGTGAACCGCGTTGATCTGGAGTACGTCCTTGACCTCCGCCACGGCCGTGCCGTTCGAAGCGGACACGGCCGGCAGGTCAGTGGTCAGCGCGGTCAGCTCACTGACAGTCCGCGCCGACAGGGCAGCTTCCAGGCGCTCGTCCAACTCGTCCGCGGTCAGCAGGCCGTCCCCCGCCGCGATGCGCAGCACGTCCACCACCCGGTCCCGGTCCGCATGAGAGGCCCTCAGCTCGGGCGACGAGCCGGAGCTGGAGCCGGAGTGCTTCCGGGTGGGTGAAATCTCTCCCGACATGCTTCCGTCCTGGTTCTGTCGAAATCTCTCCGCCCGGCGCAGGCAGCGGCGCGAGTAGAAGACTAACGCTATATCGCGACATCCTGGCTGGGCCCCAACAACGGAGAGGCGATGGCCAGCGTCGATTCACGGCACATGGCATCCATCATGCCGAGGCCCGGCAGCGACGACAACCGCATCCCAGGGGCCAGTGCACGCCGTTCCCCTAAGCCACTTCCGGGCTCTGTCTGCGATCACGAGGGCTTCTGTCCTAGCTGCGGAACCGCGTCGGTTCGGGTGCACGATCGCTACCGGAGGCGGATGCAGATTGTTCCGCTGGCTGCCCGGCGCGTGCGCATCGAGTTGGAGGTCCACCGTTTCGTCTGCGCGAACCGGCAGTGCGCGCAGAAGACTTTCCCCGAACAGTAACCGGGCTTCGCCTGCCCTTCGCCTGCTGGACCGATTGGCTGGGGGCACTGCTGAACGTGATCGCGCTGGCCTTGGCCGGACGGGCGGGAGCCCGGATGACGACGGCACTGGGCATCGCAGCGGGGCGGACGGGGCTGCTGAACCGGGTGCGGGCGATGTCCTCCCCGTCGTACGCCACGCCACGCCGCGCGTTCTCGGCGTCGAGACTTCGCAATCAAACGCGGTCACACCTACGCCACCGTGCTGACCTGCGCGGAGACTTACCGGGTCGTCGACGTACTGCCCACCCGGGAGGCCGGGCCGTTGACCAGGTGGCTGCTCGCACATCCCGGGGTGGACGTCATCTGCCGCGACCGAGCCGGCGCCTTACGCCGAGGGCGCCACCGTCCCGCACCCAACGCCCGCCAGGTCGCGGATCGCTACCACCTCTGGGTCAAAGTCGTCGACCCGCATTCGTCCCAGGCTCCACAACTGCCGCGTCACTCGTAGTCGCACGGCGGGTCGACTCGCCTCCGTCTTGCGGCGCATCTCGCCCTGGTCCACGGCCTGTTGGAGCAAGGCGTGGGCCTCGGGGCCATGGCCCGTCACCTGCGGGGCAGCAGTCTGGACGTCCATCACGCCTACCTGAGTCGACTCATCGCCGAGACGCGAGGCCGTATCTCGCTCGTGGCCCTGCACGGTGAACTGGTGCTGACCCACCAGGGTTCCGTCTTCGAAGTCGAGCACCGGGTCAGCTTTCGGAGTTTGCCGACCACGACTGAACAATTACGGCGGAGCCGTTCTACTGTGGCCGGGTGGGGATATCCAATCCGTCCGGTGAAGTGAGTCTCTTCACGGTGAGCGACCTGCATCCCTCGGTCCGCGGCGACGGCCCTCTTCTCAACGGCATCCGGCCGCGGACCCCCGATGGCTGGCTCATCGTCGGCGGAGACGTAGCCGCGTACCCGGCCGAGGGCGAGCGCGCTCTGCGTGGCTTCGCGCATCGTCTCGCCAAGGCCGTCTGGGCGTCCGGCAACCACGAGCTGTGGGCCCACTGCGAAGATCCCGTCCGGCACGGGCCGGGCGGCCCGCCGAGCGAGCCCGTGCTGTCCGGGGGCGGCCGGTGACCGGCACTGCGGGACGTTCGGCTGTCGTGATCGGTGGCACCGGCGCTCTGGGTCGGCACATTTGCGCGGCCCTGCTGCGCGGGGGCGCGTACAGCGTGACCGCCGTGGCCCGGCACGAGGCTCCAGTGGCCTCGGGCGCCCGGCTGGTCAGAGCGGATCTCCTCGCCGACGACGACAACCGGGCCCTGTGCCGCCTCGTGGCCGGCAGCGACGTCGTCGTCAACGCGGCAGGCGCCGGCTGGCGCGGTACACCCGATCAAATGGACTCCGCGCACACGGTCCTGGTGGAGCGGTTGCTCCGGTCGCTTTCTCCGGGCATCCGGCTGGTGCACATCGGTTCCGTGCACGAGTACGGCGAGATCCGTCCGCACGACGCCGCGGACGAACGCCATCCCGAACGACCGTCGAGTATCTACGGACGGACCAAACTGACCGGCACCAGGCGCGTCATGGAAGCTGCCGCCGAGGGCCGGAGCGACGGCGTGGTCCTCCGCGTCACCAACGCGTGCGGGCCGGGTGCCCCGACCGCCAGCTTCATCGGCTTTCTGATCGAGCGGCTCCACCAGCTGCCTCCCGGGCTCCCGCTGGATCTGGAACTCGCTCCGGACACACGTGACTTCGTCGATATCCGGGATGTCGCCGATGCTGTCGTACGGGCCGCCACGGCGCCGGTCACCGGTTTCGTGATCAATATCGGCCGAGGGGCGGTGCACGATGTGCCCACCGTGGCCAGGGAGTTGATCAAAGCCGCCGGCTTTCCTCTGGAACGGGTCCGGATGCGGGCGGCGGCCGTGCCGGGAGACAAGGGAAGATGCAGTGCCTGGACCAGGGTAGATGTGCGCCGTGCCCGCGCTCTGCTCGGTTGGTCGCACACGAGGTGCCTCGAGGACTCACTCCGCGATCAGTGGGAGGCAGCTTCGGCCCTGGTGCGGAGCACGGGCTGAGGCTCCCAGGGGGCCAGAGAGAGGTGACCTCCCTCCTCCGACGAGCCCTCATCGACAACGGCGACGTCGTGGACAATTGAGTCTCACGCATGCGACGCGAGTCCCACGTGCGTTCTCGCCGCGGTAGCGGCCAACTGGGCCTCACAGCACGGTCGTACGCGGCCGCGGCACTCGGAAAACAAGGCCCTGTTTCGATTGTGGTGAGGTCTGTTGTCCTTTGGGTGTGACATGTTAGCTTCTTGTGACGTTCGATTCCGCAGGTGCCCCCCAAGTGCGTGCACTCACCGAAGGAGACGACATGAGCGGGGATTCGTCAGTCCGCACCCACACGTATGAAACGTCAAAGTCGGCGAATTGGGGAAATCATCCTCGCCCAACTTTCGACCCCTCGACCTTAGTTACCCGGCGGGGCCTGATTTTTCCAGAGCGGATGGCATTCGACAAATGGGTCGGAGTGGGTAGCTATCTGTCACATGTAATTTCCGCATCGGCGTGGTGCCTGGGGGATTGGCTGGTCTATGGCGAGGCCAGGTTCCACGGCAGGTATCGTGACGCGATCGAGTTCACTTCCCTGGATTACCAGACGTTACGCAATCACGCATGGGTCGCGCGCCACTTTCCCATGTCTCGTCGGCGGGACAGGGTCAGTTTCACCCACCATGCCGAAGTGGCGGCCCTCGTGGAGCCCGAGCAGGATGCCTGGCTGCGAAAAGCGGAAGAGCAGGGCTGGTCCGTGAAGCGGCTGCGTCGTGAGGTCAAGGCAAGTCTGCAGGAACGCTCCGCCGGCGACGAAACGCCTGGCAGGAGCCGGAACGACCGTGGGCTGGCCAAGGGCCGGGGTCAAGAGGAAGAGGCGGTTGGGCCTCAGTCCGAGGGAACCGTGTTGCTCCGCGTGTCCGTATCGGCGGATTGTCTCGAATTCTGCCAGGCAACGGCGAGGAGGTTCGGTCTCAACGTAGAGACATGGGCAGCGAGGATCCTTGTTGAGGCAACATCGGCGACAGACGAGGGTGGCTGTCCAGCTGCAGCAGCTGTCCAGCTGGAGTGACGGTGTGACAGGTCGGTCAGGTTGCTGCTGCGGCGGCTTCCGATGCGAGGGCAGGGGGCCAATGCCCTGTCAGGTCCAGCAGTGACCTCCGCCGGTTGTCTGCGCCCCCTGCAAGAACTCGCCGATTTCGCGGTCGCCGTCACGCCGTTGCCCCGGCCGAACGGTTGTCCGTCCCCTCGGCAGGACACCAACGCCGTTGAACGGTCTATTGAATCGGTTTATGTTGAGGGGGTGTGGGCAATGGAAGTTCAAGTCCGCCAGGACCTGAGCCTTTTGGAGTGGAAGATTACCGGTCGGCGACGCGAATGCCTGGCGGCTCCGAGCCAGCGGAAGAGCTCTCTATGACTGATCGTGAACACGAGACCCGTGATGTGGTAGGTGTCGGATTCGGTCCGTCAAATCTGTCGCTGGCCATCGCCTTGGAAGAGTACCGGGCGAATAGTGTAGAAGATGAAATCAGTAGCCTCTTTCTGGAGCGTCAGGCCTCCTTCGGTTGGCATCGCAACATGTTGCTGCCGTCGACGACCATGCAGATATCCTTCCTCAAGGATCTGGTCACCTTCCGCAATCCGACGTCGAGCTACAGTTTCATCGCGTATCTGCACGCGGCGGGCCGGCTCTCGCAGTTCGTGAACACCCAGGACTTCTTCCCCACGCGCCAGGAGTTCCACCAGTACCTTGAATGGGCGCAGGCACGACTGGCCAACCGCATCGCATACGGATCGGAGGTGCTGTCGATCGGGCTGCCGCCAAGCGCCGCTCCGGAGCGGTCGGACCACCTGCGGCTCGAGGTGGCGGATGCTGCCCGAGGGAGCCGCTGGATGGTCGGGGCGCGCAATGTGGTGATCTCGACGGGCCTGGTCCCGAGCATGCCCGCGGGCGCCGAGAGCGATGAACGGGTATGGCACAGCTCCGAGTTCCTGGAGAAGTTCCGTCGGATGAACCCCCGGGAGCTGCGGCGGGTGATGGTGGCCGGAGCCGGACAGAGCGCCGCCGAGATCGCCAGGTTCTTGTATGACGAGCTTCCGCACGCCGAGGTCTGCGCGGTCGTCCCGTCCTACGGATACTCGATTGCGGACGACTCCCCCTTCGCCAACCAGGTCTTCGACCTGGGGGCCGTGGACGACTACTTCTTCGGTACCGACCAGACGCGTGATGCCTTCTGGCGGTACCACCGCAACACGAACTACGCGGTCGTCGACGACGAGGTGATCAGGGACCTGTACCGCAGGTCGTACGACGACGAAGTGCGGGGCGTCAGGCGCCTGGAGTTCCTCAACCTGACCCGGGTCACCGGTGTGAAGCGAGTCGGCGCCGAGACCCGCGTCTCGCTGCAGAGGGGCCCCGACGCCGAAGTGCGCGAACTCAGCGTCGACGCACTCGTCTGTGCAAGCGGCTACGACGCGATGGAGCCCACGGACCTGCTCGGTGATCTCGACGCATTCTGCTTGCGCGACGAGGCGGGCCGACTGCGGGTGGAACGGGACTATCGCATCGTCACCACCCCCGAAATCCGGTGCGGCATCTATCTGCAGGGCGGCACCGAGCACACCCATGGTCTGACCTCTTCGTTGCTGTCGAACATCGCGCTGCGCAGCGGCGAGATCGTCGACTCGATCAGCGCCCGCCGTGCGGCGCCGTGCACCAGGGAGACAGTCCTCGACACTGGCCCGAGCCATCCGTCGTGACGGTCACCGACACCACGAACTACGGCAAGGCCCGTCCGTGGGAGAAACTCACCCCGCGCGCCCGCCCGACCAACTCAACCCGGCCCGGTTGAGGCGGGGTTCAGGAACTTCCGTGCCCGCATCCTGCAGTGGCGTGGATGAGCAATCCGCTTCGGCGAAGTGATGACTTCTTCGCGTTCGGCGGCAATTCGCTGATTGAGCAGGGGAGGGCAAGGACGTGAGGCTGACGCCAGGGGCCGGTCGCGATATCGATCTGGGCCGCGTCGACCTGTTCGACCTGGACCTCTACACCTCAGGCGATCCCCATCCGATCTGGGATGTGATGCGGGCGAAGGCGCCCCTGCACCACCAGGCCCTGCCGGACGGCCGGGAGTTCTGGTCGGTGACCCGCTACGACGACGTCTGCCGCGTGCTCGGCGACTACCAGACGTTCACCTCGGAGCGCGGCACGGTGGTCACCCACCTCGGGGTGGACGATGTCGCGGCGGGCAAGCTGATGACATCCACCGACCCGCCGCGCCATACGCAGGTCCGCAGGGCGATCGGCGCCAAGCTCACCGCTCGGGTGGTGGCGTCCTGGCAGGACCGGATCCGGCAGGCGATCGTGCACTTCCTGGAACCGGCGCTCGGCGGTGGCACCTTCGACCTGGCTGAGCAGGCACTGCGCCTCCCGGCCATGGTCACGGGCCCGCTGCTCGGGATACCGGAGCAGGACTGGGACGAACTCGTGCGCCTGACCGCGATGGTGACGGCCCCCTCGGACCCGCACTTCCAGCACGGCAGCGAAGCAGCGACGCTGGCCATCGCCCACCACGAACTCGTCACCTACGTCACCGAGTGGGTCAAACGGCGGCGGTCCGCCGGAGGCGAGGACGGGAGCCTGCTCGACCACCTCATGAGTGTCCGCGCGGGGGGCGAGCCGCTGACCGACGAGGAGATCGCCCTCGACGGGTACAGCCTGCTCCTGGGCGCCAACGTGACGACGCCGCACACCGTCTCCGGCACGGTGCTCGCGCTCATCGAGCGGCCCGAGCAATTCGCGAAGGCTCGGGCCGATCCGTCTCTGGTCCCGAACCTGGTCGAGGAAGGGCTGCGCTGGACGTCGCCCGCCTGCAACTTCATGCGTTACGCCGTGAGCGACACCCGGATCAGCGGGGGCACGGTCCCGGCCGGTGGAGCGGTCGTCGCGTGGATCGCGTCGGCCAACCGGGACGAGTCCCAGTTCACCGATCCGCACGAGTTCGACATCGCGCGGAGCGGCGCGAACCGCCATGTCGCGTTCGGGTTCGGGCCGCACTACTGCATCGGGAGACCGCTGGCCTGGATGACCCTGCGCATCTTCTTCGAGGAGCTGCTGCTGCGGTTCCCTTCGATCGAACTGGACGGCGAACCACAGCACCTGCGGTCGTACTTCATCGCGGGAATGACCCACCTGCCCATCGTCATCCATAAACGAGGGACGCCATGACATCCGGCTCAGGCACCGTCACCTCGCCGTGGTTCGTCCGGCCACAGTCGGCTGACCAGGCAGCCCGGATATTCTGCTTCCCCTACTCCGGGTCCGGGGCTTCGGCCTTCAGCGCATGGCCGGCCACGATCGACGATGTCGAGGTGTGCCCGGTGCAGTTCCCCGGCCGTGAGAACCGGTTGGCCGACCCCCACTACGGCACCTACGAGCGTCTCGTCGCCGGTCTGGTCGAGCACCTGCGCCCGCTGCTCGCCTCGCCGTTCGCGTTCTTCGGGCACTGCGCGGGTGCCCTGCCCGCGTACGAGACCACGATCAGACTCGCCGAACTGGGACTGCCCGGGCCGGAATGTCTCTTCGTGTCAGGTCAGCCCGCACCGCAGGACGCCGCGCGCGACCGGATGCTCACCATGACCGAGTCCGAGCTGCGCGCCGAGTTGGAGTCGGTCATCCGCGGCCGGGGGATCGAGCCGCGGCCGGACATGATCGATATGGGCATGGCCGTGCTGCTCCGCGATCTCGCCGCCGCGGGTGAGTACCGGCGGACGGAGCCGGTCGCGGTGCGCTGCCCCATCGTCGTGCTGCATTGGCGGGACGACCCCGATGTGAGCCTCGACCAGCTCGATGGGTGGCGTCAGTACGCGAATTCCGTCGACATCCAGGTTGTCGACGGCGGCCACCACGACTTCATGAGCGCGCGGGACGGGCTGCTGAAGCGCTTGACGTCTTGGCGGCGAGCGGGGCGTAGCCCGTACGAGCCGACCGGGGAGCCATAACCGTCCTGTCCGACATGTGTAATTACCTCGTGCGGTCCAGCCCCGGCTGTCAGGTGGCGCACTCCAATGTGCCCACGCGGAATGCTGTTGGGGTTGTCGTTGAGAACTCCCGCACCGGGCAAGCGCCCTATTGTCGAAATCTTAACGGTCCCTGGTCTTGATCTGGTCCCGCCTTCGATAAATCCTGCAGTCCTGCGACGTGTATACGATTGCCGGGCTGCTCGCATTCGACGCGATTTCGACGGGTAATGGCTTCGGTCTCGACTGGTCTCGTGCGTGTGTGGACGGCTTTCACATGCGCGCGAAGGGGGGCGCCGCGACCGACCCGTCGCCGATCGCCGGACGTCCGGGCCACCGCGACGGCGTCCCGAACTCCACGAAGCCTTCGCCTCATTGGCCTGCGGACTGATCTGCCGGCGACGCCTCATGAGCATCGACCATGATCCTTTTATGGGCTCTGAGTAGCCCATTGCTTTGCGGATCCCTGCCGGGCGGTTCCCGTATCCATGGTCGTCCGGGTGAATGGATCCAGGAAATCAGGAGTCTGTCCCCCCACTGAAGGAGATGTTATTTTCAACTTGTTTGGGTCTCCAGGGATACGTGAGCGTTCGTCAGGGGACACGTGGCGCTCCCAATATGCTTGAGGGGTTGGCATGGACGGGGATTTACCAGTGCGGAATCGGAAAGCTGAGGCGGCGGGCTTGGCGCAGCATGAAGATCTTTCGCGCGCCAACTTCAACACCTCTGCCTTTGTCACAGGGAGAGGCCTTCTACTCCCGAGAGAGCTCCCATTCGATACATGGGTGGGCGTCGGTAGCTACCTGTCCAGCATTTTTTCTTCCTCGGCGTGGTGCCTGGGGGACTGGCTGGTGTACGGCGAGGCCAGCTTCAACGGCCGGTACCACGACGCGATCCAGATGACGTCGCTGGACTACCAGACGCTGAGGAACCACGCGTGGGTCGCGCGGCGCTTTCAGCTGTCCCGTCGGCGGGACAGGCTCAGTTTCACCCATCACGCTGAGGTGGCAGCTCTCGCCGAACCCGAGCAGGACTTCTGGCTGGGCAAGGCGGAGGACCAAGGATGGTCGGCGAAGCGCCTGCGCCGCGAGGTGAAGGCGAGCTTGCACGAGCGTTCCACTGACACCGACGGAGAGCCGCGCGAGAATCAATCCGGTGGAGGTACGTTCGTGCTTCCGGCCGAGGACACCGTCCAGCTCAGGCTGCCGGTCCCGTCGGATGTTCTCGAATCCTGCCACGAGGCGGCGAGCAAACTGGGGCTCGACGTGGGGGCATGGGTGAGTCAGGTTCTGCTGGCGGCAGCTCAGACGCCCGGCAGCGAACAGCTTGAGCGTGACCCCGCCCGCCCGGGCGGTGAGGGCGAGGAGTCTCAGACGTGGCAAGGAGACGAAGCCGTCCGCAGACCAGGTCGAGCCGGACACGTCTCGACGTCGCGGCCTTGACCGTGTCCGGGTGACTCCGAGGGCTGAGCCTGCAGACAGCGGATCGACGTCGGATGAGCTGTGGAGCCAAGTGACCGGGGGTTCTTCCATGCGATACGAGATCATGGGGCCACTTCGCGTCATGGACGGAGAAGACGAGTCGACCATCAAGGCGCAGAAGGTCGAGACCCTGCTCGCCGTTCTTCTCGTGCGATCGAACGAGGTCGTCAGCGTGGACCAATTGATCCGAGAGGTCTGGGGGGAAGCACCCCCGCGTAGCGCGACTGCCGCTCTGTACGTCTATATCTCCCATGTGCGCAAGTTCCTCAGGCGCCCCGGCAGGGAAAACGGCCCGGTGCTCACGAAACCGCCCGGATACATGGTGTGCCTCGGATCGGACGGCCTCGATCTCCGCAGTTTCGACCAGCTCGTGTCGGAGGGCCGGGAGTGCTTCCGTGCGCAGAATTTCGAGGCGGCCACCCGGAGCTTCGAGGGCGCGCTGACGCTCTGCCGCGGACCGGTATTCGACGGCGTGTGCCAAGGGCCGATTCTGGAGGGGTTCCGGACCTGGGTCAACGAGGCCAGGCTGGAATGCATTGAGATGCTGATGGATGCGCGGCTGGCTCTGGGGAGGCATCGCGAACTCATCAGTGACCTGTACCGACTTGGCGCGGAACACCCGCTGCGAGAGAGGTTTCATCACCAGCTGATGGTGGCGCTGCACCGCAGCGACCGTCAGGCGGATGCGTTACAGGTGTACCAGCGGGCCCGCCGCATGCTTAACGACGAGCTGGGGCTGGAGCCCGGCCGCGCGCTCCAGGAAATGCAGCACGCCGTCCTGGCCGCAGGCAACCGCCTGACGTTACCGGGCCATGCGGCTCAGCCATGACCTGCAGCGTACGTACTGACAGGAAATGAACCGCTCGCGTGACGTGGGGCAGCCCAGGCCTCACGCGGTCAGCCGGCGCTTGAGCGGCTCCCACCAGTCGCGGTTGTCGTGATACCAGGCGAAGGTCGCGGCGAGCCCGGAGGCGAAGTCGTGCCGGGGACGATGGCCCAGCTCGGTCCGTGCCCTGGTGTCGTCGAGCGAGTAGCGCCTGTCATGACCCTTGCGGTCCGGAACGTAGCGCACCCGGCTCCAGTCGGCGCCGCAGGCCGCGAGCAGATGACCGGTCAGTTCACGGTTGCTCAGTTCGGTGCCCCCGCCGATGTTGTAGACACGGCCCGGAGAACCGCTTGTGCGGACCAACTCCACGGCTCTGCAGTGGTCGTCGACGTACAGCCAGTCGCGCCTGTTCAGGCCGTCGCCGTAGAGCGGGACGTCACCGCCGTCGAGCAGGCTGGTGAGGAACAGCGGGATGATCTTCTCGGGGAACTGTCGCGGCCCGTAGTTGTTGGTGCACCGGGTCACCCGTACGTCCAAGTCGTGGGTGCGGTGGTACGACAGGGCGAGGAGGTCCGAGGCCGCCTTGGACGCGGCGTAGGGCGAGTTGGGGTCGAGCGCGTCCTGTTCGGTACTGGAGCCGCTCTCCACCGAGCCGTAGACCTCGTCCGTGGACACGTGCACGAAGCGCTTGGTCCCGTGCCGTAGCGCCGAGTCCAGCAGGGTTTGAGTGCCCGTCACGTTCGTACGGACGAACACGTCGGCGGAGGCGATCGAGCGGTCCACGTGGGACTCGGCGGCGAAGTGCACCACCTGGTCGGTCTTTTCCATGAGCCTGTCGACAAGGCGGGCGTCGCAGATGTCGCCCCGGACGAACGTCAGTCGGGGGTCGCTGAGATCGAGGTTGTCCAGGTTGCTGGCGTAGGTGAGGTTGTCGAGCACCGTGACCCCGCACACCCCGGAGGCCTGCGCCGCACCGGTCGTGAGCAGCATCCGCACATACGCGGAGCCGATGAACCCGGCGGCGCCGGTGACCAGGAGATTCACAGCTCCTCCGAGAGGACCGTGGGCGGCAGGCCCATTCCGAAGGAGCGGGCGCGTTCCATGACGTACTGGCCGTACGGCGATCTGTCCATCTCCGAGCCCAGCGCGTGGCAGTCGTCCGGGTCGATGTATCCCATGTACATGGCGACCTCTTCGACGCAGCCCAACCGGATGCCCTGTCGGCGTTGCGTATCCCTCACGAACGTTCCTGCTTCGAGCAGCGACTCGTGGGTGCCGGTGTCCAGCCAGGTGACGCCCCTGCCCAGCCACACCAACTCGGCGGTGCCCTGCTCCAGATAGGCCCGCAGCACGTCGGTGATCTCCAGCTCGCCCCGCGCGGACGGCTTCAGGACTCCTGAGATGTCCGAGACCTGGGTGTCGAAGAAGTACATCCCGGGGATGGCGAGGTTTGACCGGGGGTTCCGGGGCTTCTCCTCGATGGAGACGAGCCTGCCCCGGCGATCGATCTCGGCGACGCCGAACCGCTGCGGGTCGGCGACCTCGTGGCCGAACAGCACGCAGCCGCTCAGCTTGAGCGCGCTTCGGCGCAGCAGAGTGGGCAGGTTGGCACCGTGGAAGAGGTTGTCGCCGAGGATCAGCGCGCATTGCTCGCCGCGGATGTGGTCCGCCCCCACGCGGAAGGCGTCGGCTATGCCACGCGGCTCGTCCTGCACGGCGTAGCCGATGTTCAGCCCCAACTGCCGTCCGTCGTTCAACAGGGCACGGAAGACGGGGAGGTCGGTCGAACGTGTGATGACGAGGATGTCCTGGATGCCCGCGAGCATGAGCACGGAGAGCGGGTAGTAGATCATGGGCTTGTCGTAGACCGGAGCGAGTTGTTTGGAACCCGCGAAGGTGAGGGGCTGCAGCCGTGTGCCGTTGCCGCCCGCGAGAATGATGCCTTTCATCCGCTCCATTCACCCTCTCCGAATCGGTATTCTCGAATCCTCGGGGACTCGTCCAAAGCCGGTCTTACGCATGTCTTAAGCAGCAGAGCGGAAATCGACCGCTCGACGTTCGGCCGCGGCGACGATTGCCAGATCGACGTCATTCTGATGCAGTGGGACTCTGCGGTAAGTTCCGTGGCCATCGACCGTGAACCGCTGGCCTCACTGATGAGCCACACGATGGCGACAGCGCGGAATACCGCGCCTCTGCCCGGAGAGAGGCGGGGCTCGACCGCTACTCCGTTCGCAATTGGCAGGCCTGGTACCGGCACCTCAATCGCTCGCCGTTTCCGCGCACACCGAACCGTGCGTCACCGCAGGCCGCCCGACCATTCCGCTGCCGAGTTGAGGGGCTCTTGTGTACACACGCCAGCAGAACGTGGAAGGCGTCGTCGAGTTCTCCCCGCAGATCCACCGGGATCAGCGCGGAACGTTTGCCTCCCCTTTCACCGGAGAGGCGTTCGCCGAGCACGCGGGAAGGAGCGTCTTCTCCGCCGCGCAGCTCAGCTACAGCACCTCGCAGCGCGGCACAGTGCGTGGCATCCACTTCACCCGGAGTCCGCCCGGCATGGCCAAGTACGTGTGCTGTCTGGCGGGCGAGGTACAGGACTTCGTCGTGGACCTGCGCAAGGGATCACCGACCTTCGGCCGCTGGAGCAGCATCCGGCTGAGTGGCGCGACCATGCGGGGGCTGTACATCCCGGCCGGCGTGGGGCATTGTTTCGCCGTGCTCCGCGACAGCACCCTCATGTCGTACATGATGTCCGGCGAGTACGTGCCGGCCAACGAGCTCGCACTCTCACCGTTCGACCCTGAGCTCGCGTTGCCCCTCCCGGACGGGCTGGAACCGGTGCTGTCTGAACGGGACCGCACGGCACCCACCCTGAAGGAGCTCGACGAGCAGGGTCTGCTTCCCGCGTAGCGCTCAGCCCTCCCAGCGCAGAAAGCCGATAGGCGCCTCGCGCCCCGGGATGTCCAGCCAGCGCAGGTCCCCGCGGTCCAGACCCAGCGTTTCCCGCAGGGCGACCGTCTCACCCGGCCACTTGGGGTGCGCCAGCTCGTCGAACGCGAGGATGCTGCCGCGCACCAGCTGAGGCCGCAGCAGCTCCAGGACATCGCGTGTCGGCTCGTAGAGGTCCAGGTCGAAGTAGGCCAGCGCCACGACTGTGTGCGGGTTCTCCGCCAGGTACTCCGGCAGCGTCTCCCGCACATCGCCCGGAACGACGAAGGTGCGCTGGAAGTGACCGAGCGGTTCGACGGCCTCGTGGCAGGCGAGCACCTCGCGCAGATGCTCCACGAAGCCTTCCTCGGTGGCGAACCTGCCCTGCACCGCGCTCGGACTGACCCGGTCCACCTCCGCGATGTCGGGAAATCCCGTGAACGTGTCGAAGCCGACGATCTGCCGCGTCGCGTTGTACGGCTCGTGGATGCCGCGCAGCGCGGTCAGCGCGGCCAGATGGCGGCCGTGCAGCACGCCGAACTCCATCATCGTCCCCGGCACGTCACGGCTCAGCCGGTAGAGCGCGTCCATGGACAGCAGGTCCGCCACTTGGTGCCGGCGCATGTAGATGCCGAGGTGGTCGATCAGGTAAACGGGCGGGATGGGCGTGTCGGACATCAGCTTGGCCAGACGCTCCCGCGCGGACCGTTCCTGTTGCGACTCGTGTGGCAGGACGTTGGGGTCCTTGTGCCGGGGGTCTGACATGGGTGTTCTCCTCCAGCTCTGCGGTGTGCCGGTTCAGCAGGGTCAGGTGAGCCACGCGTCCGGGGCCGCCTCGCCGTTGCCGACTGGCGGGAACAACTCCTCCAGGCGGGCCGTCTCCTCGTCGGACAGGGGCGATTCCAGCGCGTGCAGCGCGCTCTTGATGTGGTCGGCCGTGCGCGGACCGATGACCGTCGACGTCACTCCGGGTCGGGACATCACCCAGGCGAGGCCGACCTCCGCCGGGTCACGTCCGAAGTCCCCGCACAGCCGCTCGTACCGCTCGATCGTGCCGCGCATCTGCTCCAGCGCCGCCGCGGACCGCCCCTGCCCCGACTTGACCGCACGGCCTTCGACAGTCTTGCGCAGCACACCGCTCAACAGGCCGCCGTGCAGGGGGGACCAGGGCAGCACTGCCACTCCGTACGCGCGTGCCGCGGGGAGCAGATCCAGCTCCGGATAGCGCACGGCGAGGTTGTACAGGCACTGCTCCGACACCACGCCCAGGAAGTGCCGCGCCTTTGCCGCCTCCTGCGCCGCAGCGAGGTCCCAGCCGGCGAAGTTGGACGAGCCGACGTAGCGCACCTTGCCCTGCTGAACCAGCAGCTCCATTGCCTGCCAGACCTCGTCCCAGCCGGCGTCCCTGTCTACGGTGTGCATCTGGTACAGGTCGATCCACTCGGTGCCGAGACGGCGCAGCGACGCCTCGCAGGCGGCGACGATGTGTCGCGCGGACAGCCCCTGCTCGTTGGGGCCTTCGCTCATGGGGTTGCCCACCTTGGTGGCCAGCACCACTTGGTCGCGGAGCGGGGGGCGGGAGGCGAACCATCTGCCGATGACCTCCTCCGTGTAACCCTTGTACTCGCGCCAGCCGTACATGTTCGCGGTGTCGATGAAGTTGATCCCGCTGTCGACCGCGTGGTTCATCAGCTCCTGTGCCTCGGGCTCATCGACCCGTCCCCCGAAGTTCACCGTGCCCAGACAGACACGGCTGACCTGCAGCGCGGTACGGCCCAACCGTGAATACAGCTGGGCGTCACCCTTCAAGGTGCTCACAAGTCGCCTCCGTGGATCAGCGAACGCAGACAGGCCAGCGCGCTCCGGGCCTGCATGTTCAGGTAGTGGCTGTGCCGGGTCAGCTCTTCAAGCTGCCCAAGAGTCAGCCAGCGGAACTCCGGCGGCTCCGGCAGCCACCCGGTCTCGACCACGAGGTGCCGGCTTCCGCTGTGGTAGAAGCGCCCGCCCTCGTCGGACAGCGTGGTGTCGAACCAGATGCGGTCGGCCCGGGCGTTCTGCACCAGGTCGAGGAAGAGCGGCCGCTCCCCGGGCGGCAGCGGATCGAAGTCGTCGGGCGTGCACTGCACCGTGGGCGCCAGCTCCGCCGCGTCCACCAGCCCCGGCTCCGTCCGCACCTGCATGAGTACGTGCAGGAGGCCGTGCACGCGCGTGACGAGGAGCGCCAGCAGCCCGGGGGCGCGGTTTTGGATCATGGGCTGGCACCACAGACCCACCTCCCGGCCAACCGCTTCCACCCGCACGCCGATCACGTCGAAGTGCCGCCCGGTCCGGTGGCCGATGCTGCCGCCGGTGAACTCCCAGTCCTCGAGCGCGTCCAGCCGCACGGAGCGTACGCGCATATCGGAGCGCGTCCTGGCCTCGGTGATCCAGCTAAGGACGTCCTCCAGCGGGTGCAGCTCGTTCCCGGGGGAAGGAGCACGGTCTTCGAAGGGAAGGCAGGCGAGCACGGACCGGGTATCCATGTTCACCAGGTCATCGATGGCCAGCAGCTCGTGCAGCTGCCCGAGTGTGAGCCATACGAAACCGTCCCGCGCCTCGACGGATTCCTGGGTTTCCACGATCATGTTCCGGTTCCGCTTGCGTAGGAACCTCGACCCTTGCTCGGACTGTCGTACATCGGCGATGACCCGTCGCCGCGCGGGGTCCTGGAAGTACTCCAGATACGGCACGTGCCGCCCGCCGTGGACGCCCGTGTAGTTGCTCTTGGTCGCCTGAACGGTGGGGGAGAGCTGGAGGCCATTGCGATTTCCCGGCTCCGCCTTGAGTTGCGTGAGGAAGCGCAGGATCCCGTCGGACTTCTTGACGAGGAATCCCAGGATGCCGGTCTCGGGCTGGTTGATGATGGGCTGTCCCCACCCCGCCGGTGGGCTCTGCGTATCCACCTGGAGGCCTTCGACGGAGAAGTAGCGGCCGCTCTCGTGGGCGATGAAGCCGGTGTTCTCGTCGAAGCGCCAGCCGGTCAGCCGGTCCAGCGGCACTGTCTCGGTGACGGTGTAGACGCGTTCGCGCGTCTCCCTCAGGACGTGCTCGAATGCCGCGAGTCCCGGCGCCGTGCGTGCCGACAAGGCGAGCCTGGACGCCACCTCCGCACGGCTTGACTCTGGGGGTACGGAGGATGTCTGCGCAGCGGGCAGAGTGCTCATCGGTCCTCCTGACGCCGCCTGTTCCCTCAAATCCCGCCTTCTTCCGCACTTACCCGGGCGCCGGAGCCCGGGTGACGGTGGGAGAGGGGCGTCCTTGGCGTCGAACTCACGCCCGCGTCCTCCCCTGCTCGGTCAGTTCGTGCTCGATCAGCTCGGCAACCCGAGCCGGGGTCTGTGCCAAGTAGAAGGCGCGAACGGACAGTTCGACGCCGTACTCCTGGGACACTCGTTCGATGATCTTTATCCCGATCAGTGAATTGCCGCCGAGTGCGAAGAAGTCGTCATCAGACCCGACCGTGTCGCAGCTGAGGTATTCGCCCCACAGCCCCGAGATCTCATGCACGAGTGACACCGGAAGTCTCAACTCCATTGCCAGGTTTGCCCTTACCTCAGTCCCGACGGTGAGACGGCTCGAACGCGTTGCCACGCACCGGTTGTCTCGCCGACGGGACAGGAGTGACTGCTCCGATCCTGCCCCGGCCGCACGGCCGATGTCACCGTTCACCGTGCTGTCGGCATAGTGGGGCCGGGGCCGGGGCCGGGGGCCCGCCGGCCACGTGGCCATTGCCACGGGATCCCGGGGGAATTACGGTGACGGCTTGAAGTAACGGCCATATGCGTTATAGCGGTTCCGGCCATCATGCGTTGAAGGGGATTTCCTTGCTGAAATCGCAACGGCTCACCGTGCTGCCCATCGACTCGTACGACCTGGATTCCGAGTTGTCCGTCGTGGACAACCATGAGTACAAAGGCGAGTTCGACGCCCTCACCTTCGGGGCGTGGTCGTGCCATGTGCTGGCGAACGGCACTGGCGCCGAATCCGACGTCGCCTTCCGCCCCCACGGTGACCGTCTCACCCTCACCGAACTGGGTCGGGAACTGCCGAACATCATGTCCCTGGTGACCGATCATTTCTCCCTTGACCGGTTGCAGTGGGTCCGCATCTTCAGCCTCCGCGACGGCGTCATGGCCCCGCATGTGGATTTTCTCGAATTCGATGAACCAGGAACCAGGCTGCAGATCCCGCTGCGCACCAGCGAAGAATCTCTCCATTCTGAGAATGACATCGTCTATCACCTCCGCCGTGGCGAGGTGTGGAAGATACACACGACCGATCCTCATTCGGTAGGAAGCACGTCCGGAACTGCCAGGCTCTCCCTCTGTCTCGACTTTTCTGGAGCCGATGAGCCGGTCGCGATCCGCAGCGACATTCCGGCGACCGAGCCGGTCCGCATAATGGAGCGGCTCAAGCCTACCGAGGCGGAACTCGAAGAAATCCTGGACTCCTGCCGGCAGCTGACCCCCGCGACCATGCGGTCGGGCTTCCGCCGATTCGCCGAACTCCACTTCAAGCGGAACGCACATGCCACGGAGGTGTTCGACTGGTACGTGGAGGCCGTGCGGCGTACCGGGAACGATGAGATGGTCGCGAAGGCGCGTGCCTACCGTACGTACTGCATCGAGAAGCGGATCCAGGGAGAGACGTTCGATTGGTGAGGGGCAACCGGCCAAGCACCTGGCACATAAGAAGGAGCTGACGCATGAACACGCTTGGCGATGGCGTTCTGAGGAAAGCTGCGGCGGAATACGCCGAGCATGGCTTCTCCATCATCCCCGGCGTCCTGCCATCGGAAGTACTGGACGAAGTTCGCCGCCACGTCGACTGGCTCACCGAGAAGTATCCGGATCTGCGTCCCGAACACTTCCACCACCCGCTGATCCGCAATGACGCCTTCTGGGTACGTCTGGTCTCGGACCCGCGGCTGGTGGACATCGCGGAGTTCTTCCTCGGCTCGGACCTGGCATGCTTCACCGCCCACTACATCTGCAAGCCTCCGTACGACGGACAGCCCGTGCTGTGGCACCAGGACGGCACATACTGGGCGCTTGAGCCGATGGAGGCGCTGACGGTGTGGCTGGCCGTCGATGAAAGCAGCTCGGAGAACGGCTGCCTGCGGATGATCCCGGGCAGTCACCGATTGCCGCTGCACAAGCCGTCGGCCCGCACGGACGAGCCCAATATGCTGTTCTCAACCTCCGACGAGGACCTGGTTCGAGAGTGGGCGGAGAAGTCCGGAATCGTGAACATCGAACTCAAGCCGGGCGACGTCTCGATTCACCACCCCCACCTGCTGCACTACTCGGAGGCGAATACCTCCGCCAAGCGACGGTGCGGCCTCGACATCGGCTATATCTCGACGACCACGCGGATCCGGAGTGAAGGGGTCTACCTCGACCCACTGCTGGTACGCGGATCCGACACCAACGGTCTGAACACATACCGCCGGTTCCCCGACTACCAGGAGAACGAGACGATCCCCTTCGCCGGGCAGGACGAGTGGAACGACAAGGTGGCCGCGCTCAACGCGGCGCTGCCGCGAGGGTCCCGCGACCTTCCGGAGGAGAGCCCGATCGAGTCGACGCGGCACATGATCGACCGGCTGCGCGAAGGCACCGTGAAGAGCTGATCGCGGCCGCGCGGGCGACGACGTGCCGGTGGAAAACTCGCCCTGTCCCGTGGACCACACCGAGGCGGCCGCAGGCCCGCCGGAACTTCGTCGCTCGTCGCTGTCTTGTCGCCGGGACATCCGGCAGGCGGAGGCACTTGGGGCGGTGATGGCCGTGCAGGGCAGCCGTAGGATTCGACCGCCAGTGCCGAAAGGCCTGCAGAATCGCTGAATTCCCATTGCCCGCCGGGCCTGTATGCGACTGAAGTGAATGGCGAGCCATGATCTTGAAATCAACCCGTGCATGAAATGAGAGGCACAGTGGGAGGGGCACGTGGTGGGAGACACCGTCATGGATGCGGACGTCGTGATCGCGGGCGCCGGGCCGACGGGCCTGATGCTCGCCTGTGAGCTGCGGCTGGCAGGCGTCGACGTAGTGATCCTCGACCGGCTCGCACAGCGGACTCGTGAGTCGCGGGCCGGCGGGATGCACGCCCGCACCCTGGAGGTGCTGGACCAACGCGGAGTCCTTGACCGCTTCCTGGCGCTCGGTGAGCTGCAGTCGGTGGGCCACTTCTCCGGACTCTGGCTGGACTTCGACGAGTCCGAGTCCAGGCATCCTTATCCGCTGACGATCCTGCAGTCCACCATCGAGAGGCTGTTGGAGGAGTGGGCCGCCGAGCTCGGCGTGTTGGTGCGCTGGTCGTCCGAGGTCAGCGGGATCCACCAGGACGAAACAGGCGTGACGGTCGAGCTGGGTACGGCGGAGGCGGCACCCGCGAAACTGCGCGCCCGCTACCTCGTGGGCTGCGACGGCGGACGCAGCACGGTGCGCAAGCTGTCGGGCACCGACTTCCCCGGCACTCCGGCGTCGATGACCGCGTTGCTGGGTGACGTAGAACTCCCTGATCTGCCCGAGGACTACATCTTCCTGCGGCGCTGCCCGGAGGGTCACTTCTCGGTGTATGCCCTGGAACCGGGCTGGTTCCGGTTGATCACGTCCGAATACGACCACGTCGCGGACCGTGACGAACCCGCGACGTTCGAGCAGCTCCGGGAGTCACTGATCAGACTCGCGGGCACGGACTATGGCATGCACAGCCCGCGGTGGGTCTCCCGGTTCGGTGACGCCGCACGGCAGGCCGCCAAGTACCGGGAGGGGCGGGTGCTGCTCGCGGGCGACGCCGCGCACATCCACTACCCGGCCGGCGGGCAAGGGCTGAATGTGGGCGTGCAGGATGCGGTCAACCTCGGCTGGAAGCTGGCCGCGGTCGTGCGCGGCCATGCGCCGGAGAGTCTGCTGGACAGCTATCACGCCGAGCGCCACCCGGTCGCGGAGCGCGTGCTGCACAACACCCGTGCACAGTCGGCCTTGGCCCGCCCTGGTGCACAGGCCGACGCGCTGCGCGACGTGTTCGGCTCACTCATCCTGTTCGACGACGTCAACCGGTATCTGCGCAGTATGCTCACCGCCCTGGACATCCGGTACCCGGTCGACGGCGACCACCCGCTGACGGGACGGCGCGTCCCCGACGCCGACCTCAAGACACCCCACGACACCACCCGCGTCTACGAGTTGCTGCATGCCGCCCGCCCCGTACTGCTCGACCTGCGCGGCAGTGCCGAGGTGGCGGCGGCCGCCGAGGGCTGGGGAGATCGCGTCGATCTCGTCGAGGCGCGCAGTGAGCACGACTACTGGACCGTCCCGGGCATCGGCGAGATCCCCGCTCCCGCCGCCCTCCTCATCCGCCCCGACGGCCACCTCGCCTGGGCGACCGCCACTGGCAGCGCGCCCGACGCGTCCGCGCTCCAGACCGCCCTCACCACCTGGTTCGGCCGGGCCCGGCGAGGGTGAGACACCG
Source organism: Streptomyces sp. NPDC047525 (assembly GCF_040643025.1). Taxonomy (NCBI): domain Bacteria; kingdom Bacillati; phylum Actinomycetota; class Actinomycetes; order Kitasatosporales; family Streptomycetaceae; genus Streptomyces; species Streptomyces sp. NPDC047525. The sequence continues at coordinate 23,727 of NZ_JBEYTL010000023.1, forward strand.
CCGCGCGGTTCTGTTCGCGCTCCGGCCTTGACGACGAACCCTGCCCCGACCAGCCCAGGGAGACTCCGATGTTCGTGCCCAGTTTCTACCGTCCGCCCGACAACACCTGGATGACCGAGATCGTCGTGAACAACCCGCTGGCGCTGCTGTCCAGTAATGGCCCCCTGGGAGAGGTCCCGTTCGCCACCCACCTCGCAGCGATCCCGGAAGCGTTCGCCACCGAGTCGGCCGACCTGTCCGGCAGCGTCCTGCTGTGCCATCTGAACCGGATGAACCCGCACTGGGCGGCGCTGGAGGACGGCAACGCCGCGCTGCTGACGTTCAACGGGCCGCACGGCTATGTCACACCGACCGTCTACGCATACACACCGGCCGCACCGACATGGAACTTCACCTCGATTCACATGCGCGGCACCATCGAGAAGATCGATTCCGGCGAGGAAACACTCGATGTGCTCATGGCCACGGTGCGCGCCTACGAGGCCCGGTTCGGCAGTGACTGGGACATGACCGAGTCGATCGGCTACTTCCGTCAGATCCTGCCGGGGGTCGGCGCCTTCCGTCTCCACGTGACCGGCGCCGAGGGAATGTTCAAACTCAGCCAGGAACAGAGCAGCGAGGTCCGCGATCGAGTGCAATGCTCGTTCAGCAGCCGACCGAGCACCCAACACCGCGCATTGGCCGACCTCATGAAACGCCTGGCCTGACGGAATCGCTCTCGTGGTCCTCGGCCCTTAAGGTCTCGCGGCAGCTGACTTGCAATCGCGCCACAAGCCCCCGTCTCCCAAACTCCGGGTGGTGGCACGGACATTCCGCAAGTGGTCGCGTCTGTACAGCGCGGACGTCATCGGTAAGGTCGGATACCTCTCGGCCATCCGCTCGTAGCACCATCGTGAGTTCATGCTTGAGGAGGCGACAGTGAATGCAGCTGAGGAGTTCGATGTCATCGTGGTCGGTGGTGGTCCCGGGGGATCGACCGCAGCCTCTTTCGTCGCGATGCAGGGGCACCGAGTTCTGCTGCTGGAGAAGGAATTCTTCCCGCGCTATCAGATCGGCGAGTCACTGCTGCCCGCGACGGCGCACGGAATCTGTCGGATGCTGGGTGTGGACGAAGAGGTAGAACGGGCCGGATTCACCCGCAAGTTGGGTGGCACATTCCGCTGGGGAGCCGATCCGGAGCCCTGGACCTTCTTCTTCTCCGTCTCGCCCCACTTGGCCGGGCCCACCTCATACGCCTTCCAGGTCGAGCGGATGAAGTTCGACCACATCCTCCTCAAGAACGCCGCCAAGGTCGGGGTCGACGTGCGGGAGGGGTGTGCGGTCCTCGACGTGGTCAAAGAGGACGGACGGGTCGCAGGCGTCCAGTACATGGATCCGCAGGACGGACGGCAGAGAGAAGTGCGGGCCAAGTACGTCGTGGACGCGTCCGGCAACAAGAGCCGAATTTATTCCGGCTCCGGTGCGAAGCGAGTTTATTCCGACTTCTTCCGCAATGTCGCCGTGTTCGGGTACTTCAACGGCGGTAAACGTCTGCCCAGTTCGCCGGGAAACATCTTCTCCGAGGCATTCGAGGACGGATGGTTCTGGTACATTCCGCTGTCCGACACGCTCACCAGCGTCGGTGTGGTGATCAACCACGAATCCGCGCACCAGATACAGGGTGACCATGAGCAGGCCCTGTTGCGGCTGATCGACAAGGCGCCAGGAATCCGCGACCTGCTCGCGGAAGCGGCCCGAGTCACCGAGGGTGTGTACGGTCAGGTGCGGGTCCGCAAGGACTATTCGTACCTCAACACGCGATTCTGGGGCGACGGTATGGTCCTGGTCGGGGATGCCGCGTGCTTTGTCGATCCGGTGTTCTCCTCAGGGGTCCACCTGGCCACCTACAGCGGCCTCTTGGCCGCCCGTTCGATCAACACGGTACTGGCGGGTGGGATCGACGAGAAGTCCTGTTTCGCGGAGTTCGAGTCACGGTACCGCCGTGAGTACGGCTTGTTCTACGAGTTCCTGATGTCGTTCTACAACCTGCACGCCGATGAGCAGTCCTACTACTGGCAGGCGAAGCAGGTCACCAAAGCCGCCGACTCCGAGCTGGAAGCCTTCGTGGAACTGGTCGGTGGAGTCGCCTCCTTGGACACGGCGTTCGCCAACCGGCAGTCCGCCCGGGCACGGATCGGCGGGACGGCCCGTGAACTGCGGAATGTGGTCGAGGCCAACCAGAGCCAGTCCGCCCAGGACGAGAACCTCTCGCTGTTCCAGTCGCCGTTCATGGGCGAAATGATGGAACAACAGACGCAGGTGCAGGCCACGGCGCTCATGGGTGGCGACGAGCACGAGCAGCCGATGTTCCCGAACGGACTGGTCTCCTCCATGGACGGCCTCCACTGGATGGTTCCTCCCGCACAGTCACGGTGACGGAGGGCCCACGGCGAGGAGCTTCCCCGCGTGCGCTTGACCACCTTGGCGGGAGAAGTTTGTTGAGACCGAAATTGAGCAGGCCCATTCGGTCTGGACCCACCGAGCAGCTATCGGTGGAGCGAATCGATGACATTTCGTCAGGCGCTATTCGTCAGGCGCTATTCGTCGGGCGATTCTGCTGGCGTACGGGGCGGATTCCGGTGGCGAGGTCTCCTATGTCTGCCTGGTCGTGGGTGATCGGGTGGGGCTTTCCGGTCAGGTCAAGACTGGATCCAGGTTCAGGGGTGACTTCGCGGCCGTCATGGTGGCACAGGCCTGAACAGACGCGGGTGCGGGAAGACGGCCCGGAGTTAAGGGATTCCGCCCGCCCTTGCGGCAATGCCGGTCGAGTCCTAGCGTCTTTGGCAGTGACGTTGGCATTCCCAGGATAGGCGCGGATGCCGGGTGTCCCGTCGGCAGGACAATGCCGACCGTGCACCTGCCCGGCCCTGGCGTCAGTCTCTCTCGACCGAGTCCTCTCCGTATTCCATCCCGAGTCACTCCGTGAATGTTAAGGACGGTGGCAGTGAGCACGAACCCCTTCGACGACGAGAACGGCAGCTTCTACGTCGTGGTCAACGACGAGGAGCAGCACTCCCTGTGGCCGGTGTTCACCGAAGTGCCCGCCGGCTGGCGGGTGGTCTTCGGCGAGGCGTCCAGGGCCGAGTGCCTGGAGTACGTCGAGCAGAACTGGACCGACCTGCGGCCGAAGAGCCTGCGTGAGGCCATGGCGGCGGACTGAAAAACGCTGAGCGCGCACAATTCTTCGCCCATCGCACCGGGGCGGCCCGCTTGTCGTCCACCGGAGCAGTACTTATCGGAGTTAGTTGATGATTCTCCGGGGAAAGCGGGTCGCTCTGCCGCCGACGCCTGTCGTCCACGCGCGGTTCGAGGCATGCGCCCGGGCCGCCCCGGACGCCGTTGCCGTCAGCTGCGCCGGAGAGCAGTTGACCTACGCGGAACTGGACGCCGCGGCCAATCGGTTCGCGCACTTCCTCATCGCGCGCGGACACGGCCGAGGCGCCAAGGTCGGTCTCTGTCTTGACTATTCGGTCGACCTGGTCGTCGTCATCCTCGGCACGCTGAAAGCAGGCGCGGCCTACGTGCCGTTCGACCCGGCTTATCCGGCGGCGAGACTCCGCCTGCTGCAGCAGCAGACCCCCGGTCTGGCCCTGGTCGTGGCCTCCCCGGCAACGGCCGGGCTGATCGAGTCGGCGGCGGTCGAAGTGGTCGCCCCTGAACGGCTTTCCGACCACCTTGAAGGCCTCCCGGCGACTGCTCCCGACGTCCCGGTCACCGGGGACGACGTGTGCTACGCGGTCTTCACCTCCGGGTCGACCGGTACGCCGAAACTCGCCGGGGTGCGGCACGAGGGCTGGTTCAACTTGCTGAACTGGCTGCAGATCGAGTACCGCCTGCACCCTGGGTCCAGCAACCTGGTCGTCAGCGCGTTCGGGTTCGATCTCTCCCAGCGCAGCCTGATGCTGCCGTTGTTCTGTGGTGCTACCCAGTACCTGATGGCGAGCCGCAACTTCGATGCCGCGATGGCGTATCGCTTGCTGAATGAGCACGAGATACACACCGTGCACTGCGCGTCGAGCACGCTGTACGTGCTGGTGGACTGGGAGACCGCCCGTGGTGGCGACGCCCTCAGCCGGCTGGACTACGTGCTCTTCGGCGGGGAACCACTGCACATCGAAAGGATCGCGGAGTGGGGTGGGCGTGAGGAGAACACGTGCACTCTCCTGCACCAGTACGGCGTCGCCGAGTGCACGGATGTCGCGTCGTCGTACGACCTCGCCGACACCCGGCCCGGCGAGCACGACATCGCCCCGGTCGGCAGGCCGGTCTACAACACCGAAATTCACATCCTGGACGAGCTGACGCGCGACGTCGGGGTGGGGGAGTACGGCGAGATCTGCATCTCCGGGACGGGCGTCGGCGCGGGCTACCTCGGCGGCACCGGACTCGAGCTCGAGCGGTTCACGACGATCCTGGTCGATGGCGAGTTGCGCAGGCTGTACCGCACGGGTGACCTCGGTTACGTCACCGAGTCCGGGCAACTCGTCGTCGTCGGCCGCATGGACGGGCAGGTGAAGGTGCGGGGGATGCGTATCGATCCCACCGACATCGAGCGCGCGCTCTGCAGACTGACCGGTGTCCGGCAGGCCGCCGTGGTGCCCGGGGAAAGCGATTCTGGCGAGGCCGAGCTGATCGCATTCATCGTCCCGGCGGGCAGTGGCCTCGACGAGAGCGACGTGCGCGCCGGACTTCTTGAGGCGCTGCCGCGGAACATGGTGCCGGCCAGGTTTCTCAGAATCCCGCGGATTCCGCTGAGTCCGCACGGAAAAGTGGACCGCGCCGCACTGGTCACGGAGCTCGGGAACCGGCATGTCGGCAGAGCCGACCATCCTTGATGGCCAACGGGAGGACTGCGATGCTTGTCGACGGAGTGCACGCCATTTGGTGTCGGGAACTCCAGCGAAATGACATAGCAATGGACGACAACTTCTTCGCTCTTGGCGGCCAGTCCTTGATCATGACAAGAATTCAAGGGGCTTTCATCGAGGAACTGGACGTCGAAGTCCCGATGGACCAGATGTTCCTCAATCCGACGGTGGCGTCGATTTCTGCGTACATCGAATCCCAGGGTGCGGTATCTCAAGAGTGAGCGAGGGCCATGTACGACGTAATTGTCATAGGCGCCCGCTGTGCGGGTTCGCCTGCGGCCATGCTGTTCGCCCGGCAGGGGTATCGGGTGCTGCTCCTGGAGAAGGCACGGTTCCCGCAGGATGCGCTGTCCTCGCATTACATCCATCAGCCGGGCGTGGCGCTGCTCGACCGGTGGGGGCTGCTGGACAGGCTCCGCGACGCGGGCTGCCAGCCGATCAACCATCAGAGTTATGAGGCGCCCGGAGTTCGGCTGGACGGCTTTTCCCTGCCGGTCGACGGTCACCGGACCACGTACGCGCCGAGGCGGTTCGTGCTCGACCCGGTTCTCGCGAACGGTGCTGTGGCGGCCGGCGTGGAGTTCCGGGAGTCCTGCGCGGTCACCGACCTGGTCTACGAGGACGACCGGGTCGTCGGGGTGCGGTACACCACGCCCGGGGGTGCCGAGGCGACGGAGTGGGCAGGCCTGGTCGTCGGCGCGGACGGCATGCGCTCGCTGGTGGCCCGGAAGGCCGGTGCCCGGACCGTCGTCGAGCACCCGCGGATGACCTGCACCTATTACAGCTACTGGGCCGGGGTTCCCGCGCACTTCGAGCTGTACGAACGGCAGGGGCGCTGGATCGGCCTGGCTCCGACGAACGACGACCTCACGCTGATCATGGCCTACTTTCCGCAGAGCGAGTTCCGCGAGGTCCGTACCGCGGTGGAATCCGCCTACCTCGCGGCCGTCCGTACGACGGCGCCCGAGGTGTACGAGCGGATGTCGGCAGGCAGGCGCGTGGAGCAGATGTACGGCACGGGCCATCAGGAGAACTTCTTCCGCAAGGCCTTCGGGCCCGGGTGGGTGCTGCTGGGTGACGCGGTGCACCACAAGGACTCCATCACCGCCCGTGGTATCACCGATGCCTTCATCCAGGCCCAGTCGCTCACCGGGCACATCGGGGAGCGACTGCACGACGGCGCCGCGCTCGACGTGGCGCTGCGGCGCTACGAGGAAGACCTGGGTGAGAAGTTCTTCAATCTCTATCAGGGCGCGCTCAACGTGGCCGAGCTCCAGCCCGAGGAGCAGGCGGGGATGCTGCGGAAGCTCGCCGGTCACCAGGAGTTGATCGACCGTTATTTCTCGACGGTGTCAGGCGCGTGCTCTCTGGATGACTTCTATAACGACGATCTCTTGACGGTGCTTGGTCAGAGCTGACCGACGGATCGCTCCCGCCTGCCCCGATTGCTCGCTGGTAGTTCCGCTGATTTGGAGATGCGATGATCCCGTTGTCGTTCGCGCAGCGTCGGCTGTGGTTCGTGGACCGGTTCGAAGGCCAGTCGGCGACCTACAACGCTGCCTTCGCTCTGCGGCTGACCGGTGAGTTGAGGGTGGACGCGCTCCAGTCGGCACTCCGCGATGTCATCGAACGGCACGAGGTGCTCCGCACGGTGATCGTCGAGGACGACGACGGCGTCCCGTACCAGCGGGTGCTGTCATCCGGGCAGCGGCCGTTCGACCTGCCGGTCGTCGAGGTCGCGCAGGAGGAGCGGGCCGCGACGGTCGCCGAGGTGGCGACCGGGCCCTTCGACCTGGCCACTGACGTGCCGATCCGCGCCCGCTTGGTGCGCTGTGGGCGACTGCGTGAGCACACCCTGGTGCTGGTGGTACATCACATCGCCATGGACGGGGAGTCCTTCGGGCCGCTGTTCCGCGATCTTGCCACGGCCTACGGGGCCCGTGCGCAGGGAAGGGCGCCGGGGTGGGAGCCGCTCCCGGTGCAGTACGCGGACTACACGCTGTGGCAGCGGGACGTGCTCGGTGACGAGTCCGCCCCGGACAGCCTGGCAGCCAGTCAGTTGGCGTACTGGCGGCAGACCCTGGCCGATCTCGCCCAGCCGCTGGCGATCCCCACCGACCGCCCGCGCCCGAGCGAGCTGAGCCGCCGCGGCGATCTGGTCAGCTTCTCGATCGACTCCGGCCTGCTCCGATCCGCGGAGAAGCTGGCCGCGCAAGCGGACGTCACGGTCTCGATGGTCATGCATTCCGCGCTGGCTGTTCTGATGCATCACCTCGGTTGCGGTGATGACGTGCCCATCGGCGCACCGATCGCCAGCCGTACCGATGAGGGGCTGCGGGACCTCGTCGGGTTCTTCGTCAATACCTGGGTGCTGCGCGTCGACCTGTCGCGGAATCCGACCTTCCGGAAGCTGCTCCAGCGGGTGCGGGACCGGTCCATTGCTGCGTACGACAACAAGGACGTGCCGTTCGAGCGGCTTGTGGAGCTGCTCAACCCAGGTCGGTCCACCGCGTATCACCCGTTCTTCCAGGTGATGCTTTCGTGGCAGCCGCCCGTACCGGCTCTGACACTGCCTGGCCTTGACGTCCAGCTCGAGAGGGTTGAGACCGGAACGGCGAAGTTCGATCTGTTCTTTGACCTGGTCCCGAACGCCTCCGGCGGGGCGGAGTGCCGGGTGGAGTACGCCACTGATCTGTTCGACAAGGGCACGGTCGAAGGGCTGGCGCGGCGCTTCGTGCGTGTGCTGGGCCGGCTTGTGGCGGATTCGGAGTGCAGGGTCGGCGGGGTCGATGTGCTCGATGCGGCCGAGCGGGACCGGTTGCTCGTCCGGTTCAACGATACGGCTGTGGCGGTGCGCGAGCAGACGGTGCCGGAGCTGTTCGAGGACCAGGTGGCCCGGACACCTGATGCGGTGGCGGTGGTGTGCGAGGAGCGGACGCTGACGTACCGGGAGTTGGATGACCGGGCGAATGGTGTCGCGTGGGAGCTGATCCGGCGGGGCGCGGGTCCTGAGGACGTGGTGGTGCTTGCGCTGCCGCGGACGGAGGAGCTGGTGGTCGGTCTGCTGGGGATCCTCAAGTCGGGTGCCGGGTACCTGCCGATGGATCCGCGGTACCTCGGCGGACGAGCGAAGGATGTGCTGTCCGAGGCGGCGCCGCGATTCGCGGTGACGGACACCGCAGTGTGGCAAGGCCTGCCCCGCAACGGCATCCAGACCGTCGACCTCGACCGCCGCGGGGAATGGGAGCCGTCCGACGGAGCTCCGGACGACGCTGCCCGGAGCGCACCGTTGAGTCCGGACAATTTGGCGTACGTGATGTACACCTCGGGTTCGACTGGGATGCCGAAAGGCGCGGCGATCACCCACCGCAATGTCGTCAACGGGGTGCGGGAGCTGGCGCGTGTGCTGGACGCGTCCGCGGGGTGGAAGATGCTGGCCGGTACCTCGGTGAACTTCGATGTGTCGGTCTTCGAGCTGCTGACCGCCCTGTCGAGTGGTGGTGCGGCCGAGATGGTGCCGGACGCGCTGGTGTTGGGTGAGCGGGGTGGCTGGGGCGGCCATGTGATCAGTGCGGTGCCCTCGGTGCTCGGGGAAGTGGTGGGTCAGCTGGGGGATGCGGCCGGTGTGCGTGCGGTGGTCCTCGCGGGTGAGGTGCTTCCGGCCCGGCTGGTGCGGCAGGTACGCGAGGCTCTGCCCGGGGCGCAGGTCGTGAACTGCTACGGACAGAGTGAAAGCTTCTACGTCAGCGCGTTCTCCCTGGCGGCGTCCGAGGAGTGGGCGGATGGCGAGGTCGCGCCGATCGGCAGCCCGTTGGGGAACATGCGCGCCTACGTGCTGGGCCCGGGGCTCGCTCCGGTGCCGCAGGGCGTGATCGGTGAGCTGTATGTGGCCGGGACATGCCTGGGCCGGGGTTACCACGGCCGGCCGGGCTTGACCGCGGAGCGGTATGTGGCTGACCCGTTCGGCCCCGCGGGTGAGCGGATGTATCGCACCGGTGACCTGGCCCGCTGGACCGCGCAGGGCCGGCTGGAGTGTGTCGGCCGGGCTGATGGCCAGGTGAAGGTGCGCGGCTTCCGTATCGAGACCGCTGAGGTCGAAGCGGCGATCACGCAGCACCCCGGAATCATTGAGGCGGCTGTCGTCAGCCGGGAGGTACCCGCGGGCGGCAGCCGACTCGTCGCCTACGTGGTGCATATCCACGGGGAAACCGGCCCGGCCGACGGCGCGGGCGGGATCCCTGATGTGGACCTTCAGGCCGGTGTTTCGGCTGCTGAGTTGCGCACGTTCGTCGGGGCGCGGCTGCCCGACTACATGGTGCCGTCGGCCTTTGTGGCTCTCGGCCGACTGCCGCTGGGGCCGACGGGCAAGCTGGACCGTTCGGCGCTGCCCGAACCGGAGTTCGTGGGGGAGACCTACCGGGAGCCGCGTACTGAGGCCGAGGCGGTCATCACCGCGGCATACGCGGACGTGCTCGGTGTGGAGCGGGTCGGCGTGGACGACGATTTCTTCACGGCGGGCGGGGACAGCCTTCGCTCGATCCAGGTAGTGGCACGAGCCAGGGCCCGGGGCCTGCACCTCACGACGCGGGAGATCTTCGAGTGCCGCACAGCGGCCCGGCTGGCCGAGGTGGCCCACGCCCGCGAGAACGCGGTGCCCGCGCTCACGGAGGACGAGAGCAGAGGCATCGGCCCGATGATGCTGCCCCCGGTGGCCCGGCAGGTGTTCGAGCACGGCGGCGGCATCGACCGGTTCGCCATGGCGATGGCGCTGGAGCTGCCCGCGGGTATGGACGCGGACGGTCTTGCCTCGACGCTGGACGCCGTCCTCGGGCGGCACGACCTGCTGCGCGCGCAGTTGATGCGCGGCCAGGAGACTCATCTGCTCGTCCACCCGGTGGGTTCTGTGCGGGCATCCGACCTGATCCGCCGGGTCGAATGCGACGGCCGGTGGGACGAGCCGTCCTCCCTGGCGGCGGCGAAGGCGGCGCTGGACGACGCGGTCGGGCGGCTGGACCCGGAAGCCGGGAAGATGGCGGATTTCGTCTGGTTCGCCGCGCCCTCGGGCGCGGGCCGGCTGCTGGTGGTGCTGCACCACCTGGTGGTGGACGGCGTCTCCTGGCGCATTCTGATGTCCGACTGCGCCGAGGCGTGGCGGCAGGTCTGCTCAGGCCGCACGCCCGAGCTGCCGGCGGTCGGGACGTCGGCCCGCCGCTGGACCGCCGCGCTGCAGGCCGAGGCAGTCCGCCCCGGGCGGGAGGAGGAGCTGGCGTACTGGCGGAATGTGCTGGCCGCGTCGAACCCCCCGCTGGGCACCAGGGCGTTCGACCCGGCGGTGGACATGATGTCCACGCTCGACACCGTGCACGTGACCCTGCCGACCGAGGTCACCGAGGCGGTGCTCACCCGCCTTCCCGCGGCCTTCAACGGCACCGGCACCGACGTCCTGCTCGCCGCGCTTGCCCTGGCCGTGAACCGGTGGCGCGGTGCGGACGGCTCGACCCTGGTCCGGCTGGAGGGGCACGGCCGCGAGGAGGACATCGCCCCTGGTGCCGATCTCTCCCGCACCCTCGGGTGGTTCACCAGCATGTACCCGGCCCGGATCGACGTGCGCGGGGTGGACCTGGCCGACGTGCTGGACGGCGGCCCCACGGTCGGCAAAGCGATCAAGCTGGTCAAGGAACAGCTCCGCAGCATCCCGGACGACGGCGTGGGCTACGGACTGCTGCGCTACCTCAACGCGCAGACCGCCCCGCAGCTCACCGGCCACCCGGCACCGCAGATCGGCTTCAACTACCTCGGCCGCATCTCCGACACGGACATCCCCCAAGAGCTGCGCGGGGACGGGTGGGGCCCGGCATCCTGGTCCAGAGAGCTGGTGCCGGCGCCCGACCCGGACATGCCCGCTCTGTCCTCGCTTGAGGTCGGCTCGGTCGCCACGGACACCGCCGACGGCACCCAGCTCCAAGCGGCCTTCATGTTCCCCACCGGGGTGCTGTCCCGCGAGCGGACCGCCGAACTCGCCGAACTGTGGGTCGAGGTGCTGCACGGCATGGCCGCCCACGCCGCCTGCCCGGACGCCGGAGGGCTCACACCCTCGGACGCCCCACTGGTTCCGGTACGGCAGGACGAGATCGAGGGATGGGAGACACGCTACGGCCGGCTGACCGGGATATGGCCGCAGGCCCCGGGACAGTCCGGCATCCAGTTCCAGGCCGCGCTCGCCGAGGGCTCGTTCGACGTCTACCACATGCAATTCGTGCTGCACCTGTCCGGCTCCGTAGACCCCGAACGTATGCGGGCGGCAGGGCAGGCACTCCTCGACCGCTACCCCAACCTACGCGCCGCCTTCCTCACCACAACCGCGGGCGACCCCGTACAGGTCATACCCGAACACGTCACCCTCCCCTGGCAGCACATCGACCTGACTCGACGCAGCCAAACCGAACGGGACGCGGCACTCGACGCATATCTCGCCGACGACCGGGCCGATCCAATCGACCCCGCCCGGCCACCGCTGATCCGCCTCGGTCTGTGCACCTACGGTCCGCAGCAGGCGAAACTCGTCATCACGGCGCATCACACCGTGTTCGACGGCTGGTCATCGCCGTTGGTGTTCAGGGATCTGATCCGGCTGTACTCCGGGACAGGCGAACTCGCTCCCGTCCGCAGCTACGGCGACTACCTCGCCTGGCTCTCCACCCGGGACCGTGAGGCGACGGCCGCCCGGTGGCGGGCCGAGCTCACCGGCTTCGACCAGCCGACCCTCGTGGCCCCGAACGTCACCTTCCAGGACACGGCGTCCGCCCTCGGGAAGGTCGAGGTGCCGTTGTCGATCCACCAGGGGCGTGAACTCGCCCAGCGCGCCGCGGAACTCGGAGTCACGCTGAACACGCTCCTGCAGGGCGCGTGGGCGATTCTGCTCTCCAAGCTGACCGGACAGCAGGACGTGGTGTTCGGCGCCTTTGTCAACGGCCGCCCGGCGGATCTCCCAGGCTCGGAGGAGATGGTCGGCCTGTTCATCAACACCCTGCCGATCAGAGTGTTCTGCGAGCCGGAGCGCAGCGTGGGCGTTGTCCTCACCGAGCTGCAGGACCGGCAGACGGCGCTGCTCGACCACCACTACTACGGGCTGGCCGACATCCAGCGCGGCACCGGACTGCCTGCCCTGTTCGACACCTTCGTCGGGTTCGAGAACTACCCGATCGACCGTGAGGGCATCATCGACGCGAACGCCTCGGCGGGGCTCACGATCGACAGCATTCGGCCGATCGCGGGCTCGCACTACGCGCTCGGCCTCGCCGCCGCCGCCCCCTACATGCGGCTGGCCCTCGACTATCAGAAGAGCCTCTACGGCCACGACGAGGCCGAGAGGATCGCCGCACGGCTGGTCCGGGTGCTGGATCAAGTGGTCGCGGATCCGCAGGTGTTGGTCGGTGCGATCGACGTGTTGTCGGAGCCGGAGCGGGAGCAGCTGCTGCGGCGGGTCAATGACACGGTGCATCCGGTGGCTGAGGTGACCTTGCCGGCCGCGTTCGAGGCGCAGGTGGAGCGTGATCCTGAGCGGACCGCTGTGCTCGGTGAGCAGGAGACGCTGAGCTATGGGGAGTTGAACCGGCGTGCCAACCGGCTGGCGCACTGGCTGGTCGAGCAGGGCGCGGGGCCGGAACACATCGTCGCGGTACGGATCCCCCGCTCGGTCGAGCTGATAGTGGCGGCTTACGCGGTGGTCAAGGCGGGTGCCGTCTACGCGCCGGTGGACACCGAGCTGCCCGAGGACCGGGTGCGGCAACTGCTGGAAAGCGCCGAGCCACTGCTGGTACTCGATGCGCTTCCGGAGGTGTCCGGATACGCGGAGACGAACCCGGAGCGGGAGTTGTCGCCGGACAACGCCGCGTACGTGATCCACACCTCTGGTTCCACCGGCGGCCCCAAGGGCGTGCAGGTGTCGCATCGGTCGATCATGAACCGTCTGGAGTGGGGTCGGTCGCATTTCGGCATCGGTGCCGAGGACCGGATGCTGTTCGGCACATCGGCGAGTTTCGACGCGTCGGTGCCGGACATTTTCGCCCCCTTGCAGGTCGGCGCCTCCGTCGTCGTCGCACGCCCGGACGGGCAGCGGGATCCGGCGTATCTCGCCGAGCTGATCCAGCGGGAGCGGGTGACCGGTGCGGGCCTTGTGTCCTCGCTGCTGGCTGCGTTCCTCCCCGAGCCCGCGGCGAAGAAGTGCACCAGCCTGCGCTGGATCGAGGTAGGGGCCGAGCCGTTCCCGGCCGCGCTGGCCCGGAAGGCCGCCGACCTGCTCCCCGGCCTCCGTGTGTACAACCTCTACGGGCCGACCGAGGCGACCGTCCAGGTCACCGCACACCAGTACGTGCCGGGTGCGGACCGGGTGCCGATCGGAACGCCGATCTGGAACAACCAGGTGTATGTGCTTGACGATGCGCTGTGTCCGGTCCCGGCCGGGGTCACCGGTGAGCTGTATCTGGCCGGTGCCGGGCTCGCCAGGGGCTATCTGGGGCAGACCGGCTTGACGGCGGAGCGGTTCGTCGCCTGCCCCTACGGTGAGCCCGGTGCGCGGATGTACCGCACCGGAGACCTCGTGCGCTGGGACACCGACGGCCGGCTCGAATACATCGGCCGGACTGACTTCCAGGTCAAGCTGCGCGGATTCCGCATCGAGCTGGGCGAGATCGAGAACGTGCTGACAGGGCACCCCGGTGTGGCACAGGTGGCGGTCGTGCTGCGGGAGGACCGCGCAGATGACCAGCGACTGGTCGCGTATGTGGTGCCGAGCGGTGAGGCGGACCCGGCCGGGCTGGATGTCGTGGCCTTGGTGGACCTGCTCCGGGAGCGGTTGCCGGAGTACATGGTCCCCTCGGTGATCGTGCCGATGGCCACGCTCCCCACGACATCGAGCGGGAAGCTCCACAGAGGTGCGCTCCCCGCTCCCGACTACACCGAGGTCGCGGCCGGACGAGGGCCGCGCAATGGCAAGGAGAAGGTTCTCTGCCGGCTCTTCGCCGGGCTGCTCGGTGTCGAAGAGGTCGGCATCGATGCCAACTTCTTCGAGCTCGGGGGCCATTCGCTGCTGGCCACGCGGCTGATCGGCCGCATACGCAACGAGCTCCACGTCGACGTGAAAGTCACGACGGTCTTTGCCAATCCGACCGTCGCCAAGTTGGCGGTTCAGCTTGAGGAACTGGCTACGTCGAACCGCCCCCAGCTGCGCCGGATGACCCTTGAGGAGAAGCGTCGATGATCCCGTTGTCCTTTGCCCAGAGCCGGCTGTGGTTCCTCCACCGGCTGGAAGGCCCGACCGCCACTTACAATGGCCCGTTCGTGCTGCGCCTGGAGGGGGCTCTGGACACCGAGGCCCTGGGTGCAGCGGTGCGGGACGTCACCACCCGGCACGAGAGTCTGCGCACCTTGATCGTGGAGGACGCGGAGGGCACGTCAGAGCAGCTGGTCCTGTCGCCGGAGGAGGCCGACTTCAGGTTCCGGGTGGTCGACACGGCGGCGGACGTGGTGGACGCCGCGATAGACGAGGCAGCGAGCGAGCCGTTCGACCTGGAAGCCGAACTTCCTTTGCGGACGACCGTATTCCGGGTCGCTCCGCAAGAGCACGTGCTGGTGTTCGTGTTCCATCACATCGCCGCGGACGGGGCATCGCTGGCGCCGTTCCTCCGCGACCTGGTGTCGGCGTACTCGGCCCGCCGTCAGGGGAACGCGCCGGACTGGACACCGCTTCCGGTGCAGTACAGGGACTACACGCTGTGGCAACGGCAGCTGCTGGGCGACGAAGCGGATTCCGACAGCGTCGCGGCCGGGCAACTGGATTACTGGCGGAAGGAACTGGCCGGGGTGCCGCAACCGGTGCAGCTGCCCCTGGACCGGCCGCGGCCGACGACCGCCGACCACCGCGGCGGCCATGTCTCATTCGAGCTGGAACCCAAACTGCTCGCCGGGCTGGGAAAACTCGCCGCGGAACGCGGTGCCACCGCGCCGATGGTCGCGCAGGCCGCGCTCGCGGTGCTGTTGCATCACCTCGGAGCCGGCGACGACCTGACCATCGGCAGCCCGATCGAGGGGCGCGCCGACGAGCAACTCGACGACTTGGTCGGGTTCTTCGTCAACACCTGGGTGCTGCGCGTCGACGTGTCGAAGAACCCGTCGTTCGGCGATCTCGTCGATCAGGTGCGGGACAGGGCCCTCGGTGCGTACGACAACCAGGACCTGCCGTTCGAGCGCCTGGCAGGACTGCTCAACCCGGACCACTCCATCTCGTACTCACCCCTGTTCCAGGTGATGCTGGCCTGGCAGTTCATGTGGCAGGAGATCGAGATGCCCGGGCTGCTGGTCACGCCCGTCCCCGTGGGCACCGATACCGCGAAGTTCGACCTGTTCTTCAACATCATCCCGCACGCGTCCGGGCGTGCGTACGGACGGCTGGAGTATGCGACGGAGCTGTTCGACCACTCCACGGCGGAGAGTTTCGTCGACCGCTACGTGCGCGTGCTGCGGCAGGTGATCGCCGACCACAGGGTCCGGGTCGGTGAGGTGGACCTGCTCGCCGAAGACGAACGGGACCTGCTGACGAGCGTGAACGAGACAGCGGAGCCGGTGCGGGGAGCGACGGTACCGGAACTCGTCACCGCCCAGGCGATGCGGACACCGAACGCGACAGCGGTGGTGGCCGGGCAGACGGAGTTGTCGTATGGGGAGTTGAACGTCCGCGCCGCCCGGCTGGCCACGCTGTTGCGTGAACGCGGGGTGGGGCCGGATGTGGTGGTGGCCGTGGCGTTGCAGCGCACGGCGGACCTGGTGGTCGCGCTGCTGGGTGTGCTCAAGGCCGGCGGTGCCTACCTGCCGATCGATCCAGAGTATCCAGCCGCGCGCATGGACCTCCTGCTCAATACCGCCGAGCCCGCCCTGGTGCTGACCGACGGGGAGACGTCGGCGGTGCTGCCCGAGTGTCAAGTGCCGGTGCTCCACTTGGCTGACCTGAACGTCGACGACCCCGACGGTCCCGTGGTCGCAGGCTCGAACGTGCGGATCAGGCCGGACAATCTGGCGTATGTGATGTACACCTCCGGCTCCACGGGCAAGCCCAAGGGCGTCTGCCTCACCCATGCCACCGTGAGCAACGCTGTGCGGCAGGTCCGGAGCACAGCGCGGATGGAGCCGGGATCCCGCATGCTCGGCGCGACCTCGGTGAGCTTCGACGTCTCCGTGTTCGAGATCTTCGCCGCCCTCGCCGCCGGAGCGAGCGTCGAGGTCGTCCGTGACGTACTCGAACTCGCCGAACGCGACAGCTGGTCGGGCACCACCGTCAACGTGGTGCCGAGGGTGTTCGCAGCGCTGCTCGACACCGTGACCAAGGACCCAGGCTCCGTCGAGCTCGACTTCCACACCGTGATCTTCGGTGGTGAACCGCTCACGGCCGAGCTGGTCCACAGGGTTCATCAGGCCTTCCCAGAGGTCCGAGTCGTGCACGGCTACGGACAGACAGAAAGCTTCTACTTCTCCACCTTCGAGATCCCGCCGCAGTCGACGGAAACAGGCGTGATACCGGTCGGAAGACCAGTCGCCAATATGGGCGCCTACATCCTGGGACCAGAACTCACTCCGGTACCGCCCGGCGTGACCGGGGAGCTGTATGCGGCCGGCCTGATCGCCCGGGGCTACCAGCACAGTGGCGGGGCGACGGCCGAACGGTTCGTCGCCTGCCCCTTCGGGCCTGCCGGGGAACGGATGTACCGGACCGGTGACCTGGCTCTGTGGGACAAGAACGGTCAGCTGAAGATCGTGGGGAGAGCCGACTCCCAGGTCAAGGTGAACGGCATCCGCGTCGAGCCGACCGAGATCGAAATGGTCCTCGCCCAGCATCCCGCGGTCAGGCAGGCGGTGGTCACGGCACGCAAGGACCACACCGGCACCACGCGCCTCGTCGGCTATGTGGTGCTTGCGGGCGCTGCCGGAGGCGGCGATGTCGACATCCTGCAGGCCCATGCTTCCACGGCGGATCTGCGGCGGTTCCTGGCCGGGCGGCTGCCGGACTACATGGTGCCCGCCGTGCTCATCATGCTGGACCGACTGCCGTGGACCACGACAGGAAAACTGGACCAGGACGCTCTGCCCGAACCGGAGTTCGCCGGTGCCGAGTACCGGGCGCCGCGCAGCGACGATGAGCGGGTTCTGGCCGAGGTGTACGCCGGCGTTCTCGACGCCCCGCAGGTCGGTGTCGACGATGACTTCTTCGCGGTCGGCGGGGACAGCATTCGCTCCCTTCAGGTCGTCGCACGTGCCAAGGCACGCGGTGTCGCCATCAGCACGCGTGAGATCTTCGAGCACCGTACGGTCGCCCGGCTGGCGCAGCTGGTCGGGGGACGGGAGAACGAGAAACGCCTGACCCTGGCCGAGCTGCCCGGTGGCGGCGTTGGGTGGGCTCCGCTGCTGCCGACGGCGGCGCACGTGCTCGCGCTGGGCGGTGGCATCGGCCGGTTGTGCATGTCCGCGATGCTGACCCTGCCCGCGGACATCGACAGTGCCGAGCTGGCCGCCACGTTGCAGGCGGTGCTGGATCGGCACGACGTGCTGCGCTCCCGGCTCGACCGGGAGCTGCCCGGGCTGCGGATGGGGCCGGCCGGCAGTGTGGACGCCGGTGCGCTGATGCGGGAAGTCGACTACCGCGGCGCCGATGTGAACGCGGAGCTGGACGCGGCCGCGGACCGCCTTGACCCGGACGCGGGCGTCATGGCGCAGTTCGTCCGGTTCACCTCCGACACGGGCGCGGACCGGTTGTTGGTCGTGCTGCACCATCTGGTCGTCGACGGAGTGTCGTGGCGGATCCTGGTTCCGGACCTGGTCTCGGCCTGGCAGCGGGCCCGCGACGGCCGGACTCCGGCGCTGGAAGGGACGGGTACCTCGGTGCGGCGGTGGGCGCATGCCCTGGCCGACGAGGCGGCCACCCCGGGGCGGGTGGCGGAACTGCCGGTGTGGCAGCGGATCCTGGCCGGAGACGAGCCGGTGCTGGGCGCGCGGGAGCTGGACCGCACGCGGGATGTCACGGCGACCGTGGACACCGTCCGCATCCAGTTGTCGTCCGACGTAACCGAAGTGTTGCTGAACACGGTGCCCGCAGTCTTCCGCGGCAATGTCGACCACGCTCTGCTGGCCGGGCTTGCCCTGGCCATGGCGCGCTGGCGCCGGAGTCGGGGCGTGGCCGGATCCTCGGCGTTGGTCCGGCTGGAAGGACACGGCCGGGAAGAGCAGGTGGTGCCCGGCGCGGATCTGTCGGGCACGGTCGGATGGTTCACAGCGATGTACCCGGTATGCCTGGACATGGCCGGCGTCGATGTGGCGGAGGCGTTCGCCGGCGGTCCGGCGGCCGGGAGGGCGGTCAAGACGGTCAAGGAGCAGCTGTGGGCGGTGCCGGACAACGGCATGGGCTATGGCCTGCTGCGCCACTTCAACCGCGAGACAGCCGCCGTTCTGGGGAAGGAGCGGGAGCCGCAGATCGGATTCAACTACCTCGGCAGGTCATCCGGCGGGATTGTTCCCGAGGACCTGCGCGGCCTGGGCTGGGCCCCGGACACCGCATACCAGGACCTGATCGCCGCGCCCGACGAGGACATGCCGGTGCTGTCGGCGCTGGAGATCAACGCCGCGGCCCTGGCCACTCCCGGCGGAGACGAGCTGACCGCCTACTTCAGCTTCCCCACCGGAGTGCTGTCCCGGGACGAGGTGAGCGAGCTGGCCGGGCTGTGGGTCCAGGCACTGACCGCCCTGGCCCGGCACGCCGCCACCTCCGACGCGGGAGGTCTGACCCCCAGCGACGCACCACTGGTCCCGGTACGTCAGGAGGAGATCGACACCTGGGAGGACCGCTTCGGCAAGCTGGCCGAGGTGTGGCCGACGACCCCGGCACAGTCCGGGTTCCTCTTCCACACGATGCTGGCTGACGCATCGTTCGACCCGTACCAAGGGCAGTTGGTGTTCCGCCTGTCCAGCGAGGTCGACCCGGAGCGGATGCGCCGGGCCGGGCAGGCGCTGCTGGGGCGCTACGCCGCACTCCGCACGGCGTTCGTCGACCGGGCTGACGGCGACATCGTGCAGGTGGTGCCGGAGGAGGCGTCATTGCCGTGGCAGTACCTCGACCTGACCGCCGTCGACGAGGCGGAGCGCGGCGCGACGTTCGAGCGGTTCCTCGCACAGGACCGGGCCACCCGCTTCGACGTGGGCGATCCGCCGCTGTTCCGGCTGGCACTCGCTGTCCTTGAGCCTGACCGGCCCGAACTGGTTCTCACCGCCCACCACGTACTGTTCGACGGCTGGTCCGCGCCCTTGTTGTTGCGGGACCTGTTGCTGCTCTATGCCTTCGACGGTGATCCGGCCGGTTTGCCCGGGACCAGTGACTACGGCGACTTCCTGGCCTGGCTGGTCCGGCAGGACCAGGACGAGGCGGCACGGGAGTGGGCGGCCGAACTCGAAGGGCTCGACGGGCCGACCCTGCTCGCCCCCGGTTCCGCGGTCGCGGACGGCGACGGTCGCGGCCAGGTCGACATCCCGCTCACGCTCGATGAGGCGCGCGAACTGAGCCGCCGGGCATCTGAATCGGGCATCACCGTCAACAGCCTGATCCAGGGCGCCTGGGCGCTGCTGCTCGGTCAGCTCACCGGCCGTCAGGACGTGGTGTTCGGTGCCACCGTGTCCGGGCGCCCGGCCGCGGTAGAGGGCGTCGAGTCCATGGTCGGGATGTTCATCAACACCGTTCCTGTACGCGTCAGGCACACACCGGCCGACACGCTCGCCGAGGTCGTCACCCGGCTGCAGAGCCGGCAGGCGGCCCTCTCGGAGCACCACTATTACGGGCTCGCAGAGATCCAGCAGGCCGCCGGCATGCAGTCCCTCTTCGACACGCTGGTCGTCTTCGAGTCTTTCCCCACCGACCGGGAGGGCCTCAGTGCCGCCAGTGAAGCCGCGGACGGGCTCACCTTCACGGGCTTCGACCCGTCCGCGGGCAACCACTACCCACTGTGCTTGATAGGGGCGCCCGACCCGCACCTTCAGCTGATCATGCAGTACGACACGGGTGTCTTCGACTGTGACACGGCGCAGAAGTACGCGGCCCGCCTCGTCCGCATCCTGAGGCAGATGGCGGCCGGCCTCGAACTGAAGGTCGCGCAGCTCGATGTCCTGGAGCCGGCCGAACGCGACTGGCTGCTGGCGGAGTTCGACCACCCGGCCGCCCCGGCCCCGGACGCCACCCTCATCGCGCGCGTCGAGGCACAGGCGGCGCGAACCCCGGACGCGGTCGCCGTGGTCGCCGGGGACGAGTCGCTCACGTACGCCGAGGTGGACGCCCGCGCCGAGCGGCTCGCGGCCGAGCTGGCCGGGCGCGGAGTGGGCCCGGAGACCGTGGTGGGCTTGGTCCTGCCGCGTACTGCGGCCATGGTCGTGGCTCTCCTGGGCGTGCTCAAGGCGGGCGGAGCCTATCTGCCCGTGGACCCCGCCTACGCCCGCAGCCGCCTCCCGCACATCCTCCCCGGCGCCCGTCCGCACTTGGTCCTGGCCGACGCCGGTACCCGCGAACTCGTCCCCGCCACCGACACCCCCGTCCTCGTCCTTGACGAGGATCTCCTGACCACGGATCAGGACATCCCCGCCGCCGCGGAAGCCGCGGCGCGGCCGGCGGCCGGTCCGGGGAACATCGCCTTCGTCGTCTACACCTCCGGCTCGACCGGAGTGCCCAAGGGCGTGGGTATCAGCCATGCCACCGTCGTCAACGCCGTGGACACCATGGTCGCGCACGCCGGGATGGCGTCCGGCCGGCGGGTGCTCCTCGCCGCCTCGTTCGGCTTCGACGTCGCCACCTTCGAGTTGTTCTCCGCGCTCACCACGGGGGGCAGCGTCGAGATCGTGCGCGATGTGCTGGAGCTGACCGAACGCGACACCTGGGACGTCGATGTCATCTGCTCGGTGCCGTCTGCCTTCGCCGAACTCGTCGGCCAGCTCGGCGACCGCATCCGACCCACCGCGCTGAACATCTCCGGAGAAGTGCTGACCCCAGCCCTGGCGGAGCAGGTGCGCACGCTCTGGCCGGACGCCCGCGTCATCAACAGCTATGGCCCCAGCGAGACCTTCTACGCCACCGCCCACCTGCTGCGCCCCGACGAGCCGTACGACACCGATGTGCCCATCGGCAGGCCCTTCCCGGGGGTACGCGCCTACATCCTCGGCCCCAGCCTCACCCTGCTGCCCCCGGACACCCCGGGCGAGCTCTATCTGGCCGGGGCCGGACGCGGCTACCAAGGCCAGCCCGCCCTGACCGCCGACCGCTTCGTCCCCGACCCCTACGGGCCACCCGGCACCCGCATGTACCGCACCGGCGACCTCGCCCGCCTCTCCCCGGACGGTGAACTGCACCACCTGGGCCGCATCGACACCCAGGTCAAGATCCGTGGTTACCGCGTCGAACCCGGCGAGGTCGAGACCGCTCTGACTGCACATCCCCACGTAGCTCAGGCCGCAGTCGTGCCCCGGGCGCTCGACGGCAACCGCTACCTGACCGCCTATCTCACGCCCACACCGGGCGAGACCGGCCCGGACCCGGCCGTACTCCAAGACTTCCTGGCCGATCGGTTGCCCGATTACATGGTCCCTGCCGCCTTCGTGCTGCTCGACCGACTGCCCCTGTCCCCCAACGGCAAGCTCGACCACAAGGCCCTGCCCGCCCCCGCCCTCACCTCCGCCACGCCCTTCCGGGCGCCCCGCACCGCCCGCGAGGAGGGCCTGGCCACGCTGTTCGGCGAGGTGCTCGGCGTGGACCGGGTCGGTGCCGACGACAGTTTCTTCGCGCTCGGCGGGCACTCCCTGCTCGCCACGCGGCTGATCGGCCGCGTCCGCGTCGAGATGGGGTTGGAGATACCGATTCGCAAGATCTTCGACCTGCCGACAGTGTCCGCGCTCGCCGCGTGGTCCGAGGAATCGGCAGTTCCCCTTCGCCCTGGCCTCCGCAAGATGACCGTAGAGGAGTGAACCCGTGTATCCCCTGTCGTTCGCACAACGCCGTATGTGGCTTACGCGCCAACTGGAGGGAGGGGCGGAGAGCTACAACATGTCTCCGGCGTTCCGGCTGACCGGACCGCTGGACCAGGCTGCCCTCGTGGCGGCGATCCGCGACGTGGTCGACCGGCACGAGATCCTGCGCACCACATATGTGACGGACGACAACGATGAGCCTCACCAGTGGATCCTGCCGACGGCGGAGGCGTTGGTAGAGGTGCCGGTGGTCGAAGTCGCGTCGGCGGACCTGTCCGGCGCGGTTGATGAGGTCATCTCGCACCACTTCGACCTGTCGACCGAGATCCCGTTGCGGGCGACCTTGTTCCGCTGCTCGCCCGAGGAACACCTTCTGGTCCTGGTCATCCACCACATCGCCTCGGACGGCGCCTCGGCCGCACCGCTGGTGAGGGATCTGACGGCCGCCTACACCGCCCGCAGGGACGGCCGTGCGCCGGACTGGGAGCCGTTGGCGGTGCAGTACAAGGACTACACGCTGTGGCAGCGCGAGCTGCTCGGCGACGTGGCGGACCCGGCCAGCCTGGCGGCCAAGCAGGCCGACTACTGGCGTGCCGAGCTGGACGGGGTGCCGGAGCCGCTGAGTCTGCCGTTGGACCGTCCACGGCCCGCGGAGAGGAAACGTCCGCACGGCGACAAGGTCGGCGTCGTGGTGCAACCGGAGGTGGCGGCCGGGCTGCAGAGGCTGGCCGACGAGCGCGGGATGACCATGCCGATGGTTCTGCAGACCGCGCTGGCGGTGCTGCTGCGCAAGCTCGGCGGTGGGGAGGACGTGCCGATCGGCGGTCCGATCGCCGGGCGGACCGACGAAGCGATGGCGGATCTCGTCGGCTTCTTCGTGAACACTCAGGTGCTGCGGGTGGACCTCTCCGGTGCCCCTTCGTTCGCCGACCTGCTCACCCAGGTGCGTGACAAGGCCCTGGCAGCCTATGAGCACCAGGATGTGCCGTTCGAGATGCTGGTCGAGTTGATCAATCCCGACCGCTCCGCGGCGTATCAGCCGCTGTTTCAGGTGATGTTCGCCTGGCAGAACTGGGCAAGGCAGGACTTTGAACTCCCCGACCTGAAGGTGGAGTTCGAGCAGTACCACGTGTCGACCGCCATGTTCGACCTGTTCCTCAGCATGGCCGTGGACGACTCGGGGGCTCTGTGGGGCGACCTGATGTACGCCACCCAACTGTTCGATCACGGCACGGTCGAGGCGATCGTCGCACGGTTCGTGCGTGTGCTGGAGCAGGTGGTCGCGGATCCGCAGGTGTTGGTCGGTGCGATCGACGTGTTGTCGGAGCCGGAGCGGGAGCAGCTGCTGCGGCGGGTCAATGACACGGTGCATCCGGTGGCTGAGGTGACCTTGCCGGCCGCGTTCGAGGCGCAGGTGGAGCGTGATCCTGAGCGGGCCGCTGTGCTCGGTGAGCAGGAGACGCTGAGCTATGGGGAGTTGAACCGGCGTGCCAACCGGCTGGCGCACTGGCTGGTCGAGCAGGGCGCGGGGCCGGAACACATCGTCGCGGTACGGATCCCCCGCTCGGTCGACCTGTTGGTGGCGGTCCACGCGGTGGTCAAGGCGGGTGCCGTCTACGCGCCGGTGGACACCGAGCTGCCCGAGGACCGGGTGCGGCAACTGCTGGAAAGCACCGGGCCGCTGCTGGTGCTCGAAGAGACACTTCCAGAGGTGTCGGGGTACCCGGAGACGAACCCCGAACGCGTGCTCTCCCCGGACAACGCCGCGTACGTGATCCACACCTCTGGTTCCACCGGCGGCCCCAAGGGCGTGCAGGTGTCGCATCGGTCGATCATGAACCGTCTGGAGTGGGGGCTGTCGCACTTCGATGTGACGCCCGAGGACCGGATACTGCTGAGCACGACGGCGAGCTTTGACGTGTCCGTGCCGGAGCTCTTCGCGTCGCTGCAAGTGGGGGCCGCGGTCGTGGTCGCACGTTCGGACGGGCGCCGGGATCCGGCGTATCTCGCCGAGCTGATCCAGCGGGAGCGGGTGACCGGTGCCGACTTCGTGCCCTCGCAGCTGGAGACGTTCGTCGACGAACCCGCGGCGAAGAAGTGCACCAGTCTGCGCTGGATCGAGGTCGCGGGCGAGGCGTTCCCGGCCGCGCTGGCCAACACGTTCGCCAACCTGCTGCCCGACTGCGGCGTGCACAACCTCTACGGCCCCACCGAGGCGGCGGTTGAGGTCACGGCGTGGCGGCATGCGCCGGGTGCGGACCGGGTGCCGATCGGAACGCCGATCTGGAACACCCAGGTGTATGTGCTTGACGATGCGCTGTGTCCGGTCCCGGCCGGGGTCACCGGTGAGCTGTATCTGGCCGGTGCCGGGCTCGCCAGGGGCTACCTGGGCCAGACCGGCTTGACGGCGGAGCGGTTCGTCGCCTGCCCCTACGGTGAGCCCGGTGCGCGGATGTACCGCACCGGAGACCTCGTGCGCTGGGACACCGACGGCCGGCTCGAATACATCGGCCGCACCGACCTCCAGATCAAGCTGCGCGGATTCCGCATCGAGCTGGGCGAGATCGAGAACGTACTGACAGGGCACCCCGGTGTGGCAGAGGCGGCTCTCGCGGTCCGTGAGGATGAACGGGGTGACAAGCGTCTGGTCGCGTACGTGGTACCCGATCCGGATGCCGCGGTGACCGATACCGCGGGCCAGGTCGATGAGTGGCGTGACGTCTACGAGGACAACTACGCCGATTCCGGCGATGAGGCGTGGGGGGAGGACTTCCGGGGCTGGAACTCCAGCTACACCGGTGAGCCCATTCCGCTGGAGCAGATGCACCAGTGGCGGGACGAGGCGGTGGCGCAGGTGCTGCGCTTCACGCCGCGGCGGGTGCTGGAGATCGGCGTGGGCTCCGGCCTGTTGCTCGCGAAGATCGTCGGCGCGGTTGAGGAGTACTGGGCCACCGACATCTCCGCCACAGTCATCGACCGGGTCCGGGCGCAGGCCGCCCAGGCCGGCCACGGCGACCGGGTCCGGCTGAGCGTCCAGGCGGCCGACGACGCCTCCGGACTGCCCCGCGGCGGGTTCGACACCGTGGTACTCAACTCGGTGGTGCAGTACTTCCCGAGCATCGACTACCTCGAGGGGGTCCTGAGCCAGGCCCTGGACCTCCTCGCACCCGGCGGCCGGCTGATCGTCAGTGACGTGCGCAACGCGACGACACTTCGGCTTCTGCAGACCGCGGTGCAGCGGACGGCACAGCCCCACGCCTCCGACGAGGAGCTGAAGGCTCTGGTGGAGCAAGCTCTC
Organism: Streptomyces sp. NPDC047525; assembly: GCF_040643025.1. Classification (NCBI taxonomy): domain Bacteria; kingdom Bacillati; phylum Actinomycetota; class Actinomycetes; order Kitasatosporales; family Streptomycetaceae; genus Streptomyces; species Streptomyces sp. NPDC047525. The sequence continues at coordinate 48,972 of NZ_JBEYTL010000023.1, forward strand.
CTCGCCGAGCGGGAACTGGTGGTCGCCCCCGAATGGTTCGCCGAGTGGGCTCAGGACCGTCCCGTCGGGCTCGACATCAGGCTGAAGCCAGGGCAGGCCAACGAGCTGACCCGGCACCGCTACGAAGTCGTCCTGCACAAAGAACCGGCCGACGTACTCGATCTGGCCGATGTGCCGGCGGTGCCGTGGGGTCGGGAGGTGTCAGAGCTGGCAGGCCTGGACAGCTGTGTGGACCGGGCGGGCGGCCGACCCGTGCGGGTGACCGGTATACCCAACGCACGCCTGGTGGGGGAGGCCGAAGCGGCAACCGCCGCGGGTTCGCCGCACGCCACCGCGCCCTCCGGAGAGCCACTCGACCCACACGACCTGGCCGAATGGGCCCGGCAGCGGGGCCAAGACACGGTTCTCACCTGGTCGGGCGACGCCGCCCACACCTTCGACGCGGTGCTGCTGTCCGATCAGCACACCACCCAGCACACCGTCATCGGCGGGTTCGTTCCAGGCCGGACAGCCGGGCGCACGATCCGGGCGAACGCCCCCGCACTCGCCACCTCGATCGGTCCGCTGCTTGCCGGGCTGCCCGACCACCTGCGTGAGCGCCTCCCGGACTACATGATTCCGAGCGCGCTCGTGCCGCTCACCGAACTCCCCCTGACCCCGGCCGGCAAACTCGACCGACAGGCACTCCCGGCGGAACACACCACCACCGTGAGCAGCAGAGAGCCGCGCAACGCCCAAGAAGAGAAGCTCTGCTCCATGTTCTGCGAACTCCTCGGCCTGGAGAAAGTCGGCATCGACGACGACTTCTTTGCGCTCGGCGGGCACTCCCTCCTCGCCACTCGACTCAGCGCCCGCATCCGCAAACAATTCAGCGTCGACATGCCCGTGCGAACACTGGTCCGTTTCCCCACGGTGGTCGAGCTGGCGGCACTGGTGCTCGCTCGCGGCATCCCTGACGACCACGTCGACTCGTTCGCGGTCGTGCTGCCGCTGAACACGGATCCCGGAACGGGAAAGCCACCGGTGTGGTTCGTCCACGGGGGCGGCGGTCTCGGCTGGGCGTACTTCGCCTTCGTGCCGTTCGTGCGGGACCGGGCGGCCTACGCCCTGCAGGCCCGCGGCTCCGGGGGCACGGGCCCGCTGGCGTCGTCGGTGCAAGAGATGGTCGACGACTACCTCACCCAGATACTGGAGATCCAGCCGGAGGGACCGTACAACCTGATCGGCTGGTCCCTCGGCGCTCCGATCGCGCACGCCCTCGCGGATGCCCTGGACCGGCGGGGGCACCAGGTGGACCTCGTGGCGCTTCTGGACTCCATGCCGGCGAGCGGGTTCAAGTACGGCGTCGACAAGTCGCCGTCGGTCTACCGGGAGGAGATAGAGGACTACTTCGGTCAGTTCATGAACACCGAACGAATGGCCAGCTTCCTGGACGACATGTCGAGGGTGGGAGCCAACAACCTGAGCAGGATGGGGGAGTTCGAAGCGCCCGTCTACCGCGGCGATGTGCTGTATTTCGACGCGAAGCTGGGCAAGGACTGGGGGTCGTACGCGGTTCATTGGAAGCCGCACGTCCTCGGCTCCATCGAGGAGTACGGGGTGGATGCCACGCACTACGACTTGCACATGCCCAAACCCGCGGGCCAGATCATGAAGGTCATCGCACGCAAACTGTCGCAATGACGGGGGAAGTGCGGGCACGGCCAGGGGATGACGGGGGTTGGTCGGGGTGACAGAACCCGGCATGTCCACAGAAGACCGGGGCCGGGTCACGCTGCTGTGCGTGCCGTTCGCGGGAGCGGGACCTTCGTTCTTCCATCCGTGGCGGGCACTGTCCGCCGGCCGGTGGAGAGTGGTCCCGGTCGAGCTGCCCGGCAGGGAGAGGCGGCTTCTGGAGACGCCGCACCGGAATGTCGTCGAAGCGGCGAAGAGCTCGGTCGACGACGTGGTTGCGGATCTCGGCGAAGGTGCACGGACTGTGCTGTTCGGGCACAGCCTGGGCGCCGTGCTCGCGTATGAGCTGGTGCATCTGCTGACGAAGCGCGAGGTGCGCGTCGAGCGACTGGTCGTCAGCGGTTCGCCGGGGCCGTGGACACAGCGGGAGAGGCGGGCGACGGGGCTTCCGGAAGAGGAGTTCCTCGCCCGGGTCGAAGAGTTCGCGGGGTTCAGGCACGAGGCTCTGGATCACCCGGAGATGCGTGAGCTGATTCTCCCTGTGCTGCAGGCCGACTGCGAAATGCACGAGAACTACGTTCCGAGCACCGACGACCCGGTTCCGGTGCCGATCTGCTCGATTCGGGGCAACTCCGATGGCCTGGTCGGAGCGGAACAGGCCCAGGAGTGGCGGGAAGCGACTACGGGTGATTTCAGTTATGCGGAGCTGCCGGGCGATCACATGTATCTGGTTGATCACGCCCGGGAGGTACTGGATCTGATCGAGGCGGAATCCGCCCTTGGCTGCCAGTCCACCGCATATCTGTCACCTGCCGAATGCGAGGCTAAAATCAGCGAGGTTTCCATGAGGGTTCGACAAGAACGCAAAGGAGATGGCGATCATGGCTGAGCCGATCATTAGCCTGCTGGATCCTGAATTTGAGGACGACCCCGTCGGCGCCCTTGCGCGCCTGCGGGGAATGTCCCCACTAGTCCGCATTGGTTTTCCCGGCGGGCCACCGGTCTGGCTGATCACGCGAGGCGAAGAGATCAAGGCAGCGCTGAATGACTCGCGGTTCGTGGCGGATGTCAGCAAAGTGCCGGGCCATCAAGGGCCCAGCATTGCGGAGGAAGCGCTCGCGTCTCTCGATCTGCCGGTGGAGATGCTGAGTTACTTCAGGTCCAACCTCCAGGTTCAGGACGGTGAGAGTCACGCTCGGCTGCGCCGGCTCGCGGCACCCGCCTTCAGCGGCCGGCGTATCAAGGCACTGAGGCCGCGCATTGAAGAGACGTCCGCGCGGCTTGTCGACGAGCTTGCTCAGAAGGGATCCGGTGACCTTCTCCGGGATTACTCCACACCTTTGACCGGTGCCGTCATCTGCGAACTCATCGGCATCGACGAGGCTGATCAGCCGCAATTACGGAAGTGGATGGACGAGTACGCCAGCGCCGACGTCGACTTCAGCACGAGCATCCGGGAGCTGTCCGACTACCTCAAGAAGCTCATTCAGCGACGCCGGGCCGAGCCCGCAGACGACTTGGTCTCCGCCCTGGTGCAGACGATGGACGAGGACGGTGACCGGCTCGACGAAGCAGAGGTAATCTCGACGGTGGCGGTGTTGGTGAACGCCGGATACCACTCCACGGCCCACTTCATCCCGAACGCGGTTCTCACACTCCTCGACAATCCGGATCAGCTGGCTCTGCTGCGTGCCAGGCCGGAGGCTTTGCCGCACGCTGTCGAGGAGTTGATGCGGATCGCGACCCCCCTTCCGGCCACTGGTCCGCGGTACGCAACCGAGGACTTCGAGTTCGCGGGGGTCTCGATCTGCAGGGGCGATGCCGTGACGGGCTCCCTGCTGTCCGCCAACAACGACCCGCGCCTTTTCTCCGAGCCCGAACGGTGCGATGTGGAACGCGTGTTGAAGCCCGGGGAAGGCCATCTCGCTTTCGGCGCAGGCCCGCACCGCTGCTTCGGCGCATCGCTCGCCAATCTCGAAGGCGAGATAGCACTCAATCACCTGATGGTCCAGCGTGACAGCTTGGAAATCACTGTGAGCCGCAGCAGGTTGAAGTACCGCGAGCTCATCCCCGGTGGCGCCCGGATGCTCTCCGCATGCCCTGTGCGCTTGTGAGGGCCGGACCAGCGACACACACGGCTGCCTCCCCGTGCACCTCGCGTCCGGAGGCCGCCTGACATGGGTTTCCAGGGGTTCACAACCGCTCTGTCCCGCCGCCGGGACACCGCGCAGCCAGGGGCAACCGGGGCGGATCGTTGCTGGAACGTCCCACGGCCCGGCAGAGAAGGCGGCCCGGTTCCGGGGAATCTTCTGACCGAGAAGGGACGAATCGCTTGCGAGTTCTGTTTGTGACAGCGCCGTTCACCTCACATATCCAACCGATGGTGCCGCTTGCCTGGGCGCTGCGGTCGGCGGGCCACGAGGTGCGGATGGCCGGCGAGCCGGCGGTCCTCGACACCATCACGGGCGCCGGGCTGACCGCGGTCTCCGTCGGCCCGGAGGAGACTCTGGAATCACGCCTCCGCACTCTCCGGGGAGGGGGCGGGGGCGGGGGCGACGTCCAGGAGGCGTCCGCCCCGCCCGTCCCGCCCTTCTCACCCGTGTCGTTGTACGAGCTCGGGAACCGGGAGGGTCTTCCCTGGGAAGCGATCAACTGGCTCCTCGACAACCACCTGGTTCCGCATACGTGGGTGGTGAACGATGAGATTGTCGAGGACCTCGTGGCGTGCTGCCGCTCCTGGCAGCCCGACCTCGTGCTGTGCGATGTGCTGGCCCACGCCGGCGCGGTGGCCGCGGATGCCGTCGGGGCAGCGCACGGACGGCTGTTGTTCTGGTTCGATGTGAGCCTGCGGCTGCGACACGACTTCCTGGACGCGCTGGAGCGGCAGCCGCCGGGCCGGCGTCCGGACATGCTGCGCGAGTGGTATGCGGAGTGGGCGGGGAAGTACGGGCGTGAGTTCACGGAGGAGCTGATAAGCGGCCAGTTCGCGATCAACGTCCTGCCGGAGCGCTGTCGTCTGGAGCCCCACGAGCGGACGCTGTCCATGCGCTATGTGCCCTACAACGACCGTTCCATCGCGTCGGCCTGGCTCCATGAGGCGCCCCGCGCGCCTCGCGTACTGATGACGTTCGGCATCTCGGCGCGGCAATTCGACGACCTGCCGGACATCAAGCTCGAGGAGGTGCAGCAGAGCCTGGACTCGCTGGCCGATCTCGACATCGAGGTGGTCCTCACGATGCCGGGCGAAGTAAGGGAACAGCTCGAGCGTGTTCCGGAGAACACCCGGATCGTGGACTTCGTCCCGCTGGACCTCATCCTGCCCACCTGCACCGCCATGATCCACCACGGTGGGTCGGGAAGCTTCAACGGCGCACTGCTGCACGGCATCCCGCAGTTGGTCATCGGCTACTCCGCCGACTCGATCGGCAAGTGCCTCGCGCTGATGCGGACCGGGGCGGGGCTGTGGATCGCACCGAACGACGTCACCGGAGCGCGGATCAGGGAGTGTCTGACGCAGCTGCTGGAGGACGATGCGTTCCGTGTGGCTGCCGAGCAGCTTCAGCAGGAGACGCTGGCCCACCCCACCCCCGGCGCGCTGGTGCCGGAACTGGAACGGATCACGGGCGAGCTTCGCTCGGGATGATGTGACCGATGAGGCACCGGGACGGCTGGAGCCGTTGGACGGCGTCCTCTTGAAGCCTTGAACGCAGCCTGTACAGGGGGCGAATCGCTTGCGAGTTCTGTTCGTGACCATGCCATTCACCTCGCATCTCCAGCCGATGGTGCCGCTTGCCTGGGCGCTGCGGTCGGCGGGTCACGAGGTGCGGGTGGCCGGCGAGCCGGCATTCCTCGACACCATCAACGAAGCCGGGCTGACCGCGGTCTCCGTCGGCCCGGAGGAGACTCTGGAATCACGCCTCCGCACTCTCCGGCAAGACATTGATCCGGGGGAGGGGATCACCCCGGACTTCGGAACCGACACCTTGTACAAGGTCGGGAACGAGGACCGGGACACGCTCTCCTGGGAGAACGTCACCTTCATCCTCGACAAAATCGTGGTCCCGATGAGCTGGGTCCTGAACGATGAGATGGTCGAGGACCTCGTGGCGTGCTGCCGCTCCTGGCAGCCCGACCTCGTGCTGTGCGATGTGCTGGCCTACGCCGGTGCGGTGGCCGCGGATGCCGTCGGGGCAGCGCACGGACGGCTGCTGTTCTGGCTCGATGTGAGCCTGCGGCTGCGACACGACTTCCTGGACGCGCTGGAGCGGCAGCCGCCGGGCCAGTATCCGGACATGCTGCGCGAGTGGTATGCGGAGTGGGCGGGGAAGTACGGGCGTGAGTTCACGGAGGAGCTGACAGGCGGCCAGTTCGCGATCAACGTCCTGCCGGAGCGCTGTCGTCTGGAGCCCCACGAGCGGACGCTGTCCATGCGCCATGTGCCCTACAACGACCGGTCCGTCGTACAGCCCTGGCTCCATGAAGCCCCCCGGGTGCCTCGCGTCCTGATGACGTTCGGCCGCTTGGCGCTGCGCTGGGCCGGGCCACCGGGCATGACGCCCGAGCAGCTACAGGAGAGCCTGGACTCGCTGGCCGATCTCGACATCGAGCTGGTCCTCACGATGCCGGGCGAAATAAGGGAACAGCTCGAGCGTGTTCCGGAGAACACCCGGATCGTGGACTTCGTCCCGCTGGACCTCATCCTGCCCACCTGCACCGCCATGATCCACCACGGTGGGTCGGGAAGCTTCAACGGCGCACTGCTGCACGGCATTCCACAGGTCCTCCTTGAGTACTCCGTCGACGCACCTGCCAAGCGGAACGTCCTGCGGCAGACCGGGGTGGGGTTGTCGATCGCGCCGGGCGACGTCACCGGAGCGCGGATCAGGGAGTGTCTGACGCAGCTGCTGGAGGACGATGCGTTCCGTGTGGCTGCCGAGCAGCTTCAGCAGGAGACGCTCGCCCAGCCCGCTCCCAGCGCGCTCGTGCCGGAACTGGAACGGATCACGGCCGAGCATCGCACGCGCCGTGCACGAAGTTGAGGGCTCGGAGGAGGCTGCCCGTGCCCGCCGAGGCCGGATGCTTGGGAAGGCGATCGTGATGAGCGAGACGCACGGCATGACGGAAGACATCGGATGCGCTTGCGACCGGGAGCCCGAGGTGGGCGGCGGAATGGTGCTGCGTATGGAGGATCTGCACGCCGGCGTCGCGGATCCGGTGATGGACACGATGAACTTCCTCAACGAAGTCACCCTGAACTATCCCGAGGCCATCTCCTTCGCCCCGGGAAGACCGTACGAGGGATTCTTCGACACCGAGCAGATCTTCGCCTATCTGCGGCGTTATCTGGACCACCTGACTGCTCAGGGGCGCTCACCGGCCGAGGTGCGCAGTTCGGTGTTCCAGTACGGGCCGTCCAGCGGGCTGATACGTGAGCTGATCGCCGACTCGCTCCGCGTGGACGAGGGGATCGATGTTCCGGCGGAGTCGATCGTGGTCACGGTGGGATGCCAGGAGGCGATGTTCCTGGTGCTGCGCGCCCTTATGTCCGGTCCCGACGACGTGCTGCTGGTCTCCAGCCCCTGCTACGTGGGGATCACCGGCGCCGCGCGGCTCGTCGACGCCGAGGTGGTCGCCATCGAGGAACGGGAGACCGGGCTGTCGTGCGCCGACCTGGAAGCCGCGATTCTGGCCGAACGCATGCGGGGGCGCAGGCCCCGTGCTGTGTACGTGGTCCCCGACCATTCCAACCCGTCCGGCGTCACCATGCCGCTGAAGAGCCGGCATGAACTACTGGAACTGGCCGAGCGGCTCGACGTACTCATCCTTGAGGACAGCCCTTACCGGTTGGTCAGCCCCGGCGCACAGGTGCCTACGCTGAAGTCGCTCGACCGGGGCCGACGGGTGATTCATCTGGGCTCGTACGCCAAGTCCCTCTTCCCCGGCGCACGGGTGGGCTACGTTCTGGCGGACCAGTCGGTGTTGCGGGCGGACGGCGCCGTCGAGCTGCTGGCCGACGAGTTGGCCAAGATCAAAAGCATGCTCACCGTGAATACCTCCGCACTGAGCCAGGCAGTCGTGGCCGGTGCCCTGCTCGCGTCCCGTGGCCGTGTCTCTGAGCTGAACGTGGAGGCGGCCGCACACTACGGGGACACCATGCGGTCCGTCCTGCGGGGCCTGGAACGCGAGTTCCCCGCCGAGCGGCGGGAGCGGCTCGGGGTGAGCTGGAACATGCCCAGTGGGGGCTTCTTCCTGACCCTGCAGGTGGCCTTCCGCGCCGACAATGACGCGCTGGTCCGCTCCGCAGAGGACTTCGGGGTCATCTGGACGCCGATGTCCTACTTCCACCCGCAGGGCGGAGGTGATCACGCCATCCGGCTGTCGACCAGCTATGTGACGCACGCCGAGGTGGAAGAGGGGCTTGGCCGACTGGCCGATTTCATCGAGTCCGAGGCCGTTGCGGCACACCACCGCCGCTGAGTTCGGTCAATTGCGCACGTTGGAGGTGACAGGTGGAGATCCAGTCGATCGATCACATCGAGTTCTTCGTCGAGGACGCCGAGGAGGCGGCCAACGGTCTACGCGACCTTTTCGGCTTCGCCGTCGCGGGGCGCGGTGGAGTTCACACGGGTATGCGCGGATGCGAGTCGGTGTTGTTGCGTCAGCGCGATATCACCCTGCTGGTGACCTCCCCCACCAGCCCCGAGCACCGTGCTGCCGAGTACGTCGGTCGGCACGGCCAAGGCGTCGGTGTGATCGCCTTGCGCGTCCACGATGCGCAGGCCGCGTTTGCCGAGGCCCTCGAGCGCGGGGCCACCCCCGTCGCCCCGCCTGAAACCTTCGGCCCCGAAGGAGCCCGAGTCGCCTTTGCCTCGGTGATCGGGTTCGGCGACGTGGAGCACCGCTTCGTCTCCCGCGCCCGGTCCGGCGGCCCATTCGCCCCGCTGATCGAGGAGACCGGCTGCGACCACTCCGCCGAGGGACTGTTCACGCGGATCGATCACCTCGCGGTGTGCGTGCCCGCAGGGACACTGGATGAGACCGTGCAGCGCTACGAGGAGATCTTCGGCCTGCATCAGACTTTCGAGGAGCGGATCGTCGTCGGACCCCAGGCCATGGACTCGAAGGTCGTCCAGAGCAAGTCCGGACGGCTGACCCTTACCATCATCGAGCCGGACGTCACCTGTTCCCCGGGGCAGATAGACAGGTTCATCGCCGCTCACGAAGGCGCCGGGATCCAGCACATCGCGTTTCTGACCGAGGACATTCTGACCGCCGTCCCCAAGAGCACCGAGCGGGGCGTGCGTTTCCTCACCACACCGCAGAGCTATTACGAGATGCTGACGCCCCGGCTCGGCCCGATCGGTGTCCCGGCGGAGGCGCTGCGCGAGCTCAATGTCCTTGCCGATCGCGACCACGAAGGCGTCATGCTTCAGATCTTCACCGAGTCGCGGCACCAGAGGGGCACCCTCTTCTACGAACTGATCGACCGCCGGGGCGCCCGCACGTTCGGCAGCAACAATATCCACGCGCTCTATGAGGCCGTGGAGCGCCAGCAGGCGAGCAACGTGACCGGCCTGGACTGAGATGTTCGATCTGGTGCGACTCCCGCCCGCGATGAGCGCCATGGAGGACAGGCGATGAGACTGACGCTCGGCGATTTCGCGCGGGCGGCCAGGTCCCGACTCGACCCCGAGGTCTGGGACTTCCTGGAGGGTGGCGCCGGCGAAGAGCGGACGCTTGCGGCCAATGTCGAGGCGTTCGACCGTCTGTGGCTGCGGCCGCTGGTCCTGCGCGGCGCCGACCGTCCCGAGACGGCGACCACGATTCTCGGCCGCCGCTGGGACGCGCCGGTGGCAGTCGCGCCGATGGCCTACCAGACACTGGCCCACTCGATGGGCGAGCTCGCCACCGTCCGCGGGACAGCGGCGGCGGCTCGCGTGCCGGTAGTGATCAGCACCTTCGCTGGGCGCGAATTCGAGGAGCTCGCTGCCGCCGGCGGCAGCGAGCTCTGGCTCCAGGTCTACTGTCTGCGTGATCGTTCGATGACGCGGCGCCTCATCGAGCGTGCAGAGGCCGCGGGCTTCGAGGCGCTCGTTCTCACCGTCGACGCACCCCATCTCGGCCGGAGGCTGCGGGACCTTCGCAACGGCTTCCGGCTCCCGGCGGGAATCGTCCCGGCCAACCTCGACGGGCACGACTTCACGGAGCCGGCCATGCACGCCAGGGCCCAGTTCGCTCAGGGCCTCGACTGGTCGGTAGTGGACTGGCTGCGCTCGGTCAGCGGATTGCCGATCCTGCTCAAGGGGATCCTCACCGGAACCGACGCGGTGCGCGCGGTCGGGGCCGGGGCGGACGGCCTCATCGTGTCCAACCATGGCGGGCGGCAACTCGACGGTACTCCCGCGACCCTCGATGTCCTGCCGGAGATCGTGGCGGCCGTGGCCGGGGACGTTCCTGTCCTGCTCGATGGGGGCGTGCGCCGTGGCCGGGACGTGCTCGCCGCGCTCGCGCTCGGCGCTGACGCGGTGCTTCTGGGCCGTCCGATCCTGCACGGCCTCGCCGTCGATGCGGGTCAGGGGGTGACGGACGTGCTGAACATCCTGCTCGGTGAACTGACCGACGCCATGGCGCTCGCCGGCCTCCGCGGGCTCGCCGACATCGGTCCCGAACTCGTCCGGCCCACCGTTGTCCGACCAGGAGGAGAGAGGGTGTGAGCCGATCCGCGTCACCTGGGCCCGCCGCCCGCCGCGTGTCATTGTGACCCTTGGACGGTCCAGCCCGACGGGATGTCAGCGAACAGCGTCGAGCGAATTATGCGTTGCGGCTTCGATCGCGGAGTCGCGATCGAAATCCACGGCCGCGACGAAGCGTCCGGAGAACAGCCAAAGAATGCAGGCGCCTGTATCAATGTCCTGTCGGCGGGACAGCCGGTGCCCGAAAGGTCGCCTTTTTTGTTCCTGCCCGGGTACCTCAAGCGGAGAGTTGTATGCCCACTCGCAGGTCTGCTTTCAATCCCCTTTCGACCCCCGCCCGGCCGGCGAGTACTGGAGTCCACCAGTGCGGTGCGGGTAGAAGTGGATCGGGAGACGCTTTCCGGTCCGGGAGAGGATGCGCCCGCCGGCCCGGACGGCAATGACAGACGCCATGACATCCGGCCCCAGCACCGTCACTTGGCCGTGGTTCGTCCGGCCACCGCCCACCGACCACCCCGCCCGGTGTTCCGCTTCCCCTATGTGCGGGGGTTGTTGACCTGGCGGCGGTGACAGCAGTGCGAACCGCAGGAGCCGCATGCCGAGAAAATGGGAAGAGGTTCGCATGAGTGGCGCAGCCACCGACATCGCCGTCATCGGGATGTCGTGCCGATTCCCCGGGGTGGACGGCCTGGGCGAGTTCTGGCGCCTGCTGGTCGACGGGAAGCCGACTGTCGGCAGGTTTCCCGGGCATCGGGCGGATATCTCGAAACTGGCTTCTCACCCGGACGCCGCTGCGGTGACCTCGGGCTCGTTCTTCGACTCCATCGACGGATTCGACGCGCATTTCTTCGGAACGGATCACGCCGAGGCGTCGGCCATGGACCCTGTGCAGCGACTGGGGTTGGAACTCGCTTGGGAAGCCGTCGAAGACGCCCGCGTTCCGGCGGTCGCGCTCGCCGGCCGCGAGATCGATGTTCTGGTCGGCGCCGCGTCTTCCGGGTACGACGTGCTGCGCAGGTTGTCCGGTAGCGACCGGGACGACCAGTACGCCGCTCTGGGTTCGAGCGATGCGTTGATCGCGAACCGGATCTCCAGCATGTTCGACGTCCGGGGCATGAGTTTCTGCACGGATTCGGGTCAGTCCTCCTCACTCGTGTCGTTGGCTCTGGCGTGCGAACGGATACGGAGCGGCGCGGTCGACATGGCGCTCGTGGGCGGCGTGCACCTCATCGTCGATCCGGCAGCGGGACTCGGCCTGGCGAATCTGGGCGTCTTGTCGCCCGACGGACGCTGCTTCTCCTTCGACGAGCGCGCCAGCGGTTTCGTCCGGGGAGAGGGCGGTGCGTTCGTCGTGCTGAAACGGCGCGACTCCGCCGTCGTCGACGGTGATCACATCTACGCGGTGGTGCGCGGCTGGGGTGTCGGCAGCGGTGGCGCGTCCTCCCGGATCCCGGATCCAAGCCCCGGTGCGCAGGCGGCAACTGTGCTGTCCGCTCTCGAACGCGCGGCCTTTCTGTTCGACAGCATCGACTACGTAGAGGCGCACGGCACCGGTACGCGGCTCGGCGACCCGGCTGAGATATCCGGCTTGCGCGAGGTGTTCCGTGAAACCGGCCGGAGCCGCCCCCTGGCGATCGGTTCCGTGAAGACGAATGTCGGGCACCTGGAGCCGGCCGCGGGAATTGTCGGCTTCGTGAAGACAGCGCTCTGCGTGGACCGCGCTCGTCTGGTTCCGAGTCTGAATTTCCGGTCTCCGAACCCCGCCATCCCACACTTCCAGGAGAACTTCGAAGTTCTCGCAGCCACGCGGTCCTGGCCGAGCGCACCGGGCCGGCCGCGGCGGGCGGGGGTGTCGGCATTCGGGATGGGCGGCACGAACGCGCACATCATTCTTGAACAGGAAGTTGAGGAGCGGACGGGACCGCGTGGTGCAGGTGCGGGCACCACGTCCGCGTGCGTTTCCGGAGCGCTGCCGTGGGTGTTGTCGGCGCGCTCGGAGTCGGCGTTGCGGGGACAAGCGGCGCGGTTGCGGGATCTCGTGGGGGCGGACGCGTCGCTGTCGGTGGTCGATGTGGGGTACTCGCTGGTGTCGACGCGGTCGTTGTTCGAGCACCGGGCGGTGGTGCTGGGTGCGGAGCAGGAGGAGTTGGCGGCGGGTCTGGCGGGTCTGGTGGCGGGTGAGCCGGGCCCGAACGTGGTGACGGGGACGGTGCCTGTCGGGGGCCCGGGAAGGGTCGGGTTCGTGTTCGCAGGGCAGGGGGCCCAGCGTCCGGGGATGGGACGGGATCTGCACGCGGTGAGCCCCGCGTTCGCGGCGGCGTTCGACCAGGCGTGCGACCTGCTCGAGGCGGATCTCGGGCTGCCGGTCGCCGAGGTGGTGCTCGGCGAAGGTGAGGACCGGCGGGCCGATCAGACGGTGTTCGCGCAGGCGGGCCTGTTCGCGGTGGAGGTGGGCTTGGTGGCGCTGCTCGCCGAGGCGGGGATCACGCCCGACGCGGTGGCCGGGCACTCGGTGGGGGAGATCGCCGCCGCACATGCCGCCGGGGTGCTGTCGCTGGAGGACGCGTGCGCGCTGGTGGCGGCGCGGGGCCGGCTGATGCAGGCGCTGCCCACAGGCGGGGCGATGATCGCGGTGCAGGCCACCGAGACGGAGATTACCGCCGCCTCGGAGGGCGTGGCGGGGGTGTCGGTGGCGGCGGTGAACGGCCCGTCCTCGGTAGTCATCTCCGGCGACGCGGAGCCGGTGGCGCGGTTGGCAGCCCGGTTCAAGGACCAGGGTCGGCGGACCCGCGAGCTGCGGGTCTCCCACGGGTTCCACTCCCACCGGATGGAACCGGTGCTGGACGAGCTCGGGCAGGTGGCGGCGAAGCTGCGGCATGCCGCTCCGCAGGCGGTCTGGGCGGAGGCGCTGACCGGGCAGTTGGTGTCCGTGCCGGGCCCCGAGTACTGGGTGCGGCAGGCGCGCGGCGCGGTGCGGTATGCGGATGCCGTGGCCACGCTGGCCGCTCAGGGGGTGTCGGTGTTCGTTGAGATCGGCCCGGACGAGACGCTGTCGGGGATGGGCGCCGCCGCGCTGGACGACCCGGACGGCACGGTGTTCGCCCCGATGCTGCGCCCGGGCCGCCCGGCATCCGAGGCAGTGCTGGCCGGGCTGGCCGAAGCGTTCGTGCACGGCGTGCCGGTGGACTGGGCCGAGGCGCTGACCGGGGGGCGGCGCCTGGACCTGCCCACTTACGCGTTCCAGCGGCAGCGCTACTGGCTGACGGCACCCGACGAGACCGACACCATGAACACGGGCTCCACCACGCAGCCTGCCGGACCAGGGGTACACCGGCCCGCCGTCGTCGGCGCCAGGTCGGCGGCATTGGATTCGGAACTCTCGGTCCTCAAGCTTGTGTGCTCCGAAACCGCGGCGGTGCTGGGCAAGCAGCACACGGAGCTGACGGGCCCCGATTTCGCGAGAAGGTCGACCGAGACCTTCAAGGACCTGGGTGTCGACTCATCAATGGCTCTGCGACTCCGCACCCGGCTCGCCCAGGCGGTCGGCGTGCGGCTCCCGGCCACCGTCGTGTTCACCTACCCCACTCCGCAGTCGCTCGGTCACCGCATCTTCGCCCTCCTCGCGCCGGAGGCGCCCGATGCCCCGGAAGCAGCGGAGGAGACGAGTCCGGACAGCCGCAGCGACGACGAACTGTACGAACTGATCGACCGCGGATACGTGTAGCACCACCTGTTCGTCTAGCACCACCTGTTCGTCCCAAGCGACCGTTCGGGGAGGCCCCTGGTGGAGGACATCGACAAGCTCCGGTCCTACCTGCGGCGCGCCGTCAGCGATGCGCAAGCCCTGCGCGAGCGGGTGCGCGAGCTGGAGGAGTCCGCTCGCGAGCCCGTCGCCATCGTGGGCATGGGGTGTCGCTTCCCTGGCGCGGTGACGTCCCCCGAGGGGCTGTGGGGTGTCGTGTCGGACGGGATTGACGCGATGAGTGACCTTCCGCACGACCGCGGGTGGGATGTGGGGGCGTTGTACGACCCGGACCCCGCGGCGCACGGGAAGACATACACACGCTCGGGCGGCTTCCTGCCCGATCTCGCCGAGTTCGACGCGGAGTTCTTCGGGATCAGCCCGCGTGAGGCCTTGGCGATGGATCCGCAGCAGCGGTTGCTGCTGGAGACGTCGTGGGAAGCGCTGGAGCGGGCGGGTATCCCCCCGGCGGGGTTGCGCGGGTCGGCGACCGGGGTGTTCACCGGGATCTACGCCGTCGACTACGGCCCGCGGATGGGCAGCGGGGCGGTCGGCGAACTGGAGGGTCTCGCGGTCACAGGAACGTATACCAGCGTGGCTTCGGGCCGGGTGGCGTATGCGCTGGGGCTGGAGGGGCCGGCGGTGTCGGTCGATACCGCCTGCTCGTCGTCGCTTGTCGCTGTCCACCAGGCGGTGCGGTCCCTCCGTGCCGGCGAGTGCGGGCTGGCCCTGGCCGGCGGGGCCTCGACGCTGTCGACACCGGGCCTGCTGGTGGAGATCGCCCGTCAGCGGGGGTTGTCGGGTGATGGCCGGTGCAAGGCGTTTGCGGAGGCGGCTGATGGGACGGGTTTTTCTGAGGGTGCGGGTGTGCTGGTGCTGGAGCGGTTGTCGGAGGCGCGGCGTCGTGGTCGTCGGGTCTGGGCGGTGATCCGGGGTTCGGCGATCAATCAGGACGGGGCGTCCAATGGGCTGACGGCGCCGAGCGGTCCGGCGCAGCAGCGGGTGATCCGGTCGGCTCTGGCTGATGCCGGGGTGTCGGCCGGTGAGGTGGATGTGGTGGAGGCGCATGGGACGGGTACGCGGCTGGGTGATCCGGTTGAGGCGCAGGCGGTGTTGGCCGCCTATGGGCAGGACCGGGATCCTGGCAGCCCGTTGTGGCTGGGGTCGCTGAAGTCGAACATCGGTCACACCCAGGCTGCGGCGGGCGTGGGCGGCATCATCAAGATGGTCATGGCGATGCGCCACGGCCTGCTCCCCAGAACGCTGCATGTGGATCGCCCCTCGCCGCACGTGGACTGGTCGTCCGGCGCGGTCGAGCTGCTGACGGAGGCGCAGACCTGGCCGGAGGCCGGACGCCCGCGCCGCGCCGGGATCTCCTCCTTCGGCATCAGCGGCACCAACGCGCACCTGATCCTGGAGCAGGCACCTGAGGAGAACCCCCGGGAGGACGCCCCGGCTTGTGTGGCCGCGGGTTCCGCGGCCAGTCAGTTGTCCACCAGTGGCTCCCGGGCGGTGCCGTGGGTGCTGTCGGCGCGGTCGGCGGAGGCCGTGCGGGATCAGGCGCTGCGGCTGCGCGACTTGGTGGCCGCGGAAGCGGATCTGCCGATCGCGGGTGTGGGGTATTCGCTGGTGACGACGCGGTCGCTGTTCGAGCACCGTCAGGTGGTGATCGGTGCGGGCCGGGACGAGCTGCTCGCCGGCCTGGACACCGCGGTCGGGAGCGACGGGAGCGACGGGGGCAGTCCCGCCGCCGTGGTGTCCGGAGTCGCGCAGCCGGTGGCCAGGACGGTGTTCGTGTTCCCGGGCCAGGGGGGACAGTGGGACGGAATGGGGCGGGAGCTGTGGGAGTCTTCGCCGGTGTTCGCCACGCGGATGCGCGCGTGCGCGGAGGCACTGGAGCCGTGGGTGTCCTGGTCGTTGATCGACACCGTGCGCGGCGGGCCGGAGGCCGCGGATCTGGAACGGATCGACGTCGTCCAGCCGGTGCTGTTCGCGGTGATGGTGTCGCTGGCGGAGGTGTGGCGCTCGCTCGGGGTCGTACCGGATGCGGTGATCGGCCACTCCCAGGGTGAGATCGCCGCGGCCTGCACAGCGGGCGCCCTGACGCTGGAGGACGCGGCCAAGATCGTGGCCCTGCGCTCCCAGCTGCTGGCCACGGTCGCCGGGCAAGGAAGCATGGCCGGGATTCTGCTGCCCGAACACCGGGTGCGGGAGCTGCTCGGGCCGTGGGAGCCCCGGGTCGTGATCGCCGCGGTCAACGGACCGAACTCGACGACGGTCTCGGGGGAGACCTCGGCAGTCGAGGAGCTCGTCGCGGCCTGCGAATCCGAGGGCGCTCGCGCGCAGGTGATCAAGTCGAGCGTTCCCGGGCACTCGCCGTTGATGGACCAGTTCGAAGACCGGCTCCAGGACGACCTGGGCCCGATCACACCCCTCCCCTCGGCAGTGGAGATCTGCTCGACCGTGACTGGTGGACCGATCGACTCCGCGGAGCTGGACGCCGCCTACTGGTTCCGCAACCTGCGACGACCGGTTCGGTTCGAAGCCGCCATGAGGAACCTCGTTGAACAGGAGCGCAACAGCGCGGTCGTCGAGATCAGCCCGCACCCCCTGCTCACGCCGACCATCCAGGAGATGTTCGACGCCGCCCCCGGTGGCGCCGGATTCGCGGTGAGCTCGCTGCGCCGTGGCGAAGGCGGCCTCGCGCGCCTGTACCGGTCGGCGGCCGAGGCCTTTGTGGCGGGCGCCGCGGTGTCCTGGGAGGCCGCGTTCCCGGGCCGGGAAGGCCGGTGGGTCGACTTGCCCACATATGCCTTCCAGCGGCAGCGCTACTGGCTGAACCCGATCGACGAAACCACCGGCGCGGCGAGCGCGTCGGACCACCCGCTGCTCGATGCCGTCATCGATCTGCCGGACGAGGAGGAGCGCGGTGGAGTGGTGGGCTGCGGTCGCCTGTCGCTGGAGCGCCACCCGTGGCTCGCCGACCACGTGGTCCACGGCGCCGTCCTGGTACCGGCAACGGTGCTGGCGGAGATGGCGATGTGGGCGGCGGACCGTGCGGGGCACGACATCGTCGACGAACTCACCTTGGAAACCCCACTGGTGCTCTCCCGGACGGCCCATCGCGAGCTGCGTGTCAGGGTTGATGGCAAGGGTGCGATCAGCGTGCACTCACGGGGCGAGGACGAAACCGAGTGGGCGCGGCACGCCGTCGGGATCGCCGGGTCCGGCACCGGAGGATCCCCGACGGAGGAGAGCCTCGTCGCGTGGCCTCCCGCAGGCGCGGTCGCCGTGCCCTTCGAAGACGAGCAATCCAGGCTGGCTGCCCTCGGGTTCAGTCATGGGCCTCTGTTCCGCGGTCTGAAAGAGGTGTGGCGCCGCGACGACACCCTGTTCGCCGAGGTGGAGCTGCCCGCACCCGACGGCGTGAACCGGGGGCGGTTCCGGGTCCATCCGGCGCTGCTCCAGGCTGCGTTGCTCCCGGTGGGCCTGGGGCAGTTCGTCGACAACTCCCGGCCCGATGTCTGGCTGCCGTTCCGCTGCAGAGGAATCCGCCTCAGCTCCGCGAGGGGGACCGCGCTGCGTATCCGGCTCGCGCCCGCGGGGGAGAACGCGCTGTCCGTCGCCATCGCGGATCAGCACGGAGCACCGGTCGGCGGCGTCGACGCGCTGGTCCTGCGGCCCGCGGACGCAGGGAAGCTGACCGAGCTCGGCTTCGACCGTCAGGACTCGCTGTTCCGGGTGGAGTGGGCCCCGCACCCGGTCCCGTCCGGGGCAGGCGCAGGCCGGTACGCGGTGGTGGGAGAACCCACGGAGGTCACCGCATCCCTCGGCCGAGGCGGAGCGGTCTTCGCCGACCTGAGGGAGCTCGCTGCTTCCCGTCGGGCGATACCTCCCGTCGTCATCGCCTGTATGGACCAGGCGGGCGGGGGCGACGACACCCCCGCCGTTGTCGAGCGGAACCTCCACCGGGTGCTGCGGTGGACGCAGGACTGGCTCGCCGAGGACCGGTTCTCCGACTCACGGCTGGTCATCGTGACGCGGGAAGCGGTACCCGACGGGCAGGTTCTCCGCACCGACCCCGCAGCGGCCGCGATCTGGGGATTCGTGCGCACCGCGCAGACCGAGAACCCGGACCGGTTCGTGCTCGTGGACACGGACGACCACGTGGCTTCGTGGGCCTGCGTCCCGGCGGCGGCCGCAACGGGAGAACCCCAGCTCAGAATCCGCACCGGCGCCATGACCACCCCGCAACTGGCGCCCGCCCCCGGACCTGTCGGCCGGGCGGAGCACGTTCCCGGCCTCGGCTCCGGGACCGTGCTGATCACGGGAGGCACCAGCGGCCTGGGGGCGATGCTGGCCCGGCACCTCGTGGACCGGCACGGGACGGACCGGCTGGTGCTGGCCAGCAGGCGAGGACCGGCGGCACCCGCGGCGGCAGCGCTGCGGGAGGAACTGACCGAGGCGGGGGCGCACGTTGAGATCGTCGCCTGCGACGTCACGAGCCGTGAGTCCGTCGCCGGCCTGATCGCCGCCGTGCGGAACGATCACCCTTTGACGGCGGTGATCCACTGCGCGGCCGCACTGGACGACGGGAGCGTCGAGGCACAGACCGAGGAGCGCCTGGACGCTGTGCTGGCGCCGAAGGTGCGTGGCGCCTGGCACCTGCACGAGCTGACCAGACACCTGGACCTGTCCGCGTTCGTGCTGTTCTCCTCGATCGCGAGCGTGCTCGGGACAGCGGGGCAGGCCAGTTACGCGGCCGCCAACGCGTTCCTCAACGGGCTCGCGGAGGCCCGCCGCGCCGAGGGGCTGGCCGCCGCCTCGTTGTGCTGGGGTTTCTGGGCGCAACGCAGTGAGCTGAGCGCCGACCTCGATGAGGTGGACATCGTGCGCCTGCGGCGACAGGGTGTGCGGCCGATGGCCTCGCACGAAGGGCTCGCGCTCTGGGATGCGGCGATCTCGCGGGACGAGCCGGTGCTGGTCCCGGCTCGGCTGGACCTCGCCGCGCTCGGTGAGCCGTACGCCGGTGGTGCGGGTTCACCGCTGCTGCGCAGACTGATCCCGACGTCTCCCGGTCCTGGTGGCCCGGGGAGCCGAGAGGTCACCGAAGCCGGATTCGTGCAGCGGATCAGGTCCCTGCCGCAGGCCGACGCGGAGGCCGTGCTGCTCGATGTCGTGCGGACGCAGACCGCGATCGTCCTCGGGCAGGCCGACACCGGGCGGATCGGTCCCGCCGGGGCGTTCAAGGAACTCGGGGTCGATTCGCTCATGGCGCTGGAGCTGCGGAACAAGCTGGCGGCGGCGACCGGCCTGAAACTGCCCTCCACGCTCGTGTACGACCATCCGAATCCGAGCGCCCTCGCACAGTTCCTGAACGCGGATATCCGTCCCGGCCCCGGTGGCGGCCCAGGCTCTCCGGCTGAACTCCTGGCCAAGGAGATCGAAGAACTGGGCGCTCGACTGGAGGACGCGTTCTGCGACCTCGCGGACGAGGACAAGGCCAACCTGTCCACTCTGCTCGGTGAGCTGCGGGTGCGGGTCGGTTCGATGGCGGGTGAGGAATCGTCGGCCGACATCGCCGACCGGATCAGTTCGGCATCAGCTGGAGAGCTTCTCTCGCTGCTGGACAAGGAGCTCGGCCAGGGAGAGCGATGACGAACGACGACAATGCCGATGTTCTCGACTACCTCAGGCGGACGTCGATCGAGCTGATCGAAACACGTCAGCGCCTGCAGCAGCTCAAGGAGGCCGCCGCCGAGCCCATCGCGGTCGTGGGTGTCGCCTGCCGTTTCCCCGGCAGGGCGGCGTCCCCGGAGGCGCTGTGGGAGCTGGTGGCCGAGGGCCGGGACGTGGTGTCGGACTTCCCGGAGGACCGCCACTGGGACCTGGAGGGGTTGTACGACCCGGATCCGGACCGGCCGGGAACCTGCTATACGCGCTCGGGAGGGTTCCTGTACGACGCGGGTGACTTCGACGCCCAGTTCTTCGGGATCAGCCCACGCGAGGCGTTGGCCGCCGACCCGCAGCAGAGGTTGCTGCTGGAGACCTCGTGGGAGTCCGTGGAACGTGCCGGCATCGACCCGCACACCCTGCGAGGCAGCGACACCGGCGTATTCGCCGGCCTGACGTACTTCGGGTACGGGAACTACTTCAACACCCCCGAGGCCATCTCGGGCTACGGGCAGATCGGTTCCCTGCTGAGCGTGGCCTCGGGCCGGGTGGCGTATGCGCTGGGGCTGGAGGGGCCGGCGGTGTCGGTCGATACCGCCTGCTCGTCGTCGCTTGTCGCTGTCCACCAGGCGGTGCGGTCCCTCCGTGCCGGCGAGTGCGGGCTGGCCCTGGCCGGCGGGGTCACCGTCATGGGGACGACGCAGGTGTTCCGGGAGATGTCGCGTCAGCGGGGGTTGTCGGGTGATGGCCGGTGCAAGGCGTTTGCGGAGGCGGCTGATGGGACGGGTTTTTCTGAGGGTGCGGGTGTGCTGGTGCTGGAGCGGTTGTCGGAGGCGCGGCGTCGTGGTCGTCGGGTCTGGGCGGTGATCCGGGGTTCGGCGATCAATCAGGACGGGGCGTCCAACGGGCTGACGGCGCCGAGCGGTCCGGCGCAGCAGCGGGTGATCCGGTCGGCTCTGGCTGATGCCGGGGTGTCGGCCGGTGAGGTGGATGTGGTGGAGGCGCATGGGACGGGTACGCGGCTGGGTGATCCGGTTGAGGCGCAGGCGGTGTTGGCCGCCTATGGGCAGGACCGGGATCCTGGCAGCACGTTGTGGCTGGGGTCGCTGAAGTCGAACATCGGTCACACCCAGGCTGCGGCGGGCGTGGGCGGCATCATCAAGATGGTCATGGCGATGCGCCACGGCCTGCTCCCCAGAACGCTGCATGTGGATCGCCCGTCGGGGCTTGTGGACTGGTCGTCCGGGGCGGTGGAGCTGCTGACCGGGGCCAGGAAGTGGACCCGTGCAACGGGACGGCCCCGGCGCGCCGGCGTGTCCGCCTTCGGCATCAGCGGCACCAACGCGCACCTGATCCTGGAGGAGGCGCCGGTGGAGGAGCCGGTGCCCGACGAAGCCGATCAGGTGCCCGGCGGCGGGCTGCTGCCCTGGATCGTGTCGGCGCGGTCGGAGGAGGCGCTGCGGGCGCAGGCGGATAAGCTGCGCGACTTCGCCGCCACTGACGCGGATCTGGACCTCGCCGATGTGGGTTGGTCGTTGGCGTCGAGCCGGGCGCGGTTCGAGCATCGCGCGGTGGTGCTGGGACGCGATCGGGACGATCTGCTGAGCGGCTTGGCGTCGTTGCGCGACGGCGCGGAGTCCGCCGGTGTGGTGCGCGGTGTCGCGGGGGAGCTCGGCGGTTCGGTCTTCCTGTTCCCGGGGCAGGGAGCGCGGTGGGGCGGCGTGGCGCGGCAGTTGTACGACTGCTTCCCCGTCTTCGCGCAGACCCTGGACGAGGTCTGCGAACGCTTCGACGCGTATCTCCCCTTTGCCCTGAAGCCCCTGCTCCTGGCCGATGACCCCGTGGAACGTGGGCGAACCGACATCGCGCAGCCGGCGTTGTTCGCGCTGCAGGTCGGCATGTACCGGCTCGTGACGGGGTACTGCGGGCAGCCGGACCGGCTGATCGGTCACTCGGTCGGTGAGATCGCCGCCGCCCACGTGTCCGGCGTGCTCGACCTGGACGGCGCGACCAGGCTCGTGTCCGCTCGCGGGCGGCTGATGCAGGCGGTCGGCGAGCGGGGCGCCATGCTGGCCGTGCGCGCCTCAGAGGGTGAGGTGAGCGCTCTGCTCGGCTCGTACGAGCGCGTCGGTCTCGCCGCGGTCAACGGCCCGGAGTCGGTGGTGGTTTCGGGCCTTCGTGACGACGTTGTCGAGCTCAGGGAACGGCTTGTCGCCGGGGGTACGTCGGCGAAGCTGCTTGAGGTCGACCACGCGTTCCACTCTCCGCTCATGGACCCGATCCTGGACGAGTTCGCGGAATCGATCGGCGAGCTGTGCACGGGTGAGATGGCGATCCCGGTCGTCTCGAGCAGGCTGGGCCGTGAGGCCACGCCCGAAGAGCTGACGTCCGTCGCGCACTGGGTGAATCACGTCCGCCAACCTGTGCGCTTCTTCACCGCGGTGGAGTGCGCCCGTGCAGCCGGTGCGCACGTCTTCCTCGAAGTAGGGCCGGGATCGACGCTCGCGAGCATCACCCAGGAGGCATTCGCCGGGGTGGGCGTGGACGACGCGGTGGTCCTGTCGTCGTCGCGGGGGGACCGCGGGGCGATAGAGGCGTTGGTCGGCTCGTTGGCCCAGCTGTACGTCAGGGGCGGGGCCGTGGACTGGGACGCCCTGTTCGGGGCGCGCCGGCGGGTGGATCTCCCGACGTACGCGTTCCAACGTCAGCGTTACTGGATGGACTTCCTTGCCGGGTCCGGTACCGCGGAGGTGTCCTCCGCCGGGCTTTCGACTCCGGGGCACCCGTTGCTAGGGGCCGTGGTGGACCGCCCCGGCACCGATGAACTGGTGTTCACAGGGCTGTGGTCCCTGCGGACCCACAGCTGGCTGGCCGATCACACGGTGTTCGGCACGGTCGCCGTGCCGACGGCGGTCTACCTCGATCTGGCGCTGTCGGTAGGTGACTTCGTCGGGTGCGCAGCCGTCGAGGAGCTCTCCTTGGACGCTCCACTGATCCTTCGCGGCTCGGGCGACGTGCGGGTGCGGGTCGTCGTCGGTGCGGCGGACGAGACGGGACGCCGCTGCCTGGACGTGTACGCACGTCCCGGCGGAGACGAGCGGGCGGCCGATGGCTGGTCCCGTCACGCGACAGGGAGTCTGGCACCGGGCACTGGGCCGACGGCCGCGGGGGCGGAGGACGCGCGAACTCTCGCCGTGTGGCCACCGGCCGGGGCGAAGCAGCTCGACATCGGAGGCCTGTACCACTCCTTCGCGGACGCGGGCTTCGACTACGGACCGGCCTTCCGCGGGCTGCGGGAGGTATGGCGGCGCGATGACGAACTCTTCGCGACGGCCACGCTGCCGACAACCGCCGACGTCCTGGCCGAAGGCGGGTTCGCCCTGCATCCGGCACTGATCGACTCCGTGCTGCACGCGGTGGTGGTCGGCGGTGTCATCGAGATCGGGGACAGCCAGGGGGCGCTGCCCTTCTCGTCGTGGTCCGGGGTGCAGCGGGTCGGGGAATGCGGTTCGACCGTGCGGGTCCGCATCACCCCGGCCGGTGACGCTGTCGTATCGGTGGCAGCCGCCGATGAGCGCGGCCGCATGGTCGCTCACATCGGAGCACTGACGTTCGGGCCGGCGAATGTGGAGCATCTGCGATCGGTGCACGGCGGGCACCAGCAGTCGCTGTTCGAAGTGGAGTGGCGACCGGTCCAGCAGAGTGCGCCGGAGCCCCATCGCGCTCCCTGGGGTGCTCTCGGCACGAAGGACGGCCTGGCCTCCCGACTCTCCGGGACGGGTGGCGAGAGCGCCCCGTGCTACGCGTCCATGGACGATGTCCTGGAGGGGGAGGCACCCCGGCACCTCGTCCTCTGCCTCGACGACTTCGTCGCCACCGACGCTGGTCTGTACGCCGCGGTCGGCGGCACGGACGCGCACGTGCTCAGCACGGTCCAGCGGTTCCTCGCCGCGGAACCGCTCGCCGGATCCACGCTGGTCGTGCTCACCCGCCTGGCCCTCGACACCGGTGGACGGGAGAGCGTCGAAAGCCTTCCCGGCGCGTCCGTGTGGGGCCTGATCCGGTCGGCCCAGACGGAGCACCCCGGCAGGTTCCGACTGGTGGACATCGACGACGAGGAGGCATCCTGGGCACGCCTCCGCGACGCGCTCGCCCTCGATGAGGACCAACTGGCCCTGCGCGATGGCACGTTCCTCGTCCCCCGCATGACGCAGGTCCCACGCGCGAACAACCGCATCGAACCGTCGACGGGGGGCCCTCACCGGCTGGGCCTCCCGAGCCCGGGGACGCTGGAGAACCTGACCTGGGTCCCCTGCCCCGAGACGGAGGCACCGCTGACGAGTGGTCAGGTCCGCATCGCCGTGCTAGCCGCGGGCATCAATTTCCGGGACGTCACGATCGCCCTGGGGCTGGTGGACGGAACGGCCTTCGACGCCGGGATCGGCAGCGAAGGCGCCGGAACCGTGCTGGCGGTCGCGGACGACGTCACCGGCTTCGCACCGGGCGACCGGGTGACCGGCATCTTCCCCGGAGCCTTCGGCAGCGTGGCCCTTGCGGATCACCGCATGCTCCTGCCCGTCCCCGACGGGTGGAACTACGCAGAGGCCGCGTCCGTGCCGTGCGCTTTCCTCACCGCCCACTACGCGCTCTGCCAGGTGATGAGGCTCGAGAAGGGCCAGCGGATTCTCATCCATGCCGCCGCGAGCGGGGTGGGGATGGCCGCCGTTCAGCTGGCGAAGCAGGTCGGTGCCGAGGTCTACGCGACCGCGAGCCCGGCCAAGTGGCCTGTCCTGCGCGGTCTGGGACTGGATGACGCGCACATGGCATCGTCGCGGGATCTGGAGTTCGCGGACAAGTTCCTGGACTCCTCGGGCGGTCGCGGTGTGGATGTCGTCCTCAACTCCCTCGCGCACGAGTACGTCGACGCCTCGCTGAGGCTGCTCCCCGAGGGCGGGCGCTTCATCGAGATGGGGAAGACGGACATCCGCGATCCCCGTCAGGTCGCGGTCGATCACCCCGGTGTCGACTACCAGGCCTTCGACCTCTACGAGGCGGGCCCGGACGCGCTCCACGAGATGTTCCGCGCCGTCATGGAGCTGTTCGCCGACGGACGGGTGCGGCTGAACCCGGTCTCGGTCCGGAACATCCGCGACGCACGTCAGGCGTTCCGCGAGATGAGCCAGGGCCGCCACGTCGGAAAGCTGGTCCTCGAGGTGGGCGGGGGCATGGGCGGTGGGACCGTGCTGCTCACGGGCGGGACCGGGGGAGTGGGCGCGCTGGTGGCGCGGCACCTCGTCGCCGAACACGGTGTGCGGAGTCTGGTGCTGGCGAGCCGCAGGGGAATGGCCGCCGACGGAGCTTCCGAGCTGGTCTCGGACCTGGAGGCGGAAGGCGCGGTCGTCAAGGTCGTGGCCTGCGACGTCGCGGACCGTGCCGCCGTGGCGGACATGCTCGCGGACATGCCGCGGGAGAACCCGCTGACAGCGATCGTGCATGCGGCGGGCGGACTGGCGGACGGCACGGTCGAGTCGCTGACCGCGGACAGTCTCGACAGCGTGCTGCGCACCAAGGTCGGCGGTGCGGTCAACCTGCACGAGCTGACCAGGGAGCACAACCTGTCGGCGTTCATCCTGTTCTCCGCGCTGGCCGGCACGCTCGGCACCGGAGGCCAGGCGAACTACGCCGCGGCGAACGGGTTCCTGGACGGCCTGGCGGCACAGCGCAGAGCCTCCGGCCTGGTCGGCACATCGCTCTGCTGGGGCTGGTGGGAGCAGCGCAGCGGCATGACCGAGGACTTGGACGAGGTGCACCTCGCTCGCATCCGCAGGCTGGGCATCGCCGCGATGCCCACACCCGAAGGGCTGGCCTCGTTCGACTCGGCGTACGCGCTCGACAAGCCCGTGCTCATCCCGGCCCGGCTGGACCTCTCCGCGCTGCGGCGCACGGGTGACATGCCGCCGCTCCTCCTGCGCGACCTCGTCGACAGCGGTCGTCCACATCGGAACGGGGCGGGCCCGACCAGCGGCGGCGGCTCCTTGGGCCTGCCCGCCGGACTGGCCTCCCTGCCGGAGGAGGAGGCGGAGGCAGCGGTGCTGGACTGGATCCGCGACCAGACCGCCCTTGTGCTCGGACACCGCTCCAGCGCGGCCGTCGACTCCGACCGGGCGTTCTCCCGTATCGGGTTCGACTCGCTGACCGCCGTCGAACTGAGCAACCGACTGTCCTTCCAGACCGGACTGCGCCTGCCGCCCACCCTCGCCTTCAGCTATCCGACACCTCGCGAGCTAGGGGCACACCTCCTTGTCCGGCTCCGTTCGACACCGGACCCGAGTCCGGCCGAGGACGCGGAGATCCGGGAAGTGCTGCGGACCATCCCGATCGACAGGCTGCGCACCGCGGGCGTCTTGGAGCTGGTCCTGGCGTGCGCCGGCTCACCCCAGGCGGACGCCCCCGCGCAGGAGGCGGACGCGGACCCCGCCGGGGACGAACTGGCGGACATGAACCTGGAAGAACTCGTCGACCTGGCCCTGGGCGAGAGGGGTAAGTGACATGAACAACTCCGCAGATCGCGTGTCGGACGGCGCTGACCGGGTCGAGCGGGCGCTCCGCGCAGTGCTGGAGGAGCGTGACCGCCTCCGACGGGAGGTCGACGTCTTGAGGGCCGGCCGCGTCGAGCCGGTCGCCGTGGTGGCCATGGCGTGCCGCTTTCCGGGAGGCGTGTCCTCGCCCGAAGACCTGTGGGACATGGTTCGCGAAGGCCGGGACGTCGTGGACGAATTCCCCCAGGACCGCGGCTGGCCGGACCTGTACAACCCGGACCCCGATGCCCTAGGCGGCTCGTACGTGCGCCATGGAGGGTTCCTGACGGACATGGCGGATTTCGACGCAGACTTCTTCGGCATCAGTCCACGCGAGGCGCTTGCGGTCGATCCGCAGCACCGCTTGCTGCTGGAGACGTCGTGGGAGCTCTTCGAGCGGGCGGGCATTGTTCCCGCCGACATGCGGGGGGCTGACGTCGGCGTCTACTCCGGGGTGAGCTCGCCCGAGTACGGGTGGCGTTTCCTGGAGGCGCGCCAGAACGAGCTGGAAGGCTACCTGCTGCACGGCAGCGCGCTGAGCGTCGCCTCCGGCCGTGTGGCGTACGAACTGGGGCTGACCGGGCCGGCGGTGACCGTGGACACGGCGTGTTCGTCGTCGCTGGTGGCCGTCCACCTGGCGGTGCAGTCACTTCGTTCGGGGGAGTG
This sequence comes from Streptomyces sp. NPDC047525, assembly GCF_040643025.1. Classification (NCBI taxonomy): domain Bacteria; kingdom Bacillati; phylum Actinomycetota; class Actinomycetes; order Kitasatosporales; family Streptomycetaceae; genus Streptomyces; species Streptomyces sp. NPDC047525. The sequence continues at coordinate 75,998 of NZ_JBEYTL010000023.1, forward strand.
CTCGCTCGCACTGGCAGGCGGCGCTTCGGTGATGTCGACACCCGCGATCTTCGTGGAGTTCTCCCGGCAGCGCGGTCTGTCGCCCGACGGCCGGTGCAAGTCCTTCGCGGATGGAGCCGATGGCACCGGCTGGGCCGAGGGGGTGGGCGTGCTGCTCCTTGAGCGGCTGTCCGATGCCCGGCGCAACGGCCACCCGGTGCTGGCTGTCCTTCGTGGTTCCGCGGTGAATCAGGACGGGGCCAGCTATGGGCTGACCGCTCCCAACGGCCGCGCTCAGGAGAGCGTGATCCGCACGGCACTGGCGAACGCGGGAATCGCGGCCTCCGAGGTCGACCTGGTCGAGGCCCACGGCACCGGAACCGTGCTGGGGGACCCCATCGAGGCAGGTGCCCTGCTGGCGACCTACGGGCAGGACCGGGCCGACGGCAGGCCGCTGTGGCTTGGGTCCCTGAAGTCGAACATGGGCCACGCCCAGGGCGCCGCCGGGGTCGCCGGGGTCATCAAGGCCGTGATGGCCATGCGCCACGGGTACCTGCCGAAGTCCCTGCATGTGGACGCGCCGTCACAGCACGTGGACTGGTCGTCCGGGGCGGTCGAACTGCTGATGGAGGGGCGTGAGTGGACCCGGGCGGACGGTCCGCGGCGGGCCGGGGTGTCGTCGTTCGGTGTCAGCGGCACCAACGCGCACGTGATCCTCGAAGAGGAGCTGCCGCAGGAGCAGCCGGACGAGCGCGACCCGGGCCCGGCCGTGGCCGGCGGTCTAGTCCCGTGGTTGGTGTCGGGCAAGAACGCGGCAGACCTGCGGCGGCAGGCGGGCAAGCTGTGCGACTTTGCCGCCGCTGATGCGGGCCTGGACGTCGCTGCTGTGGGCTGGTCACTGGTGTCGGGCCGGTCGCGATTCGAGCACCGTGCGGTGGTGCTGGGCCGGGACCGGGAGGAACTGTTGAGCGGCCTCGCGTCGTTGAGCGGCGGCGCGGAGTCCGCAGCGGTGGTGCGTGGCGTCGCGGGGGACCTCGGCGGTGCCGTGTTCGTGTTCCCCGGGCAGGGGTCGCAATGGGTGGGAATGGGGCGGCAGTTGTACGACACCTTCCCGGCCTTCGCGCGGAAACTCGACGCGTGCGCGGCCGCATTGGCCGAGTGGGTCGACTGGTCACTGCTCGATGTGGTGCGCAGCGTGGAGGGGGCGCCCTCACTGGACCGGGTGGACGTGGTTCAGCCGGCGCTGTTCTCCGTGATGGTGTCCCTGGCCGGCCTGTGGCGGTCCTGGGGTGTGGAACCGGTCGCGGTGGTGGGACACAGCCAAGGCGAGATAGCCGCCGCCCATGTATGCGGGGCGCTGTCGTTGCGGGACGCCGTCAAGATCGTGGCGCTCCGCAGCCAGGCCCTGAGGGACCTCGTCGGTCTCGGAGGGCTGGCATCGGTCGCGGCGTCCGCGGAGACCGTAGCGGGCCATCTCGCCCCGTGGAACGAGCGGCTGAGCGTTGCTGTGGTCAACGGCCCTCGCTCCGTGGTGGTGTCAGGGGAACCAGACGCACTCGACGAATTCGTCGCGAAGATGAATGCCGAAGGCACGCAGGCCCGGCGCATCGCAGTCGATTACGCCTCCCACTCACACCAGGTGGCTCGGGTACGCGACCAGGTCACCAGGCCGCTGTCGGACGTGGACCCGAAGACGTCGACGCTGCCCTTCTACTCGACCCTGTACGGCGAATCCATCGATACCGCAGAGCTGACCGGTGACTACTGGTACAGGAACCTGCGCGAGAAAGTCCTCTTCGAATCCGCCGTCAGGCGGCTGGTCGACGACGGTTCGCGGGTGTTCATCGAGATGAGCCCGCACCCCGTGCTCACCGTCCCGATCGAGGAGATGGTCGAGGACGTGGACAACGCAGTGGTCCTCTCATCGATGCGGCGAGACGGTGAAGAGGTGGCGGCCGTAGTCGGCTCGCTGGCCCAATGGCACGTCCGGGGCGGATCCGTGGACTGGAGCGCCCTGTTCGGGGCACGCCGACGGGTGGATCTTCCGACGTACGCATTCCAGCGGCAGCGGTACTGGCTGAACTCCTCGCAGACAGCGGTAACGGTGGAGACATCCTCGACGGACCTGCCGGCGGACGGTGCGGACCTCATCTCCCTGACCGACATGCTCTCCACCCTCCCCGACGACGGTGACGCGGAGGAACTCGTGCTCAGCCACGTCCTTCAGAAGATCGCCGTCGTGCTCGGACATCCCTCCAGCGAGACCATCGATCCCGACCAGGAGCTGATGGCCATCGGGTTCGACTCACTGCTGTCGATGAGGCTGAGCAAGAACCTCGCCGCGTCGACCGAACTCAAGTTGAGGGCGAATCTGGTGCTGCGGCACAAGTCACCGAGACGGATCGCCGCGTACATCACCTCTTCGTTGGTCAAGCGCGACCCGGGGTGATCTGCGATGTTCCGCCCCCCTGTGCGCCAGACGCCCACCCCGGCCGCACCGCGGGCCGCACGCTCCTCGACGCCCACCACATTCAGGGAATTCACGTGGACGAGATCATCAATGCCCTTTGCTCCGAGGACGCGATGCCTCAGGACTTCGAGGGACTGCGCCTCCCGGACAGCTACCGCGGTGTCGTGGTCCGCAAGGAGGAAACCGGACTGTTCGAGGGACTGGCCTCGACGGACAAGGACCCACGCAAGTCGCTGCATGTCCAGGACGTCGAGGTGCCGTTGCCTTCCGTGGGCGAGGCACTGGTCGCCGTGATGTCCAGCTCGGTGAACCACAACACCGTCTGGTCGTCGATCTTCGAGCCACTGCCGACCTTCGGTTTCCTGGAGCGGTACGCGCGGCTCTCATCGTCCACCGCCCGCCATGACCAGCCGTTCCACGTCCTCGGCTCGGACCTGGCGGGTGTCGTGCTGCGCACCGGCCCGGGCGTGAACGCCTGGAAGCCCGGCGACCGGGTGGTCGCCCACTGTCTCTCCGTGGAGCTGGAGTCGGCCCATGGGCACGGCGACACGATGCTCGACCCCGAGCAGCGCATCTGGGGATTCGAGACGAACTTCGGCGGGCTGGCCGAGCTCGCGCTCGTCAAGTCCAACCAGCTCATGCCGAAGCCGGAGCATCTGAGCTGGGAGGAGGCGGCGGCTTCCGGGCTGGTCAACTCGACCGCGTACCGCCAGCTGGTCTCGCGCAACGGCGCCGGCATGAAGCAGGGCGACAACGTCCTGATCTGGGGCGCCAGCGGCGGCCTCGGCTCCTACGCCACCCAGCTGGCCCTGGCAGGCGGAGCCGATCCCGTCTGTGTGGTGTCCAGCGCGCGCAAGGCGGAGCTCTGTCGCTCGATGGGTGCCAAGGCGATCGTCGACCGGGACGCCGAGGGCTACAAGTTCTGGAAGGACGAGCACACCCAGGACCCCAAGGAGTGGAAGCGCTTCGGCAAGCGCATCCGCGAGCTGACCGGCGGCGAGGACGTGGACATCGTCTTCGAGCACCCGGGCCGCGAGACCTTCGGCGCCTCGGTCTACGTCACCCGCAAGGGCGGCACCATCGTCACCTGCGCCTCGACCTCCGGCTACAACCACGAATACGACAACCGCTACCTGTGGATGTCCCTGAAGCGCATCATCGGCTCGCACTTCGCCAACTACCGCGAGGCCTGGGAGGCCAACCGCCTGATCGCCAAGGGCAGGATCCACCCGACGCTGTCGAAGGTGCACGCCCTGGAAAACTGCGGCCAAGCCGTGCACGACGTGCACCACAATCTGCACCAGGGCAAGGTCGGTGTGCTTGCGCTGGCGCCCCGCGAGGGCCTGGGCGTGCGCGACGAGGAGATGCGCGCCCGGCACCTCGATGCCATCAACCGATTCCGCGCGGTGCGGGAACCGGTCTCATGACGTTGTCTTGACCGGCTGAATCACCTTCCAGGAAGGTGAGGATGACCGTGCATTCCCCCACATTTCCGGGCCTATCTCCCTAAGGGGTTGATCCGTGTGCGTTCGTTCGGCGCGTCGTCCGCGCAGCAAGGACTGTGGCTGGCTGAGGACGTATACCCAGACACGCTGAACCATGCGCTGACCATGTGGGATGTGGACGGTGAACTGGACGCGGCGGCCATGGAATCCGCGCTTCTGTACGTGATGGGCGAGGCGGAGGTGTTGCGCGTCACCTTCACCGACGACGGCGGTGGGCTGCGGCTCGTGCCACGGGAGCTGGGCCACTGGCGGCCGTTCCGCTGGGATCTCAGCGCCGAGACCGATCCCGAGCAGGCGGCGCGCGAGCAGCTGGCCGACATGCTGCGAGAGCCGTTCGACCTGGGGCAGGATCTGCTGTTCCGATTGGGCGTGGTGAAACTCGCACCAGCCCGCTCCCTCGTGGTGATCGCCTACCACCACCTCATATCGGACGGGTTTGGCACGGGGGGCCTGCTGTCGCGGCGCCTCGCCGAGGTGTACACGGCGCTGGTGCGCGGGGAGCAGGTGCCGGAGTTGCCGCACCCGTGGGACGCCGAGTCATTCGCGGCCGAGGCAGCTCAGTACCGCGACTCCGGGAAGTTCTCCGATGACAGGCAGTTCTGGCGCGAGTATCTGGCAGCTGCGCCCGCGCCCGCGCAGGTTCCGCGCGTCGAGCTGAGCGATGCGACGCGCTCCGCGCTCCACGCACCGATGAGCAGCGTCGACCGCTGGGGGGAGTTGACCGAGCCCCTAGGCATGGTGAGCCGAACGTTCACCGTTACACGCGCCGAGGCGGACGTGTGGACCGAGACCGCGAAGTCCATGGGCGTATGGATGTCCACGATGCTGACCTCGGCCGCGGCGGTGTACTTCCGCCACCGCTGCGAGCGTGCGGAGTTCCTCCTCTCGCTGGCGGCGGGCAATCGGGGCGGGGCGTCGAGCGGGACGCCCGGTCTGGCGGTGAACGTGGTGCCGATGCGGGTGGAGGTGCCGCTGAGTGCGACCTTCACCGAGATCGCCGATGCCATGGTCGATGAGACGTATGAGATCTTCGATCACACTGCCTGCCACTACTCAGACATCCAGCGTGCGAGCGAAACCGTGCTGGGCGACCGCGCCAGCTTCGGCGCCGTCATGAACATCGCCGAGTACGTCGAGCAACTCCACTTCGCCGACAGCCCGGCACGCTATCTCGGCGGGACGACCGGGGCCTTCGACGAGCTGTCGATCGGCGTCTACACCGACGGGACCGCCGACAGCGACCTGTTCCTCCGACTGGATGCGCCGACGCGCCTGTACTCACGCGCGGAGCTGCGCTTCATCGGCGCGGAGCTGATCGCGTACATCCGTGCCTTGGTGGCCGATGGTGAGCAGCCGGTCGGTGCGCTCGACGTGGTCAGCGGCGCCGAGCGGGACCGGGTGCTGAGGGCACCGAACGACACAGATGTACCGGTGCGTGGGCTGACGGTGCCGGAGTTGTTCGCCCGCCAGGTGGAGCGGAATCCCGATGCCGTGGCGATGACATCCGGCCGGACGGCGGTCTCCTACCGGGAGCTGGACGAACGCTCCAGCCGCCTGGCCGCCGCACTGCGAAAGCGGCACGTCGGACCCGAGGCCCTCGTGGTGGTGGCGATGCCCCGGTCGGTGGACCTGGTCGTAGCCCTGTTGGGGGTGGCCAAGACAAGCGGGGCCTACCTGCCGATGGATCCCGCGTTCGCGGCGGAGCGGATCAGGCCGGTCATCGGTGACACGTCGGCGCACGTCCTGCTGCTCACCGATGCGTCGACAGCCGGCGTCCTCTCTGCCGATCTGGATGTTCCGGCGCTGGTGTTCGACGACATCTGCTCGGATACCGACGGCGAGGGGGCCGGCGGGGCATCGGAGCTTCCCGTCCCGCCCCATCAGGACAGCCTGCTGGCCGTGATGTACGGCTCCGGGCCGGACGGTGCGGCGACAGGCGTGGCTGTGACGCACCGGAACATGCGGCACTGCGTCACGGACCGACACTGGCAGGAGGCGGGCAGCGGCGCCGTGTTGTGGCATGCGGCGCACACCTGCAACGCGCTTACCTTCGAGGTATGGGTGCCTTTGCTGAACGGCGGCCGGGTGGTCGTGGCTCCTGTGGGGGAGATGGACATCGACGCACTGGCCGAGGTGCGAGCGGCGCACGAGATCTCCGCCATGTGGCTGCCCTCGGGCCTGTTCTCGGCGATAGCGGCGGAGCGTCCGGCGGCACTCGCCGGGTTGCGCGAGGTGTGGACCGGCGGGGAGCGCGTGTCCCAGGCCGCGGTGCGACGGCTACGCCGGGCCTGCCCCGACTTGACGATCGTGGGCGGTCACGGTCCGACGGAGACGACCGGGTTCGCCGCATGCCACCGCCTGGCTGCCGGCGAACCTGCAGATCACGCGGGCACGGTCGGCAGCCCGATGGACAACACTGCCCTGTACGTGTTGGGGCCGGGACTGGCGCCGGTCCCCGTCGGCGTAGCCGGAGAGCTGTATGTCGCCGGACCCGGTGTGGCACGTGGGTATGCCGGGCACCCCGGGTATACCGCACAGTGTTTCGTGCCGTGTCCTTTCGGTCCGGCCGGTGGTCTCATGTACCGGACCGGAGACCGAGTGCGATGGGGCACTGACGGCCGACTCGACTATGTGGGCCGGGCCGACGCTCAGGTGGATGTGCGTGGTGTCCGTATCGAGCTGTCCGAGGTCGAAGAGGCACTGTCGGAGCACACAGGGCTGGTGCGGTCGGTCGTGGCCGTCAGGCGGAACGGCTCCGGGCAGCAACGGCTGGTGGCCTATGTGGTCCCGGTGGACGGTCAGACCGTGTCGGGCGAAGAGCTTCGCAAGTTCGCCACGGGACGGATACCGGAGGTCATGGTGCCGTCGGTGTGCATGGTGCTGGAACGCCTGCCATTGACGGCCGACGGGAGGGTGGACCGAGCGTCACTCCCGGAGCCCGAGTTCGACGACGGGCAGTACCGGGCTCCGCGGAACGACACCGAGCGGGTTCTGGCCACGGCGTTCGCCGACGTGCTCGAGATGGACCGGGTGGGCATCGACGAAGACTTCTTCGACTTGGGTGGCAACTCGCTGCGGGCGATCAGGCTGGTCGGTCTGATCCGGACGGAGCTGAGCCTGGAGGTGTCCATCCGCACGTTGTTCGTCGCACGGACCGTCACCGGTCTGGCCGACATGCTGAAGGACGTCGCCCGGTCGAGCAGCCCGGCTCTGCGCAGGAGAACGAGGAACGGTCAAGTCCTTTGAACACCGCCGGTCGCGTGGCGGTCAGGCGGCACGGGGGCTCGGCCCCGCGTATGTGTGTCCTGTCGGCGGGACACTGGTACGACAGCCTCCACGGATGCCCTGATATATCGGAGCGGCGTTCGGCTGAGTCCGGTGCTCTTGAACGGGTCCATCGCGTCGGTCTACGTTGGCGAGTGCCAACGGAAATGCGAATTCACCGAGCGTCGGAACTTTCGGAAGCGGAAGATTCCCGACTGCTGAGCCCGGCGTGGTCGGCACGTAAAGCCGGAGCGGGGGATGTCCTCATCGCGGTGATGAGGGGACTGATGATTCCTCCCATTGCGGAAAGGGAACCTTCGATGAGCAGTCCGGTGGATGAGCGGTGGATACGCCGCTTCCGTGACGACGAAAGGTGTGAGACGAAACTCGTCTGCTTCCCTCCCGCCGGCGCAGGCGCGAGCACATTTCGTACCTGGCCCATGGGAATGCCTTCGGATATCGGCGTGCTCGCCGTCCGGTACCCGGGGAGGGAAGACCGTTTTGGGGACCGGTTCCCCTCTCGGCTGGAAGCCCTCGCGGATGACATAGCCGACGCGCTCGACGGCCTGACGCGGCATCGGCTGGTGCTGTTCGGTCACAGCATGGGGGCTTCGGTGGCGCACGAGGTGGCGCTACGGTTCCAAGAACGGGGGTGTCCACCGGCCGCCTTGTGCGTGTCCGGCAGGCGTCCCACGCATGCGCTGGCCGGTCGTCAGATGATCTCCGGTACGGACGAGGAGATCATCGCGCATGTCGTGAGCTTCGACGCGAGCCGTGCCGCGGTCTTCGCGGACCCCGACCTTCGCGAGATCGTGCTCCCTGCGATCCGCGCGGATTACCACCTGGTGGACGACTATTCCGGTGGCCGCCGACCTCCGCTCGACTGCCCGGTGTACGGCTACACCGGTGACGATGATCCTGAAGTGACCCCAGAGCAGATGCGCGGCTGGGCGGAACTGACGCTCGACGCGTTTCGGCTCCGGGTGCTGCCCGGTGGGCATTTCTATCTCAGAGCCGAAGAGGCCGCGCTGCTTGCGGACTTGAGTGACGTACTGGGCGACATCAAGGTCGGTACGAAGACCGCCTCATGACGCGCGCGATGCCATGGACCGGCATTTCATGACGACCCTGGCCCTAGGGATGGCAGATGGCAGGTAAATCGACAGCGTTGACAGTGCCCCGTCCGTTCTCTTCGCTCTGGGGCGGCCCGGCAGATCCGCCGTGCCTGCTCGACGCACTGGCCACGACTGCGGCCACACGGCCGGACGACGTGGCGATCCTCGATGAGGGCCAGGAGCTGACGTACCGCGAGCTGATCGCGTGGACCAGGCACATCGCCGCGCTTCTGGTGGATCACGAAATTCGACCGGGTGACCGGGTGGCGATCACCGGTTCGCGAAGTGCCGCGATCGTGGCCGCGATGCTCGCCACGGTGTACATCGGTGCCACGTACGTGCCGCTGGACGCCGAGTATCCGGTGAAGCGCCTTGAGCACATGAAGACCGACAGCGGTGCCAAGATGCTGCTGTTCGCCGACCAGGAGCCCGCGTTCGCGGCCGGCGTGCGGTCCTTGCCCATACCGCCGGCACGCGGTCGGCGTAGTGCGAGCACGGCCGGCGAGGCGGCCATGCCATGGCAGGCATGCCAGGCGGACTTGCCCGTATACATCATCTATACCTCCGGATCCACTGGCCTCCCCAAGGGGGCAGTGCTGCCCCACCGCTGCATCGACAACATGGCGGCATGGCAGCGGAGTCACTCGGTGCGGCCGGATCTGCGTACCGCACAGTTCACGTCACTCAACTTCGATGTGTGGTTCCAGGAAGTCCTCGGCACGCTGTGCGGCGGGGGAACGCTGGTGATCATGCCCGAGCAACTGCGCAGTGACGCGATCGCCCTGCTCGGCTGGCTGGCAGACAACCGGATCGAGCGCCTGTTCCTGCCGTACGTGGCGCTGAACATGCTCACCGCGGCCGCGGCCGCAGCCGATTCACTCGACGATCTCTCACTCCGAGAGGTCAACCTCGGCGGCGAGCAGCTCGTTTGCACCCCGGTTGTAAGAGACTTCTTCCGGCGCCTGCCGGACTGCCGTCTGAACGTGCACTACGGCCAGAGCGAGTCCGCGATGGTCACCGCACACACGCTGGCCGGACCGCCGGGAGACTGGCCGACGTTGTCGCCGATCGGGCGCCCGCTGCCGGGCTGCGAGGCGATCATCGATCCGGTCGACCCGGACGAGCCAGCCGTGGGGGAGCTACTGGTAGCCGGCCTGCCCCTCTCGACCTGCTACCTCAACCAGCCCGGCCTGAACGCGGCACGGTACATCCCCGTGGCCCCCACCCGTCACGGCCACAGCCGGGCGTTCCGTACCGGAGACCTGGTGCGTGTCGAGGATGACGTCATCCATTACGTCGGCCGAGCCGACAACGAAGTGAAGATCCGCGGAATCCGGGTGAACCCGCTGGAGGTGGACGCCTGCCTGCTCGCACAGCCAGGCGTCACCGAAGCGGTATGCGTTCCGATCGAGATCACGGAGGGGTCCCGTCAGCTGCGGGCTGCCGTCATCGTCACCGGGGGAGAAACGGCCTTCGACGTCGACCGGGCGATGGCCGCAATGACTGAGCTGCTGCCCAGGCAAGCGGTGCCTGTTTCCGTCACGGTCCTGGCGGAACTGCCACGTACACCGAGCGGCAAGGCGGACCGCAGGGCGGTCGCGCAGGCCCTTGCGGACATCCACCTGAAAGGCCACGGGCGGCTCGGACTTTCTCCGAAGACCGCGGACAAGACGTCATCGTAGACAGGGAGATTAAATGGAAGGCGATTTCGAGACGGAGACGGAACATCAGCTCGCGATAATATGGGCCGATGTTCTCAAGCTTGATAAGGTGAGGCCCGAAGACGATTTCTTTGGGCTCGGCGGAGACTCGCTGCTGGCCACCAGTGTGATGCTGGAGGCCCGTCGCATCTGGAACCTCAGTGTCACGGTGCGAGTTCTGATCGACACGCCGGTCCTTGGCGATCTGGCCGCACGCATAGACCTTTTGGTGAGCCAGCAAGCCGCGAAACCCACGCCCTCCGACCGGGCATGAACAGCGTACTTTCGTGCCAGCGCTACTGTACGGCGACCGTTGCATCTTTCATATCCATGCGAATCGACGAGAAAGCGGTACAGGATTCGGGGCGGGAGGCCTGAAATGCTTTTCAGCAGCGGCGTGAAAGAGGTCGACAGGAGAGACCGAGGGCGCAAGAAGGTAGTACTCGTCGAGATTCCCACCTACGAGAATATTCTGCCGCTTGCGTCCGGCTACATCCAGGCGTGCGCGCAGGCGGACGATGCGGTGAGAGCGACGCACACCTTCGAAATAGCCTCCTACCCGGTGACCGATGACAGGTACAAGCTCCTTGAGGATCTGGCCGGGAAGCACGCGGATATCTACACCTTCAGCTGTTACATCTGGAACATGAAGCTGGTCAGGTTTCTGTTGAAGGAACTGCGGGAGCGGCAGCCGCATGCCCACTATCTGCTCGGCGGCCCGCAGGTGATGAATCACGCCTCGACCTACCTGGCGGATGCGCCGGAGAACGTGTACGTGTGCAACGGGGAGGGCGAGGTAACGTCCTTGGAGCTGTTCAGGCAGCTCAACAGCCAAGCGCCCGACCTGCGTCAGGTCCCTGGACTGAGCTTCTGGTCAGGCGGCGAACCCGTCACCACGGAACCTGCACCGCGGATCAACAACCTGATGGACATTCCTTCTCCCTTCCTCACGGGTGTCTTCGACGGCTACGAGTACAGCCTCGGGATCATCGAGACAAACCGTGGTTGCCCCTTCCGCTGCACCTTCTGCTACTGGGGCGCGGCCACCAACTCAAAGGTGGTCAAGTACGAGGAGGAGCGGATCAGGGACGAGCTGACCTGGATCAGCAACAACAGGTTCTCCGGGCTCTTCATCGCCGACGCGAACTGGGGGCAGTCGCCCCGGGACGTACAGATGACCGAGCACCTCGTGGAACGCAGCCAGGAAACCGGCTCCCCGCTGGTCGTATACATGGCAGCCGCCAAGAACAGGCCAGAGCGCATGGCGCAGATCACCGAGATCTTCGTGCGCGGCGGCCTCATGGTGACTCAGCCGATCTCGCTTCAGACACTGAATTCTGGGGCGCTCGACCTCATCGAGCGGGCAAACATCCGCGAAGAGACCTACACCGAACTCCAGCGCACACTCAGGGAAAAAGCAATCAGTTCCTATGTGGAACTGATCTGGCCCCTTCCTGGGGAGACCTTCGAGACTTTCAAGGACGGGCTCACGAAGCTCTGCCAGTCCTACGCCGACACTGTCATCGTGTATCCGCAGCTTCTCCTGCATAACACCCCCATGTTCCAGCAGCGGGAAATCAACGGCCTGGTGACGGAGGACGTTCCGAGCGACGTGTCCGAGGCGGAGGTCGTGGTCGCCACGAAATGGGTGTCGAAGGAGGAGTGCCGCGAGGGGTACTGGCTGTACAACGCGATGCACGTCGTCTACAACATGCGCGGCCTGTTCCTGCTGTCCGGCTATCTCGATTCGGCCGGTATCCTCTCCTACGGAGATCTGTTCGCCGGCGTTGCACGGTACTTCCAGCGTCGCAAAGATTCCGAGGTGCTCCAGCTATTCACCAAGTCGCTGGCTAATCTGACCAACTATGACGTCCTCCTCAGCGGCAAGATCGGGCACATGATTCTCAGCACCCATCGTGAGGAATTCGACCAGATACTGGTCGACTACGTCACGGCCCAGGACTGGTGGTCGGACCCGATGGCCCGGCAGGCGTTCGAGATGGATCTGCTCGCACGTCCGTATATCTACCGTGAATCGGTGCGCGTGCCCGATTACGAGTTCGCGGAGATCACCGTGCATGGTCTTGGCGATGCCGAGACTTTTATCGTCGAGGTCTCCGCGGAACTGGCCGCCCTTCTGACGGAGCGCGAGATGCTCGATGCCGACGTGCTCGATGCCGACGCGCAGGGCGATCCCGTATCAGGGCGGGTCACGCTCCGAGTCAACCATCATGCCCGGCAGAAGATGCGCTACATGCCGCAGCGGAGCCTTGAGCACAACGCCAACTACTGCCACGGCACCGTCCTGCGTTTCCGTGAGATTCTGCCCTTTGTCGAGGTCCACTCACCCCAGCCCGTGGAGACTTCCGCCGCTGATTGAGACCTTCCCGAGAGGGGGGATCTGCGCACTCTGAGGTGCCGGCTCCTGGCGAACCCGAGCAGGAATTCTTGCTGCGTAGAGCGAAACTCACGCAGAGCCGAGCCCAAGCCGACCTGTCCAAGAGGGGGCAGCGCTTCCGGTTGAGGATGCCCTCATGCCCAGGGGTGGCGATCCCGGCGCACAACATCACCACCGCGGAGCGCCCCACGAGCTTCGTCGCGATGGATGTGGTCGTGGTCGGCAGGGTCGTGTCGCGCTACCGGCCGCCCGGTCGGCCGCACTCTCGGCGGGATCATCGAGCGGCTGACCGGCAGGTGACGCACGAACTGCCGCTGGCCGACTTCCTGCCCGTAGTCCCCCACGGCCCTGTCGCGGCGGCCGATGGCTCGATGGTGACCCGCGCGGCCCCTTCCTTACAGATAATTAAGGTCGAGGTCAGGAAAGTTAATATCCATGGCTTGACGCATTGAGAAAGTCTAACTACAACTAGATGCATGCACCTCGCTGAGGGAACGGGGACCGAGGGTGGACTGGCAGGAACTGACGGACCTGACGCGCGGAGGCCCATTCGTGGTCGAGCGGGTCCGCCTCGCGGGCAGCGGCATCACGGTCGAGGGGCAGTTCGAGCCGCCGCAGTTGGCTCAGCTCAGCGTCGACGACCAGGTGTTCGTGGCCGCGTTCGTGCGGTCGCACGGATCGATCAAGGAGATGGAGCGGGTCTTCGGGGTCAGCTACCCCACGATTAAGTCCTGGCTGAAACGGATTGCCGAGAGCCTCGACTTCGTCGACACCGACCCGGAGCCCACCAGCGCCGCCGACGTCGTCGACCGCCTGCGTCGGGGGGATATCAGCGTCCAGGAGGCGCTGGCCGAGCTGGAGGGGCTCCGGTGATCCCGTCCTTGGTGACGCTGTGCTGGCGCCTTCCAGCGGCCCCCTGGTCGCGTGCCTCGTCTTCCAGGTGAGCGCGCGGTGGGAGCGCTACGCGGCACCGGGCGACTGCTGTGGGCACTGCCCGGTAGCCGCTTCGAGTTCGAGGACGGGCCCACAGCCTTCCTGGTGAGCTTCAAGTGAGCCGGAGGAGAAGGAACTACATGAACGAACAGCGCCGCCAGATCCTGGAGATGCTGGCCGAGGGGAAGATAACCTCGGACGAGGCCGAGCGGCTGATCAGCGCACTCGAACCAGAGCGGCTCTCCCCGCCGCCCGGAGCGACGCCTCGCCGGAAAGCCCGGCCCAAGTATCTGCGCGTGACGGTGACTTGGCCGGAGAGCTCCGTCGGCGACGGGGCGGGCCGGATCAACATCCGCATCCCGCTGCAACTGCTGCGCGCCGGGGTCCGGCTCACGAGCGTCATCCCTCCGCAGGCGCTTACCAGAATCAACACGGAGCTGGATAAGGCAGGGGTGCCGATCGACCTCACCGCGCTCAAGCCGCAGGACCTTGAGGAGCTCATTGAGCAGCTCGACGACGTCGGGATCGACGTCGGCGACCCCGGTTCTCAGGTGCAGGTGTACTGCGAGTGACGATGACTTGGCGCGACAGGACCTCATGTGGATGCCTGGCGGCTCTGCCGCCCAGAGACTCGAATCCTGAACTCCGGATTGAGAGCCCGCTCCTGGACGTGACTCTCCGTTCCGGGCCTGGCAGGGCTTCTCCGCTATTCGCAGAGGGAACCTTCTGCACGCTGCTCATTGACGTCGAGCGGCGAGGCATCGGACGACTTAAGAAAAGTTCTGGAGGACCTGGAGCTTCCTCGTGGAACGGCTCGAACAGCTCCGCCAAGGAGGTGGCCACGGTATGGCCGAAGAGTGGACAGAGAGGGCCGTCTGATGACAACACATACGCAGCAAGCCCATCCGATCCGTGTGCAGGGACTGGAGAAGTCGTACAAGGACCTGTCGGTGCTGCGAGGCGTGGACTTAGCGGTATCGCGGGGTAGCATCTTCGCCCTGCTGGGCTCGAACGGGGCCGGCAAGACCACACTCGTGAAAATCCTGTCCACGTTGCTCGGGGCCGACGCGGGGACCGCCACCGTCAACGGCTTCGATGTCGCCACGCAGCCTGCGGATGTGCGGGAGTCCATCAGCCTCACCGGACAGTTCACGGCCGTCGACAATATCCTCACAGGGCGGGAAAATCTCGTATTGGCCGCCAAGTTGCGGCACCTTGAGGAGGATCCGGGGCGGATCGCAGACGAGATGCTCGAACGATTCTCGTTGACCGAAGCGGGTTCGCGGCGAGCGATGACGTATTCGGGTGGCATGCGCCGCCGCCTCGACATCGCGATGAGCCTCATCGGGAACCCGCCGGTCATTTTCCTCGATGAGCCTACGGCCGGGCTCGATCCCCAGGGGCGCGCCGACGTGTGGGAGGTCGTCAAGGAACTCGCCGGGCGCGGCACGACGGTGCTGCTCACGACGCAGTACCTGAACGAGGCCGAACAACTCGCAGACCAGATCGCGATCCTCCACCAGGGCCGGATCCTCGTGAACGGGACCCTCGCCGAGCTCCAGCAACTGCTCCCGCCCCCGGAGGTCGAATACGTCGAGAAACAGCCGACCCTCGAAGACGTCTTCCTCGCCCTCGTCAGTGAGAACGGCAAGGACGACACTGGCAGTGGCCGCAGCATCGGTGCGACGAGCAAGGAGCAATGATGGCAAGGCATTTTCTCGGTGACAGCTTCGTCCTGCTGGGCCGTTCCATGCGCCACATCATGCGCAGTCCGGACACCATCATCACGACCGCGATCATGCCGATCGCCATGATGCTGCTGTTCGTCTACGTGTTCGGCGGCGCGATCCACTCCGGCGGGACGGCTTCATATGTGAACTATCTGCTTCCCGGTATTCTGCTCATCACCATCGCTTCAGGCATCTCCTACACCACGATCCGGCTCTTCATGGATCAGATGACCGGCATCTTCGAGCGACTCCACTCCTTGCCGATTGCACGTTCCAGCGTGCTGTGGGCACACGTGCTGACTTCGCTGGTCGCGAATGCGATCTCGCTGGTGATCGTTGTGATCGTCGCCTTGATCATAGGATTCCGCTCAGGCGCCGGAGTGCTGGAGTGGCTGGCGATCGTCGGCCTTCTGGGCCTGTTCACCCTGACGTTGACGTGGATCGCTGTCCTGGCCGCCCTGACCGCGAAATCCGCGGAAGGAGCGGGTGCCTTCGCCTACCCGCTCATCTTCCTGCCGTTCCTCAGCTCGGCGTTCGCGCCCACCGAGACCATGCCCGGCCCGGTGGAGGCCTTCGCCAATAATCAGCCGGTGACGTCCATCGTCAACACGATCCGGGACCTGTTCGCCCAACAGCCGGTCGGTAACGATGCCTGGACAGCCGTCGCGTGGTGCATCGGCATCCTCGTCCTGGTGTATGCCTTGGCCATAGGCTCCTACCGGCGCAAGATCGCCTGAGAGGGCGATGCTGATCGCTGATGCGACGGAAGCCCCCGCTGGCCTGTCCCGCTCGAAAATACGCTTCGCGGCTGTGGCCTGCACGTTTGCTGATCCTGGCGAAGCGGGCTCGACTGCTCTGGGACGATCTGCGGGTGGGTTGGCCCGAGAGAACAGCAGTTGGGGCCACCGCCGGATCCAGGGCGAGCTCGCGCGCCTGGGCCACCCGATCGCCCCGTCCACGGTCTGGCAGATCCTGCAGGACGCCGGCATTGACCCGGCCCCGCAGCGCTCCGGCCCGACCTGGCGCCAGTTCCTGAAGACCCAGGCCCACGGCATCCTCGCCGCTGACTTCCTGCACCTCGACACCATCTCGCTCCAGCGCCTGTACGCCTTGGTCTTCATCGAGCACGGCACCCGCCGCGTCCACCTCGCCGGCGTCACCGCCCACCCCACCGCCCAGTGGACCGCCCAACAGGCCAGGAACCTCACCATGACGCTGGGGTGCCGCATGGACTCGCTGCGCCTCCTGCTTCGGGATCGGGATACGAAGTACACCCGCACCTTCGACGCCGTCTTCAAGGCCGACGACGTGGAGATCCTGCTCAGTCCGCCCCGGGCACCGAGGGCCAACGCGATCTGCGAGAGAGTCGTGGGTACCCTCCGCCGCGAGGTACTCGACCGGATCCTGCACTACAACCGGCACCGCCCCCACCGATCCCGGCAGCAACTGCCCCCGGACAGGCCCGAATCACCCGTCCCGGCCACCGTGACCGACCTCCAGACCCACGGGATCCGGCGACGGTCCGTCCTGGGGGCTTGATCAACGAGTACCACCACGCCGCCTGATGGAACGGCATCGCCGCAGCGTGCACCACTGAATCGCATTTTCGAGCGGCACAGGGTGAAGGAGGGACGGCGTCGGGGTTGTCGGCGGCGGCGACGCGGACCTCGGCGCCGTGGTCGTTGCCGGCGGTCCAATCACGTTCGCCATTGCGTACCGTCTCGATGCGGTAGTCGGCCATGGCGGAACGGTAACCACGGGCGGGCCCCGCGCCATGCAGGCCGGTCCGGGGTGTGTCCGTCCCACGGCTCCTGACGGTCCGTGCCGATGCCCTCAGCGACGGAGCTTGAGTGACTCCTCGGTCGTGCTGGCCTCGACCATCAAGAGCGTCGAGGCCTTGTAGACGCGGCTGTCGCACAACAGGCAGCTGCCCTGGCCAACGTCTGTGATGACCAGGGGGAACGTAGTCGACCGGATGGGTACGTCGATGGAGCGGTCGCGATATGCGCCGCCGCAGGGGCAACGTCCGTACCAGACGGAGGTGGTCTCGGTCATCGGGGGGCTGCCCCTGTGTGGGCGAGGGAGATCCGGGCGACCGGCTGGACATTGACCGTGGCGGGCAGGTCCCCGTACCCGGCCACGGGCAGGCGCGGAAGGACCGCGCGCAGCAGTTGCCGCAGCGGACGCCTGGTGCGGTCCCCCACGAGTACGACCGGCCAAGCAGCAGTGCGCGGCAAACTGGACAGTTCTTGCATGAACGCTTCGAGGAGAGCATCCTCCCAACCCGTGGAGCGGGCAGGCAGAGCCCTTTCGGCAAGGGCTTGTTCGATCTCCGGGTCCAGCAGATAGGCGACAACGGTACGGGGGATGTGTCTGCTCAGCGCGTCCGCCGACGAACGCCGCAGTCCCGACCGGGCGAAATCCTCGAGTCCGTCGAGGTCGGTCGCGGTGTCCGGGGTGGCGGAGGTGATCCATGCGGTCGGGGCGTGCTCGCCGAACACCACCTGCCGGTCTCCGGGCGCTTCGGCGAAGTCGACGTTGATCAACCGGTCCAGGAGGGTCGGCAGGTCGGTCACCGGCACCGCGTCCCTGGCCAGCCGCCGCCGCAGCGCGCTCAGTACCGCGGGCCGGTGGCGTGTCCGGACGTTCGCGACGATGTCGGGGAAGGACTCCGCCACCGCGTCAAGCTGCGCCTGCAAACGGTCGGAGCGAACGAGCGCGCCGGCACGCTCGCGTATCTCCTGTGCGAGGCAGAGGATCACATGGCCCTCGCGATTCCAGGTGGTCACTCCAGCGGCGATCAATGCGTCCTCGCTCGCCGAAGGAACGCACGCCGCAGGAGAGGAGGACGCGGGGTTCGCCATCGGCTCCGCGGCAGTGTCCCGGGCACGGACGTGCTCGGCCGCCTCGTTCACCATGCACTCCTGAGGGGAGAGGGTCCGCACCGGAAGGGTCGGGACATGGTTGAAGCGCATCGAGAAGCTTTCCGGCGGCAGGCCGTCGGCAGGGAGCAGACGGACGGGTGGAAAGACGAGGCCGGTCTCCTCGAACATCCCTCGCGCGAGAGAGTCCAACAGGTCCTCGGTTTCGCGCGCGCTGCCCGTCAGGCGCTCGTGCAGGTCACTCGGGGCGAACAGCTCGATGTAGTCGGGCGCCAGCGCCGCTGAGAGCTGCTCGGCGAGTAACTCGGGGACCGTCTCCGTGGAACTGCGCAGTACCTTCGCGACGGCGGCCAGGTCGCCGATGCCGATGCCCTGGGACAGGACTTGGCAGATCGCCGGACGGAGCACGTCCGGCGCGAGCAGCGGATCCGGCAGGCCATCGCCATGTCCGCGCAGCTCGATGGCGAGCGCGGCGTCCTGTGGAGGACCGAACAGCAACTGGGGGGCGCACTTGGCGGCTTCGGTACAGAGCAGGCCCAGCAGTCCCGCGGTCCATGAGGTGCTGTCGCCCTCCTGGGGAATCACCGGCGGATCCGACCAGGAACGGACGTGCTCACCCGCCAGATGAGCGGCGATCCGGGCGGGAAGCTGCGCCGGGTAACGGCAGAGCACACCATGAAGGTGTACGTCAGCCCAGAAGGCGTGCCGCAGCTCAGGCCTGTGCTCGTCCACGACTTGCACGTCGACCACTGCGAGGCCGGGGATCCGCAGGGCGGTCAGCAGTTCGTCGATCCCGTCGGCGATGCGTCGCCGGACCGCCTGCCGCGACGCGTCATCGCCAAGGTGCGCGGACAGCGGAGGTCGCACTTGGACCAGCACCGGCACTGGAGGGGTGAGAATGGCCGCGGTCATGATCGCTCCTCGCCGGGGTCGTCGTGCCCGGAGTGGGCTTGGAGGTCACGGGCGCCGTCACCGGTCAGGACTTCATCGTGCGCGAAGACCCCCGCGAGCAGGTGTGCCTGCGGTAGTTGAGTTCGGGTCAGCAGCGCAAGCTCCAGGCGCAGTTCCGGGGCGACCACGAGCGCCACCGGAGCGGCGGCCGGGTCATGCTCCTCCAGCGGTTCGGCCAGCATGGAGCGCAACTTCACCACGGTGGCGTGTTCCGCGCGCAGTTGGCCGGCGGCTGTTCCTGCGGCGAGGGCGTCGGTCAACGCTGAAGTGATATGCCCGTCGACCGGCAGGTGCACTGTCTCTGGTGCGTTGACGCGCAATGCGGGGCGCAGGGCCAGGCGGGCCGTGCGCAGGGTGTCCCTCATGCGGCCGGGTCGCGGAAGGCACTGCCGCACCGCGCCGTACAGTTCGGCGGGCCCGGGAAGTCTCACCTGCTCGCGCACCAGGGCGCGGGCGAGCCTCACCATGCCGAGGCGCTGTTGCGACGTCAGTTCGTCTGGGGCGTTCCGTTCGTCCGGGGCATTCAGACCGCCCACATAGTCCGCGGCGAGCTGCCCGTCGAAGAGGCCCTCCGCCTCCCAGCAGATGAGGTGTTCGAGATGCCGCAGGATGAAGCCTCGGTCACTGAGACTTTCGGTGGATTCCGCCGCGAGCCAGACGCAATCACGATCGTGTACGGGGTCCCAGCCACGTCGTCCCGCCGTCTGTCCATCCGGTCCGAGTCGGCAGAACTCGGCCGCCCTGGCCACGCCGTCGACGCCGCTGCCGTTGAGCAGGCGGACACGGTACACATCGGGATCCAGATCGTCGTTGACGGCGAAGCGGATGCCTGGGATGTCGAAGCCGAGGCGGTCCCGGACCCGGGCGCGGAGAGCGGGGATCTCCACGTCGAAGAGAGGAGCGCCCTCGTATGCCGGATTGATGCGAGGGCCCAGGGAGCCGGCGATCTCGACTCGGATGGGAGGGCTCAGGGCGGGCTCGAGGATGAGCTCACCGTGCCTGCGTACCGCCATTGACCGGTGGCGCAGTTGGTTGATCCGGACGTGGTAGACCGCCGCCTCGTCAGGTGAGGCGAGCTGTGCGGCCTTCGTGAGTGCGGCGGCGGCGTCTTGCATGGCCTGTGCCTTGTGCCCCGGGCGCATGCCCTGCTCGAGCGCGTCGGCGAGGTTCACGTGCAGCGCCGAGTCCCAGGGGGAGAGATCGATGGCCTGGCGATAGCACGATGCGGCCATGTCGTAGTCCGCCTCCTCGTAGTGGCTGTGCCCCTCCTCGTTCCGGTTGCGGGTCATGGCCTCGCGCCACGCGTAGTCGTTTCCGTCCAGGTCGAGGGCGCGGTCGAGTGATTCCGCCGCCGCGCCCCACAGTTTGAGTTCCCGTCGACAGCCGGCCAGGGAGCGGTGGTAAGAGGCGACTGTCGGGTCAAGGGCGATCCCCTGCTCCTGGAGTTCCGCGGCCTCTTCATAGGAGCCCTGTTGCTCGGCGATGCGGCCGAGCAGGTGGAGATGGCCCGCCCTGCCGCGGTCCTGCTGGACCGCCTGGATCCGGGCCAGGAAGTCGTCGCGCCCGCCTGCCGCCGGGGGCAGCGCCGTGGCCACGTCCGCGATCTGATCGACGAGAGTGGGTGCGTCCGGGGTGTGGTTCAGGGCGGTCAGCAGTGTCTCGGCCGCGGCACGCGGATTGCCGTCCTTCAGATGGCAATCGACTATCCAGCTCCAACAGATCAGACGGTCCGCCTTTCTCCGTATGGCGCTCCGCTCGAACCAGCCGACGGCCGCGGTGAAGTCGTCCTGTCGCTTGAGTAGGAGGGCCTGCCAATGGCAGCTCATGGTGTCCTGTGCGTCACAGCGCAGGGCGCGGTCCAGCTTCTCCTGTGCCTCGCCGAGCTGGTCGGTCTCCATCAGGACGGCACCCCAGGCGGCGAAGGCATCGGCACGATCCGGCTCCCGGGCGGTGGCGGCGTGGAGGTAGGCGATCGCCTGCTCCTGCTCCCCGTTCGTGCCGAGGGTGCGGGCCACGGCCACCTCGACGTCGTACAGAACCTCGGGACTGATGGCTGCCACGGTCCGTACCCAGGACTGCAGGTCCTGCCCGCTCCTGCGGCGATAGACGCGCTCGTGTTCGTGCAGCCTGATGAGGGCGATGAGGTAGCCCTCGTTGTGAGGGCTCTCCCGGAAACCGCGCAGGTACTCCTGCTCGGCGGCCTCCAGGTCGCCCAGTTCCTGATACATGTCACCCAGCCGCCAGTAGCCGTTCGATGTGGTGGGAGCGCAGGCGATCGACCGCTCGTAGTTCTCGCGCGCGTCGCGGATGCGGAACCCCTGCCAGGCGAGGTCACCACGTGCCTCCCAGACCACCGGGTCCTGGTCATGCAACTGTTCGGCCTGGGCCAGGAGACGCCGGGCCAGCGGGCGATCGTCGGTGTAGTACAGAGCGATCTGAGCGGCCATGGCGAGCAGCCGGGGGCGGAGGGCGGCTGTGACATGCCGACTGCGCAGGAAGTAGTCGACCACCGGCGCGAGCAGGTCCCAACGGCCGCGCAACAGAGCCGAGGGGACGCCCTCCAGCGGCACCGGGGCATCGTCGTCGGGTGGCGCCCCCAGCGGGACGGGTGAGGCGAGCAAGGCCTCGCAGACCTGGTGTCGATACTCCGTCAACGCCTCGGCGAACGTGGACAACCACTGACGCGCGGCCGCTTCGGCCCCCTGTAGGCAGGCCATGCGCACCTCGGCTGTCGCGGCTTCCTGGACCGCGTCGATGAACGAGACCCGCAGTTCGTCGACGGTGGGGCACAAGGGAGTGTCCGCGGCCCTCCCTGCCGTGGCGGCGATAGCCCGCCACCAGGCGTAGGGGCCCGGGCCCTCCACCGCCACGGCACGGATCGGTTCCAACAGATCCGCCGCGTGGTGCATGTCGCAGTCCGCGAGTGACGCCCCGCGATAGGCCTCGGCAAGCAACAGGGAGGGCACGTCCGCCGAGAGCCTGAGAAGCCCGCTCACCTCCGCCCGGTTCGCCATGCTCACTCCCAGGTGTCCGCGGGAGGTGCCTCGCCGGTGTCCTCGGGCCGGGTGCCGCGGAGCGGCGGCGGCGCGTGCCTGCCGTGACCCGAACCGCCGTCCGGTCGAGTTGCCTGAGCCCTTCGTCCGGTGGGCGGGCTGCTCGGTCGTGCCAGTCGGTAGCCACAGTTATTGCAGTGGGCTCCCAGTTCGGCCACGACCAGACCCGGGCATCCTCCTGGCTTGCGACACGACATGAAGACCTTCAGGCAACTCGGGCAGACGCCCTTTTCCAGGTCCAGAGGGGCTTGGCAGACCTCATTGGGGCAGATTGCCGACGGGTTCGACAGACGCTGCGGCAGCGCCTGGCACAGCGGGTCGTCGTCACTGAGGTAGACGACCGGGGTGGCGAATCCGCGATCCGCCCAGGCCGCCCTGCGACGCTGGTCGGCGTGGCCGAGCAGGCGCCTCGCGGAACCGACCGCCTGGTCGATGAACTGCCCGTTGCGCAGCTCCTGATAGAAGTGGCGCGCGAACATCTGCGCGTCACAGTTGGAGATCGGGTACTGCATGGCGATGACCCCCGCGATCCCCGGGGATCCGGCCAGCAGCGTGGCCACGCTCTCGTACTCCTTGAGTGAGATCTCCGACTCCTCGGCTGTCGCACCCGTGCAGGCATGCAGGAACACCAGGCGGCCCAACTTCCTTCGCCCTCCGCCCTCTCCTCCCCGGAGAATGCCGCTGATGGTCTCCCGGTCGACCCAGTCCGTCGGGTCCACCCTCGCCACGCGCTCCCCCCTTGACCGCAGCGCTTCAGCCTCGGCCTGCAGTTCGTCGTCCCTGATCTGCGCCGCGTCCTTGCGCAGGGCGATTCCCTTCTCGCTGTCACCGTGGCCGACGAAATGGATGATGTGCGGGTGCTGCGCACTCACCGCCTCCCGCAACTCTCCGCGGGTGGGCGACCGCAACGGCTCCACCTCGATGGAGTCCGAACGCAACGCGATGATGTCCTTGACGAGGGAATCGGCGGACACCGTGCCGAGCTCGGGTGACTGAGCGAGCGAGAGTACGACGAGGATGCGCAACTTGTCGTCGTCCTCGCGCGACTGATCGGCATCGGATACGACCACCGGCGGCACATAGCGGGTGAGTACCAGTTCCGTACGCTCGCCCGCGACGAAGAAGCCCCGCGTGCCCTCGGGCTTGTAGAGGAACTCCCACGGGTACCTGCCGAGTTCACAGCGTCCGGCCTCCGGGGTGATGACCAGGCGCAGCCGGAGCGGCTGGTCTCGGTAGCGGGTCCGGTGGTCCGCGTAGGTTTCCTCGAACGCGTCCAGGAGGGGTGCGGACTTGTCCTCTTGACCGCCCTCTTGAGCCGCTGATCGTTCACCGAAAGCCAAGGCGTATAGGCAGCGCCCCAGGAGGACCAGTTCGTCGCGACTGCAGTTCTCGTCGTACCGAGCCACCCAGCGGTGCAGCACGCTCACCGTGTGGCGCAGGAGCGGATGGCTCCCCAACGGCCCGCGCACATGGCGCCCGCGGGAGCGTAGGAAGTGCATGTCGTCCTCGTACTCGCCCTCATGCTCATTGAGCAGGGTCAGCGTGGCCTTGGTCATGGTGACGCCGTCTCAGAGGTCGAGGACGGACATCGCGTGCTCGCGGATCCGGTCCATGTCACCGGCCTCGCCGGACAGTTCGCTGCGTGCGATCGCGCTCGCGCGCAGGTCCTTCATCCGCTGGGTCCACTCGCGTTGGAGCGTGTCGGCATGACTCCACGTCAGGTCGGGGCTGCTGTAGAGCATCGCCACGAGTGCGGACATGCGGACCTTGGCGCTCTCCCAGACTCCGTCCGAGTGCGCACGTGCCGCTTCCTGGACCACCAACCCCCACGCCCGGTACAGGGCAAGCGCGGTCACATCCACTTCTGTCTGGTCCACTTGGCCGATCCGGTACAGGACGTAGTCTGCGTTCAGCAGCGGTGTGAACGAGCCGTCGACCTCCTTGAGGACGAGGGCGCCTTGGCGTACCCACAGCCTCGCGGGGTCGCACCCGGCATCCGGGTCAAGCAGAGCGAAGTATCCCGGTTGAGTATGGCCGAACTGATCCCGGCGCCCCAGCAGCGGGCTGTCGCCACCGGTCAGGGCGGTGACTCCGTTCAGCAGTACGCGGGCCACAGCGGTGAAGGGCGCGACGCCGGCGGCGAGGCTCAGCGCCGCCGAGACGCCTTCAACGGCCTCGAGTACGGGCGTCAAGAGCTGTTTCTGCTCGATCCGGTGCATCACGACCGCGACCGCGACACCGCCGGGCCGCACCGGATAGGGGCCGGCGACCCGCGTCCCCGCGACCACCGCGTCCGGCGGCGCCCCCATGCCGAGATGCTCCAACAGCTTCGGGCCCACCACGGCGGGCACAAGCGTCCGCATGCCGTCGTAGGAGAACTCCGTGGTGGCCACCACCATCGGGGCGAAGGTGCTGAGCCATTCCTTGCCGTGTGCGAGGTGCACCCGCTCGATGCACACCTCGAAGTAGTCCTGGTCCGGCACCAACGGGTTTGTGGCGAAGGGACGGTCGATCTGTTCAGGCGGGATGCTGGCGAACACCGGTGGGCGCGATGGGCTGCGTACCACTCCCTGCGCGAGTTGAGCCAGGCTGCTCATCAGTCCTGTCATGGCCGCCCCAAGGTCTTTCCGCTGACGGGTTGGTGCATGGCTTGTGCGCACACCAGGCGTGCAGAGCACCGAGTTGGCGGCATCGTCAACTCCCCCGGATTCGCCCGCCCACCCCGACCAGTGTTACCCCGCCGTCCCGGACCTGGCCATGGGGCGACCAGCTCGAACACGGCCCGAACAGTCGCCCCGGACCGCGGCAACCGTGTCAGAAGAGACGTTCCGGGTGCGCTTCGGTCGTAGGGAGCGGGGCAGGGTTCGTCATGCCCACCGACCAGAATCCCGCGGTGCCGGGAGTGGGGGGCACGTCGTTGAGGTAGGGGGGAGCCGTCGCCGCGCCCGCCGCGCCCGCCGCGCCCCTGCCGTCCCAATGGGCCAGGGCGGGGTTGCCGGGGCGTCCGGGCAAGCCGCCGACACCGGCTTCGGTGCCCACCGCCCATACGTCGTCCGTCGCGTCCGCGTGCAGGTCTCCGCGCGCCCGCGATCGGGGGCAGAACCGTCCAGGCCGCGTTCCAGCGGGCTACGAGTCCCGACCAGCCACCGCCCGATGCCTGGTCGCCGCTCACTCATACCCCGCAGATCCAGGCCCGCCGGACCAGGACTGCGCACTGAATAGGCCGCCGCGCGCCGGGTGCGTCCCCGCCCGCGCGCCCGCCGATGTCGGCCCACGGGGGCCGTGGTTCTCGGGGTGGACACGCACGGGGACGCTCATGTGGCTGCCGTGCTCTCCATGTTGGGAACAGTGACCGGCGCCGCCGAGCGCTCCCGCGCATTGCGGCCGCTGTGAACTGGATATTTCCCGGATATGGCCGAGCGTTGAGGGCTGGTCGTGTGGGTGGCCACGCTCACCACGCTACGGGTGACGCAGTTTGCGTGGATGCTGAGAGGGGTGTCGTACTTCCGCCTACGGCGCCGCACGGCTGTCAACGGCGCTTCAGAACTCTGAACCGGATCCGACCGCATTGCTGGGGGCAAGGGGGCGCAGGCTCAAATCCTGTCGTCCCGACGGAAACGTCGCAGGTAGGGATCACCTTCGGGTGGTGCCTACTTCGTGTTTGGGGGCAATCCGGGGAGCGGGGAGCGGCTTCCAGCGCTCCCGGGAACGGGAGTCGGGGAGCGACGCCAACCGGGGGCCGACGGATGGTCACCCGATCCGGTCGCTCCCACGGAACATCTCCGCTGTCCGGTCCGGTGTACGAGGTAAGGGGTCGTGCTCCCAGTTGACCCTTTGACGCCTTTCCCCGTCCCTTTGGCGGGATGCAAGTGGATGTTGGCGTCTGTAGCGCGCGGTGTGGAGATGCCCGGGCGTCGACCTCCCTGTCGAGTCGGCAGCGCCGGTCGCACTGTCCCCTCCGGGCCCGGCCATCATTGGTCCCCGCCTCGGAGCCCCAACATCGCCGCCGGATGCCGGGCCTGCTGAAGGATCATCTGCTGCCAGCCTGGGGCGAGATGCCGCTCGGCGAGATCACTCCCACCGCCGTCGCCACCTGGCTCAAGCAGCTGCGAGCAAGCTACAAGCCGACCACCGTCGCCGCGATCGGGGAACTTCTCAGCCTCATCCTGTCCTCGGTCGCCCTGGAACGTCTCATCCCGGTCAACTCCGTACGCCTCGCGCGGCAACGCGGCCGTACCCGTCTTGAAGAAGCCGCCCGGTTCGACATCATCACCGCCGCCTACACGGGCATGCGCCGGGGCGAGCTCACCGGTCTGCGCCGTGCGGCCGCCGACCTCGACGCCCAGGACCTCGCCACCCTTCCGCCGGCCCTGCGCATCGCGGGCGCGCCTGCCTCGCCGATCCGCGACCCCACCGGCTCGCCCTGCCCCTACTGGCAGCGGAGCAAGGCGGGTTGACCGTGGCGGAGGTGGCAGCTGCGACGGGTGGGGTGCCCTCGGCGGCCGAGGCCATCCTGGGGCAGCTGGTCGACGTCCAGTTCCTGGAGTCCCGGGCGCCGGGCCGCTACCAGTGTCACCCGCTGACGAGGCTGTTCGGCCTGCGCTGACCGGCGCGGGGGCGTGCCTGGCGGAAGGTGACAGCGGCGCCGAGAGCCGCCGCGGACGGCACGAAGGCGTCGCCGGACGGCGTCCCGCGCAGGGGGAGTCCGTTGCGGTGCAGCAGGTCGCGGGTGAGGGAGAGGTCGTGCACCGCGACGGTGTAGCCGACGAACGCCGGCAGTGCGGCAGGCCGCTCGCCCGGCAACAGCGCGTCGAGACCGGAGGCGGGTACGAGCCTCAGGGCGGCATCGTCCAGGTCGATGACCCTGCCTGGTCCGTCGTGCCGCGCCGCCCGGCCGAGGTAGGTCTCGTACCGCTCCTGAACCGCGTCCATCTCCTGATCGGCGACGCAGAGCACGACCTCGACGAGATCGACGGCGCCGTTGGGATGGTCGAGGTGCCGGGCGCTCTGGATGTCCGGGTCCAGATCGGCGGCGACACCGACCCGGCCCTCCGCGACCGTGCCCGACCGGGCATCCGGGTCGTCGCCGCTGATCTCCAGGTAACGAACGGTCTCCACCGGCTTCAAGGCGCCGGGCGGCGTCGGGCGGCGGACGGTGTTCACCCCGCCGTGGTGCACATCGGCGTCGGACAGCTGCGTGGCGGCGGTGTCGATGTCGGGGGAGGAGAGCATGAGGATGTGCAGCCCCTCGAAGCGGTTCAGGCTCGCCGCGACGTTTGCGCTCGTCTCCCTGATCTGCTCCACCAGCCGGGGGAGGACGTCGGCCGGCGCCTCCAGCGGTACGAGGTGCGCGTCGGCCGGCAGGCGATCGGTGGTGCCGTCCTGTATCCAGGCCACGAGTTCGAGGAACGAGTTCGGGAAATCGGCGTGGGTGTTGCCGGTCCCGAACGGTTCGGGCGCGCCACCCTCGTGGAGCGGCATTGCTGGACATCTCGGCGGCGGCAGGCGAAAACCCAGCCGCTCATAGACGGTGATCGCCTGTGCCATGTCCTCGACGACGTGGCCCACATGGTGGAGGTGGGTGATGGTGTACCCCATGCCCGCCACCGTAAGGAGGCCTCCATCAGGCGGGCAAATCTGTCATAGAAGTGCGATAAAGCGACAATGGCCTGTTTGTGGCCCATTTGCGGGCCGTTTGTGGCCTGTTCATGGCCGCTTGTGGCTGGTCGGTCGTCAGTGGACGGTAGGTGTGTGGACGCCCCAGGCGGTACGCAGGACGTCACAGACCTCACCGACCGTGCAGCCCACGCGCAGCGCCTCCTTCATGGGGTACAGGACGTTGTCCTCGCCTTCGGCGGCCTTGCGCAGGTCGTTCAGTGTCGCGTCCACGTACTCGCCCACCCGCCACGCACGCAACTTGGCGAGGCGCTCCGTCTGCTGGGCCTCGATCGCGGGGTCGACGCGCAGCGGCTCGTACGGCTCCTCCTTGTCGAGCCGGAACCGATTGACGCCGACCACCACCCGCTCCCCGGCGTCCGTCTCCTCGGCGATGCGGTACGCGTTCTCCTCGATCTCGTTCTTCTGCAGGCCGCGCTCAATGGCGGCCACGGCCCCGCCCGCCTCCTGGACCCTGGTCATGAGCTCAATGATCGCGCTCTCCAGGTCGTCGGTCAGCCGCTCGACCGCATAGGACCCGGCGAAGGGATCGACGGTCGAGGTCACATCCGTCTCGTACGCCAGGACCTGCTGGGTGCGTAACGCCAGCCGGGCGGACTTGTCGGTGGGCAGCGCGATCGCCTCGTCGAAGGAGTTGGTGTGCAGCGACTGAGTGCCGCCCAGAACGGCCGCGAGGCCCTGGACCGCCACCCGCACCAGGTTCACCTCGGGCTGCTGTGCGGTCAGCTGGACGCCCGCGGTCTGGGTGTGGAAGCGCAACATCATCGACTTGGGGCTCCGTGCACCGAACTCCTCCCGCATGATCATGGCCCAGATCCTGCGCGCGGCACGGAACTTGGCGATCTCCTCCAGGAACGTCGTTCGCGCCACGAAGAAGAAGGAGAGCCGCGGCGCGAAGTCGTCCACGTCCATGCCCGCGGCGATCGCGGTACGCACGTACTCGATCGCGTTGGCCAGCGTGAAGGCGATCTCCTGAGCGGGTGAGGCTCCCGCTTCGGCCATGTGGTAGCCGGAGATCGAGATGGTGTTCCACTTGGGCATCTCGGCCCTGCAGTAACGGAACACGTCGGCAATCAGCCGCAGCGAGGGCTCGGGCGGGAAGATGTATGTCCCGCGCGCGATGTACTCCTTCAGTACGTCGTTCTGGACGGTGCCCGTCAACTGGTCGGCACCGACGCCCTGTTCCTCCGCCACCAGCTGGTACAGGAGCAGCAGGACGGCGGAGGGGGCGTTGATCGTCATCGAGGTGGAGACCCGGTCCAGCGGAATGCCGCCGAACAGGATCCGCATGTCGTCGATGGAATCGATCGCGACCCCGACTTTGCCGACCTCGCCGTGCGCGAGCGGCGCGTCCGAGTCGTAGCCCATCTGTGTGGGCAGGTCGAAGGCCACGGAGAGCCCTGAAGTGCCGCTCGCGATCAGCTGCTTGTACCGCGCGTTGGACTCCACCGCTGTACCGAAACCCGCGTACTGCCTCATCGTCCACGGCCGCCTGGTGTACATCGACGGATAGACGCCCCGCGTGAACGGGTACGCGCCGGGCCGGCCGAGCTTCTCGGCTGCGTCCCAGCCCGCCAGTGCGTCCGACTCGTACACCGGCTCGACGTGCAGTCCCGATTCTGACTCGTGCGCTGTCATGGCCTGTCCGCTCAGAGTTCGCTGTCGATGAACTTGAAGAGCTCGTCCGCCGACGCCGACTCCAGCTGATCGGCGACATCCGCTTCCTTGCCGGCCGCCTCAGGTCCGTCCAACTCAGCGAGCAGGGCGTGCAGATGCGTCGAAATCCGGGTCGCTGCGACATCGGCCGCAGGGATGGACGCCAGCATGCCCTTCACCCCGTCGAGCGCCGAGAGGATCCGCTTGACCGTCCGGGCCGTCGCGTCCTGTGCCATGTCGGCTGTGTTGGGGGTGAGTTGTTGGTGGAGGTGTTCGGTGAGGGTGGTGGGGGTGGGGTGGTCGAAGATTGTGGTGGCGGGGAGG
>NZ_JBEYTL010000024.1:0-100028 GCF_040643025.1 Streptomyces sp. NPDC047525
GACGGCATCCCTCGCAGCGGATGAAGTTCCCCTGCACCGTCACCCGCTTGTCCTTCCGGTTACGCCACTCCCGCGCCATGCCCTCATCCCTTTCTATCCGTTGACCGGCCGCAGGCCCTCAGCCCGCCCGGCGTCCCTCCGCTAACTCGCCCAGTAAGTGAGCGATCTCCCGGACGCCCTCAGGCTGCATCCAGACCACCGACTCACCCCGGATACCCGTGTGCGGGATGGCCCGCACCAGGTGACTGGCGATCCCCAGAGCTTCAGCAGCCTCGTTGACTTCGGTCGCCGCCTCATCCGCAGCAGTCCAGGCAGCAACGTAGTCAACGCCTGCCACCCACACCGCGTCATCCGGCTCCCCGCCGTAGCCCGATCCCCGCTGGCTCACCATTGCGTCCTCACTCCTCACGACGGCATATGCCGCCATCGCATCTGCAACGAACTACGTTGCAGACAGCCTGAGTTCGGCCCGCTCAGGCCTACGGACCCCCGGAAATGCTCAGTCTGCTACAGGCTGTGATGTTTCTGAATGCCAATCACAGAACTATTCCGAAGCCCCATGCGATCAATTGATCTCCCAGGCCGCACGCCACACACTCACCACACGCCCCATCAGGCCGAATGAAGCCAACACCCGCCCAAGCAACGCGAGTTGAACAACCAATGATCGAGGCCAGCGCGGCTGCACCGGGAGCCCACATCGAGCCAAGCGCCAGCGCGGCCCCCTCCCTGCCGACACAGAGCGCGGCCCCCTCCCTGCCGACACAGAGAGGGGGCCGCATTCTTACGGGCTCAACCGCCGCCACAGGCCGTCAGTACAGGTACGAGCCCACGACCCAGCCGACATAGCCACCCGGCAGACCACCCGCCGAACTGCCGCTCAAGGCCACCCGATACCAGGACTGTCCGCCGCTGTCCTGCTTCAGCCCGATCAGCTTCATCCGGTCACCCGTGTAGAGCTGGCCCAGGACCCCGTAGTTGGTACTCGGGCCCGTACGCATCCGCAGCCCGTTGACCGTGGCCCGCACGTGCTCACCGCACGTCAAGCGCCCGTCCGCCAGACCGTTGTCGGCAGTGTTGTGCGGTGCCACGGCGGCACCGCTGGAGCCGTTCGGCCCCGGAAGGGGCATCGCGGACGCTCCCGCCACCCCGACAGCCCCCAGCCCCAGCACCGCCGCGCCAGCAACGACCAGCGCACGCAGACCCTTGCGGTATCCCATCATCTGACTACCCCTCAGTTCGCAACATGACGAGCAGCCACCGGCCACATTCACCGGTTGACCACTCATCCGAATGAGTCACCAGAATGGGGTAGCTCGCCAGACGGGTCAACCACTTATCCGAATGAGTCGGTCTTGGGTGACCTGTCTCGGACACAGTCGGCAGAGGACACGCGCCGGGGCGGCCATTTCGTGGCCTATCGGCCAGCCCTCTTCCGGGAGTAGCTTTGTCGTAGTCCGTGGGATGACTGTTGGCCGTCAGCGCGGCAACGGCGTACCGGCGACCTCATGGGCCCGGAGTGGGCCCCCTACGCCAGCGGCTGCACAGCGGGACTCTGCACCCGCCACATGGCACCGCGAGAGACGCCGCTCCCTTTCGGGGCTCCCCCTGGCTTCGCCTGCTCTCGACGGTGCACGGCATCCGGGACCTTCCATGCACGGCTACTTCGCCGACGATTCTCTGATCATCGTGCCGTCGGGCGCCTCCCAAGGTGTGCGCCTGTTCGGGGAAGTCCTCGGCACGCACAAAGGCGCGCTGACCTTGGCCCTGACCGACCAGCACGGCTCCACGCAAGAGATCGCCATCGACCTGACCGGCGTCCACTACCTCGCCAACAGCGCCCTGGAGATCCTCGTAGCTCTCGCCAACCACCTCCAGCCACCCCACTGCCTCCTCATCCGAGCTACCCCCGAACTGGCCCTGCGAGAGAGACTCACCGCACGCGGATGGGACGACATCGAAACGCTGCAACTGATCGACGGATAGTCACCCGCTCCGCGATCACGGCCCAGCATTCAGCAACCCACAGTGGCACCTGCCGAGCAGGCGAAAGCCCGCGCAACTCCAGGGTCCGGGGAATTGCGCGGACGTTCGCCTGCTCGCCTGCTCAAACTCTTGCCATCTCAGGCGCTACCCGCCTAGATCCTGCTTCTGCCTCTCCGTTGCGAGCTTCAGCGCTTCCGCCCTGGCCCCCCACTGCCGCCCCGAAGGCCTCTGGAGGATGACCTCTCCCCCAGCGACCAAGCGCACCCGCCCGACAAGGTCTGTGTCCAGGTCATGCACGACCAAGCCGAAGATCAGTTCGTGACCCTGCATTGGCGTCTCCTGTGTCAGCGATAGACCCGCTCCGGCCGTTGTCCTCGGTCGCGTGGGAGGAGCGACCGGAGCGGGCTTTATCCGCGCCTGCCGAAGGGACCAACCACAGCAGGGCGGAGCTTCAAAGGCGGCCTGACATGGCCAGACCGATCACGGCGAGCAGGGACGCGACGCACAGCGAAGTGAGAATGCCGCCCCAGAAGGCCCCGTCTGAACTGACCCTCCAGCCCCTTAACCACCTCACGGCAAGGCCCTCTTGCACTGTGCCGCTGCTTCAAGGACCGCGCGTTGAACGAAAGCGAAGCCCTTCCGCTCCCGGTCCGTAGCTGGGCGACACGCCTTGTCGTCGGTGTCCCATGTGATGCCGGACGGTCGGGCGACCGTGAGCCTCTCGGCCTCATCATCAACGGCGATCACCTCCGCAACCTGCCCGTTCCTCCAGTCCTTGACCAGATCACCAACTCTGTTGTCTGCTGCCATGACCTGAGCATGGGCTGTGGTCGAGGACGTATCTCCCCCTGAAATTGGGACAGTTAGAACGTCCCGCGCTACGGTGGAAACGTCCCAACTGTCCATGGGGGAAGTCTTGAATGTCGCTCTAGAGTCGGCTATGGCAGACGCTAATCTCTCCCCGCGGAAGCTGGCTGGGCGTATCGGCGTCTCAGTGAAGACCATTCAGCGTTGGCTAGAGGATCCTGAACTGACACCCCATGCGCGGAACCGCGCGGACGCATGCAGGGCGCTAGGAGTAGACGAAGAGATGTTGTGGCCGCAGTCCATCAAGGACCGCATCAAGACCGGCTCTGATCGCGAGATCATTCACAGCTACCCCTATCGCTCCGCGTGCCCTTCCACGGTGTGGGCGGACCTGGTAGCGGGCGCAGAGACAGACATCTTTCTCGCCGGATACACCAACTACTTCTTCTGGACGCAGATCCCGCAGTTCGCCAACCTCCTACGGCAGAAGGCTGGGCAAGGGTGCCGCGTACGGTTCCTGCTCGGAGACCCGGAAGGCGAGACGACGCGACAGCGCGAAGCTATTGAGGACGCCACCCTGAGCGTGTCAGCACGCGTCCGGATCACGCTAGGGGAGCTGGGTCGCATCTCGCCCGTCGAAGGGCTTGAGACGCGCTTCAGTGCCGCCGAGGACGCGGTGAATCACGTATCCCTTTCTGTGTTCAGGTTCGACGACGACGCGCTAGTGACGCCTCACCTGGCGAGGCTTGTAGGGCATGACTCCCCGCTGCTGCACCTAAGGCGCCAGGGCGACGGGGGCATGTTCGATCGGTTCGCGGAGCACTCCGAAGAACTGTGGACGCGAGCCGTCCCGCCCACGTAGGGCGCAGTCGCGATCCCTCTCCCCAGCCCGTTCGCGGTCCGGGCAGGTAGCCTGTGCAGCGCTCCAGAGCCCTACCTCTCAGGCCCGACGCGCAGTGCCCCGAGACGGGACCCGAGGTCGACACCAAGTCATCACCAGACCCCGCGCGGTCCGGTTTCAACCGGTATGAACAGGGATTGAGGGTAGACCGTGGAAAGCCGCCTGACCTGTACAAACGCTGATCAGAGGGATATGCCCTCCGCTCCCCCGGTGAACTTCCAGTTCACCGGGCAGCGCTTCTACCGCATCGAGAACGGCCGTATCACCGGCCAGCTGCGCGATGTCGCGTACCAGGCGACGACCACCGACTTCTGGGGTTCGATGGCGGCGGTCGGCGGCCCGCAGACGTACGTGCTCGGCGGCGCCTTCAACTGCGGCAAGGCCCAGCCGGGCCAGGTCGCCGCGGTCTCCCACGGCTGCCCCTCGGCCCTGTTCCGAGGCGTCAACATCCTCAACACGACGCAGGAGGCAGGGCGATGACCTCTCGTACGAACCGGGCGAGCCGGATGAACAAGCCGCACGAGATCGTCGAGCGCGCACTCGAACTGTCCACCGCCGACGGCTGCGTCGTCATCGCCGACGAGCACTCGACCGCGAACCTGCGCTGGGCGGGCAACGCCCTGACCACGAACGGCGTCACCCGCGGCCGCACCCTCACCGTCGTCGCGACCGTCGACGGCAAGGAAGGCACCGCATCCGGCGTCGTCTCGCGCTCGGCCGTGACCGCCGCCGAGCTGGAGCCCCTGGTCCGCGCCGCCGAGCGCGCCGCGCGCGGGGCGGCTCCCGCCGAGGACGCGCAGCCGCTGGTGGCCGGGTCCGAGGAGTCCGCGGACTTCAGGGACGCCCCCGCCGAGACGTCGTCCGCGGTCTTCGCGGACTTCGCCCCCGCGCTCGGCGAGGCTTTCGCCACGGCGCGCGCGGGCGGGCGTGAGCTGTACGGCTTCGCGAACCACGAACTCGTGTCGAGCTACCTCGGTACGTCCACGGGGCTGCGCCTGCGGCACGACCAGCCCAACGGCACCCTCGAACTCAACGCCAAGTCCCCGGACCGCACGAAGTCCGCGTGGGCGGGGCGTGCCACCCGGGACTTCAAGGACGTCGACCCGGCGGCGCTCGACGCCGAGCTCGCCAAGCGCCTGGGGTGGGCACAGCGGCGCATCGACCTGCCGGCCGGGCGGTACGAGACGATCCTGCCGCCGACGGCCGTCGCGGACCTGCTGATCTACCAGCTGTGGTCGGCGTCGGCCCGGGACGCGGCCGAGGGCCGGACGGTGTTCTCCAAGCCCGGCGGCGGCACCCGCGTCGGCGACCGGCTCGCCGAGCTGCCCCTGACGCTGCGCAGCGACCCGAACGAGCCGGGCCTGGAGTCCGCCCCGTTCGTCCTCGCGCACGCCTCCGGCGGCGACTCGTCCGTCTTCGACAACGGGCTGCCGCTGACCGCCACCGAGTGGATGCGCGCCGGCGAGCTCTCGCACCTGACCAGCACCCGGCACAGCGCGGCCCTGACCGGCCTGCCGGTGGCCCCGGCCATCGACAACCTCATCCTGGACGGCGGCACCGACCGCTCCCTCGAGGAGATGGTGGCCAGCACGGAGAGAGGGCTGCTCCTGACCTGCCTCTGGTACATCCGCGAGGTCGACCCGGCCACGCTGCTGCTCACCGGCCTCACCCGGGACGGCGTCTATCTCGTCGAGAACGGCGAGGTGGTGGGCGAGGTGAACAACTTCCGTTTCAACGAGTCGCCGGTCGACCTGCTCTCGCGGGCCGCCGAGGCCGGGCGCACGGAAAAGACGCTGCCCCGGGAGTGGGGCGACTGGTTCACCAGGGCCGCGATGCCCGCCCTGCGCATCCCCGACTTCAACATGAGCTCGGTCAGCCAAGGCGTCTGACGCCCATAGACTGGCCGGTACCAACCGGTACCGGCCAGAGCTTTTCCCAGAAGCCTTTCAAGGAGACACAAGACCGTGACGGACATCGTCGACGAGCTGAAGTGGCGCGGGCTTTTCGCCCTGTCCACGGACGAAGATGCACTGCGCAAGGCGCTCGCGGACGGCCCCGTCACGTTCTATTGCGGCTTCGACCCCACCGCGGCCAGCCTGCACGTCGGACACCTGGTGCAGGTCCTCACGGTCCGCCGACTCCAGCAGGCCGGGCACCGCCCGCTCGCCCTGGTCGGCGGCGCCACGGGTCAGATCGGTGACCCGCGTCCGACGGCCGAGCGCACCCTGAACGACCCGGAGACGATCGCGAACTGGGTGGCCCGGCTGCGCTCGCAGATCGAGCCGTTCCTGTCCTTCGAGGGCGAGAACGCCGCGCTGATGGTCAACAACCTGGACTGGACCGCGGGGATGTCCGCGATCGAGTTCCTGCGGGACATCGGCAAGCACTTCCGCGTGAACAAGATGCTGACCAAGGACTCCGTGGCCCGCCGCCTGGAGTCCCAGGAGGGCATCTCGTACACGGAGTTCAGCTACCAGCTGCTGCAGGGCATGGACTTCCTGGAGCTCTACCGGCGCTACGGCTGCACGCTGCAGTCCGGCGGCAGCGACCAGTGGGGCAACCTCACGGCGGGCATCGACCTGATCCACCGCCTGGAGCCGGACGCCACGGTGCACGCCGTCGGCACGCCGCTGATGGTCAAGGCGGACGGCACCAAGTTCGGCAAGTCCGAGAGCGGCGCCGTCTGGCTCGACCCGGAGATGACCACGCCGTACGCCTTCTACCAGTTCTGGCTGAACGTGGACGACCGGGACGTCTCGACGTACGCGCGCATCCTCAGCTTCAAGTCCCGCGAGGAGCTCGAAGAGCTGGAGAAGCTCACCGAGGAGCGTCCGCAGGCCCGTGCGGCCCAGCGCGCGCTCGCCGAGGAGCTGACGACGCTGGTGCACGGCGCCGACCAGTGCGCCGCGGTCATCGCCGCGTCCAAGGCGCTGTTCGGCCAGGGTGAGCTCGGCGACCTCGACGAGGCGACGCTGAGCGCGGCCCTCTCCGAGCTGCCGCGCGTCCAGGTCGCCGAGCTCGGCCCGGTGGTGGACCTCCTCGCGGAGGTCGGCCTGGTGGCGAGCAAGTCCGCGGCCCGGCGCACGGTCAAGGAGGGCGGTGCGTACGTGAACAACGCGAAGGTCGCCTCCGAGGACGCCGTACCGACCCGCGACGAACTCCTGCACGGCCGCTGGCTGGTGCTTCGCCGGGGCAAGAAGAACCTGGCGGCGGTCGAGGTCACCGCGGGCTGACCCGCGGTACCGCAGACGCGCGAGAGGGGCCGGCCCACACGGACCGGCCCCTCTCGCATGCCGCGTACCCGCAGGTCAGGCCTGCTGTTTATTGCCCTTGATCATCTTGTACGCCATGTCTCCGACGCCCACGACGACGAGGGCCGCCACCAGCTGGAGGGCGTGCCGGCCCCAGTCGATGCCCTTGGTGTCATCGATGCCGAATCCTGAGGCAAGCGAGTTGCCGATGATCGCACCGATGATGCCGAAGATCGTGGTCAGCCAGAGCGGACTGTGCTGCTTTCCGGGAAGGATCGCCTTGGCGATAAGCCCCAGCACGAATCCGACGACGATGGCCCACAACCAGCTCATAGCTGCCTCCTCATTCGGCTCAACATGAGCATTACGGTCAGTGTCGGCCGATCCTCCATACGGCGCATGTCGGGCACCCCCATACGTGGCATGACGCAGTCAGGACACCGAGAAGCAACCTGCCCCGGTCTCGAAGGCTGCGCAGCCCCGGCGTAACGTGGAGCGGGTCCGGGCCGGGGAGTGCCCGGCTTCTTGTGAGCAGGCGGTGGAATGTGATGCGGAAGCAGAGCGGCGCCCAGGTCTTCCGGATCACAGGGGCCCGGCAGGGACTCGAGGACGACGTGCGCGGCCGGCAGCGGCGGTACGTGATCTCGATGTCGATCCGTACGCTTTCGGTCATTGCCGCGGCGGTGCTGTGGAACGTCGAGCGGCACGTTGCTTCCGTCGCACTGGTGCTCGGCATCCTCCTGCCGTACGTCTCCGTGGTGATCGCCAACGCGGGCCGGGAGAACACCCCTTCACTGCCGTCGACCTTCGTACCGGCGCCGTCCCGGCCGATGCTCGCGCCGCCCGTCGCGCGCGACGAGTCCGCGGAACCCTTCCCGGAAGCCGACACAGGCCCCGCGCGGGGCGAGCCCAACGCTCCGTCGGGCCACCAGAACTGACCGTCGACGTTGCGCCAAGCTCAAGAAAAGCTCAGATCAATCATGTAGTTCCGGTGCCAGGCAGCGGGTCCCCCGTGACATACTTCGTACGCGCTCCGCATCCCCCGTCGGAGCGACAGACCGACGCCGGGCAGCTCCCCCCGTGGCTGCTCGGCGTCGCCTTGTTTTGAACGCACTTGGACGTTACCTGTGAGCGACGAGACACCCATCTGTTCCGCCAAGGGCTGCCGCGCCGACGCCGTGTGGGTGCTCGCGTGGAACAACCCGAAGATCCACACTCCGGAGCGCCGCAAGACGTGGCTCGCATGTGAGGAACACCGCGAGCACCTCTCCCAATTCCTCGGTGTGCGCGGCATGTTGAAGGACACCGTGCCGCTGGCCGACTGGGAAGCCCCGGAGGGCTAGCCGCCGATCGCCGACATCGGGCGCTCGGGCTGCAGGAACGTCGGGTCGTCGAGGCCCGAGCCCGCCTTCTTGCCCCACATCGCGAGCTTCCATATGCGCGCGATCTCCTCGTCCGAACCCGCCTCGCTGCCCTCCCCATTGGCCCGCAGAGCCGCCCGCAGGTCGGTCTCCTCGGTGGCGAACAGGCAGGTGCGGACCTGGCCGTCGGCCGTGAGCCGGGTGCGGTCGCAGGCCGAGCAGAACGGGCGCGTGACGGAGGCGATGACGCCGACGCGATGCGGCCCGCCGTCCACGACCCAGCGCTCGGCCGGCGCGGAGCCGCGCTCGCCGGAGCCCTCTTCGGTGAGCTCGAAGCGCGTACGCAGAGACTCCAGGATGTCACCGGCAGTGATCATTCCGTCGCGCTTCCAGCCGTGCTGGGCGTCCAGGGGCATCTGCTCGATGAAACGCAGTTCGTAGTCGTTCTCGACGGCCCAGGCGAGGAGGTCCGGGGCCTCGTCGTCGTTCAGGCCGGGCATCAGGACCGTGTTCACCTTGACCGGGGTCAGGCCCGCGTCACGGGCCGCCTCGAGACCGTCCAGGACGTCCTTGTGGCGGTCACGGCGGGTGAGGGTCTTGAAGACGTCGGGGCGCAGCGTGTCCAGGGAGACGTTGACCCGGTCGAGGCCCGCGACCTTGAGGGCGGCGGCGGTGCGCTTGAGACCGATGCCGTTCGTCGTCAGGGACATCTTGGGGCGCGGCTCCAGCTGGGCGCAGCGCTCGACGATGCCCACCAGGCCGGGGCGCAGGAGCGGCTCGCCGCCGGTGAAGCGGACCTCGGTGATGCCGAGCTGCGTCACGGCGATCCGGACGAGACGCACGATCTCGTCGTCGCTGAGCAGCTCGGACTTGGACAGCCACTGCAGGCCTTCTTCGGGCATGCAGTACGTGCACCGCAGGTTGCACTTGTCGGTCAGCGAAACCCGCAGATCGGTGGCCACTCGGCCATAAGTGTCGATGAGCACGTGGGCCCCCTCCCTGATCCTGATTCAGCCGGTCCGGTTCAGATACCACGAGCCTACGTGACGGGACTGACATCGACGGGGGCCCGATCCCACGAGGAGCGGTGCGGCCGCGTCGTAGAGATCTACCAACGATCTACGACGCGGCCGCTGACGTGCGCGTTCAGATGGAATCAGACGGAATCAGTGGGCTCCGGTACCCGTGAGGGACCGTACCTCCAGCTCCGCGTACTTGCCCTTGTCGGGCTCCTCCTTCGACAGCATCGTGCCGAGCCAGCCGAGCAGGAAGCCCAGCGGGATGGAGATCAGGCCCGGGTTCTCCAGCGGGAAGAAGTCGAAGTTCGCGTCGGGGAACATCGAGGTGGGCTTGCCCGAGACGACCGGCGAGAACAGCACAAGGCCGACCGCGGCCACGAGTCCGCCGTAGATGGACCAGAGCGCGCCCTGCGTGGTGAACCGCTTCCAGAAGAGGCTGTAGAGGATCGTCGGCAGGTTCGCGGAGGCCGCGACGGCGAAGGCGAGGGCGACCAGGCCCGCCACGTTGAGGTCGCGGGCCAGGGCGCCGAGTGCGATGGAGACGATGCCGATGAAGACGGTCGACCAGCGAGCGGCCTTCATCTCCTGCTTCTCGGTGGCCTTGCCCTTCTTGATGACGTTGGCGTAGATGTCGTGCGCGAACGAGGACGACGAGGCCAGGGTGAGACCCGCGACGACCGCGAGGATCGTGGCGAAGGCGACCGCCGAGATCACGGCGAGCAGGAGCGCGCCACCGGTGGAGTCGCCACCGCCGCCGATCTCCAGGGCGGCGAGCGGCGCCGCGGTGTTGCCCGCCTTGTTCGAGGCGATGATGTCGCCGGGCTTGAGCAGGGCGGCGGCGCCGAAGCCGAGGACGATCGTCATCAGGTAGAAGGAGCCGATGATGCCGATCGCCCAGTTCACGGACTTACGCGCGGCCTTGGAGGTCGGCACCGTGTAGAAGCGGATCAGGATGTGCGGCAGTCCCGCCGTGCCGAGCACCAGGGCGATGCCGAGCGAGATGAAGTCCAGCTTCGAGGTGCCGCTCGCGCCGTACTTGAGACCGGGCTCCAGGAAGGCCGAGCCCTTGCCGCTGTTGGAGGCGGCGGTGCCGAGCAGGTCGGAGACGTTGAAGTTGAACTTCAGGAGGATCAGGAAGGTGATCAGCACGGTGCCCGCGATGAGCAGCACGGCCTTGACCATCTGCACCCACGTGGTGCCCTTCATGCCGCCGATGGTGACGTAGACGATCATCAGGACGCCGACGAGGGCGACGATCAGGATCTTGCCCGCGTCGCTGGTGATGCCGAGCAGCAGCGAGACCAGGACACCGGCGCCCGCCATCTGCGCGAGCAGGTAGAAGATCGAGACGACGATCGTGGAGGTGCCCGCGGCAGTGCGCACCGGACGCTGGCGCATGCGATAGGCCAGGACGTCGCCCATCGTGTAGCGGCCTGAGTTGCGCAGCGGCTCGGCGACCAGGAGGAGCGCCACCAGCCAGGCGACCAGGAAGCCGATGGAGTAGAGGAAGCCGTCGTACCCGAAGAGCGCGATGGCGCCCGCGATGCCGAGGAAGGACGCGGCGGACATGTAGTCGCCGGAAATCGCCAGGCCGTTCTGGAAACCGGTGAACTGGCGGCCGCCCGCGTAGAAGTCGGCGGCGCTCTTGGTCTGGCGCCCCGCCCAGACGGTGATGACGAGGGTCGCGACGACGAAGGCCGCGAAGAGGCTGATGATCAGCACCCGGTGCTCGGAGGCGTCGGACGTCGCGGCCAGGACTGTGGTGTTCAGCGCGGGGCTCATGCGCCGCCCTCCATACGGGACTTGATGGCCTCGGCCTTGGGGTCGAGCTTCGCAGCGGCGTGGCGCGAGTAGAACCAGGCGATGAGGAACGTGGTGAGGAACTGCGCGAGACCGAGGACCAGGGCGACATTGATGTTGCCGAACAGCTTGGTGCCCATGAAGTCGCCCGCGTAGTTCGAGAGCAGGACGTACGCCAGGTACCAGACGATGAAGGCGACGGTCAGCGGGAAGGCGAAGGAGCGGTGCGCCTTGCGGAGTTCACCGAACTCGGGGCTCGCTTGCTCCTGGAGGAACTCTTCCGTGGACGGCGCGTGCGGAGCGGGGGCTTCTCCGTCCTTGGACGGTGGGGATGCATCGGGGGCCACGGAGTCTTCTCCTCGTGGTGCGGGTGCGGTGGGGACGGACAGCTGATCCATTGACTCTCTCTGGTCCGGCAGTGACGCGGATCACGTGAGCCACGGATGGCGATGCTAAGGCCACAGGACGTGATCCGACAGGGGTCGATGTTGCTTCCGTTACTTGTTCAACGTCACGGCGGCACGCCCGGCGCGGCGAGACGTACTGCTTTCTTCCGGAATCCATTGCTGGCCTGGGAGTTCGGGGGATAGCTTCACCCTGAACGACCCGTCATGTACCTGCCCGATCACAAGTTGTGTTCGGGCAGTTCACGTATCCGGATGATGTGGAGATCCCATGGCTCATCTGCGTTCCAGACGTCGCATCGCGCTCACCGTGCCCCTCGGCATCGCGCTCGCGGCGTCGGTCGGCTTCGCCCCGGGTGTCGCGACCGCGGTCCCCGCCGACGCACCCGCCACCGCGTCGGCGAAGGCCGAGGCCCCGAAGCTCGCGTATGTCGTCAACACCCGTACGGACTCCAAGACGATCGCGTACGTCAAGAAGGCGATCGCCAGGGCGGACGGCTCCGTCGTCGTCGCGTACCCGAAGATCGGCGTCATCGTCGCGCACTCGGCCAACCCCGACTTCGGCAAGCAGCTGCGCAAGGTCAAGGGGGTCCAGTCCGCGGGCGCGACCCGCACCTCGCCCCTGACGGCGGCGGGCACCACGGAGGAGGGCGCGCCGACCCTCCTGTCGAAGGCCGAGGCCAAGTCGCTCAAGGCGCAGGCCGATGCGGGCGCCGAGCCGCTCGAGGCCGACCAGTGGGATCTGCGCGCGATAGGCGCCGACAAGGCAGCGAAGATCAACCCGGGCAGCAAGAAGGTCACCGTCGGCGTCATCGACACCGGAGTCGACGACACCCACCCGGACCTCGCGCCCAGCTTCTCGGCCTCGCAGTCGGCGAGCTGCGTCGGCGGCAAGGCGGACACCTCTCCCGGCGCCTGGCGCCCGGAGAAGCCGGACCACTACCACGGCACGCACGTCGCGGGCGAGATAGCCGCCGCGCGCAACGGGGTGGGCGTCGCGGGTGTCGCGCCCGGCGTCAAGGTCGCGGGCATCAAGGTGGCCGACCCGGTCAGCGAGCTGTTCTACCCGGAGAGCGTCGTCTGCGCCTTCGTGTTCGCCGCCGACAAGGGCATCGAGGTCACGAACAACAGCTACTACGTGGACCCGTGGCTCTACAACTGCATGGACGACCCGGACCAGCGGGCCATCGTCGACGCGGTCAACCGCGCCCAGCTGTACGCCCAGAAGAAGGGCACCCTGAACCTCGCCTCGGCGGGCAACTCCAACCACGACCTCGCCTCCGACGAGATCCTGGACGACTCGAGCCCCGACGACTCGACCCCGGTGCCGCGCACCATCGACCCCTCCGAGTGCTTCGACCTCCCGACGCAGCTTCCCGGCGTGGTCACGGTCAGCGCGACGGGCGTCAAGGACCTCAAGTCGTACTACTCCACGTACGGCAAGGGCGTCATCGACATCGCGGCCCCCGGCGGCGACAAATACCAGATCCCGGCCGACACCCCGTCGAAGAACGGCCGCATCCTCTCCACGATGCCGGGCAACCAGTACGGCTGGCTGCAGGGCACCTCGATGGCGTCGCCGCACGCCGCGGGCGTGGCCGCGCTCCTGAAGTCGACGCACCCCAAGGCGAGCCCCGCCGAGATCCAGCGGCTGCTCAAGAAGCAGGCCGACAACCCGGGCTGCCCGACGGAGCCGTACGACCCGGACGGTGACGGCAAGGTCGACGCGGTCTGCGAGGGCGGCAAGAACAAGAACGGCTTCTACGGCAGCGGGATCGTCGACGCGCTCGACGCAGTGAAGAAGTGATGGGGACACACGACATGACCGCACCCCTCACGCGTTCCCGACGTGTGCTCGCACTCCCGCTCGGCATGGCGGTGGCCTCGGCCGTCGCCTTCCTGCCGGGCACGGCGTCGGCCCAGACCGACGCCGCGTCACAGCCGGGCGGCCCCGTGTCGTCCGTCGTGTCCGCCCTGGACGCGACGCTCGCGGACGGCACGTCGATGAGCTATGTCGTCAACGTCCGCTCCGGGCACGGCGGTTCACCGTCCGCCAAGACGTCGGCGTACGTGAAGAAGGCCATCGCCAAGGCGGGCGGCAAGGTCGTCATCGCGTACGACAGGATCGGCGTGATCGTCGTCCACTCGTCGGACGCGGACTTCGCCAAGAAGATCCGCAAGGCGAAGGGCGTCGCGTCTGCGGGGGCCACCCGCACGGCGCCGCTGTCCGCGCAGTCCGACGACGCCCTTGAGGCCGACCGGCCGCTGACCGCCGCCGAGGCCAAGAAGGCCGCCGGGCAGGCGGGCGCCGGCCAGGACGAGCTGGAGCCGCTCCAGTGGGACCTGCCGGCCATCAAGGCGGACAAGGCCCACAAGGAGTCGCTCGGCAGCTCCAGGGTCACCGTCGGCGTCCTGGACTCCGGCGTGGACGACACGCACCCCGACATCGCGCCGAACTTCGACGCGAAGGCGTCCGCGAGCTGCCTGGGCGGCGTGCCCGTGCAGAAGGACGACGCGTGGCGTCCGGTGTCCGGGGAGAGCGACCACGGCATGCACGTGGCGGGCACGATCGCCGCCGCGAAGAACGGCACCGGCGTCACCGGCGTCGCTCCGGGCGTGAAGGTGGCGAGCCTGAAGGTGGCCGAGCCGGCGACCGGCATGTACTACACGGAGGCCGTGGTCTGCGGCTTCATGTGGGCGGCCGACCACGGTGTGGACGTCACCAACTCCAGCTACTACACCGACCCGTGGCTGTTCAACTGCAAGACGGACGCCGACCAGAAGGCCCTGGTCGACGCCGTCGGGCGGGCCACCCGGTACGCGGAGCGCAAGGGCGCGGTGAACGTCGCGGCGGCCGGCAACGCCGAGACGGACCTCGCGCAGGACGAGATCGTCGACGACTCCAGCCCGGACGACACGACGCCCACGGAGCGCACCATCAAGACGG
Source organism: Streptomyces sp. NPDC047525 (assembly GCF_040643025.1). Lineage (NCBI taxonomy): Bacteria > Bacillati > Actinomycetota > Actinomycetes > Kitasatosporales > Streptomycetaceae > Streptomyces > Streptomyces sp. NPDC047525. The sequence goes on from NZ_JBEYTL010000024.1 coordinate 14,477, forward strand.
CGGACTGCCTCGACCTGCCGTCGCAGCTTCCGGGTGTCGTGACCGTCTCGGCCACGGGCGCGAAGGGCATCAAGTCCTCGTACTCGAACTACGGCCAGGGCGTCGTCGACATCGCGGCGCCGGGCGGCGACTCCACCAAGTTCCAGACGCCGGACGCACCGGCCACGGACGGTCGCATCCTGTCGACGCTCCCGGGCGGCAAGTTCGGCTACAAGGCGGGTACGTCGATGGCGTCACCGCACGCCGCGGGCGTGGCCGCACTCGTCAAGTCGGCCCATCCGCACGCGTCTTCGGCCACGGTGAAGGCGCTGCTCTACGGCGAGGCCGACGCCATGAAGTGCACCGATCCGTACGACATCGACGGCGACGGCAAGATCGACGCGGTGTGTGCGGGCGGCAAGAACAAGAACGGCTTCTACGGCGTGGGCATGATCGACGCGCTCGACGCCGTACGGAAGTAGCGGGTTCGCGAGGCGAGCCGGGCCGGGCGGTTGCGTGCCGCCCGGCCCTTCGCGAGAGGATCTCGTCCCATGTATGAGTATCGGAACCCCGCATTCGGCTCCGTCGACACGGACAGCTGGGTGCCCCGGCCCGCCCGGCCCACCTGGCAGCTGACGCTCCAGTTCATCGCCACCGTGATCGTGCTGCCCGTGTGGTGGGTGCTGTGGCTGGCGTTCGCGATCGTCCTCATCGGCATCGCGATGATCACCGAGATCTTCACGTACATCATTCCCGGCTACGAGCGCGGCTTCGAGAAGGTCATGGACGCGACCCTCGGCCGCATGGAGCTGTGGCCGCTGTGGGCCGTGACCTGGCCGGAGCTGCGGCACGAAGGGGACGTCGACTTCTACCGCGCGCGGGTCGACAAGCACCTCGACAAGTGGACGAAGAAACTGTCGGCCCCGAAGGACCCCAAGACCCCGGAGCTGCCCAAGGAGTGCGTGGTCCCGCTGCGGTTCTACCGAGGCGTCGGCGGCTCCTACGTGGTGCGGACCGCGACCCCGCTGGGCTGGGAGCTGCAGCCCAGCGAGCCGGAGAAGGAGATCAAGCTGGGGTGGGCGGCCGCAGCCGCCGAACCGTCGGCGTGAGGCGCGCGGCATAGTGCCCCGCGTGACGTGCGCGGCATAGTGCCCGCATGACGCACACACCGATGGCCGGTACGCGGGCGGCCTGGGCCGCGCTCGGCGGCGACCCCGCTCTCCTCTCCCGTGTCACGCCCCTCGTGCGGGACGGCACGCTGCCCGCGAAGCTTCCGGTGCGCGAGCTGGCCCGCGGCTGCGTCGGGGCCTGCGCGCTGGCCGCCGCCGAGCTGACCGCGGCCCGCACCGGGCAGGCCGTGCCCGGGGTGCGGGTCGACGACGGGGCGGTGGCCACGGCGTTCACCAGTGAGCGGCACCTCCTCGTGGACGGGCGCGCGCCCGTCTCGTTCGCGCCCCTGTCCCGCTTCTGGCGCACCGCGGACGGCTGGGTGCGGACGCACGCCAACTACCCCCACCACCGGCAGGCGCTGCTGGCCGCGCTGAACCTCCCGGATCCCTCCGTGGACGCGGTGGCCGCACGGCTCGCGGAACGGTACTCGCTGGACGTCGAGGACGCCGTGTACGCCGCCGGGGGCCTCGCGGTGGCGCTGCGTACGCCCCAGGAGTGGGCCGCGCACCCCCAGGGCGTCGCGGTGGCCGAGCGGCCGCTGGTGGGCCGCGAGCGGGTCGGTGACGGGCCCGCACGGACCCTTCCCGCGCTCACCGGCTCCCCCGTGCTGCCCGCCGCGGGACTCCGCGTCCTCGATCTCACCCGGGTCATCGCCGGCCCGGTCGCGACCCGCACGCTCGCGCTGCTCGGCGCGGACGTCCTGCGGGTCGACCCGCCCCGGCTGCCCGAACTCCCCGACCAGCACGCCGACACCGGCTTCGGCAAGCGGTCGGCGACGCTCGACCTGGCGGAGCGCACCGGCCGGCGCACGTTCGACGAGCTGCTCGCGCGGGCCGACGTGGTCGTCACCGGCTACCGGCCCGGCGCCCTCGACCGCTTCGGGCTCGATCCTCGGGCGCTGGCCGAGCGCAGACCCGGGGTCGTGGTGGCGCAGCTGTCGGCGTGGGGCGGATACGGGCCGTGGGCGGGGCGGCGCGGGTTCGACAGTCTGGTGCAGGTCGCCACGGGGATCGCGGCCGTCGAGGGGTCGGCGGACCGGCCGGGCGCGCTGCCCGCGCAGGCCCTGGACCACGGCACGGGCTATCTGCTGGCGGCGGCCGTCCTGCGCTCGCTCACGGAGCAGCTGGCGGACGGGGGCGGGGCCCGGTGCGTGCGGCTCGCCCTCGCGCGGACGGCGGGGTGGCTGCTGGCGGGGGACGTGGCGGACGACCCGGGTGAGGGGGCCGCTTCGTACGATCCCGGTGCCTGGCTGACCGAGGCGGAGGGTCCGCTGGGCCGGCTGCGGTACGCGCTGCCGCCGGTGAGCTTCGCGGGCGGGCCGGTGAACTGGGCGCGCCCAAGCGGCCGTTGGGGTGCGGATACACCCGAATGGCACTGAGAGTGGCCCGGCGGGCGGAATGGTGTTCCGCCAGTTGTTTGCCAGGACTTGCCCGTTAAGGGGACACCTGGTGAAGATCATGTGGTGAGCTCCATACAACCGTCCGCCGACCCCGGCGGCGAGGCCACGGCGGACGCGGTCGCCGCCACGCCCATCGCCTCCCCTCGCGCACCGCGCCGCCGCCCCTCGACGGGCCGTGCGGTCGCCGTGCTCGTCCTGGTGACCGTCGCCGCGCTCGTCCCGCTGCTCGGCCCGTCGGCGGCGCTGAGCGGCACCGGAGAGGCCGAAGCGCCCGGCACGGCCGGGATCACGTTCCTGCGGACGGTCATGTTCGCCGCGCTGTGCGTGCAGTTGGGCGAGGTGTACGCGACGCGACTGGCCCGCCGGGTGCCGGGGGCGCCGCTCGACCACGCGCCGCGGAGCTGGGCCGCGTACGCGGCGGGCGCGGGCCTCGTCGCCGCGCTCGGCCTCGCTTCGGTGGTGGCCACCGGCAATCTGGTGCCGCATCAGCTCTCCGACATGGACATCGGCGGTCTCTACGCGTCGCGGGACGGCAGGCTGGCGCTCCTGGAGGTCAACGCCTTCATCGTGGCCCTGCTGTGCGCGCGCTCGCGCCGCCCGTCCGGTGCCACGCTTCCGCTGGCCGCGGTGATCGTGGCGGAGGCCCTTCGGGCGCATCCGCCTGCGGAGGACACCCCGCTCATCGGCACCGGTCTGACGCTGGTGCATCTGACCTGCGGGGTGCTGTGGGCAGGCGGCCTGCTTCAGGTGCTGCGCATGCTGCGGCTGTGGCGGACGTCGGCTCCGGAGGCGGGCGCGGCCGTACTGGGGCTCTACGCGCGCGTGGCGGCCGTTCTGTTCGCCGCGATCACGGTGACGGGGGTGTGCAGCACCCTGCGCCGGATGCCGGCGAGCACAGTGCTCGACCAGCTGACGGACACGGCCTACGGACGCACGCTGCTCGCCAAGGTGCTCCTCGTGGTGGCCGTGGCCGTCCTCGCGCTGCTCGCGCGCCGACGGCTGCGCAGGGCAGCCGACCCTGTGTCCGCGTACTCCCCCGCGCGGGGAGAGGTCATCGTGCTGGGTGTCGTGGTGGCGGTGTCGGCTCTCCTGACGGCGTTGCCTCTGCCGATTCGCTGGTGAGCCGCGCGGGCTGGACGGATTGCGTGGGGCGGGTGGGCTGCGCCGCCAGTACGCCGCTGACCAGCAGGAACTGTGCGGCGATGTAGGTGAGCATGATCCAGAAGTCGGGGCGCGGGGCCTGCGGCCATTCCGCGACGCCGGTCGCGATGAGGGTGTCCGACAGGAGGAAGAGCGCGCCGCCGGCCGCCGCGGTGAGACCCAGCCGCGTGGCGGCGAACGCCATGGCGGTGAGCAGGAGGCTGTAGCCCGCCACCGGGCCGCGCATGTCCGCGGGGAGGTCCGGCCAGAGGAGGGCGACCGTGGCGACGAGGGCGGTGGCGTACCCGGCCACCAGCCAGGCGCCACGCGCGCGTGCCGTGCCGTAGCGCTTGAAGAGGACGAGGTAGCAGACATGCCCCGCCGCGAAGGAGCCCATTCCTGCCAGGAACGCGGGGTCGGCGTCGAAGAGGAGGAGGGTGTCGCCTCCCCAGCCGAAGAGGAGCGCCGCGGTCAGGAGGCGCGGGCCTTTGACCGTGAGTACGTATCCCGCCAGGAGCGGCATGAGGAGGGGCTTGAAGAGCGTGTGCCCCGTGTCCGAGCCCGCCAGGAGCGCCGCCAGGTCGCCGAGCGCGGCGATGCCGAACGCCACGAGGAGCAGCTTGGCCTTGGTCGACGCCTCTGTTTCGGTGCCCGGCAGACGCCTGCCCGCGACGGCGGCGGGACTCATGCCGCGCTCTCCGTCACCGGATCCGTCACTGGCTCCGTCACCGGCTCCGCCGACACCTGCGGTGCCGCAGGCGCCTGTGGCTGCCAGCCAGGACCGCGGAACAGCCTCCCGCTCCGTTCGCGCCAGCTGGTCGCCGTCCGGAGGTCCTTGGCTATCGACGCGTACTCGTGCGTGGCCACCCGCAGCGGGTTGTGCGTGGTGATGTTCTTCGTGAGGCCGTAGACCGGGCGGTCCGTCTCCGCGACCCAGGAGCCGAACATGCGGTCCCAGACGATCAGGATGCCGCCGAAGTTGCGGTCCAGATAGCCGCCCTGCGACGCGTGGTGGACGCGGTGGTGCGAGGGCGTGTTGAAGACGAACTCGAAGGGGCGCGGGAGCTTGTCGATCCGTTCGGTGTGGATCCAGAACTGGTAGACGAGGTTCGCCGACGAGCAGAACGCGAGCGCCGCCGGATGCACGCCAAGGGCGATCAGCGGGAGGTAGAACGGCCAGACCGTCAGGCTCGTCCAGGGCTGACGCAGCGCCGTCGTGAGGTTGAACTTGCGGCTGGAGTGGTGCACCACGTGGCAGGCCCACAGGATGCGGATGACGTGGTGCCCGCGGTGCGACCAGTAGTAGAAGAAGTCCTGCCCGAGCAGCATCAGCGGGATCGTCCACCACAGGACGGGGATGTGCAGCGGGGTCAGCGCGTAGACCGCCGTGTAGATCGCGACGATGGGGATCTTCCACAAGAAGTCGAAGACGAGGCTGCCGAGCCCCATGGTGATGGAGGTGGCGGCGTCCTTCGTCTCGTACCCGGCTTCGTCCTCGTCCGGATGGATCCGGTGGCTCACGATCTCCACGACGGTGAGCAGCACGAAGGCAGGTATGGACCACAGCACGACATCGGGCAGGTTCGGCGGCATGCGTGCACCGTAAAGGCCCCTGACCGGCCGCCGCTAGACGTAGTTACCGACAAGTATTACCAGCGGTAAGAAGACGGATGTTGGTGATCCCCGCCAAAAGCGGACGCTCAGACAACCGCGGAGCCTCAGACACCCACCGCCCCGAGCAGCGCCCCCGCCCCGTACGTCACCGCCATCGCGAGCGCCCCTCCCGCCATGTTGCGCACCACGGCGGGCCGCACCTCCGCGGAGCCGAGGCGTGCGCTGCTCAAGCCCGTGAGGGCGAGCGCGCCGAGGACCGAGACGACGGTGACCACCAGGCGCCAGTCGGCGGGCGGCAGGACGATCGCCAGGAGCGGGAGCAGCGCGCCCACCGTGAAGGCCACGAAGCTGGCCCAGGCCGCGTGCCACGGGTTGGTGAGGTCGTCGGGGTCGATACCGAGCTCCACGCGCGCGTGCGCCCGCAGCGCGTCCCGCTCGGTGAGCTGCTCCGCCGCCTCCCTGGCCACGTCCCGGCTGAGCCCGCGGTCCTCCAGGAGGTCCGTCAGCTCGGCCAGTTCGGCCTCGGGCTGCTCCCGCAGCTCGCGCCTCTCCATGGCCAGCGCGGCCTTCTCGGAGTCGCGCTGGGTGGACACCGAGACGTACTCGCCCGCGGCCATGGACATCGACCCGGCGAGCAGCCCGGCGAGACCGGCCGTGAGCAGCGTGCTGCGGTCGCTCGTGGCGCCCGCGACGCCGACGACCAGACCCGCCGTGGAGACGATGCCGTCGTTGGCCCCGAGCACGGCCGCCCGCAGCCAGTTGAGGCGGGAGGCGAGAGCGCCGCCGTGTGCTTCGTCGTGTTCAGCTGCCTGATCGCTCACCCGGGGAGGGTCTCACCCCCGGGTGAGCGGGGCGGGCAGGGGCACGCCGTCACCAGACGCGCACCGACCCTCCCGGAGCGAACACCGGGCTCGTCGCGCCGGCGGGCGTCTCCTTGAGGGGTTCGTCCAGTTCCTGGACGGTCGGTCCGACCTTCGCGGCGATCGCGTCGAGGCGCTCCAGGTCGAAGCCGTAGACCCGGGCCGCGTTGCCGCCGACCATGGCCGCTATCTCGTCCTTCGGGAGGCCCGCGTAGGCGATGCGGAGGCCTTCGCGCGAGAACGGGTGCGTGCCTTCGTCGTGCGGGTAGTCGCTCCCCCACATGATCTTGTCGAGGCCGATCCTGTCCCGCATCTGCGCCTCGTGCGGGCGCATGAAGCTCGCGCCGACGAAGCAGTTCTCGCGCCACACCTCGGACGGGCCCTTGCCCATCGATGCGGCGAGGCCCGCGCCGAACTTCGACTCCGCCGTCCCGCCGGTGTCCGCCTTCGAGGCCGCCGCGACCAGGCGCCCGTGGTAGTAGTCCAGCATGTCGAGCACACCCGGGATCCAGCCCGAGCCCTGCTCGGTGAGCACGAGCCGCAGCTCCGGGTGGCGGCGGAAGGCTCCGCCGAACACCAGGTGCCACAGCGCCCGGTGCGAGAACCACGTCGTCTCCACCATGAACACGGCCCGCGCGGCCGGTTCCTCGCCCAGCGGCGGCGACGCCGATCCCGCGTGGTGGTTGACCGGCACACCGCGCTCGGCGCAGGCGGCCCAGATCGGGTCGTACGTCGCGGAGTAGAGCTCGGCGAGTCCGCTGCCCGGCGGTGTGCCGGGCAGCAGGAGACCGCCGTTCAGGCCCGCGTCGGCCGCCCAGTGGATCTCCTTGACGGCCTCGTCCACGTCGTTCAGGAGGATCTGGAAGACGCCCGCCCTGCGGCCGTCGGCGGCGGCGCAGAAGTCGGCGAGCCAGCGGTTGTGTGCCCGCAGACCCGCCCAGCGCTGCTCGAACTCCTCCCGTGTGGGCGCCGGGGCCATCAGGGAGGCGGTCGGGAAGAAGGGCGGGATGGTGTTCGGGAAGACGACCTCGGCGACGATGCCGTCCTGTTCGAGCTCGGCCAGGCGGCGGTCCGAGTTCCAGTTGCGGTCGGCGGTGTCGGCGAGCAGGTCCTCGTACGGATTGACGTAGGTGGCCGCCCACGCGTCGAACGCGTCGTGGTGGCGGGAGGCCAAGTAGGGCTTGTAGTCGAGGAGATCGGCGCCCGCGTGGCAGTCCGCCGAGATGACGGTGTAGCGCTCTTCGGTCATGCGTCGTGGACTCGGCTGTGCACTCATGTGTCCGCCCCCATCACCGGGAAGTCGTGGTCGGTCAGCCAGTGGCGGCCCACGTCGCGCGAGCGCGCCCAGGAGGCCTCGACGGCCGACTGGTCCGATTCCTGGCCGAGTTCGGCCGGAGTCGGGCCGATCCTCCGGGCCAGCGGCGCCAGCTTCTCGGTGTCGAAGCCGAAGACCTCCGCCGCAGCGAGACCCAGCATCCGGCGGGTCTCCCCCACCGGGATGTCGTGGAACGTCTTCTTCAGCCACGCGCGCGTGTCGGGCCAGGTCCCTTCGGGGTGCGGGAAGTCGCTGCCCCAGAGGATGTTGTCCACGCCGATCTCGTAGCGCTGGGCGAGTTCTCGGCGCTTGGTGTTGGTGGCGCAGATGAAGATCTGCCGGTCCAGGTATTCGTGCGGGGGCCGCTTGAGCTCCGCGAACGGGGAGAGCTTCTTGCCACCGTGCGCGCCCAGGTAGAGGCGGTCCATGAACCACAGGAGGTTCGGCAGCCACCAGCAGCCGGACTCCGCGACGCCGAACTTCAGCCCCGGATGGCGTTCGAAGACTCCCGACCAGAGCATGAACCACAGCGGCCGCGCGGGCCACCAGGTCACTTCGGAGACGTAGATCCCCAGGTGGTCGCCGTACTCATGGCGGGGCGCCGCCCCGGAGTGGGTCATCACCGGCATCGCGCACTCGGCCGCCGCCGCCCACACCGGGTCGTAACGGCGGTCGTGGTAGGGCGCCTTGTCGACCCACATGGAGGGGATCATCAGCGCGCCGAGCCCGGACTCCTTGGCCCGGTGCACCTCGGCGACCACCCGGTCGACCTCGCCGGTGATGGGCAACAGGGCCACGCCACAGTGCCGTTCGGGGTGCTCGGACACGAAGTCGGCGAGCCAGCGGTTGTGCGCCTGCGCGCCCGCCATGCCGAGCTCCGGGTCCTGGTCCCCCGAGAGGCCGAGGCCCACCCCGAAGGGCGCGGCCGTCTGGCTGTCCACGGCGTCCGCGTCGGGGAAGACGACCTCGGCGGCCACCCCGTCGCCGTCGAGCTCCTTGAGGCGCTGAGCGGTCTCCCAGCCGCCGCGCAGGCCCTCCTCGTTGTCCTGGAACCACTTGGCGGCGAACGCGTCGTTGCGGATGCCGAGCCGCGTCGCCTCCGCGCGGCGGGCGTCGCGCTCCCCGAGGAACTGGTCGAAGTCCCGGTGGAAGCGGCTGTCCAGATAGGGCCGGTACTCCTCGGTGGGAAGCCCGGCGTGGCAGTCGGAGGAGATGATCAGGTACGGGTCGTTCTGCTGGGCGCTTGGCTGAGCGCCTTGCTGAGCCGTCATCACACGTCCCTCAGTCAGTCGAGGATGAAGCTTTCCAGGTACGCCGGGTTGGCGCGGTCGAGCATCGACCGCGACCTGGCCTTGATCTGCCGGTCGCTGTGCTCGCTCCGGGGAAGCAGCCAGAAGCGGTCGGCCGCGATCCCCTCCGCCACGAAGTCCGCGACCTTCTCGACCGGGGTGAACTCCACCTCCTGGCCCGCGTCCTTCATCGCGGACTCCCACTGGTCGAGGCTGCGGTAAGGGGTCTTGCGGGGGCGGGACTTGGCGTACCGGTCGGGGCGGTTGCGGTGCGACTCCCACAGCCCCGTGCGCAGCATGTGCGGCCCCGGGAACAGCACGGAGGCACCCACGCGCGCGTGCTCCGCCCTCAGATGCGCGTACAGGGACTCCGTCATCGTCACGACGGCCGCCTTGGTGACCGCGTACACGGAGGCCGTCGGCAGCGGTGCGATGCCGCCGTCGCCGGAGGAGGTGTTGACGACGTGGCCCGGCTCGCCGCCCGCGATCATCCGGGGCACGAAGGCCTGGATGCCGTGGAAGACACCCCACACATTGACCTCGAAGGCCCACTTCCAGTCGTTCGGCTCGTGCTCCCACATGCGCCCCTCGGCGCCCGAGCCGACCCCCGCGTTGTTGCACAGCACATGGACGGCGCCGAATGCCTCGTACGCCGCTTCGGCGAGCGCGAAGACCTGCTCCCGGGAGCCGACGTCGACCACGCGCGCGTGCACGCTCGCCCCGTCCTCGCGCAGCCCGGCCGCCGCCTTCTCCAGGGCGCCCTCCTCGACGTCCGCGAGGACCACCTTCAGGCCGTCCGCCGCGAACCGCCGCGCCATGGCGAGGCCGATGCCGCTCGCCGCGCCCGTGACGACGGCGACCTGACCTTCCCGCAGCTCCATCTCAGACGCTCCCCTCGGGCGGGCCGTCGAGGATCTGCTGCGGGTCGTCGTAGCGCTGGTGGATGTAGGGAAGCAGCGCCTGCGCGCTGACCCGTTCGGCCACCCGGCCCCTCTGGTCGGTGGTCTTCTCGCCGATGGTGATCTCGACGAGCGCGCGTACGGGGAGGTCGGCGACCGGGTCGTACATCGACTCGCGCAGGACGACGTCCCCGGTGATGCCCTCCAGCTTGCGGACCTTCTCGTTGCGTACGCAGTGCACGAGCACCGGATCCGCGTCGAAGCCCGAACCGTCCACCGCGGGAAGGAACTTGAAGTAGAAGTCCGTCTTCTGGACCGGCTCGGGAAGGGGCAGGGCGCCGCTGACCGCGCCGCGCACCTCCACGAACACGATGCCGTGCCGGGCCAGCGAGGCGCGGACGACCAGGCCGTCGCGCTCCACCTCGACCTCGCCCAGCTTCTTCGGCTCCCCGAAGACTTCACGCCCGCCGATCAGGGCCCGCTCGTGGGTCATCGGCATGACCAGCGGGTACCAGCCCTCCACCCCGCCGTGCTCGGCGGCGACGGCCACCGAGCCCGCGCCCAGCGGATATCCGGGCAGGTCGACCTTGCTGATGTTGGCCCGCACCAGGGGGCGGGCCGTCGGCTTGAGCGGGGGCGGCAGGACGGCCGCCACCGCGTCCGGATCGCTCTCCCAGACGGCCACCACACCGGTGGACCAGATGTCGGGCAGCTTCGAACTCGCGGTGCGCGCCGCGGCGATCTCCGCCTCGGTGCGCGCTCCGTAACGTACGCGTGCCATGTCGTACCACCCTTCGTCAGGACTACAAGAGGTCTTGCGGGCGGTTCTGTAACACAGTTACAACAGGAGGCGTGAAGAGTGAAGAGACGCGTACGCATCCGGTCCGGGAACGCGGCCATCTCGACCGGGAACAGGTCCTCGCCGCCGCCACGGCCCTCGTGAAGCAGCACGGCCCGCAGGCCCTGACGATGCGCAAGCTCGCCGCCGAGCTCGGCACCGCCGTCACCTCGATCTACTGGCACGTCGGCAACCGCGAGTCGCTCCTGGACGCCCTCGTCGAGCGCACCCTCGCCGACCTCGGCGCGATCCACCCCACGGGCCGCACCCCCGGCCGGCGCATCGTCTCCGTGGCGCGCGCCCTGCGCCGGCAGCTGCGCGACCATCCGCACCTCGTCGCGATGGTGCACGAACGCGGCCTCACCGAGCGGATGTTCCTGCCCGCCCAGCAGGTCCTCGTCCACGAGGTGCACGCGGCGGGTCTGCGCGGCGCCCGCGCCGCCGACGCCGTGCGCGCGGTCCAGGTGCACGTCGTCGGCCACCTCCTGGTCGAGCGCAACCGCGAACGCGCGCCCGTGCAGCGGCCGGGCGAGGAAGAGCTGTGGGGCGCGCGGACCGCCGAACAGGACCCGGCACTCGCCCGCGCGCTCGCCCGGCCCGTCGACCCCGAGGCGCTGTTCACCCTGTCGGTCAAGGCACTGGTGTCCGGACTGCTCGGCGCCAGAGCGGACGGAACCCCACCTGCCGGCGACGGAATCGGCCACGCGGCCGACCCGCGCACCGGACCGGGGACCTGACTGTCAGTCGCGGCCCGTATCCTCATGGACCATGCTCGAAGACCAGACGACCGCAGCGTCCGCAGCCACCTGGCCGGCCGCGTACCCAACGGGGTACGCGGTCGTCGACGTCGAGACCACAGGCCTCGCCCGCGACGACCGCATAGTGTCGGCTGCCGTCTACCGCGTGGACGCCCGGGGCGAGGTGGAGGACCACTGGTACACGCTGGTCAACCCCCAGCGCGACCCCGGACCCGTATGGATCCACGGCCTCACCAGTGAGCTCCTCGCGGACGCGCCGCTCTTCAAGGACATCGCCGAGGAGTTCGCCGCGCGCCTCGCCGACCGCGTCCTGGTCGCGCACAACGCGGTCTTCGACTGGTCGATGATCGCCAGGGAGTACGCACGCGCGGAGCTCACCGCCCCCGTGCGCCAGCGCCTGTGCACCATCGCCCTCTCCAAGGAGCTGCGCCTCCCGCTGCCCAACCACAAGCTGGAGTCGCTCGCCGCGCACTTCGGGGTGGAACAGCGCAACGCGCACAACGCCCTCGACGACGCGCGCGTGCTCGCCGAGGCGTTCCGCCCCAGCCTCAAGGCCGCGGCGAGCGACGGGGTGCGGCTGCCGCTCCTGGAGTGCCGTCCGCTCACCGAGTGGTCCGACGGCGCGGCCCGGATCGTCCGCCAGCCGACCGGGCCGGGCTCCGCCGCCTCGTCGTACTCGTCGTACGGTCCGGGGAGTTGGCGCCCCTCGCGCAAGCGGCCCGCCTGCCCCTACCCCAACCCGGGTCGGTACGAAACGGGCAAACCGCTCCAACAGGGCATGCGTGTCGCGTTCTCCGGAGACACCTCCATCGAGCGCGAGCTGCTCGAGGACCGCGCGGTCGAGGCCGGGCTCCACATCGCGACGAGCGTGTCGCGCCTGACCAGCCTCCTCGTCACGAACGACCCGGACTCGGGCACCTCCAAGACCGTGAAGGCGCGGTCCTTCGGCACGCCCGTCATCGACGAGGCCGCGTTCGGCCAGCTCCTCCAGGACGTCGCTCCGGCGGCTCCCGCGACGGGGGCCTGAGCCGCCCGCGGACGTCAGACGGGTGATTATCGGGCCGGTCCCCGCCTGCTTGCTCGCATGCGGGCGCCGCGCGTCCCACCCTGTGGCGCATGGCACGTTGCGAGGTCTGCGGAAACGACTACGGCATGTCGTTCGAGGTGCACGCGCAAGGCGCGGTGCACGTCTTCGACTGCTTCTCCTGCGCCATTCACCGCATGGCGCCCATCTGTGAGCACTGCCGCTGCCGGATCATCGGCCAGGGCGTGGAGGTCGAGGGGCAGTGGTACTGCGGTGCGCACTGCTCCCGGGCGGAGGGGCAGGTGGGCATCGTCGACAGGGTGTGACCCGACCCCACCACCAGGCACCCCACGACCGAGTTGTACCGTCGTGGGGTGTACCGCTTCCTGTTGTCCCGGCAGTGGGTGATCCTCACCCTCATCGGCCTCGTCCTCATCCCCACGATGATCGAGCTGGGCTTCTGGCAGTTGCACCGCCATGAGCACCGCGTCGCGCAGAACGCGGAGATCTCCAAGGCGCTCGACGCGAAGCCCGTACCGGCCGAGCAGCTGACCTCGCCCGGACACTCCGTGGCGGACTCCGAGCGCTACCGCCGGGTGAGCGCCAAGGGGACGTACGACACGAAGCACGAGGTCGTCGTGCGGCGGCGCACGAACTCCGACGAGGAGATCGGCTTCCACGTCCTGACCCCGTTCGTCCTCGACGACGGCAAGGTCCTGCTGGTCAACCGGGGCTGGATCCCCGCCAACGGACCGCAGACCGTGTTCCCGAAGGTCCCCGCGGCGCCCAAGGGCGAGATCACCGTCACCGGCCGCCTGATGGCCGACGAGACGTCCGCGCAGAGCGGCATCAAGGACCTCCAGGGGCTGCCGGACCGTCAGATCATGCTGATCAGCAGCGGCCAGCAGGCGCACAGCCTCGGCAAGGAGGTGCTCGGCGGCTACGTCGAGCTGACCTCGCCGGAGTCCCCCGGAAACTCCCCCCAGCTGATCGGCGAGCCCGAGCACGGCGACATCGGCCCGCACATGGCGTACGCCGTCCAGTGGTGGCTGTTCTGCTCGGGCGTCCCCATCGGCTGGGTGGTCCTGGTGCGCCGAGAGGTGAAGGACCGCCGCGCGGCCGCCGCTGAGGCCGCGCCCGCGACGGAGTCGACGCCGGCCGCCGTCTGACGCGCCTCGCGCTCCGTGGCCGGGACGCGGCAGGATAGGGCCATGGATCTTGGACTGAAGGACCGCGTCTACGTCATCACCGGCGCCACCCGTGGCCTGGGCAACGCCGCCGCGCGTGCGCTGGTCGCGGACGGCGCGAAAGTGCTGATCACCGGCCGGGACGAGAAGACGGTCGCCGAGGCGGCGGCCGAGCTCGGCGACAACGCCCGCGGCCTCGCGGCGGACAACGCCGACCCGGCCGTCGCCGGTCGCCTGATCGCCGCCGCGCGCGAGCACTTCGGGCGCTTCGACGGTGTGCTGATCAGTGTCGGGGGCCCGGCGCCCGGTTTCGCCGCCGACAACACGGACGAGCAGTGGGAGTCGGCTTTCGAGTCCGTGTTCCTCGGGGCGGTGCGGCTGGCGCGCTCCGCGGCGGCGGAGCTCGACGAGGGCGGCGTCATCGGCTTCGTGCTCTCCGCCTCCGTGCACGAGCCGATTCCGGGGCTGACCATCTCCAACGGACTGCGCCCGGGACTCGCGGGCTTCGCGAAGTCGCTCGCCGACGAGGTCGGCCCCCGGGGCATCCGTGTCGTGGGGCTGCTCCCGTCCCGCATCGACACGGACCGGGTGCGGCAGCTGGACGCGCTCTCCGCTGACCCCGAGGCTGCCCGGGCGGGGCACGAGTCGCGGATTCCGCTGCGGCGGTACGGGACTCCGGAGGAGTTCGGCCGTACGGCGGCGTTCTTCCTCTCGCCCGCGGCGTCGTATCTGACGGGGGTCATGCTGCCGGTGGACGGCGGGGCTCGGCACGGGTTCTGACCGCTCCTGTCCTGTATGACGTCGGCCGGTCCTGAACCCCAGGACCGGCCGACGTCATACAGGAACCCGCTCCCTCAACTCACCCGCTCGGCCCGGTGCTTGACCGCCCGCAACTGCACCACCGCGGGCAGCCGGGCTAGCCCCGCCGAATCCCTCGCGTGCGCCAACGCCTCCGCGGAGAGCAGGTGCAGCGCCTCGCCGGGCGTCGCGTGGGGCTCCAGGAGCAGGGACACGCGTGCCTCCGGCGCGTTGCGGCGGCCCGTGAGGGAGACCCCGGCCCGCTGCACGCCCTCCAGGGACTCCGCCTCCCCGACGAGCACGCCCTCCAGGGCCCGCCCCCGCAGCAGCGCGCCCTCTCCGTCCCCGGTCTCCACGAGGACCTCGGCCAGCCTGCGCCGCCGCAGCTGCGCCACCAGCCACCACAGGGCGAGCAGCAGGAACACCGCGAGTACGGCGATCACCGTGGGCCAGAACCAGCCCTCGTCCCGCCACCGCGCCCGGTCCGCGTCGCTCAGCAGGACGTCACGCTTCCCGTCGTGGATCCACCACGACGGGGGCGAGGCCCCGAGCCCGACGGCGAGGACCGAGCCGCCGCCGAGTACGAGCACCAGGCCGATCAGGCCGATGAGTACACGGTTGACCGTCTTCAGCATCGCGAGCTCAGCCCTTCCGACCCGGCCGTGCCACCCGGACCGAGAGGCCGGGGCTGCGGCCGAGGCCCAGGTCCCTGATGCCTTCGGCCAGCGTGGCGTCCAAGTCGCTTCGTACGTCGTCGAGTTCACGGAAGTGCGAGACCGCGTGGACGTCCACCTTGGAGCGCGTCATGCGGACCCGCACCGACTGCACGCCGGACACGTCCATCGCCCGGTCCCGCAGCACCATCGCGGCGGCGCCCCGATGCAGCCCCGCCCGTACGTCCTCGTCCCCGCGCCGCATCGCGAGGACCGCCCGGAGTCCGGGCGTCGCGGCGAGCACGATCAGCCAGATGCCGGCGGCCGCGGCCACCCCGGCGCCGACGAGGACCGCCGTGCTGTCCAGGGGCCGCTCGCCGAGTTCGCGGGCGAGGTCGGGCCGCCATCCCATGGCGGAATGCCCGGCCCGCACAGCCGCGATGTCGTACAGCAAGAGCCCCGCGGCGCCGAGGATCAGCAGCGCGAGGACGGCGGCTGGCACGCGCCGCGGTGACCAGAAGCGGGTCGCCCTGGTCTCGTCGTCGGCCAGTGTGGGCGGCGCGTCGTAGGACGCCGCGGACGCCGACTGGTCCAGTTCGCTCTCGGCGCGTTCGACGACGGGCAGCGGCTGCGTGCCGCCACCGCCGCCCGCCGCATGAGACCCCGAAGCCTCGCTCATCGCGTCCTCCCCTGCGCCGCGGCGTGCACGTGTGCCGAGTACAGCCGCTCGACGTGGACCGCGACCTCCGGCACTTCCATCCCCGCCAACGCCTTTACCCGCTGGGCGACTTGGCGACGCACCGCACCGCACTGCCCGCCGATGTCCGAGGGGTAGTCCAGTTCGACGCTGATCCGCACGCGGGCCACATCATGGCGCACGGTGACGGTCGCGTGCGGCGGGGAGCCGTCCGCGGGCACCGCCGTCAGCGCCTCGCGTGCCGCCTGTGCCGCGATCTTCGCGACGACCCGGTCGGCGATCCGGGTCGCGCCGCGCTCCGCGGGCGCGACCTGCGGCGCCACGGCTCACCGCCGCCGGTCGTCGCCACGGGTACGGAAGAAGTCGCCGAGCTCCAGGTCCCCCTCGAGGAACCGGCCCGCGACGAACCCTATGGCGCCCAGGGCCGCCACCAGCAGAAACGCCCCGAACCCGCCGAAGTACCCGGCGAAGCCGAGCGCCATCCCGGCCACCATGCCGATCACGGCCATGCTCATCGTGTGCTCCTTGGCAAGACGCGTCTGACATCCGGCTCCCGAACGGCCACCGCGCTACTGAAGGCGGCCTTGCGGCTCATCGTCTTCCTCGTCCGGAAGTTTCACATCGCTCACCGCGATGTTGACCTCGACGACTTCGAGCCCGGTCATGCGCTCGACCGCACCGATGACGTTCTCCCGCACATCGCGCGCGACGTCCGCGATCGAGACCCCGTACTCGACGACGATCTCCAGGTCGAGGGCCGTCTGCACCTCGCCGACCTCGGCCTTGACCCCGCGCGACACCGACTTGGACCCCGACCCTCCGGGCACGCGGTCGCGTACGGCCCCGAAGGTCCTGGCGAGCCCGCCGCCCATCGCGTGCACGCCGTCGACGTCGCGGGCCGCGAGCCCTGCGATCTTCTCGACCACGCCGTCCGCGATGGTGGTGCGCCCCCGGGTCGCGGGGTCACCACCGCCCCTCTTGGTCGTACTGCTCTTGCCCACCGCCTCGTCCGGGGACTCCTTCGTGAGGGTCTCCTGAGGCCGGTTCCGCTGTCCGGTGTCAGTCATCGCCGTGTGTCCCTTTCGAAAGGGGATCTACTCCTTCGCCCACACTAAGTGCGGTTACGTCCTCGCGCGCCAGGGATGCGGCAGGCTGGGGCAATGACCGGTGACGGATGGACCGATGCGGTACGGCGGCAGCTCGGCCTGGGGCGGGTTCTCCCGCTGGGAGGACCGCGTGACGGCTCGTGGCTGACCGAGGCGTGCGCGAATGGAGTACTGCGCCATGCGGCGGAGCGGGTGAGCGGCGTGCGGCTCGGCGGCCTGCGGGTGGCGCTGGCCGATCCGTCGACGGCGTACGCCCCCTCCGTGCCGTCACCGCCGAGCGCGCTGCCGCCCGGCCCGCTGCGGATCACGGCCCAGTTCGCCGCCGAGCCGACCGAGCCGCTTCCCGCGGTGGCGGCCCGGCTCCGGGCGGCGCTGTTCGCGGCGGCCGACGAGCGGCTCGGCCTGGTGGTCGATGAGGTGGACCTCGGCGTGACGACGCTGCTCGACGCGGGGCAGGCCCCCGTGGACGTACCGCGGGACATGCAGGAGGCGCCGGACGGGGCGCAGGCGCCCCCCGGAAGCGGCGACGAGGCCCGCGCGGCGAGTGCCGCCCTCGGTGTGCCGGGCGTGCGGCGGCTGACCGGCGCGCTCGGCGGCTTCGGCCGCGCCGTCCACCTCGACGCGTCGCCTGCGCGGGACGGCGCCCTGCCGCGCCGCCACGCGCGCGTGGAGCTCGCGACGGACCGCGAGCACCGCGCCCTGGACGTGGCGCTCGCGGTCCGCACGGCGGTCGGCGACGCACTGACGGACCACCCGACGGTTGCCGTCCTGGTCACCGCGGTGGAGTGACGACCTCAGTCGCCGAGCCCCGCCAGGTCCCGCAGGCGACGCCCCTGCGCGGCACGCTCGGCGGTGCGCTGCTCCTCGTACGTACGGCCTGACACGCCCTGGAGCAGCGCCTTGGTCTCGATGACCGCGTCGCGGGGCGCGGCAAGGAGCGCGGCCGCCAAGTCGCTCACGGACGCGTCGAGTTGGTCACCGGGCACGACGAGGTTGGCCAGGCCCACGCGCTCGGCCTCGGGCGCGTTGACGAACCGCCCGGTGGCGCAGATCTCCAGCGCACGGGCGTAGCCGACAAGTCCCACGAGGGGATGCGTGCCGGTGAGGTCGGGCACCAGGCCCAGGCTGGTCTCGCGCATGGCGAACTGCACGTCGTCGGCGACGATCCGCAGATCGCAGGCGAGCGCGAGCTGGAAGCCCGCACCGATGGCATGTCCCTGGACGGCAGCGACGGACACGATGTCACTGCGCCGCCACCAGGTGAACGCCTCCTGGTATTCGGCGATCGTCGCGTCGAGGACGCCGTCGTCGCCGCGCGCCAGATCGATGAATGACGGCTCACCGTCGAAGCCCTCGGGCGTGAACGCCTGGCGGTCGAGGCCCGCGGAGAAGGACTTGCCCTCACCGCGGAGCACGACGACACGGACACTGCCCGGCAACATCCGGCCTGCCTCGGCCAACGCCCTCCACAGCGCGGGAGATTGGGCGTTGCGCTTGGCCGGGTTGGCCAGCGTCACCGTGGCGACAGCCTCGTCGACAGTCAGGCGTACGCCGTCCTTGTCGAGTACCGGTGCGGATCCGCCGAGTTCACTGCCGGGCGAAACCATAGGAGCCTCCGATGGTGGTGTGCAGTCGGTCCGGACGCGTGTACGCGCCCGTAAGTGACTGCACAGTAACCACCCGGCCGATCAGTCGATCGACCGGGTGGCCACCGTCGAAGCCGGTGAACCGCCCGCAGCCGTCAGCCGGCTGCGGCCTTCTTGCCTCGCGTCGCCCCGCCGCGTCCCCGCAGCGTGACGCCGGACTCGCTGAGCATGCGGTGCACAAAGCCGTACGAACGGCCCGTCTCCTCAGCCAACGCCCGGATGCTCGCACCGCTGTCGTACTTCTTCTTCAGGTCTGCCGCGAGCTTGTCACGCGCGGCGCCGGTTACCCGGCTGCCCTTCTTCAGAGTCTCGGCCACCCGTGCCTCCTCATAGGAAGTGCGCTCTGGACTTCTCATGATCACCCCTCCCGGGCTTCCTGGCCACCCATTCGGCAAGGTCCGTACGACGAGGTTTCCCGCCGGAGAAGGCGGCACCATGAGCGGAATTAACGATTCCGCGTGTCGAATTCCGTACGGCCGAATGGGTTGTGGATCGAAATGCCAGGTCAGCGCGGTGGCGGGCGAAAGCAGGGCCCGACGCCTCTGCCGCAAGGAAAATCCGTGTATCCCACACTTCGGTACGAGGAGACCTCACACAGATGAAGGATCACGGCTCGGCCGAATGATCCATACGCAGTGGATCAGTTATTCGATCAACCAATGTGGACACCCCGGCGGCACGGTTGGTCGCACCGCCCGGGCTCACCGTGAATCAGGCGAGCGCGACCAGATCCGCGTAGTCCTGGCCCCACAGGTCCTCGACGCCGTCGGGCAGCAGGATGATCCGCTCCGGCTGGAGCGCCTCCACCGCGCCCTCGTCGTGCGTGACGAGGACGACCGCGCCCTTGTAGGTGCGAAGCGCGCCGAGGATCTCCTCGCGGCTCGCCGGGTCGAGGTTGTTCGTGGGCTCGTCGAGGAGCAGCACGTTGGCGGAGGAGACCACCAGGGTCGCGAGCGCCAGACGGGTCTTCTCGCCGCCGGACAGGACGCCCGCCGGCTTGTCGACGTCGTCGCCGGAGAAGAGGAACGAACCGAGCGTCTTGCGCACCGCCACGAGGTCGAGGTCGGGCGCGGCCGAGCGCATGTTCTCCAGGACCGTGCGCTCCGGGTCGAGGGTCTCGTGCTCCTGCGCGTAGTAGCCGAGCTTGAGGCCGTGGCCCTCGAGGATCTGCCCGGTGTCGGGCTTCTCCGCGCCGCCCAGGAGGCGCAGGAGCGTGGTCTTGCCCGCGCCGTTGAGGCCCAGGATGACCACGCGCGAGCCCTTGTCGATGGCGAGGTCGACGTCCGTGAAGATCTCCAGGGAGCCGTACGACTTCGAGAGTCCCTCGGCCATCAGCGGGGTCTTGCCGCAGGGCGAGGGGTCCGGGAAGCGCAGCTTGGCGACCTTGTCGCTCTGGCGTACCTCGTCGAGGCCCGCGAGGAGCTTGTCGGCGCGCTTGGCCATGTTCTGCGCGGCGACGGTCTTGGTGGCCTTGGCGCGCATCTTGTCGGCCTGCGAGTGGAGCTGGCTGGCCTTCTTCTCGGCGTTCTGGCGCTCGCGCTTGCGGCGCTTCTCGTCGGACTCGCGCTGCTGCTGGTAGAGCCGCCAGCCCATGTTGTAGACGTCGATCTGGGCGCGGTTGGCGTCCAGATAGAAGACCTTGTTGACGACCGTCTCGACCAGTTCGACGTCGTGGGAGATCACGATGAAGCCGCCGCGGTAGGACTTGAGGTAGTCCCGCAGCCAGACGATGGAGTCGGCGTCGAGGTGGTTCGTCGGCTCGTCGAGGAGCAGGGTGTCGGCGTCCGAGAAGAGGATGCGGGCCAGCTCGACGCGGCGGCGCTGGCCACCGGAGAGCGTGTGGAGGGGCTGGCCGAGCACGCGGTCGGGGAGGCTGAGCGCGGCGGCGATGGTGGAGGCCTCGGCCTCGGCGGCGTAACCGCCCTTGGTGAGGAACTCCGTCTCCTGGCGCTCGTACTGCTTCATCGCCTTGTCGCGGGTGGCGCCCGAGCCGTTGGCGATGCGCTGTTCGTTCTCGCGCATCTTGCGGATCAGGGTGTCGAGTCCGCGGGCCGAGAGGATGCGGTCGCGGGCGAGCACGTCCAGGTCGCCGGTGCGGGGGTCCTGCGGGAGGTAGCCGACCTCTCCGGAGCGGCTGATCGTGCCGCCTGCCGGGATGCCCTCACCTGCGAGGCACTTGGTGAGCGTGGTCTTGCCCGCTCCGTTGCGGCCCACCAGGCCGATGCGGTCGCCCTTGGCGATTCGGAAGGAAGCGTTCTCGATGAGGATGCGGGCGCCGGCGCGCAGCTCGATGCCGGAAGCGGTGATCACGGACAGACTCCTGGGCAGGGGGGATGGACGGCGGAAGGGCTGAAGGCGATCACGCCGTCTAATGCACGAGGAGAATGGCCATGAGGGCAATTCTAACGGGGCGGTGCAAACTCATTTTCTGCCCGGGTGGGTACGCCGTCGGGGGCGCCGCCCGGCAGCTCGTTGCCCAGGGGCGTTCGCCTGGGAACGATCCGGCCGAGGTCGTCCACCGCGATCAGCTGGGAGGTCCAGGGCGTCGCGGCGTCCCCGCACGGCTGGGCGATCATCAGGGCGCTCCCGTGGCGCACGGAACGGGCGGGCTCGAAGGCGCAGCCCGGCCGGGCGGGCAGCACCCAGCGCAGGTCGCCGTCCGCGCTGCGGTAGGCGGCGATGCGGTGCGGGGTGACGACGGCGAGCATCCGGCCACGGGGGTCGAGCGGCTGCAGGACACCGGCGGCGCCGCGGGCGGCGGGAGAGCGCAGCCAGGGTGCGCTGCCGGGGATGGCGCGGTGCCAGCGGACGGCGCTGCCGTCGGCGCGCGCGGTGTCGGTGACCAGACCGTCGCTCCAGAGCGCGATGGCGTGCCCCGGGGCGGGGAGCACGGTGAGCGGACGGGCTCCCTCGCGGCTGTACGTCCAGCGCGGGCGGCCTGTCGCCGGGTCGTACGCCTCGACCGCGCGGCCCGTGCTCCGCAGCCCGGGGGCCGCTGCGCCGTCGTCCACGCGCGCGTGGACGGTGATGTGGTCTCCGTAGGGGGCGGGCCGCGAGTGGTGGGCCGCGGTGATCAGCGGCAGGGCGAGGAGGCCGAGGGCCACCGGGAGCGCGAGCCGGGAACCGCGACGGGCGGGCACCGGTCCCACGGGCCCGGCCGCGGCCACCTCGAACGGCACTACGGACACGACGCCCCCTCTTCGACACCCCTGCCGGTACCTCTGCCGGTACCGCTGCCCACGAACAGGCGCAGAGCGTAGCGGCGGCGTCACCGCGCGGCCCCGGGCGGCGGCCGCGACACGGTGCGCCGTTCGGCGAGGGTCCCCCGTTCGGACCCCCGTCCGGCGCCGCGCGGGGTGGGGCATATCAGGATGAAGGCGCCGACATCTCGGCACAGGGCGGCCACACTCCGCTCCGGATGCGAGGCAGAGGGTGGTGCGCCCATGCAGTTCGACGACGACGCCGATCTGGACACGTCCGAGGTACAGGACGTGCGGGGCAGCCGGATTCCCGGCGGCAAGGCGACGGTCGGCGGCGGCATCGCGGGCCTGATCGCGCTGCTCCTGGGGCTGTTCTTCGGGGTCGGCCCGGACCAGCTAGGCCTCTCGTCCGGCAACGAGGAGCCCGCCGCCACCTCCTCGTCCCTCGCGCAGGTCCAGCAGTCCTGCCGTACGGGGCAGGACGCGAACACCAAGGAGGACTGCCGCATCGTGGCGGTGGTCAACAGCGTGCAGGACTACTGGCGCGCGGAGTTCCGGCTCAGGCAGGCGAGCTACTCCCCCGCCCCGACCGTCCTGTTCACCAGCCGGGTGGGCACGGCGTGCGGCGCCGCGACGTCGGCGGTCGGCCCCTTCTACTGCCCCGGCGACCGGAAGGTCTATCTGGACCTGGGCTTCTTCGAGGAGCTGCGGACGAAGTTCGGGTCGAGCGGCGGCCCCTTCGCGCAGGCGTACGTCGTGGCGCACGAGTACGGGCACCACGTGCAGAACCTGATGGGGACGCTGCAGCGCGCCCAGGACGGGCGTACGGGACAGAACAGCAACGCCGTCAAGGTCGAGCTGCAGGCCGACTGCTACGCGGGCGTCTGGGCGCGGCACGCGACCCGCACTCCTGACGACAAGACGGGCAAGCCGCTGATCACCAGCCTGAACGACGCGGACATCCGCGAGGGCCTGGACGCGGCGGCCGCGGTCGGCGACGACCGCATCCAGGAGAAGTTCCAGGGCCGGGTCACCCCGGAGTCCTGGACGCACGGCTCGGCCGAGCAGCGGCAGCAGTGGTTCTACCAGGGCTACCGCACCGGCGACATGGGGCAGTGCAACACCTTCCGGTGAGGTGCTACACCCCTCCGGTGTGCACCTGGAAGGCCGCACGGCGCACGGCCTTGGCCAGCGCCGGGTCGGGGTGGGCCGCGGCGAGGGCGACCAGGACCTGGACGGTGCGGGGGTGGCCGATGCGGCGGACCTCGTCGAGGAGCGCGGGCACCGTGGGCTGCACCGCGGACTCCAGGTGGCGGATGAGGAGATGGGTCTCCCCGTGGTCGGCGACCGCCGCGGCGGTGTCGACCCACAGCCACGTCGACTCGTCCCGCGTCAGGACGAGGTGGACGTCCTCGGGGTCGGCGCCCTCCTGCTCCGCAAGCCAGATGAGGGCGTAGGGCCGCAGCGGGGTCTCGTCCACGACGGCCCGCACCTCGGACTCGGCCGGGGCGCCGACCACCCGCAGGGCCTCGAAGGCGAGGCCGCGCAGGAGGGCGTCCTCGCCGCGGGCGGCGTCCAGGAGCTCGGTGACGGCGCTGCCCACGGGGCGGGCGGCGAGCCAGGCGCGGTACTCGGAGCGGGCCGCGTTCGGGCGCAGGCGTGCGCAGCCGCGGAGCATGTCCTCGGCGGACTGCTCGATGTTCCCGGCCGGGCTCTGCGCGGCCACGCAGATCTGCTCCAGCTTGACCCAGACCGCCCAGCTGCCGAGCGGCGTGAGCGTGGCCTGCCCGTCGGCGTACGTCAGCGCGCCGACGGCGGCGAGGCCGCGCAGCGCCCAGTCCAGGAGGGTGGCCAGGGACGGCGTCTCGGCCGGGTCCACCGGCTCGGGCTGCGGGCCGTAGGGGATCTCGCAGCGCTCCGTGCGCAGTTCCGTGACGCGCTGGTCCAGGAGGTCCAGGAGCTGCGCCACGGGCACGGGGCCCGCGGAGAGCTGAAGCAGGGTGAGGAGCTGCGGCATGGCCTCGACGGTCTCGGCCACGGTGGCGGGGGCCAGTTCGCGCGATGCCGCGTGCGTGAGCGACCAGGCGTCGAAGAGGGCGACCCAGCCGCGCAGCACGGCGGCGTCGTCACGGTCCCAGGCGCGCAGCCGCCAGCCGGGGCGCGCGCTGTCGCCGTGCACCTCGATGAGGCCTGCCAGGCGTGCGGTGTCCCAGTCGGCGCGGACCTGATCGGGGGTCAGCGCGAGTTCCGCGGCGGCCCGTTCGGCGGTCTCGGCGGAGAGGGTTCCTCTGCCGCCCTGGGCATCGGGCGCGCCCGCGTTCGCGTCGGGCGCTCCCGGGCGGCTGCGTCCCGGACGCAGGGACGTGTCGGCCCAGCGGGCGACCGTCACGGCGTCGGCGAGGCCTTTGCGCGCCATCCGGGCCAGCTCTCCGGGGGCGGGCGTGCCCTCGGGGGGCCGGGGCGCGGGACGGCGCGCACGCTGCTGCGTCACTGCGCCGGGGGCGGTCAGGGGTCGCGCTGTGCCGCGCTCCGCCCCCGCTCGCCTCTCGGCCCTGGGGGACTGAGCGCGGACGAGTCGGAGCCTTGAGTCGCGCGGGATACGGGACGTCACGGGAGCAGTCTTCCTGTTGACGGTCCGAAAACCCAAACGGAATGCCTCCGCAAGGCTCCGGAGCGCTACGTCCTGAGGCCTTGGCGCGCTACATGAGGGGCGTGAGGAAGCGCCGCAGCGCCTCTTCATAGCCCGCGGGGTCGGCGTTCCACATGGCTCCGTGGGGCGCATCCGGAACGGTGTGGAGAGTGACCAGTTCCGGCCGCCGTTCGGCCAGTTGACGGGAAAGCGCCCAGGGGGCGATGACGTCGTCGGGGCCGTGGAAGAGGAGCGTGGGGACCCCCAGCACCTCGGGGTCGGCGGCCTCCAGGATGCGGTCGCCGCGCAGGCCCGTACGCCCCTGGGCGGCGCGCACCGCGAGCGGCAGGAGCGGCCTCGGCGTACGCCGGGCCGCGGCGAGCGCCCGCAGAGTGGTCTCCCAGTTGAGCACCGGGGAGTCGAGGACGAGTCCGCTGATCCTCTCGCGCAGGGCCGAGTACGCGGCGGCGTGCAGGGCCATGGCCGCGCCGGTGGACCAGCCGTGCAGGATCACGTTCTGGGCGCCGTAGCGCACGGCGTAGCGGATGGCCGCGTCCAGGTCGCGCCACTCGGTCTCGCCGAGGTGGCCGAGGCCGTCCGGGGAGCGGGGCGCGCCGAGGTCGCCGCGGTAGGCGAGATCGAGCACCGGGAACTGCTGGCGGTGCAGGAAGTCCATGACGACCATGGGGTGCTCGCGGGTCGTGCCGAGGCCGTGCACGGTGATCACCCAGGTGTCGCGGACCCCCGGCACGAACCAGGCGGGCAGACCGCCGAGTTCGCCGGGGATGTCGACGTCCGCGTGGTCGATGTCCAGTGCCGCGTGCGGGTCGCCGATGTGGACCTGCGGGGTGAGCCAGACCTTGTCGCCGGGGTCGAGGGAGCCGTGCGTGACGCGCTCCAGGCGGCGTACGACGGTGTCCGCCGCGTGCGGCGCGGTGTCCAGGACGGGCCCGATCACCGCATGGCTGCCGTTGCCGCTCAGGCCGTACGTGCCGGGGCGCAGGCTCGCGAGGGCGCGGGTCAGGGTGATCTGGCCCGCGGCCGTGGAGTGGACCGTGAGGCGGGGCTCCGTCGGCAGCGGGCGGCCCGACGGTGCCTTCAGGGCGGCGTTGCTGGCGAACCGGCCCGCGGCGACGGCGGCTGCGCCGCCCAGGAGGGCGGTGGTGACGGCGGTGACGGCCGTTGCCGTCGCTTTGGCTGGGCGCACCTGCCCAGTGTCGGGCCGCCGGGTGGCCACGGCCAGTGGGCGGGGCCCGCGGGGTGATGTCACTTCGTCCGCGGGCCCGTGGCGTGGCGTCCCCCCGCGGGCGGCCCCCGGGGGCGTCAGCCTTGGCCGTAGCCCCGCAGCCTGTCCTCCGCTTCCCGCAGCTGGCCGGCGGACAGGAGCGTGGGGGCGTGCCCCGGGATCGCGCTCGCCGTCAGCCAGAGGCGGGACATCCATTCCAGCTGGGCCGTGCGGTCGTACGCCTGGTCCAGAGTGTCTCCGTATGTGATGGTTCCGTGGTTCTGCAGCAGGCAACCTGTGCGCTCCCTGAGGGCCCGGAGCATGTTCTCGGCCAACTCGTCGGAGCCGTACGGCGCATACCGGGCGACGCGGGCCGGGCCGCCGAGCGCGGCCGCCATGTAGTGGATGGGCGGCAGCTCCGGGACGAGGGTGGAGACCGCGGTGGCGTGCACCGCGTGGGTGTGGACGACGGCTCCGGCGTCCGTGGTGCGGTAGACGGCCAGGTGCATGGGCAGTTCGCTCGTCGGGGCGAGATCGCCGAAGAGCTGATGCCCGTCCGCGTCGACGCCGACCGCGTCCTGCGGTCTCAGACGGTCGTACGGCACCCCGCTGGGGGTGACGAGGATCGTGTCGCCGACGCGCACCGAGACATTGCCCGATGTGCCGACCACCAGGCCGTCCGCCACCGTCCTGCGGGCCGCCGCCACCAGCTCGCCCCACGCCCGCTCCATCGCGTCCTGCCGGTCTTCGCCCCGCTGCTCCGTCATGCCGTGATCCTGCCAGCCACGGGCCGCGGCACCGCCGCGCGGAGCCCCGGAGTCCGGCTCGGAGTCCCGCTCGGAGTCCGGCTCGGAGTCCCGCTCGGAGTCCGCAAGGCCGCGAACGGCGGCAAAACACCCCCACCCCCGAATGGCTGGCGGTCGACCGGCATTCAACGATCTTCCAATACCCTCCGGGTGATTTGTCCCGCACATCGCCATCCGGGGGGAAATATGGCTCGTGACCACAGAACGTCCCGTCGCCGCGCTCACGTCATCGCGGCCTCAGTAGCGACTCTCGCCCTGGGGGGAACCGCCCTCTCCGAGATTCCGGTTTCCGCGGCGGGCCAGCCGCGGGGACACGACGTCTCGTCGCACCAGAAGAACGTCGACTGGCAGAAGGCGAAGAGCAAGGGCGCGCGCTTCGTCTACGTCAAGGCCACCGAGTCCCACACGTACCGCAATCCCCACTTCGCCCAGCAGTACAACGGCTCCCGCAGCGCGGGCATCATCCGCGGCGCGTACCACTTCGCCGTGCCGGGCAAGTCGTCCGGCAAGAAGCAGGCCGCGTACTTCATGAACCACGGCGGACGGTGGCGGGCGGACGGCTGGACGCTGCCGCCCGCGCTGGACATCGAGCACAATCCCTACAGCTCACGGAAGTGCTACGGCGTCAGCAGGACCGGCATGGTCAACTGGATCAAGTCCTTCAGCAACGAGGTCAAACGGCAGACGGGACGGCGCCCCGTGATCTACACGACCACCAAGTGGTGGAACGACTGCACGGGCGGCAGCCGCGCCTTCGGGTCGAATCACGCGCTGTGGCTCGCACGCTGGTCGTCGACGCCGGGGACGCTGCCCAAGGGGTGGTCGTACCTGACGATCTGGCAGTACGACAACAGCGGCGCACTGCCGGGTGATCAGAATCTCTTCAACGGCTCGCTGAACCAGCTGAAGAGCTTCGCCCGGGGGTAGTCGGGAACCCTTGGAAGCCCGGATTCCGGGCCTCGCACGGCCCCTCCGGGCGATCTTCGTCAGGGCCATGACGGAACCGGAGCGGCGGTGCCCCGTATTGGGTCACCGCACGGCCCGGCCCAGTTCACTTTCCGTTCACCCTGGTTGCCTACGTTCCACTTGCCACTGACGTCCAACAGAAGCCTGGGTAAATGGAACACATCACGCTTCTCCTCGGGATCGTGATCGTTACCGCTCTCGTGTTCGACTTCACGAACGGTTTCCACGACACGGCCAACGCGATGGCGACCACCATCTCGACTGGCGCTCTCAAGCCCAAGACGGCGGTGGCCATGTCCGCCGTGCTGAATCTCGTCGGCGCCTTCCTGTCTGTCGAGGTCGCCAAGACGATCTCCGGCGGGATCGTCAACGAGGACGGACTGAAGACAGAGGTGATATTCGCGGCCCTGGTCGGCGCGATCCTCTGGAATCTCCTGACCTGGCTGGTGGGCCTGCCCTCCAGTTCCTCCCACGCACTCTTCGGTGGCCTCATCGGCGCCGCGGTCATGTCGATGGGCTGGTCGTCGATCAACGGCGGCACCGTCGTCACCAAGATCCTGATCCCCGCGATCGCCGCGCCCCTCGTGGCCGGCATCGCCGCGACGCTGGCCACGCGCCTGACGTACCGCATCGGGCGCAACACCGACACCAAGGCGACCGCCAAGGGCTACCGCACCGGTCAGATCGCCTCCGCGGGCCTCGTCTCACTCGCGCACGGCACGAACGACGCGCAGAAGACCATGGGCATCATCACGCTGGCCCTGATCACCGGCGGCGTCCTGAACCCGGGCGCCAACCCCCCGATGTGGGTCATCGTCTCGGCCGGTGTCGCCATCGCGCTCGGCACCTACCTCGGCGGCTGGCGCATCATCCGCACCATGGGCAAGGGCCTCACGGACCTCGCGCCGCAGCAGGGCTTCGCCGCCCAGACCAGCGCCGCGACCGCGATCCTCGCCTCCTCGCACATCGGCTTCTCGCTCTCCACCACCCAGGTCTGCTCGGGCGCCGTGATGGGCGCGGGCCTCGGCCGCAAGGGCGGTGTGGTCCGCTGGTCCACGGCGACCCGCATGTTCATCGCCTGGGGCCTGACGCTCCCGGCCGCCGGCCTGGTCGGCGCGGGCGCGGAGTTCCTCACCAAGCAGGGCCCCTGGGGCGTCGCGGCGACCGCCGCGCTCCTCATCGGCGGCTCCGCCGTCATCTGGGTGCTGTCCCGGCGCAACGCCGTCGACCACACGAACGTGGCCGACGACGAGATCCGCGGCTCCTCGGAAGCCGAGCCCGCCGGTGTCGTGACCACCGCGATGGCCGCCGTCACCCCGCCGCCCACCGGTTCGGCCGTGACGACCTCGGACGTCGACCTCGTCAAGGCCACCATCCCGGCCCCGACCGGCACCGTGGCGGACCCCGCCCGGCCCGCCACGGTGTAAGGACAACTGACCATGAACATCGACTGGGCAGCTCTCGGCTCCGTATTCGGAGTCAGCCTCGGCGTGACGGTGGCCCTGGTGGGCCTCTTCACCCTCGGCATCGTCGGCCTCTCCAAGCGCGAGGCGGCGGCGACATCCGGCGCCACCTCCTCCGCCTCCGCCGGCGGCCCTCCCGTGGCGGCACGCACGGGCGCGTACGTGTGCTTCGCGCTCTGCGCGGCGGCTGTGGCGTACGGGATCTACCTGATCGTCGCCTGAGCCTGACGACGACTCCGGCCTTCGCAAGAGCCGGGTGGGACGCACCTCACGGGTGCACCCCACCCGGCTTTTTCGTGTCCGCGAACCCCGCCTTTCACACGAACGAGCGCATGCGATGCGGCGAAGTGACATATGGCATACTGCTACTAAGCTGTCTGCTAGCGTCGGCTGCACATACGGCTCTCTGCCCTATGTCATTGAATCAGCAGCCATCACGACAGCGAGGAGCCACCATGCCGAGGGATGTCGACCCGAGCCTGAATCGCCGCAGGCTTCGCATCGCGCTCCGCAAGGCCCGCGAGGCCACGGAGCAGTCACAGGGCCAAGCCGCCCAAGCCCTCGACTGGTCACTGTCCAAGATCATGAGGATCGAGCAGGGCACGGTCAGCCTCTCCGTGACCGATCTGCGCGCTCTCCTCCAGCAGTACGGCGTGACGGACCAGGAACTCGGCGCAGAGCTCGAAGCAGCCGCCCGCGGTTCCAAGGGGCCGAGCTGGTGGTCCGCGTACCACGACGTCATCGGGCCGCAGTTCAGTCAGTACCTGGGCTATGAGAGCGCCGCCGCGTCCATTCGCACGTACAACCCGATCATCGTGCCCGGCTTTCTGCAGACGGACGAGTACACGATGGCGCTCCTCGCCCCGCGTGTCGACGAGAAGAAGGCGCGGCGGATCGTGGAGCTGCGGACCGTGCGCCAGGAGCGTGCCCTGGAGGGCGAGAACCCTCCGTGGACGTTCTTCATCGTCGACGAGGCCGCACTGCACCGCCAGGTCGGCGGACCACGCGTACAGCGCGCCCAACTGCAGCGCCTCATCGACGTCTCGGCCCGCCCGAAGGTGTCCCTCCAGGTGCTGCCGTTCACGGCCGGCGCCCACTACTCCACCCTGAGCAGCTTCATCCTGCTCGGCTTCCTGGACGACGAGGACCTGCTCTACCTGGAAGCACAGGGGAACCAGTCGATCCGTGACGACCACGAGCTGATCGTGCGTCACCAGGAGTGCTTCGAGTCTCTCCGCGAGACCGCGTACACCGGGGAGAAGGCCCTTGACCTGATCAACCGGGTCAGGGACGGCATTGACAGCAGCTGACCTCTCGGACCCAAGGAGTCCCTGAGGAGCGAGGAGGCCTCAATATGCCAGCCGCGTTGCGAGAGTGGTGGCAAGGGGTCCTCGCGGCCATCAGATGGGCGCCATGGCGAAGCGGTGGTTCAGGTGGTGCGCAAGGCGCGGATGGGGCTTCGGCCGGCTCGGCGTCCGACGCCGCCGGCGGCGCCTCTGCCGGACAGACACCGGCCGAAGGCCCCACCTACAACCAGCTCGTCCGCGAAGCGATGGCCAACCAGGGCCGCACGGACCGGATGGACACGCTGGACCGCCACCGCACGGACGACAGCCTCCGGATGTTCACGACCAGGATCGTCTACTGCACCGGCTGCATACTCGTTCTGGTGCTGACGCTCACCGGAGTGCTCGTCGTCCTGGGCGCCGTCGGCATGACGGGCTTCTGGACGGTCGGCTCGGTGATCGCCGTCTTCTCGGCCCCCGTGATCGCGCTGAGCCGCCAGCTCACCCAGTTGATCTCGCAGACAGGGGCGACGCCCACACTCAGCGACGACCGCCGTGCTGTGGTTCCCGCTCAGCGGCCCGAGCCCAGGGCCGAGGCCGATGATCCTGCCTGAACTCGGCCAAGCCCCACCAGAGCCCGATGGACACGGCGGCCGCCATGGCCGCGAAGGCCCAGACGGCGAGACGGGCGGCCGTGCCCTCGACCAGCAGCGAAGCCGCCGCGCCGACCAGGGTGGCGGCCGCGCCGAGCAGCACACACCCCGCCACCACCACGACAACCCCTGATGCCTTCCGCTTCCCCCCGTGCACACCGTTCACCAGGTGCCGCACTTCGGCGAGATGATGCTCAGTCATCCTGTTCCCCCTCTTTCTCCCCCGGCACCGACGAAAGCGTTCAGGAACGCCTGCCAGCGCTTGTCGGAGAAGACGACACGTGGCCCCGACGGGTTCTGCGAATCACGGACGATCACCGCATTCCGTATGAAGGCGACTTCGACGCAATCTCCGTCGGCCCCGCTGTAGCTGCTCCTGCGCCAGAAGCACCCGCACGGACTTTCCTTGGCCACGCCGACCTCCCCCTGCCCGAGAGCCGGCGCCGCTCGACGCGCGTCCATGTCGGCGTGCTCCGCCCACGCCGATGCACGATAGCGCCGTGATCTCGGAGGGCCGAGAGGTCCGCCGAGAACCACCACACCACGTAACGACCCGGACCGAATCACTCGTGGACCGCTCTCCGGTTGTCGCGTTCCAGTCTAGGAAAGTTCAATTTCCAGGCCTAGGGAAAAACCGGCCCCATGTGTGCCTCGGCACACTCTCCCGTCCCAGGTCAACGGCAAGTTGACGGGCGTTCGCGGGCGTGGTGGACTGCCGGAGCCATTACGGCGGCAGGAGAGGAAGCCGGTGCGAATCCGGCGCGGTCCCGCCACTGTCATCGAGGAGCGGACTCCTCGGAAGCCAGGAACTCTCCCCGCCGGTCACGTCGAACCAGGGCGCGGACACCCTGAGTGAGGACATATCGCCATGCGCGGCCGCCCGTTGCCGGTTCCTGTGCCCCTGTCTGTTCCCCTCCACGTACCGGCCGGCTGAACCCGTGCGTGCCGATCGCGACTTCGCGTACGGCGCCGCCGCCGGCCTCCTCGGTGATCTGTTCCTCGGCGATCCTCGTCGCGGGCACCCGGTCGCCGCGTTCGGGCGGGCCGCCGGCGCCGTCGAGCGTGTGCTGTGGCGTGACCACCGCGGGTGGGGCGCCCTGCACGCCGTGGTGTGTGCCGGGGGCGCGGCCGGTGCCGCCGCCCTGGTCTCTTCTCTCGTACGTGACTCCCGCGCCGCGTCCGTCGCGCTGACCGCGGCCACCACCTGGGCCGTGGTCGGCGGCACCTCCCTCGGCCGTGAGGCGCGGGCCATCGGCGGGGCGCTCGCCGCCGGGGACGTCGAGGTGGCGCGGGAACGGCTGCCGCATCTGTGCGGGCGCGATCCGCAGGCGCTGGATGCCGACGGCATCGCGCGTGCCGTGGTCGAGTCCGTCGCCGAGAACACGTCCGACGCGGTGGTGGGGGCCCTGGTGTGGGGGGCTCTGGGCGGGGTCCCCGGGCTTGTCGGCTTCCGGGCCGTGAACACGCTGGACGCCATGGTCGGGCACAAGTCCGCGAAGTACCGGCGCTACGGGTGGGCCTCCGCCCGCCTGGACGACGTACTGGGATGGCCGGGCGCCCGGCTCACCGCCGTGCTCGCGGCCGCGGCGGGGGACTCGCCGCGCGGTGCGCTGCGGGCCTGGCGTGACGACGCCGCCAAGCACCCGAGCCCCAACGCGGGGCCCGTCGAGGCCGCCTTCGCCGGGGCGTTGGGCGTACGGCTCGGGGGGACTCTCTCGTACGCGGGGCGTGTCGAGCACCGGCCCGTCCTGAACGGGGAAGGGCGGGGCGTCGAAGTCGCCGACATCGAGCGGGCCGTGAAGCTGTCGCGGCGGGTGGGGCTGCTGACCCTGGGGGTCGCCGCGGCCGTGAGCACGATACGGAAAGGCAGGGCCTCATGAGTGGTGGACTGCTCGTCGCAGGGACCACGTCCGACGCGGGGAAGAGCGTCGTCACCGCCGGGATCTGCCGGTGGCTGGCCCGCAAGGGGGTCTCCGTCGCGCCCTTCAAGGCACAGAACATGTCCCTCAACTCCTTCGTCACGCGCGAAGGTGCCGAGATCGGGCGCGCCCAGGCCATGCAGGCGCAGGCCGCCCGCGTCGAGCCGAGCGCGCTGATGAATCCCGTGCTGCTCAAGCCGGGCAGCGACCGCAGCAGCCAGGTCGTCCTGATGGGCAAGCCCGTGGGCGAGATGACCGCGCGGGGCTACCACGGTGGGCGGCAGGAAGCACTGCTCTCCACCGTCGTGGGATGCCTGGAGGAACTTCGGGGCAGCTATGACGCCGTGATCTGCGAAGGCGCGGGCAGTCCCGCCGAGATCAATCTGCGGCGTACGGACATCGTGAACATGGGGATCGCGCGGGCCGCCCGCTTCCCCGTCCTCGTCGTCGGCGACATCGACCGCGGTGGCGTCTTCGCCTCCTTCTTCGGGACGACAGCGCTGCTCGGCGCCGAAGACCAGGAGCTGGTCGCCGGGTATCTCGTCAACAAGTTCCGGGGCGACGTCTCGCTGCTCGAACCCGGGCTCGACATGCTGCTGGGGCTCACCGGGCGGCGTACGTTCGGTGTGCTGCCGTTCCAGCACGGCCTCGGCATCGACGAGGAGGACGGCCTGCGGGTGTCCCTGCGGGGTGCCGTCAGGGAGTCCGTCGTCGCTCCCCCGGTCGGTGAGGACGTGCTGCGGGTCGCCGTCTGTGCCGTGCCGCTGATGTCGAACTTCACGGACGTGGACGCGCTGGCCGCCGAACCCGGCGTCGTCGTGCGGTTCGTGGACCGGGCCGACGAGCTCGTCGACGCCGATCTGGTGGTCGTGCCGGGGACGCGCGGGACGGTGCGCGCCCTTCAGTGGCTGCGCGAGCGCGGCCTCGCGGACGCCATCGCGCGGCGCGCCGCCGAGGGGCGTCCCGTGCTCGGGATCTGCGGTGGCTTCCAGGTGCTCGGCGAGCACATCGAGGACGACGTCGAGTCGCGGGCCGGAGCCGTCGACGGGCTCGGACTGCTGCCCGTGCGCGTGCGCTTCGAGCGCGAGAAGACCCTCGCGCGCCCGGTCGGCGAGGCCCTCGGAGAACCCGTCGAGGGGTACGAGATCCATCACGGCGTCGCCCAAGTCCTGGGCGGAGAGCCCTTCTTGGACGGCTGCCGCGTCGGCGAGGTGTGGGGCACGCACTGGCACGGCTCCCTGGAGTCCGACGCGTTCCGGCGCCGCTTCCTCACCGAGGTCGCCCGCGCCGCGGGGCGCCGCTTCGTGCCCGCGCCCGACACCAGCTTCGGCGCGCTGCGCGAGGAGCAGCTCGACCTGCTCGGTGACCTGATCGAGGAACACGCGGACACGGACGCCCTGTTCCGTCTGATCGAGACCGGCGCCCCGCCCGGCCTCCCCTTCATCCCACCGGGGGCGCCCTCATGACCCTCCTGCCGCTGTCCCCTGCCCCGCCCCGCACCACGTAATGGAGGCCTTGTGAGTACCCCCTATCCGTTCACCGCTCTCGTCGGGCAGGACGACCTGCGGCTCGCCCTGCTGCTCAACGCCGTCTCGCCCGCCGTCGGCGGCGTGCTCGTGCGCGGGGAGAAGGGGACCGCCAAGTCCACCGCCGTGCGGGCCCTTTCCGCCCTCCTTCCGCAGGTGCCCGTCGTCGCCGGATGCCGCTTCTCCTGCGATCCGGCCGCCCCCGACCCGGCCTGCCCCGACGGGCCGCACGACGCCGGCGGGGCCGCCGTGCGCGACGCGCGGATGGTCGAGCTGCCCGTCGGCGCGTCCGAGGACCGTCTCGTCGGTGCGCTCGACATCGAGCGGGCGCTGTCCGAGGGCGTGAAGGCCTTCGAGCCCGGCCTGCTCGCCGACGCCCACCGCGGCATCCTCTACGTCGACGAAGTCAACCTGCTGCACGACCACTTGGTCGACCTGCTGCTCGACGCCGCCGCCATGGGTGCCTCGTACGTGGAGCGTGAGGGCGTGTCCGTGCGGCATGCCGCCCGGTTCCTGCTCGTGGGCACCATGAACCCCGAAGAGGGCGAACTGCGCCCGCAGTTGCTCGACCGGTTCGGGCTCACCGTCGAGGTCGCCGCGTCCCGCGAGACCGATCAGCGGGTCGAGGTCGTACGACGGCGGCTCGCGTACGACGACGACGCCGAAGGCTTCGCCGCGCGGTGGCACGACGACGAGTCCGCGCTGCGGGAGCGGATCGTCGCGGCGCGCGCGCTGCTCCCCCAAGTACGGCTCGGCGACGGGGCGTTGCGGCAGATCGCCGCCACCTGTGCGGCCTTCGAGGTCGACGGGATGCGCGCGGACATCGTGATGGCGCGTACCGCGACGGCGCTTGCCGCCTGGGCGGGACGCAGCGACGTGCTCGCCGAGGATGTGCGGCAGGCCGCCCTCCTCGCCCTTCCGCACCGGCGTCGGCGCAACCCCTTCGACGCTCCGGGGCTCGACGAGGACAAGCTCGACGACACGCTGGAGCAGGCCGGTGACGGCAGTGACACCGGGGGCGACGGGGACGACGACCCCGAGCCCGACGACGACGGGCCCGGCGGGGGCGGGCAGCCGCCCCAGGGCGGACCCGACACCCCGGACACCCCTGACACGTCCGACGCGCCCGCCGCCGACGACCGGCAGACCGGGCAGGACGACGACTCCTCCCCCGCACAGGTCCCCGCGCAGGCCCCGGCCGGCGGCGGTGAGCAGCAGCCCGTGCAGGCCTCCGAGCCGTTCCGCACGAAGATGCTGACCGTGCCCGGCCTCGGCGAGGGTGCCGCGGGGCGGCGCTCCCGGGCGCGGACCGAGCACGGGCGGACCACCGGGGCCCGGCGGCCTCAAGGGGCGCTCACCAAGCTGCACCTGGCGGCGACCGTGCAGGCGGCCGCCCCGCACCAGCGGGCGCGTGGGCGCTCGGGGCGGGGGCTCGTCGTGCGGCGGGACGATCTGCGGCAGGCGACGCGCGAGGGGCGTGAGGGCAACCTCGTGCTCTTCGTCGTGGACGCCTCCGGGTCCATGGCGGCGCGGCAGCGGATGAGCGCCGTGAAGGGAGCGGTGCTCTCGCTGCTGCTCGACGCCTACCAGCGGCGGGACAAGGTCGGGCTCGTCACCTTCCGGGGGTCCGACGCCGAGGTGGCGCTGCCGCCCACCTCGTCCGTCGACGCGGCCGCCGCTCGCCTGGAGACGCTGCCCACGGGCGGGCGTACGCCGGTCGCCGCCGGGCTGCTCAAGGCGCACGACGTGCTGCGGGTCGAGCGGCTGCGGGACCCGGCGCGGCGTCCGCTGGTCGTGGTCGTCACGGACGGCCGGGCCACGGGAGGCGTGGAGCCGGTGGCCAGGGCGGGGCGTGCGGCGCGCCTTTTCGGGGCCGCGGGGATCGCTTCCGTGGTCGTCGACTGCGAGTCGGGGCACGTGCGGCTCGGGCTCGCCGGGCAGCTCGCGGGCGAGCTCGGCGGGACCGTCGTGACGCTGGACGAACTGCGGGCGGAGTCCATCGCCGGGCTCGTCAAGGACGTAACTGGAACTCGTATGAGGAGCGTGGCCTGATGCCTCAGGGACAGCCGAACGTGGTGCCGGACGACGGGCTCACCACGCGTCAGCGGCGCAACCGTCCGCTGGTGATGGTGCACACCGGGATCGGCAAGGGGAAGTCCACCGCCGCTTTCGGGATGGCGCTGCGGGCGTGGAATCAGGGGTGGCCCATCGGGGTCTTCCAGTTCGTGAAGTCGGCGAAGTGGAAGGTCGGCGAGGAGAACGCCCTCAAGGTGCTCGGGGCGTCCGACGAGGGCGGGTCCGTCACCTGGAACAAGATGGGCGAGGGCTGGTCGTGGATCCAGCGGGCGCCCGCCGAGGGCGAGCCGAGCCACGAGGACAAGGCCCGCGAGGGGTGGGAGCAGGTCAAGCGTGACCTCGCCGCCGAGACGTACCAGCTGTACGTTCTCGACGAGTTCGCCTATCTCCTGCACTGGGGGTGGATCGACGTGGACGAGGTGGTCGAGGTTCTCCGGAATCGTCCCGGACACCAGCACGTCGTCATCACCGGGCGCTACGCACCGGACGCCCTGGTCGAGTTCGCCGATCTCGTCACCGACATGTCCAAGGTCAAGCACCCGATGGACGCCGGTCAGAAGGGCCAGAGGGGCATCGAGTGGTAGCTCGGCTTGTCGTTGCCGCGCCGTCTTCCGGGTGCGGCAAGACGACCGTGGCCACGGGTCTGATGGCCGCGTTCTCGGAGGCCGGGCTCGCGGTGTCCCCGCACAAGGTGGGGCCCGACTACATCGACCCCGGGTATCACGCGCTGGCCACGGGGCGCCCGGGGCGCAATCTCGACGCGTATCTGTGCGGGCCCGGGATGGTGGCGCCCTTGTTCAACCACGGGGCCCGCGGATGCGATCTCGCCGTGGTCGAGGGCGTCATGGGGATGTTCGACGGGGCGTCCGGCCAAGGTGAACTCGCTTCCACCGCGCATGTGTCGAAGCTGCTCCGGGCGCCGGTGGTCCTGGTCGTCGACGCGTCCTCCCAGTCCCGCTCGGTCGCCGCGCTGGTGCACGGCTTCGCGTCCTGGGATCCGCAGGTGCGGATCGGGGGCG
Organism: Streptomyces sp. NPDC047525; assembly: GCF_040643025.1. Classification (NCBI taxonomy): domain Bacteria; kingdom Bacillati; phylum Actinomycetota; class Actinomycetes; order Kitasatosporales; family Streptomycetaceae; genus Streptomyces; species Streptomyces sp. NPDC047525. The sequence goes on from NZ_JBEYTL010000024.1 coordinate 51,617, forward strand.
TGATCCTCAACAAGGTGGGGTCCGCGCGCCACGAGGAGCTGCTGCGGGACGCCCTGGAGGAGTCCGGGGTGCCGGTCCTCGGCGCGCTGGGGCGGGTGCAGCAGGTCAAGGCGCCCTCGCGGCATCTGGGGCTCGTCCCGGTGGCCGAGCGGCAGGCCGAAGCCGTCGAGTCGGTGGCCGCGCTCGCCTCCCGGGTGCGGGAGGGCTGCGACCTCGACGCGATCCTCGCGCTGGCGCGCAGTGCGCCCGCGATGAGCGGTGAGACGTGGGATCCGGGTGCGGAAGCTCCGGGAACGCCTGAGGGGCGGAAGGGAGACGGCCGTCGGCCGGTCGTCGCCGTCGCCGGTGGGGCCGCCTTCTCCTTCTCCTACGCCGAGCACGCCGAGCTGCTCACCGCCGCGGGCGCCGACGTCGTGACCTTCGACCCGCTGCACGACGAGGAACTGCCGCCCGGCACCGCGGGGCTGATCATCGGCGGCGGGTTCCCCGAGGTGTACGCGCCCGAGCTCTCCGCCAACGAACCGCTGCGGAAGATCGTCGCCGAGCTGGCGCTGAGCGGGGCGCCCGTCGCCGCCGAGTGCGCCGGACTGCTCTATCTGACACGGGAGTTGGACGGAAAGCCCATGTGCGGCGTGCTCGACGCCCGCTCGCGGATGTCCGAACGGCTCACCCTCGGGTACCGCGAGGCCGTCGCCGTGTCCGACAGCCCGCTCGCGGCCGTCGGGACCCGGATGCGCGGGCACGAGTTCCACCGCACCGTCGTCGAACCGGGCGCCGGGGCGGCTCCCGCCTGGGGTCTGCACTCCCCGGAACGACGCGTCGAAGGCTTCGTGCAGCAGGGTGTGCACGCGAGCTATCTGCACACGCACTGGGCCGCCGAACCCGGTGTCGCCCGGCGGTTCGTGGAGAGGTGCGGGGGATGACCAGAGGGCCGGTGGGGGCCGGGCCGCGGGGCGGGGCGCGGGGCGGGGCGTCGTGACCCCGGTGCACGCCGTGGCCTCACTCCGCGATGCCCACCACCAGCCAGATGAAGGCCGCCCCCGCCACCGTGCACAGCAGCGTCGAGCGCGCCGGGTGCTCGTGGTGGGCCTCCGGCAGGATCTCCGCGGCGGCCAGGTAGAGCAGCGCACCGCCGAAGAAGCCGAGATATCCGCCGAGAAGTTGCTCCGGAATGGTGAACAGGAGCGTCGAAGCGGCGCCCGCCACCGGGGCCACCGCGTCCGCGAAGAGCATCGCGAGGGCCTTGCGGCGGGCGTTCCCGTACAGGCTGGTGAGCGTGTACGTGTTGAAGCCGTCCGCGAAGTCATGGGCGATGACCGCGACGGCCACCGCGACACCCATGCCGCCGCCCACCTGGAAGGCGGCGCCGATGGCGACGCCGTCCATGGCGCTGTGGCCGACCATCGCGGCGGCGGCCGTGAGGCCCACCTGCGGGACTCGGCCGTTCGTGTGCTCGTCCGCCCCGTGGGCCGCGTGGCGCCCCGCGAGGAGGTGCTCCACCAGGTGCGCGGTGAGGAAGCCCGCGACGAACAGGAGCAGCGCGGCGGGTACGCCGAAGACCGGGCCGCCCGCTGCCTCCAGCGCCTCCGGCAGCAGGTCGAGGCCGACCACGCCGAGCATCAGACCGCCCGCGAGCCCCAGGACGAGGTGGCGCCGGTCAGTGACCCGCTGGGCCGTCCAGCCGCCCACCAGAGTCATCACAAAGGCGCCGAGCGCCACGAACACCGCCATGCGCCCTTGCTAGCCGATCCACCCCCTGCCCCGCACATCCACATCGGGCGCGCCGCCGCTGCCGAAGGGCCGGAGGCCACCTCATGATCGCTGTCGTCGGTACGGGGACGGGGGCGCCGCTCGACGCATCGGCCCTCGACGCGTTGCGCGCCGCGGGGCTCGTCGTGGGGGCCGGGCGGCACATCGAAGCGGCTCGATTGCTGCCTGGAGCGGACGGGGTGGCGGATGGCAGCGGTGTCGTCGTGCCCGCCTCCGGGGGCCCCGGGTTCTTCGGGATCGTACGGGCGTTCGCCGAGCGGTTCGGGCCCGCCGAACTGGACATCCGGCCCGGCGTCTCGCCACCGGGCGGGCACGAGGAGGGCTTCGTGGCGGAGTTCGTGGAGGGCTTCGTGGCGGACTTCGTGGTGGGCGTCGGTGCGGGCAAGGGGGTGCCCGCCGAGGAAGTCGTCGGGCTCGTCGAAGACACCCTCCGGGACGCGGGGATCTCGCCCGCCTCCGTCGCCGCGTTGGCGACCGTCGACACGAAGGCCGCGGAACCTGCAGTCGTCGGGGCGGCGGCGCGGCTCGGGGTGCCGGTCGTGACGTACACGGCCGACGAGTTGGCCGGTGTCGACGTGCCCAGCCCCTCCGCCGCGCCGCTCTCCGCCGTGGGTACGCCCTCGGTGGCGGAGGCCGCCGCACTGCTGCACGGCGGCGGTGAACTCGTCGTGCCGAAGCGGAAGTCGGCACCGGAAGGCCGGGCGTCCAGGGCGACCTGCGCGGTCGTACGCCGCTCGTACGAGGCGCCGCTCGAGAAGGCGCAGCTCCAGAAGGCGCCGCTCACGTCCGCGCCTCCTCAGGATCCGAACGGAACAGGCACAGCAATCAAGGAGTCCGAGTGACCACCCCGCCCGCACTGCTCATCGCCGGCCACGGCACCCGGGACGAGGCCGGGGCGGCCGCCTTCCGGGACTTCGTGCAGGAGCTCGCCCGCCGCAACCCCGGACTCCCGGTCGCCGGCGGCTTCGTCGAACCGTCACCCCCGCCGCTGGGCGACGCGGTCACCGACCTCGTCGAACGGGGCGCGAAACGTTTCGCGGCCGTCCCTCTGACGCTGGTGCCCGCCGACCGCGCCGACCACGCCGAGCACGCCGAGCACGCCAAAGGCGGCATCCCCGAGGCGCTCGCCCGCGAGAAGGAACGTCACCCCGGCACCTCGTACGTCTGCGGCCGCCCCCTGGGCCCGCACCCCTCACTCCTGAACGTCCTCGGCCGCCGCCTCGACGAGGCGCTCGGCGGCCCGGCCCGCACGCCCCGGGACCGCGCGGACGTCACCGTCCTGCTCGTGGCCCCCGGTTCGACCGACCCGGAGGCCAACGCCGAGGTCCACAGGGCGGCCCGTCTGCTGTGGGAGGGGCGCGGTTACGCGGGTGTGGAGACGGCGTTCGTGTCGCTCGCGGCGCCGGACGTGCCGTCGGGCCTCGACCGCTGCGTGCTCCTGGGCGCGCGGCGGATCGTGGTCCTGCCCTACTTCCTCTTCACCGGCGCCCTGCCGGAGCGGCTCCTCCAGCAGACGGAGGGCTGGGCGGCGGCGCACCCCGAGGTCGAGGTGCTCCCGGCGGACGTGATCGGCCCCGAGGAGGAACTGCTCGACCTCGTCATGGAGCGCTACCGGGAGGCGGCCGGCGGTGACGTCACCCATGCACCCGCACACTGACCACGACGGCGGGCCTGACCTGCGGCATCACGGAGACGCCGAGGTCCGGGGCGCCGTCGGCGTCACCGACCTCGCGGTGAACGTCCGCGCGGACACCCCGCCCGCCTGGCTGAAGCGGCACATCGCCGCATCGCTCGACGGCCTCGCCGCCTATCCGGACGGCCGGGCGGCGCGGACGGCGGTGGCGGCACGGCACGGCGTGGCGCCGGAGCGGGTGCTGCTCACGTCGGGCGCGGCGGAGGCGTTCGTACTCCTCGCGCGCGCCCTGAAGGTGCGTCAGCCCGTGGTGGTGCACCCGCAGTTCACCGAGCCAGAGGCAGCGCTGCGGGACGCGGGGCACACGGTGGGGCGGGTCCTGCTCCGGGAGGAGGACGGGTTCCGTCTCGCGGGGGCGACCGTCCCGGAGGAAGCCGACCTGGTCGTGATCGGCAACCCGACGAACCCGACGTCGGTCCTGCACCGGGCCGCCTCGATCGCCGAACTCGCCCGTCCCGGGCGGGTGTTGGTGGTGGACGAGGCGTTCATGGACGCGGTGCCCGGGGAGCGGGAGGCGCTGGCGGGCCGTACGGACGTACCGGGGCTCGTGGTGCTGCGGAGCCTGACCAAGACCTGGGGTCTTGCGGGGCTGCGGATCGGTTACGTCCTGTCCGACCCGGAGACGATCGAGTCGCTGGCCGCGGCGCAGCCCTTGTGGCCGGTGTCCTCGCCCGCCCTCGCGGCGGCGGAGGCCTGCGTGACGCCCGCGGCGCTGGCCGAGGCGTCCGAGGCGGCGCTGCGGATCGCCGCCGACCGGGCCCATCTCCTGCGTGGGCTGAGGGAGTTCACCCACTATGGGGTGCGGGCCGTGGAGGACGCCGAGGGTTCCTTCATCCTGCTCCGGGCCCCCGGGGCCTCGGCTCTCCGCGAACGCCTGCGGGAGCGGGGCTTCGCCTTGCGGCGCGGGGACACGTTCCCGGGCCTCGGGGACGAGTGGCTCCGGGTGGCGGTGCGGGACCGGGGGACGACGGATCGGTTGCTGGGGGCGTTGAGGGCGGTGCTGGGGAGCTGAGGACCTTCCTTCCCCAACCCCGCCCCGATCCCCCACGGGCCAAAGGATTCAGCCCCTGCGCATCCGCCGGGCCATGAGCACCGCTGCCCCGCCCCCGGCGAGCAACAGCACCCCGCCACCCAGCAGGTACGGAGTGGCGGAGTTCCCGCCGGTCTCGGCGAGGTTCGCCTCGGCGGGCTTCTCCGGCTTCGCGGCCACCGGCTTCTCCCCCGCGCCCCCCTGCGGCTTCACCGGGGGCGAGGGCTCCGGCTTCGCGGCCGCCGCCGGTGTCTCGCACGACGCACCCGCGAGCGTCAGCGTCCCCTCCACCTCCGCGACGTTCAGCTTCAGCGGGTTCACGGACACCTTCAGCTCCAGGGCGGACGCCGCCGCCGTACGCGATGTCGTGTGCGTCTTCGACAGGTCGAGCCGCACCTCTCCGACCCCCGGCACCGTCACCTGGGTCGGGCCCCCCGCCGACAGCGTGACCTTCTTGCCGAGCACCGTCACGCCGCCCAGCAGATTCGCCTCGGCGACCGGCCGCTTGCCCGCCGCGCAGACCGCCTTGGACGTCACCTGCTCGACCTCGATCAGGGACAGCAGGGGCAGGCCGGGCACATGGACCTTGGCCCGCGCGATGTTGCTGTACCCCTCCGCCTTCCCGTCCTCGACGGTCGCCTTCGCGGTGGCCACGTCCGCCCGCAGCACGCTGAACGCCTGGCCGCCGCTGACGCCGTCCAGCTTGGCGGTGAGCGCGGTCTTCTCGGCGCTCGCCGGCGCCTGAACTTCGTTGAGCGAGACCCGGAGCGGGACGTTCAGGGTCTTGTTGAGCAGGGACACGTCGAGCCCGGTGCGCAGCACGACGGCGTTCGCGCGGCCCTTGTCGCCGCCCGTGGCCGAGGCGGGGCCCGCGGTGGCGAGCGCCGCGGGTCCCACGACGAGGACCGTGGCGGTGGCGATCACGCCGAGGCGGCGTGCGGGCAGGCGGAAGGCATTGCTGTTCAAGGTGGTGGAACCCCCACAAGAGTTACGGAGCCGCCAAAAGCGCCGCGCTTCGCTGGATGGGGACATCGCTTGAGCGCGGCACCGGCAACATCGACAGGGGGAATCTTTACGCACTGAGAGTGAATAGCCAGCGACGAAGCGTGAGTTCACTCCAAAGGGAGGTTTCCGCCCTTGCTTTCGAATCTTCCGGCACGGACGTTCCCACCAGCCCCCCGAGCAACTCCCTGGCTCGAACACATCGCTTGCCGCCCGGCTCATGGCCGAATGATGTGCAACGAAACAGAGGCCTCGCGCGTAACGCTCCGTCAATATGAGGCACATGAAGCACATGGGGCAGGCACAGCGCACGACCGGCGCGGAATGGTTCGCACAGGGCGCGTACGGGGTGCGGTTCGAGTGGGGGCCCGAGGGGGCCCTGCGGCTCATGGCGGCCGGGGACGTGACGTGCCTGGTCGTCGTCGACGTGCTGTCGTTCACGACGGCGGTTTCGGTCGCGGTGGACGCGGGGACGAGGGTCTTCCCCTACGCGTGGCGGGACGAGAGCGCCGTCGCCTTCGCCGCCGAGCGGGACGCCGAACTGGCGGTGGGGCGACGCGCGGTGACCTCCGGGTCGCCGTGGTCCCTCTCGCCCGCCGCACTGCGCCGGGCACCCTTCACGCCCCGCCTCGTGCTGCCCTCGCCCAACGGGTCGGCGATCGCCGCGGCGGCGGGTGCGTCCGGGGCAGTCGTCGCGGGGTGCCTCAGGAACGCGACGGCGGTGGGGAGCTGGCTCTCCGGGCAGGGGTACGGCGGGCCCGACCGGCCCGTCGCCGTGGTCGCCGCGGGTGAGCGGTGGGCCGACGGGGGCCTGCGCCCCGCTCTGGAGGATCTGCTGGGAGCGGGGGCCATTGTCTCAGCGGTCGCCTCCGCACTGCGCGGAGCCCGGCTCTCGCCGGAGGCCTCCATGGCAGCCGCCTCGTACACGTCCTGTGCGGACGTCGCGTCGGCGGTCGCCGACTGTGCCTCGGGGCGGGAGCTGCTGGCCCACGGCTTCGCGGAGGATGTGGCGGTGGCCGTGGAGTCGGGCGCTTCGGAGCGGGTGCCGGTGCTGGAGGGCGGGGCTTTCTCTCCCGCCGGACCCGCCCCTGCCTAGGAGCCCCTCCCGGGGGCTACCCCACCACCCTCCCGTTCAGGACCACCCTCCGCGGGTTCCCCAACTCCCCCACGTCCTGGCGCGGATCGGCCCCGTACACCACCAGGTCCGCCGGTGCTCCCTCCACCAGCCCTGGCCGCCCCAGCCAGGACCTCGCTCCCCACGTGGTCGCCGACAGCGCGTCCAGTGCCGGGATCCCCGCCAGCCTCAGCTCGGCCACCTCGGCGGCGACGAGGCCGTGGGCCAGTGAACCTCCCGCGTCCGTGCCCGCGTACACGGGCACCCCCGCGTCGTACGCGGCCCGCACCGTGTCGTAGCGCCGCTCGTGCAGGCGGCGCATGTGCCGTGACCACTTCGGGAACTTCGACTCGCCGCCGTCGGCCAGCTGCGGGAACGTCGCGATGTTCACCAGCGTCGGGACGATCGCGACGCCCCGCTCGGCGAAGAGCGGGATGGTCTCCTCGGTCAGGCCCGTGGCGTGCTCGATGCAGTCGATGCCCGCCTCGACCAGGTCCCGCAGGGAGTCCTCGGCAAAGCAGTGCGCCGTGACCCGCGCGCCCAGGCGGTGTGCCTCGGCGATCGCGGCCTCCACCTCGGGCCGTGGCCAGCACGCCGTCAGGTCTCCCGCGTCGCGGTCGATCCAGTCGCCGACCAGCTTGACCCAGCCGTCGCCGCGCCTCGCCTCCTGGGCGACGTACGCGACGAGGTCGGAGGGCTCGATCTCGTGGGCGTAGTTGCGGATGTAGCGGCGCGTGCGCGCGATGTGGCGGCCCGCCCGGATGATCTTCGGGAGGTCCTCGCGGTCGTCGATCCAGCGGGTGTCCGAGGGTGAGCCCGCGTCGCGGATCAGGAGCGCGCCGATCTCGCGGTCGGTCAGCGCCTGCTTCTCGGCCGTGGCCGCGTCCACCGGGCCGTGCGCGTCAAGGCCCACGTGGCAGTGCGCGTCGACCAGGCCGGGGAGCGTCCAGCCGTCGATCGTGACGTCCGGCGCCGCCGCCGGGCGGTCGTACGTCACCCTGCCCCCGACCACCCACAATTCGTCCCGGACCTCGTCCGGGCCGACCAGCACCCGACCCTTCACGTGCAGCACCGTGTGATGGCTGTGATCGCTCATGTACAGCAGCTTAGGAGCCTGTCGGTACGCTCGGTCCGGCAGCCCGAACGAACTCGTGAGCGAAGTGAGCAGCGAAGTGAGCAGCACCGTGACGACGCATCCATTCCTTGACCTGGCCCCCTTGAGCGCCCAGCACTTCGCCTCCATCGAGGAGCGCGTCGCCGGGCTGCTCTCCACCTCGCAGGACGTCGTGATCATGCAGGGCGAGGCGCTCCTTCCCCTGGAGGGCTGCATCCGGGGAGCGGCGCAGCCCGGCACGACCGCGCTGAACATCATCACCGGGCCCTACGGGCAGACCTTCGGGAACTGGCTGCGGGACTGCGGCGCGACCGTCGTCGATCTCGCCGTCCCCTTCCACACCGCCGTGACGGCGGAGCAGGTCCGCGAGGCGCTCGCCGCGCACCCCGAGATCGACTTCGTCTCGCTCGTCCACGCGGAGGCCGCGACCGGCAACACCAACCCCGTCGCCGAGATCGGTGAGGTCGTACGCGAGCACGGCGCCCTCTTCATGCTCGACGCCGTCGCGTCGGTGGCCGCCGAGCCGCTGCTTCCGGACGCGTGGGGCGTGGACCTGTGCGTGATCGGCGCGCAGAAGGCGATGGGCGGCCCCGCGGGCGTCTCGGCCGTCTCCGTCAGCGAGCGGGCCTGGGCCCGCCTCGCCGCCAACCCGCAGGCGCCCCGCCGCTCCTACCTCTCCCTCCTGGACTGGAAGGAGCGGTGGATCGACGGCGGGCGCAAGGCGCTGCTGCACGCACCGGCCCAGCTGGAGATGCTCGCCCTTGAGGCGTGCGTGGAGCGCATCGAGGCGGAGGGGCTCGACGCGCTGATGGCGCGGCACGCCACCGCCGCCGCGGCGACCCGCGCGGGCGCGATCGCCCTGGGCGGCGGGCTTACGCCGTACGTCCATGAGGCGCGGGACGCCGCTCCGGTCGCCACGACGCTGCGGGCCCCGGAGGGCGTCGACGCCTCGGTGCTCGTCGCCAAGGCGCTCGCGGCCGACCCGGTGCTTCCGCTGGTCGCCGGCGGCGGCGCGCTGGCCAAGGAGATGATCCGGGTGAACCACTACGGCCCCGACGCGACCCGCGGCGTCGTGCACGCCTCGCTCGCCGCACTGGGTGCCGCGATGGGCGAGGCCGGTCTCGCGGTCGACCTCGAAGCGGCACGCCGTGCGGTGACGGCCGCCTGGCAGTAGGCGCCCCCGTCTTCCCGGTGGCCGCGAGTTCATGCGGCTCCGGGCCACACCAAGCTCAGAGCGAACAGCCGACGTCCGGGTGGGTGTCCATGGCAGCGTGACCGCCATGCCCACGCTCCCGGACGGCCGCCCTGTCCCCGCCCCGACGGCGGGCGAGCCCGCGATGCCGGCGGACTGGCTCGACTTCCATCGCGGGACCCTGGCGGTCAAGTGTTCCGGGCTCGATGACGCACAGACCCGTACCGCGTCGGTCCCGTCCTCGTCGCTGACGCCGCTCGGTCTCGTGCGGCATCTGGCCGAGGTGGAGCGGAACTGGTTTCCAGCGCGTGCCCGCCTGGCGGGACCGGGAGCTGTGCGAGGGACGTTCGCCGGACGGCGTCGGGCGGCTGAGCGAGCGGGAGGTTGCCGTGACGGGCGGCGCCGAGGTCAGCCTGCGCTGGATCCTGGTCCACCTCGTCGAGGAGTACGCACGGCACAACGGTCACGCCGATCTCCTCAGGGAGGGAATCGACGGGTTGACGGGGCCGTAAATACTCTACGTAAATTCACGGACGCATTCTCACCGCTTCTTTATCCACTTTATCAGCACAGCTTCCCGTATTCTTCTGCCCGCTTTCCGGAGACCTAAACACTAAGGTTTCGTCAGCACCAAGTCTCACAATTCGGACAGGCTTCGTGGGAGTTACGGTTCTGTGACGTACTCCACATCGCGCCCGCTTTGCGGCCTATGACCCCAGCAAATCAGGCCATATCGCCGGGGATTCCTGCGGGCGCGCACCCCCGCGTGATAACACATGGGGCGCTCTTACGTAACCCCTCCCGCCGATGCAATTAAAGAAATTGCTCGGTAAATTCAATCCGCATGACCGCTGCACAAGCCGATCTACCGACCGACCTGCAAGCGAATTCCCTGGAAATGCCCGAGGGGTTGCGCCTCGACACCCCCGACGTCGCCGACGGCGCCGCAATCTGGCGGATCGCCCGCGACTCGAAGGTGTTGGACCTCAACTCCTCGTACAGCTACCTGCTGTGGTGCCGCGACTTCGCGGCGACCTCCGTGGTGGCCAGGGACGCGAACGGTGAGCCCGCCGGGTTCATCACCGGCTACATCCGGCCCGAGCGGCCGCGCACCCTGGTGGTCTGGCAGGTGGCCGTCGACCAGGCGCACCGAGGCCGCGGCCTTGCCGGTGCGCTGCTCGACGGTCTCACCGCCAAGGTCGCCGCCGACCGGGAGCTGGTCTCGGTCGAGACGACCATCACGCCGGACAACACCGCGTCCGAGCGGCTCTTCACCTCATACGCACAGCGCCACGGCGCGTCGGTCGAGCGCACGGTGCTCTTCGACGCGGGGCTGTTCCCCGACGAGGGGCACCTGCCCGAGGTCCTGTTCCTCATAGAGCCGATCACCGAGACCGGGACAGCCGCGCAGATCGAGTCGGCCGAGCCAGTCGGCTGAGTTCCGCCGTTCCCCCCACGAACCACCTGTCACCCCCCACCTCCCACGTCTTTCCATCTCCCAGGAGATCTGCTGTGACCATCACCCAGCCCGACCTGAGCGTCTTCGAGACCCTGGAGTCGGAGGTGCGCAGCTACTGCCGCGGTTGGCCCACCATCTTCGACCGTGCGCAGGGCAGCCGCATGTTCGACGAGGACGGCCACTCGTACCTCGACTTCTTCGCCGGGGCCGGCTCGCTCAACTACGGCCACAACAACCCGGTCCTCAAACGCGCCCTGATCGACTACCTGGAGCGCGACAGCGTCGTCCATGGCCTCGACATGTCGACGACCGCCAAGCGCGCGTTCCTGGAGTCGTTCCAGAACATCATCCTGCGCCCGCGTGACCTGCCGTACAAGGTCATGTTCCCCGGCCCGACGGGCACCAACGCGGTCGAGTCCGCGCTGAAGCTGGCCCGCAAGGTCAAGGGCCGCGAGTCGATCGTGTCGTTCACGAACGCCTTCCACGGCATGTCGCTCGGCTCCCTCGCGGTCACCGGCAACGCCTTCAAGCGCGCCGGCGCCGGCATCCCGCTGGTGCACGGCACGCCGATGCCCTTCGACCGCTACCTCGAGGGCACGACCCCCGACTTCGTCTGGTTCGAGCGTCTGCTCGAGGACCAGGGCTCCGGCCTCAACCAGCCCGCCGCCGTGATCGTCGAGACGGTCCAGGGCGAGGGCGGCATCAACGTCGCCCGCGCCGAGTGGCTCCGCAAGCTCGCCGACGTGTGCGAGCGCTGGGACATGCTGCTGATCGTCGACGACATCCAGATGGGCTGCGGCCGCACCGGCGCGTTCTTCTCCTTCGAGGAGGCGGGCATCACGCCGGACATCGTGACGGTGTCCAAGTCCATCAGCGGCTACGGCCTGCCGATGGCGCTGACGCTGTTCAAGCCCGAGCTGGACATCTGGGAGCCGGGCGAGCACAACGGCACCTTCCGCGGCAACAACCCCGCCTTCGTCACGGCCGCCGCCGCCCTGGAGACCTACTGGTCCGACGGCCCGGCCATGGAGAAGCAGACGCGCGCCCGCGGCGAGCAGGTCGAGGAGGCGTTCAAGGCGATCGTCGACGAGAACCCGGGCGCCATCAAGGAGTACCGCGGCCGCGGCCTGGTCTGGGGCATGGAGTTCCTGGACAAGGAGCGCGCCGGCGCCATCGCCAAGCGGGCCTTCGAACTCGGTCTGCTCATCGAGACCTCCGGCCCCGAGAGCGAGGTCGTCAAGCTCCTTCCGGCGCTGACGATCACCGCCGACGAGCTGGACGAAGGACTTCGCACGCTCGCCCGTGCGGTGCGCGAGACCGCCTGATCGGTGCGGGAAGCCGCCGGGGCGCTGCGCACGCGGCGCCCCGGCGGCCCTCGGGCCGCGTCTTCACCCCCGTAAGAGAAAAGGAACCAAGTCACCGTGATCGTCCGTTCGTTCAAGGACATTGAAGGCACCGACCGGCACGTGAAGGCCGCTTCGGGCACCTGGGAGAGCAAGCGCATCGTCCTCGCCAAGGAGCGGGTGGGCTTCTCGGTCCACGAGACCATCCTGTACGCGGGTACGGAGACGTCGATGTGGTACGCCAACCACATCGAGGCCGTCGTGTGCACCAAGGGTGAGGCCGAGCTGACCGACGACACGACCGGCAAGAAGTACACGATCACGCCGGGGACCATGTACCTGCTCGACGGGAACGAGAAGCACACGATGCGGATCAAGGAGGACTTCCACTGCATCTGTGTCTTCAACCCGCCTGTCACCGGTCGTGAGGACCACGACGAGAACGGCGTGTACCCGCTGCTCACGGAGCCGGAGCCGGCCTAGTGCCGACGGCGGGCTTGAGCTCCGCCGCCGCGCAGCAGGGCTGAAGCACGCCCCCTGAATCTCCCCCGCCGCCCTCTTCCTCTGGGCGGCGGGGGTGTACATCCCGGAAAGGGCCGTACGAGAGGAGAGGCAGGCAACACCATGACCACCGCACCCGAACGCACCGCCGACCTGTACCCGACGCGAGGCACCGAAGAGGTCCTCATCGAGCGCAAGGACCCCGTCGTGTGGTCCGAGCCGGGTACGCCGGGGCCCATCGTGGCCGAAGACCTGGCGGGGTTCGAACGGGACGGATTCCTGGCGATCGACCAGCTCATCACGCCCGACGAGGTGAGCGTCTACCACGCCGAGCTCGAGCGGTTGATCGATGACCCCACGATGCGGGCGGACGACCGGTCCATCGTGGAGCCGCGTTCCCAGGAAATTCGCACCATCTTTGAGGTGCACAAAATCAGCGAGCTGTTCGCGAAGCTCGCCGCCGATCCGAGGGTGGTGGGTCGGGCCCGGCAGATCCTGGGTTCCGACGTGTACATCCACCAGTCGCGGATCAACGTGAAGCCCGGTTTCGGTGCCTCGGGGTTCTACTGGCACTCGGACTTCGAGACCTGGCACGCCGAGGACGGCCTCGCGAACATGCGGACTGTCTCGGTCTCCATCGCGCTCACCAAGAATCACGACACCAACGGCGGCCTCATGATCATGCCGGGGTCGCACAAGACGTTCCTCGGCTGTGAAGGCGCGACGCCGAAGGACAACTACAAGCGTTCCCTGCAGATGCAGGACGCGGGCATTCCCTCGGACGGGACGCTGACCAGCCTCGCATCGGAACACGGCATCCGGCTCTTCACCGGTGAGGCCGGCTCCGCGACCTGGTTCGACTGCAATGCCATGCACGGTTCGGGGGACAACATCACGCCTTTCCCGCGCAGCAACGTCTTCATCGTGTTCAACAGTGTGGAGAACACGGCGGTGGAGCCGTTCGCGGCGCCGATCCGGCGGCCGGATTACATTGGGGCTCGGGACTTCACTCCGGTGAAGTAAGCAGTCTCGTATGAGAGTTGGCCCGGCACCTGGGGGTGCCGGGCCGAACTTGTCTCACGCTTGCGCCGTGGTCGCTCTGTGCTTGCTCTGTGCTTACAGCGCCGGGTAGTCCGTGTAGCCCTTCTCCGTGCCGCCGTAGAACGTCGACGTGTCAGGCGTGTTGTACGGGCCTTCGGCCTTGAGGCGGGCCGGCAGGTCGGGGTTGGCCAGGAACAGTGCGCCGAACGCGACGATATCCGCGGCGCCTTCCTCGACGAGCGCGAGCGCGTCGGGTCCTGTGGGGCCCTCGGTCGCCGGGTTCAGGATGAACGGGCCGTTGAAGCTCGCGCGCAGGGTGGTCGACAGGTCGCGGATCGGGCCCACCTCCATGATGTGCAGGTACGCCAGGTCCAGGGCGCTCAGCTCCTTCACCAGGGAGGTGTACGTCGCCTCGCGCTCGGCCTGGGGCTCGGAGATGTCGTTGAAGGGGTTGCCGGGCGAGAGGCGCAGGCCGGTGCGGGCGGCGCCGATCTCGGCGGCGACCGCCCTGGCGGTCTCGACCGCGAAGCGGATGCGGTTCTCCGGGGTGCCGCCCCATTCGTCGGTGCGACGGTTGGAGCCGGGGGCCAGGAACTGGTGGATCAAGTAGCCGCTGGCGCCGTGGAGTTCGACTCCGTCGAAGCCCGCGTCGATCGCGTTGCGGGCCGCGGCCGCGAAGTCGCCGATGGTGGCGCGGATCTCGTCGCCGGTCAGCTCGCGGGGCGTGACGAAGTCCTTCGGGCCGTCGGCCGTGTACACCTGCCCCTTGGCGGCGACGGGCGAGGGGGCCACGTTCACCAGGCCGTCGGGGAGCAGCGCGGGGTGGCCGATGCGGCCCGCGTGCATGATCTGCGCGAAGATCCTGCCGCCCGCTTCGTGGACGGCGGCGGTGACCTTGCGCCAGGACTCGATCTGTTCGGCGGAGTGCAGGCCCGGGGTGTCCGGGTAGCCCTGGCCGACGGCGGAGGGCTGGATGCCCTCGGTGATGATCAGGCCTGCGGATGCGCGCTGGGCGTAGTACTCGGCGGTGAGCTCCGTGGCGGTGGCGCCCGCGCCTGCGCGGCTCCGGGTCATCGGGGCCATGGCGATGCGGTTGCCGAGCAGGGTGCCGGAGAGGTCGAGGGAGTCGAACGCGGTGGTCATCAGTGCCCCCAGGGGAATGTAATTGGTCGGCCAATCAATCGGCCTGGCGTCACTGTAACTCATTCCTTGGCCGACCAAGCTAATCTGGAGGAACGCAGGTGCGCGGGTGCACTCCTGCACGCCTACCGACCGAGCGACCGACCTAGACCGAGGAGTCCCGATGAAGGCTTCGGCCGACCCCGCCTGTACCGAGCTCCCCACCGCGGCGCGGCGGGGTCCCGTCAGCCACACCGTGAGCCGGGTGGCCCGGCTGCACCGGATCGCGGCGGGCAAGGTGCTGAAGGGGCTCGGGCTCTACCCCGGCCAGGAGTTCCTGATGATGTACCTCTGGGACGAGGGGGCCGTACGGCAGTCGGAGCTCATCAAGGCGGTCGACCTGGACCCGTCGACGGTCACGAAGATGCTGCAGCGCCTGGAGCAGGCGGGCCACGTACGACGCCGCCAGGACCCGGACGACCGCCGCGCGGTCCTGGTCGAGGCCACGGACGCGAGCTGCGGGCTGCTGGCGGAGGTGGAGGTGGCGTGGGGAGAGCTGGAGGAGCGCACGCTGGCGGGGATGGACGAGGGCGAGCGGGGGGAGTTGGCGCGGCTGCTGGGGCGGGTGGAGGCGAACCTGTGCGGGGAGGCGGGGGGCGGGGGCGCCTAGGGGTGCCGGGGCGCGCGGCATGTCCACCCGCGCCTGGCACCGCGGGGCAATCAGGCGGGTGGGCGGGAAAGCTTGTTCGTGGCTGTCGAAGCTGCGGGGTGAACGGGCAGGTGGGCGGGAGAGGTCTGTTCGGGCAGAGGGAGCCCCGGGTTCAGAGCCAGGCCAGGGACGCCGCCCGGGTCAGGACCCGGCCCGCGGCGGTCTCACTGCCGGAGATTCCCCTGGGGACGACCGCGGGGTCCACCCTGCCGCCCATGAGCAGGCAGAAGTCCACCGGGTCCAGGACCAGCTCCGCGCTCACCGGCTCCGCCCCGCTGCCCAGGATCCACGACACCTCGCCGCCCTCCCCCGCGACGGTCAGCGCGACGTCCGGCGCCTTGGAGCCCATGGCCAGCTCCAGGGTCCGTACGGCCAGGCGCACCAGCTGCCACAGGTGGGCGGTGCGGGGCGGCGGGACCGGCATGTCCAGGGCCCTGCCGATGTCGTCCGTGTGCACCCACGCCTCGAAGGCCCGGACCAGGAAGTGGTCGGCGAGCGGAAGCCGGGCGCCCATCAACATCGTCGCCCGTCCGGCCAGTTCGGGGTCGTGTGCCTCCGGGGAGGACAGGAGCGCGGTCGCCTGGTTCCGCCAGGACTCGATCGTCTCCGCCGGGGTCCGGACCCGCTCCCGGGCGAGGACCTCCTCCGTACGCGCCGCCCAGGCCACCCGCCACGGAGTCCCGTCCACCCCGTCCCACGCCGAAGGCGCCCGCAGACCCAGACGCACGGCAAGCGGCTCGTCCGCGGCCAGCAGGTGCGCCACCGTGTCGTGGACGTCCCAGTCGTGCACGACCGGGGTTCCCCAGGCCTCGCGCTCCGCCAACTCGCCCAGGAGCGCCTGGAGTCCGGCCACGGCGGCAGCGTACGGCGCGGCGTGCACAGCCGTGCGGGAAGCCGCCGGGCGGGTGCGCAGGGCAAGGGCGAGGCCCCGCCCGGCGGGAGCGGGCCCGGGGTCGGCCAGGGGCGGGCCGTCCAGGCCCTGGACCGTCGCCCGCAGGCGCCCCGCCTCCGCCGCACACCGATCGCAGTCGGCCAGATGCGGGGCGACCGTACGCTCGTCGCCCGGCATGAGCGCGCCGACGGCCCAGGCCCCGAGAAGTTCACGTACGGCTTCGTGATCCGTGGTCATCACGCGCCTCTTTCGCCTGGAGCGTCGGCAAGTGCCGGGCCGGGTGGATCGGTTGGATCAGGTGGGTCGGGTGATTCGGTCAGGGCTTCGGCCAGTCTGCGCAAGGCCGCCCGTAAACGGGTCTTCGCCGTCCCCTCGGGGATGCCGAGTTCCAGCGCCGCCTGGCGGTACGTGCAGCCCGCGAAGTACGCCAAGTGCACCACCTGGCGCTGCGGGAGCGGCAGCCGCGCCAGGGCGGAGTGCAGGAGCAGGGAACGTTCTCGTGCCATGACCACGTCTTCCGGGGGCGGATCCGGGGTGGGGATCGTGTGCAGGGTCGTGTCGTCGGCATGTGCGGCCTTGCGGTGGCGCTCCTCCCCGCGTACCCAGTCCACCGCCCGCCGATGCGCCAGCATGCACAGCCAGGTGCGCAGACTGCCCCGCCGCGCGTCGAACGCGTAGGGCCTGGACCAGAGATGGGCGAAGACCTCCTGGGCGACGTCCTCCGCGGCGGCGGGGCTGCGGGTGACGCGCCCCGCGACGCGGTGCACGAGGGGGCCGTACGTGTCGTAGGCCTCGGCGAGAGCCGTCTCGTCGCCGTACACCAGGCGCCGGTGCAGGTCGGTGTCCCTCATGGGCTGCTGAGCCACTGACACCACCGCCTCGTGAGGCCACCCCGTCCTGCATTCCTAGTGCCCCGCCGCCCTGCGCGCCAGGGTTCAGCCGGAGAGCACGTCGAGGATCCGGTCCACGTCCGCCTCCGTGTTGTACAGATGGAACGAGGCTCGCAGGTGCCCCGCCCGTGCGGAGGCGAAGATCCCGGCCCGGCTCAACTCGGGCTCCCTGTCGGCGATTCCGGGGACGGACACGATGGGCGAAGCGCCGGGCACCGGCACGTGGCCGAGTTCGGCGAGTCCCGCGCGGTAGCGGGCCGCGAGCGCCGTGTCGTGGGCGTGGACCGCTTCGACGCCGGTCTCCTCCAGGTAGGCGAGGGAGGCCGCCGCTCCGTGGTACGCGAGGAACGCGGGGGGTTCGTCGTAGCGGCGCGCGTCGGGGGCCAGTTCCGAGAGTGGGCCGTACGTGGAGTTCCAGGAGTCCGCCGACGCGAGCCAGCCGCCGTGCAGCGGGACGAGGGACTCCTGCGCCTCCTCGCTCACCGTCAGGAACGACGTGCCGCGCGGGCAGAGCAGCCACTTGAAGGCGCCGGTGACGGTGTAGTCGTACAGACTCGCGTCGAAGGGCAGCCAGCCCGCGGCCTGCGTGGCGTCGTTGAGGGTGCGGGCGCCGTGGGCGGCGGCGGCCTCGCGCACCGCCGTGTCGTCGGCGAGACGGCCGTCGGCCGACTGCACGA
Organism: Streptomyces sp. NPDC047525; assembly: GCF_040643025.1. Taxonomy (NCBI): domain Bacteria; kingdom Bacillati; phylum Actinomycetota; class Actinomycetes; order Kitasatosporales; family Streptomycetaceae; genus Streptomyces; species Streptomyces sp. NPDC047525. The sequence goes on from NZ_JBEYTL010000024.1 coordinate 69,163, forward strand.
CGGAGTACACGACGAGCGCCGTGGTGGGGCGGATCGCCTCGGCGAGTTCCTCGAGCGGCGCGTAGCGGATCTTGAGGTCGCCGCGCACCACGAAGGGGTTGATGATCGAGCTGAAGTCCCCCTCGGGGAAAAGGACTTCGGATCCTGGCCGCTGCGCAGCGGCGATCAGCCCGGCGTGGACGGCGACCGAGCCGCCATGGGCCACGCGCGCGTGGGGCACGCCCACGAGCCGTGCGAAGGACTCGCGGGCGGCCTGCACGATCCCGAAGTCGCCCGAGCCGCCGCGCCTGCCCGCGCCGTTCTCGGCCGCGAGGCTCTGGATGGCCTCGACGGCGCGTGCGGGCAGCAGGCCGCAGCTCGCGGTGTTCAGGTACGTCGACGTGGGCGCGAACTCGGCGCCGTTGATGATCCCCATGGGATCAACTCTCGCGCCCCGGCGCACCCACGTCCATCGCGTATGCGTGGAGGCGACCGTTCAACGGCGCTTAAGCGTCGTCACCCGCGGCCTGCGGGACCGCGCAGCCGTCAGGACCGCAGGCGTCGCCGTCGCCGCCGTCCGCGAGGGTGGTGAGCGGCGAGCGGCTGCCCCACGCCTGCTCCAGGGCCTGCGCGAAGACGTCGGCGGGCTGTGCGCCGGACACGCCGTACTTGCGGTCGAGGACGAAGAACGGCACGCCGTTCGCGCCGAGTTCCGCGGCCTCGCGCTCGTCGGTGCGTACGTCGTCGGCGTAGCGGGACGGGTCGGCGAGGACCGCGCGGGCGTCGTCCGCGTCGAGACCGGCCGCGACCGCGAGCTCCACGAGGCGCTCGTCGTTGTCGAAGACGGAGCGCTCCTCGGCGAAGTTGGCGCGGTAGAGGAGCCCGAGCAGCGCGTCCTGGCGGCCCTGCTCCTTGGCGAAGTGCAGGAGGCGGTGCATGTCGAAGGTGCTGCCGTGGTCGCGGCCCTCGGTGAGGTAGTCGAGGCCTTCGGAGGAGGCGTTCACTCCGAGGTTCCGCTCGGCCTCCTGGGCCTGCTCCTCGCTCATGCCGTACTTCTTGGCGAGCATCGGGATCACGAGCCCGCTGTCGCCCTTGGCGCGCGAGGGGTCGAGCTCGAAGGAGCGGTGCACCACCTCGACGTCGTCGCGGTGCGGGAAGGCGGCGAGTGCCTTCTCGAAGCGGGCCTTGCCCACGTAGCACCAGGGGCAGGCGATGTCGCTCCAGATCTCGACGCGCATGTGACTAGCTCTCTTCAGGTCGAACGGTAGTGCGGAGGATCCCTCCGGTCAGTTGAACAACGTACGACCTGCCACGCTCATTCCCCGGCCGTCCCGTCGGCCGTTTCCTCGGCCGTCCCGTCGGCCGTCACAGCCAGCCGCATCCGCAGGTGGGTGCCCGCGCCCTCGCCCGGCTCCGCGGGCCGCCAGCCGTGGCGGACGTAGAAGGCCTGGGCGCGCCGGTTCTCCCGGTGGACGTCCAGCGTGGCCGTCCGGATGCCGTCGGCCCGCCACTCCTCCACGCACGCGGCGTGCAGGGCCGCGCCGACCCCGGCACGCCAGTGTCCGGGGTCGACGTGGAACTGGAAGAGCGCCACGGTGTCCGCCGCCTCGCCCTCGGGCGTACGGAAGGACGCGACGCCCACGATCCGGCCCTCGCGGACCGCGCACAGCACATGCCCGGCACGGCGCTCGACGGCTCCCCGCCACATCGCCGTGCCGTCGACGCCTTCGTCCGGCAGCCCCTCGGGGTAGTACGTGGCGCGGGCGCGGGCGTGCAGGGCCGCGAGGGCCGGAGCGTCGGCGGTGAGGGCGGTGCGTATGACGGTCGGCATCACGGTCCGCATCGTCGTGGGGAGTGCTGAGTGGATCACGCTGCGACAGACGCGTTCCGGGAGCTTTGGGTTCCAAGGCGGCTGAACTGGGCGCGGTAGGCGCTCGGCGTGAGCCCGGTGCGGCGCACCAGGTGGCCGCGGAGCGAGTCGGCGGTGCCGAGCCCGCAGGCCTGCGCCACCTGGTCCATGGAGAGCGAGGTCGTCTCCAGGAGCTCCTTGGCCCGCTCGATGCGCTGGTGGAGGAGCCACTGCAGCGGGCTCACCCCGCTCTCGGCGTGGAAGCGCCGGGTGAGGGTACGCACGCTGACGCCCGCCTGCCGGGCGAGGTCGGTGAGCGTGAGCGGCTCGTCGAGGTGGCGCATGGCCCAGCCACGGGTGTCGGCGCAGGCGTTGCCGCGCTCGGGCGGGAGCGGGGTCTGGGTGAACTGGGTCTGACCGCCGGGGCGCACGGGGGCGACGAGCGCGGCCCTGGCCACCTGGTTGGCGACGGCCGCTCCGTAGTCGGTGCGGATGATGTGCAGGCACAGGTCGATCCCGGCGGCATAACCGGAGGACGTCATGACCTGCCCGTCCTCCACGTAGAGGACGTCTCCCTTGAGGTCGAGCGACGGATAGCGGCTGCGCAGCTCCTCGGCGAGCTGCCAGTACGTGGTCGCGCTGCGCCCGTCGAGCAGTCCCGCCTCCGCGAGCACGAACGCGCCGCTGCAGATGGAGGCGATGCGCTTGCCCGCGTCGGCGGCCTCACGGACGGCCGCGACGGTCCGCGGGTCGGGTGCGTAGCGGTGTCCGGTGCCCGCGACGAGGAGGGTGTCGGCCTCGCGCACGGCGTCGAGCCCGTGCTCCACGTGGAGGCTGAGCCCGCCGGTGGTGGCGATGGTGCCGGGCTGCGGGGTGCAGACGACCACCTCGTAGCCGGGTCCGCCCGCCACCTCGACCTTGTCGAAGAGCATCTCGGGGACCGCGAGGTTGAACATCGACACCGGTGAGGGCGCGATGACGGCGACGCGGTGCGGCCGGTGGGACGGGCGGGCGGACTTCGGGCGGGGCATGGCCAGAACCTCCGGAGGCATGGCATTCAGGCCACTACTGTAGCCGCGCCCTGGTCAGCAGACTCATGGACATGGCAACGAACTCCCTCACCGAAGGCTCCCGCGATCCGGGACACTTGACGCGGCCGGTCCCGGCTCCGGGCTCACCCCGCAAGGGCCGCACCTCCCCCGGCCGCACCTCCCCCGGCCTCACGCTCACCGCCGCCATGCTCGGCTTCGCCCTGATCACGCTCGACGCCTCCGTCGTGAACGTGGCGCTGCCCGCGATCGGTGACTCCCTGGGCGGCGGCATGTCCGGGCTCCAGTGGGTCGTGGACGCCTACACCCTGGCCTTCGCCGCCCTGATGCTCTCCACCGGCGCGCTCTCCGACCGGATCGGCGCGACCCGGGCGTACGCGATCGGCATCGCGGTGTTCACGGCCGCCTCGGTGGCGTGCGGCCTCGCGCCGTCCCTGCCCGTGCTGATCGGTGCGCGGGTGGTGCAGGGCGTGGCGGCCGCCGTGGTCCTGCCCGCCTCGCTCTCCCTCGTGCGCCAGGCCTACTCGGACGCGGCCAAGCGGGCGCGCGCGGTGGCGATGTGGGCGGCGGGCGGTTCGGTGGCGGTGGCGCTCGGCCCGGTCGCCGGCGGCGCGCTGACCACCGCGTGGGACTGGAGCGGCATCTTCTTCATCAACGTGCCCCTGGGGGCGGTGGCGTTGGTGCTCCTGCTGCGGGCGCCGCGCTCTGAGCGGCGGCCCGCGCCGCTGGACGTGCCGGGGCAGTTGCTCGCGGTCCTGACGCTGACGGCCGTGACGTTCGCCGTCATCGAGGGCGGTACGACGGGGCTGATCGCCCTGGTGGTGGCCGTGGCAGCGGGTTTGGCCTTCTGGCGGACGGAGGCGCGGCAGCCGCATCCGGTGGTGCCGCTCGGGCTCTTCCGCGACCGGACGGTCGCGATCACGGTGGCGGCCGGGGCCGCGTGCAGCGTCGCCTTCTACGGTCTCGTCTTCGTCTTCAGCCTCTTCTTCCAGGAGGTGCAGGGGCGTTCGGCGCTGTGGGCCGGGCTGATGTTCCTGCCGATGACGGGGCTCATCGCGGTGACGAACGTCTTCGCGGGGAAGCTGGCGGCGCGGGTGGGACCGCGGACGCCGATGCTGGCGGGGCAGTCGCTTGCCGTCCTGGGGCTGCTCGCACTGCTCTTCACCGACGCGTCGACGCCGGCGCTCGCCCTGGCGTTCCTCATGGTGCCGCTGGCACTGGGCTGCGCCCTGACGATCCCGCCGCTCACCGCGGCGATGATGGAGGCGGTCCCCGCAGACCGGGCGGGACTCGCCGCGGGGGTCCTCAACTCGGCCCGTCAGGTGTCGGGCGGCCTGGGGATCGCGGCCTTCGGAGGCCTGGTGGCGGGGGACTTCGTCTCGGGCATGCGGGTGAGTCTGCTGATCGCTGCGGGGCTGCTGGCGGCTTCGGGGGCGGCGACGCTGGGGCTGCGGCGGGGGCGCTGACTTTCCCCAACCCCGCCCCTTCCCGAAAACCCACTGGCGCGGGGGCCTTGGTCTCCGACATCACCGGCTCCGCCGAGTTCGTCCTCAAACGCCGGACAGGCTGGAAGCTTCCCGGCCCCGGCTGAACGATTCCAGCCGGGGCGGGGAAATCTCAGCCCCTCCGGCGTTTGAGGAGCGGGGGGCTGGGGGCGGAGCCCCCAGGAACGGCACGCCCCCCGCGGGGTACTAGGACCCGTCCCTGAGGCCCCGGGGCCAGTTCGGGCGGAATTCGAGCCCGTCGTACGTCACCACGCACCCCTCCCCCACCGGCGACTGCGCCATGAAGCCCACCAGGGCCGCGCCCGCCGTCTTCTCCTCGCCCAGCGAGAAGATCCGGACGAACGTCCACCGCTTCCCGTCCAGTGAGGCGTGGAACGCGAACGCCGAGCCCGTGCGGCTGATGCGGAGCCAGACGCTGCTGCCGCCCACCACGAAGGCGTTCGAGTCGTCGGAGCGGCCGCGGGTGACGACCGTGCAGACCGTCGCCTCGTCCGGCGACCGCTCCAGGCAGAGCTTCGCCCACTCCCGGTCGCCCACGTGCAGGTACAGCACGCCCGCGTCGAACGCCGCCGCGAAACCGACCGTCACCCGCGCGATCAGCTGGAAGTCCCCCTCGGGCGCGCCCAGGAGACGGGGCGCGTCCGACGCGGGGTCCAGCGCCTCGCCCGTCGGCGGCACGAAGCGGTCCTGCCGGGCGCCCGCCCAGCCGGTGAGCACCCCGTCCTCGTACGACCAGTTGCCGTCGGGGCCGTACGTGCGCAGGGAGAAGGGCAGTTCGGGGATGTTGACGTCCATGGGCGTCAGTGTTCCAGGCGCCCGTCGTAGCGACGCGGCAGCCCCAGAGGGTTGTCGTCCCGCAGCTCGGGCGGGAGCAGCGCGGCAGGCGTGTTCTGGTACGCGACAGGACGCAGCCAGCGTTCGATCGCCGTACCGCCCACGGAGGTCGAGGTGGACGTCGTCGCCGGGTACGGACCGCCGTGGTGCTGCGCGGGCGCCACCGCGACCCCGGTCGGCCACCCGTTGACCAGCACGCGCCCGGCCAGCGGCGTCAGCTCGGCGATCAGCGCCGCACCGCCGCCCTCGCCCGCGGCCTCCTCGGCCGACAGCTGCACCGTGGCCGTGAGGTTGCCGGGGAGGCGGGTGAGCACGTTGGTGATCTCCGCCTCGCTCTCGTAGCGCGCGACGACCGTCACCGGGCCGAAGCACTCCTCCAGGAGCAGGTCGTGCTCGCCCTCGTCGGCGAGCTTCGCCGCCGGAACCGTCAGGAACCCCGCGCTGACCGTGTGCTCGCTGCCCGCGCCCGGCGTCACCGGCGCGTCCACGTCCGGCAGCTCGCCCCGCTCCCGTACGCCCGCCACGAAGTTGTCCCGCATCCGGTGGTCGAGGAGCACCCCGGCCTCGGTGTCGCTGACCGCCTCCGTCAGGGACTTGACGAACCGGTCGCCGCCCGCGCCCGCCGGTGCGAAGACCAGGCCGGGCTTGACGCAGAACTGGCCGACGCCGAGCGTCATCGAGCCCGCGAGGCCCGCTCCGATCTCCTCGGCGCGCTCGACCGCCGCGGCCTCGGTCACGACGACCGGGTTGAGGGAGCCGAGCTCTCCGTGGAAGGGGATCGGCACGGGGCGGGCCGCCGCCGCGTCGAAGAGGGCGCGGCCGCCGCGGATCGAGCCCGTGAAGCCCGCGCCGGACACGAGCGGATGCTTGACGAGCTCCACGCCCGCGTCGAAGCCGTGCACGAGGCCGATGACGCCCTCGGGGATGTCGTGCAGGGCCGCGGCCCGCCGCAGCGTCGCCGCCACCAGCTCGGAGGTGGCCGGGTGGTCCGGGTGCGCCTTGACGACCACGGGGCAGCCCGCGGCGAGCGCGCTCGCGGTGTCGCCGCCGGGGACGGAGAAGGCGAAGGGGAAGTTGGACGCGGAGTAGACGGCCACGACGCCCAGCGGGATCTTGTAGCGCCGCAGGTCCGGGATGGGCGGGGTCGCGCTGCTGTCGGGGTGGTCGATGACGACGCCGAGGAACCCGCCCTCCTCGACCACGTCCGCGAAGGCCCGCAACTGGTAGCAGGTGCGGGCGAGTTCGCCGGTGAGCCGGACGGGACCGAGCGCGGTCTCCGCGTCCGCGGCCTCCACCAGGTGATCCTTCGCCCCGTCGAGCAGTTCGGCCGCCGAGCGCAGGAAGGCGGCGCGTACGGCACGTTCGGCGAGGGCGTCCTGGGCGGCCAGCGCGGCGCGTACCGCCTGGTCGACCTCTTGGGCTGTGGCTTCGACCGCAACCTGCTCGCGCTGCTTCCCGGTTCGGGGGTCGACACTCCAGACTGGTGCTGCTGCCACCGCGGGCTCCTCCAGAGGTGATGCCACAGATGTGCTGCCACCCACCTGGGGCTGTTCGATATGCTGAACGCTGTCTCCGATGATGAATAGCGGAGACTTCGGAGACTATTTCTCGTCGAACTAAGGGGTCAAGGGCGATGTCGGCTGGCGAGACTGGCGGGGCACAGGTCAAGTCCGCGGTGCGGACGGTGGAGTTGCTCGAATACTTCGCGGGCCGCCCCGGAATGCACTCCTTGGCCGCCGTCCAGGAAGCCGTCGGGTACCCCAAGTCCAGCCTCTACATGCTCCTGCGTACGTTGGTGGAGCTGGGCTGGGTGGAGACGGACGCGACGGGCACGCGGTACGGGATCGGGGTGCGGGCCCTGCTGGTCGGCACCTCGTACATCGACGGCGACGAAGTGGTGGCGGCGGCGCGTCCGACGCTCGACCGCCTCTCGGACGACACCACGGAGACGATCCACCTGGCGCGCCTCGACGGCACGAACGTGGTCTATCTCGCCACGCGCCAGTCACAGCACTACCTCCGCCCCTTCACACGGGTGGGCCGCCGCCTCCCCGCGCACTCGACGTCCCTGGGCAAGGCGCTGCTCGCCACCCACACCGACGAGCAGGTCCGCAAGATGCTCCCGGATACGCTGCCCGCGCTGACCGAGCACACGATCACCGACCGCGAGAAGCTGATCGAGGAGCTGCGCACGGTCCGCGAGCAGGGCTTCGCGGTGGACCGCGAGGAGAACACGCTGGGCCTGCGCTGCTTCGGCGTGGCGATCCCGTACCGCACGCCCGCGCGCGACGCGATCAGCTGCTCCGTGCCGGTGGCGCGGCTGACGCCGGCGCACGAGCAGATGGTGAAGGACGCGTTGTTCGACGCGCGGGACCGGCTGACACTGGCGACTCGTAGGCTCTGAGCCATGGCCACCATGGATGTCAGTCTCCGCCCCGTCCACGACAGCGATCTCCCCGTCTTCTACCGGCAGATGAACGACCCCGAGTCGAACCGCGTCGCCGCGTTCACCTCGCCGAAGACGGCGGACTGGACGCTCTTTGAAGGCCACTGGAAGGGGCTTCGGGAGTCGGCCGACGTGGTCGTGCGGACGGTCCTCGCGGACGGTGACGTGGTGGGCAGCGCGGCGGTGTACGGGGAGCGGGGCCACCGCGAGGTCACCTACTGGATCGACCGCTACCACTGGGGCCGGGGCCTCGCCACGGCCGCCTTGCGGGGTCTGCTGGCGGAGGTGGCGGAACGCCCGCTGTACGCGCGGGCGGCTGCGGACAACGCGGGGTCCCTGCGAGTCCTGGAGAAGTGCGGCTTCCGGGTCACCGCCGCCGAGCGGGGCTTCGCGCATGCGCGGGGCGAGGAGATCGATGAGGCTGTGCTGATGCTGGCGTAGGAGCCCAGCAGCCGGGTCTTGGGCGCCGTCATCACCGGCTTCGCCGAGTTCGTCCTCAAACGCCGGACGGGCTGGATTCCTCACCCTCCCCCGCACGGCGGACCCGGATCATCGCCACGCAGGACGTGCCCCAGGCCCCGCCCCGGGAGCGTAGGGACCATGAGCCAGACACTCGTCCCCGCCGCGCCCGCCCCGGCACCCGTGGCCACACCCCGCTCCCGCCAGGCCCTGCGCGCCCTCGCGATCCTCGCCGCCCTCCCCTACCTCACCCTCAAGATCGCCTGGATCGCGGGCAGCCACCTCGGCATCCCCGAGGACAGCAGCCTCCTCGAACACCGCACCACCATGATCTTCGCCAACGCCCTCACCGTCCTGATGGACGCCTGCGTCATCCTCCTCGCGCTGCTCCTGACCCGCCCCTGGGGCCTGCGGACCCCCGCATGGCTGCTCGCGTTCCCCATGTGGGCCGCCACCGGGCTGCTGATGCCGATCATGGCCGGGTTCCCGCTCCAGCTCCTGGTCAAGGCCCTCGGCGGCAGCATCAACCGGCCCTCGGAGGACGGCGGAAGCGGTGCCTTTCTCGACGAGTGGGTCTTCGGCGTCGTCTACGGCGGCTTCATCCTCCAAGGCCTCGCCCTCGGCGCCCTGTTCGTCCTGTACGCACGGGACCGCTGGGGACACGTGTGGCAGGGCCGCCTCTGGGATCTGCCCCGCCCGACCACCCCCACCCGCCGCAGCCTTCAGCGCGGCACGGCCATCGCCGCCGCCGTCCTGGCCCTCGCCCCCGCCGCCCTGCACCTCCTCTGGGCCACCGGCTCCACCTTCGGCCTCAACGAGGCGCGGATCGAAGGGCGTACGACCGACTTCTACGTCCTCGAAGCGCTGGATCTGGTCTACCTCGCCGCAGCCGTGGCCGGCGGGCTGCTCATCGCCTTCCGGTGGGCTCCCGCGCTGCCCGTCAAGGTGCCGCTCGCCCTCGCCTGGCTCGGCTCGGGCGCGGTCACCTGCTGGGGCGGATGGCTGCTGTTCGCCTCGCTCGGCGGCGTCGACGACATCGCCGAGCAGCCCACGCCGCTGATGATCCTGACCTACGCTGTGCGGATGATCATCGGGACGCTCGTGGCCGCTCTCGGGGTGTGTTTCTTCAAGGAGCGGGCGCGCGCGGCTGCCCCGGCCCCACGGCTCCCTGCGTGAAGACGCTCGCGTCGGCCCTGTTCGGGCGGCGGGCGCGGCGCCGGTGGATCCATCTGATCCTCGGCGGCGCGCTCGCCATGCCGTACGTCTTCGTGGGCTCCGTCATCGTCGGGCCGCTGCTCGGCGAGGACAACGTCTTCGGCTCGCTCACCGCCCAACTCGGCGCGTTCGCAGCAGGGTTGCCGCTCGCCGCGATCACCGCGCTGTTCCCGCTCACCCGGCCCATGTCGGTGGCCGCCGTGCGCGCCCTGTGCGACGTGCCGGGCGATGCGCTCGCCGACGGGCCCGCGCGGTCCCGGCAGGCGCGTGGGCGCACCGTCGCGTGGTTCACGCTGCACCTCGGGTTCGGCGGGATCATCAGCGGAATGTCGCTCGCGCTGCCGCCGTTCGCGGCGGTGCTCATCGCCCTGCCATTCACCGCTGTGCTGCGAGGCAGCCGGATCGGGATGCCCGAAGTCTTCGGCGAGGGCTGGATGCTGGCGCTCTGCCCGGTCATCGGGGTCCTCTCCCTGGCCGCGCTCGCGGGGTGCGCCGCCGTGGCCGGGGGCCTGCTCGCGCGCTGGGCGCCCGACCTCCTCGGCCCCTCTCCCGCCGACCGGCTCGCGGCGGCCGAGCAGCGCGCCGCCGACCTCGCCGTGCGCAACCGGCTCGCGAGGGAGCTGCACGACTCGGTGGGCCACGCCCTGAGCGCCGTCACGCTCCAGGCGAGCGCCGCCCGCAGGGTCCTGGACCGCGACCCGGAGTTCGTCCGCGAGGCGCTGGCCGCCATCGAGGAGACGACCCGGCGCACGGTCGGCGAACTCGACGCTGTCCTGGGGGTGTTGAGGGAGGGAGGCGACGGACAGGCGAGCCCGACCGCGCCCGCTCCCACCCTCTCGGCCGACCTCGACGGGCTCCTCAAGCGCACCCGCGCGGGCGGCCTGCGCGTGAAGGCCACGGTCGAGCTCGGCCCCGGAGGCCCGGACGCCCTGCCCCCGATGGTGTCCCGGGAGGCCTACCGCATCGTCCAGGAGAGCCTGAGCAACGCCCTGCGGCACGCGGGCCCCGACGCCCCCGTGACGCTCCGGATCGCCCTGGACGGCGCCGACCTGGAGATCCTCGCGGAGAACCCGCTGCCCCTCGGCGCCCCCGCGTCCCGCCCCGGCGGCGGCCACGGCCTGCGCGGCATCACCGACCGGGCCAGGCTCCTCGGCGGCACGGTCCGGACGGGCCCCGCCGACGGGGTGTGGCGCGTGAGCGTACGACTGCCCCTGAAGGGCCCCGCCGAGGGGACCCGCACGACGACCGACCCGAAGGGACCCGTACACCCATGACCCACACGGCCGCGGCCCCCATCCGCATCGTCCTCGCCGACGACGAGCGCATGGTGCGCACCGCCCTGCGCGTGATCCTCTCCGCCGAGCCCGACCTGGAGGTCGTCGGCGAGGCGGCGAGCGGCGCGGAGGCGGTGTCCGTCGTGCGCGAGCTGAACCCCGACGTGGTGCTCATGGACGTACGCATGCCGGAGATCGACGGCATCCGGGCCACCGAGCAGATCCTGCAGACGCAGGCGGACCCGCCGCGCATCGTGGTCGTCACGACCTTCGAGAACGACTCCTACGTGTACGAGGCGCTGCGCGCCGGGGCCTCCGGGTTCCTGCTCAAGCGGGCCGACGCGGACTCGCTCGTCCAGGCGGTGCGGCTCGTCGCGCGCAGCGACTCGCTGCTCTTCCCCGCGGCGGTGCGCGCCCTTGCGGCCGAACACGCGCGCGCGAAGCCCGCGGCGCCGGCCTGGGTGGCCAGGCTGACGGGGCGCGAGAGCGAGGTGCTCAGGCTGATGGCGGCGGGCCTGACCAACGCGGAGATCGCGGGGCGGATGGGCGTGGGCCCTGCGACGGTGAAGACACATGTGGCCTCGGTGCTTGCCAAGACGGGCGCGCGGGACCGTACACAGGCGGTGATCGCGGCGTACGAGGCGGGCTTCATGAACACGGAGTGACCGCGCGGCCGCGGTCTCCCGCAGTATGAGGAATCTCTAAGAAACCCGGCAGAACGGAACGAATGCATCCGCGCCGGTCGTCTTTTCACGGGATGAACAAGACGATCAGGCACGCCTCGGTCTTCACGCTGCTGCTCGTGCTCGCCCTCCTGGTGCGGGCGACGTGGGTGCAGTTCTACGACTCGAAGGCGCTCGCGGACGAGAAGCTGAACCGGCGCAACGCGATCGAGCAGTATGCGAACCCGCTGGGCGACATCATCGTGGGCGGTGACGCCGTCACCGGCTCCGAGCGGACGAAGGGCGGCGACCTCAAGTACAAACGCACCTACAAGGACGGCGATCTGTACTCGGCCGTCACGGGCTACAGCTCGCAGGTGTACGGAGCGACGCAGATCGAGGGCATTTACAAGGACGTCCTCGACGGCACCGACACGCGGCTGAAGAACCCCCTGGACACGGTCACGAACAAGCGCGCCGATCCGGGTGACGTGGTCACGACCATCGACCCGGCGGTGCAGAAGGCCGCGTACAAGTCGCTCGGCGACAAGAAGGGCGCGGCGGTCGCCGTCGACCCGAAGACGGGCAAGATCCTCGGGATGGTGTCGACGCCTTCGTACGACCCCTCCGACATCAGCGGTTCCACGGACTCCAAGGAGTGGAAGGCGCTCCTGAAGGACGAGGACAAGCCGCTGGTCAACCGCGCGCTGCGGCAGCCGCTGCCGCCGGGTTCGACGTTCAAGCTGGTCGTCGCGGCGGCGGCCCTGGAGGACGGGCTCTACGGCTCGGCGGACACCAGGACCGACAGCCCGAACCCGTACACGCTGCCCGGCACGACCACCGTCCTGAAGAACGAGAACGCGAGCGCGCCCTGCGAGGACGCCACGATCCGTACGGCGCTCCAGTACTCGTGCAACAACGTCTTCGCGAAGATCGCCGTCGACCTGGGCCAGGACAAGGTCAAGTCGATGGCCGAGAAGATGGGCTTCAACGCCGACAAGCTGGACGTGCCGGTGCGCGCGTCCGAGAGCGTGTACCCCTCGGACATGGACAAGGCCCAGACCGCCCTGACCGGCATCGGCCAGTTCGACGTGACGGCGACGCCGCTCCAGATGTCGATGGTCACGGGCGCGATCGCCAACGGCGGTGAGCTGGTCTCGCCGCACATGGTGTCCCAGATCACCGACTCGAACGGCGATGTCCTCGATTCGTTCGACGACGCGGACTCCGAGCGCGTGATGAGCGAGGACACGGCGAGCCAGTTGCAGTCGGCCATGGAGACGGTCGTCGAGAAGGGTACGGGCACGAACGCGCGGATCAGCGGCGCGGACGTGGGCGGCAAGACGGGTACAGCCCAGCACGGCGAGAACAACAGCAAGACGCCGTACGCCTGGTTCACCTCGTACGCCAAGGGCAGCGACGGCAAGGAGGTCGCGGTGGCGGTCATCATCGAGTCCTCGGACGCGGCGAGGTCGGAGGTGAGCGGCAACGGCCTGGCGGCGCCGATCGCGAGGGCGATGATGTCGGCGGCGCTCAAGTCCTAGCTCTGGATCCTCCGCGGGGTGCCGTTCACACAGCGAGACGGCACCCCGCGGAGGTCAACGGCGCGCACGCCACACCTGCAAGCCCCACAGACCAGCGAGCGGAACCAAGGCCCCCACCAAGAGCCCCCCGGCGAAGCCGAACCCACTGTCGGCGTCGCCGTCATCGACGGCGACGGCAACCCCCGCCAGCACGACAGCAAGCGCCGCGACCCCCACCAGCACATAGAACCGCCGACTGAAGAAGCGCCACCGCCCCGGCACCCCCGGCGGAGCCGAAATCTCCGCCCCCGGCCCAAGGCTCGCGGCCAGCGGCCGCTTGAACCACGCGTAGACGATCCAGTTCCCGCAGGCCTCCCACCCTTCGGGGGCAAGCCGCTCGTCAAGCCCCTCACGCCCCCGCGTGACCAGCTCACGCCGGTACTCCCACCGCTGCGGCCGCTCAAGATCCCGGTGGCTGACGAAGCGCCCGAGCGCGTCGACCCGCTCGACCTCCCACCCCTCGCCGCCGAAGCGGTTCAGGAGCTCTTCGTCGACGTACGTGTCGGCGGTCCACCGCCACGTCTCGACATGCGCCTCGGGGACCTCGGGCTCGTGGCCCCCCGCGGGCACCAGCTCGCGGGCGAACTCCTCGACAGGCCCGAACTCGGCCTCCGGGTCCGCGCCACCCGACTCCTCCAGGTGCGCCGCCAGATCCGCGACGGTCGCCTCGACGCGGTCGGACGGCACCCCCTCCTGCCGCAACTGCGCGGCAAGGTCATCGAAGTAGCTCATCGCACGCCCGCCTTCGCAAGGACCTCACGCACCGATCCGTCGAAGGCGAGCCACAGCCCGCCCTGCTCGCCGAGAGTGGCGCGTCCGGCATCCGTGAGGGAGTAGTAGCGCCGCCCAGGGCCCTTCTCCGTGGCCCGGAACTCGGCGGCGACCAGGCCCGCCTCCTCGAGGCGGTTCAGCACGGGATAGAGCGTGCCGCCCTTGATCTGGCCGAACCCGGCGGCGCCGAGCAGCTTGGCGATCTCGTAGCCGTAGCTCTCGCCGTCGGTGAGGCCAGCGAGCACGAGGAGATCGAGTACGCCCTTGAACCAGCTGGCACGGCGGTCGGGCCTGGCGCCCCCGGAGGCGGATGCGGTCATGGTCAGCTGCCCTTCGCGGCCGGTGCGTACGCGGGCACGGAACCGATCGGCTCCGGTTCGGGGAGGGTCAAGTCCCGCACGGACAGGGCGACATGGATGGCGACGGGCAGCAGCAGGCTCCCGGTCGACACATAGAGCCCGGCGAGCAGCGCCCCCACGACGGCGAAGGCGATGACACCACTGCGGCCCTGGTAGCAGCCCGCGACGGCGTACACGAGCACCGAAAGGGCCGCAGCCGCATAAAGGTTGAGGCCGAGCACACCGGCGCCGAAGGCGATCAGGAGCCCGCGGTAGACGAGTTCGGCGCAGATGCCGTCGGTCACGGCGACGGCGATCGCGAGGCGGCGCTCCTGTGCCGTGCGCGGCAGCATCGCCCGGATGGAGGCGAGCCCCGGCACGTTCCTGCCGTCTTCGGCGAGGGCGCGCATCTTCCGCCCGGACACCACGGTGACGGCCACCACCGCGACGATGACGACGGCCGTGGACACCGGCGATGCGGGCGCCGCGATGCCGAGGTCGGACGCGGCCATGGCCGGCGAGAGCAGCAGCGCCAGCAGGGCGAGCGCGGCGAAGAGCCACCAGAAGACGAGTACGAAGGTGAAGTAGCCGACGAGAGCGCGCGGTTCGGTGTCGCGGCGGCGGGCGAGCGAGCCGTAGAGACGGCGGCCGAGCCAGGGCTCACCGAGCAGCAGATAGGCGCCGAGCGCGGCCGTGACAGCCGTGGACGCGGCCGAGAAGTCCGGCGAGACGGTCATGGTGGGATCCCCCTTCCCGAAGGGGCCGCGACGGCGTTCCGCGCGGCCCCATGAGCATGTGAGCTACCTAGACCGTAGAGCGACCTAGTCAGGAATGCAACCTATCTCGCGATGCCGACACCGACGTCGACACCGACATCGACATCGAGCAGCGTCAGGCCTACTCCACGAAGTACGTCGGGTTCGGCAGCTTGTACGTCTTGTCCGCGTAACCGCCCGCCAGGTCGGAGACCTGGTCGCCGAAGCTGCCGACGATGTCGTAGCCGGTCGACTCGATGTGCTTGCGGGTGCCTTCCTTGAACTGCACGGTGGTGCACTCCCACTTGGCGGGGGTGGCGCAGTGGCTCAGGTAGGCGGGCGGGGCGGTCTTGTTCTTGGTGAACACGTGCCCCGTGTCGAGCTGCGTGTCGTACCCGGCCTTGGCGAGGTTGGTGACCGCGCCCTCGCGCTGCGACTCGCTCAGACCGGTGAGGAAGAAGACCTCGACGCCCTTGCCCTTGGCGTACTTGACGAGTTCGGGCATGCCGAAGACGGCGGGACGTTTGGCCGCCTTCACGTAGGCGTCCCACGTGGTGTTGTTGTAGGTGTAGTTGGTGGTCTTCTCGTAGTCGAAGCTGAGCAGCGAGGTGTCGTCCACGTCGAGGACGATCGCGGGCTTCTTGCCGTGACCGCCGCCCTTCGCGCCATGACCGCCGCTCTTCGCGCCGTGCGCCGCGGCCTTCCTGATGTCCTTCTTCGCCTTCGCCTGGATGCGCGCCAGGTCCTTGGCGTACGGACTGTCGGGCGAGGAGCGCCAGACGCCGTCGGCGTCCTGGTACGCGCCGTAGTAGTCGTCGATCTCGCCGACGAGCACGCCGATGTTCTGGGGTTCGGCGGTGTGCCGCGCCGAGGCGTTGTCGGCGGTGGCGGCGCCGGTGCCGTACAGCGCGGCTCCGGCGACGGCACAGGCGGTGGCGATGCCGGCCATCCGTAGGGACTTGCGCATAGGTCGTTTTCTCCGGATCAGAGTCAGATTCAGGGTGTGTACAGGGCGACAAGTCCGAGCAGGTCAACACCTGTCTACGCGCACTGTCTACGCGCATCACTCCGCACCCCGCGAGACCCTTTACCCGATCGATACTCGATCCTGGGAAAGCCTGGGCCTACGTCCCTGGCCCGCGCCCCCTGCCCACATCCCTGCCCTACACCCCGGGCGACCACCCCGGGTCCCGCCCGCTGAGACCGATCACGCGGTCGAGCAGCGGGGCTTCGTCCGGCACCGGGACCACGGGCCCGAAGAGGCTGTTGCCGGACGTGTCGCCCTCCTCGGGCGTGAGCAACGCCTCGGCCACCCCGAGGCTCGCCTCGTCGGGGTCGTACGCCTGGCCCGTCGCCCGCGCCAAGTCCCAGCCGTGCACGACGAGTTCGTCCATGGCGACGGCGCCCGCGACGGCACCCGGCAGATCGAGGCCGCCCGCCCGGGTCATGCCCTCCCACGCGGCCGGATCGCGCCACACCTCCACCAGCTCGTCGAGCAGCTTCGGCAGGTCGGTGCGCCAGCCGGGGCCGAGCTGCGGCACGGCGCTGCCCGGGTCCTGGTCGAGCCCCGGTCCCAGGTCCTTGCGCCCGGCGTCCCGGAACGCGCCCGTGAGCCCGACGAGATGGCCAAGGATATGGCGCACCTCGTACTCCGGGCAGGGCGTGGGCCCCGAGAGCTGCGATTCGGTGACGCCCTCCGCGATGCCCGCCACCAGCCGGGCCTGCGGCTCGAAGTCGATCATGTCCGTCATGGATCCTCCCGCATCTCGGCGGCCCTGACCCACGGACCGCTGCTGTCCTGCCCTGTAGACCGGCCCGGAGCCCGGAACTCATCGCCGAAGCCGAGGGGGGCGTCTACCGCACCTGCCCTATGCCCGGCCGGGGGCCTTAGCGCCACCATCACCTGCCATGACATCCACGATCACGCGGGTCCTGCGCCACCGCGACGCGAGCCTCTGCCTGGGCGCGGTGGTGGTCTCCGGCTTCGGGAGCTCCGCGATGTGGCTGGTCTCCGGGATCTGGGTGAAGGAACTGACCGGCTCGGACGGCCTGGCCGCGCTGTGCACCTTCGCCCTCTGGGCCCCTGCCCTGATCGGCCCCCTCCTGGGCACGATCGCCGACCGCACCCGCCGTGTCCCCCTGCTCATCGGCGCGAACCTGGCCCTGGGCGCTCTCCTGACATCCCTGGTGTTCGTCGACTCCCCGGCCACCCTGTGGATCCTCTACACGGTGCTCTTCCTGTACGGGGCGTGCGGCGCCGTCACCGACGCGGCGGAGGCGGCCCTGGTGACGGCGGCCGTCGGCAAGGACCTGGCGGGTGACTTCAACGGCCTGCGGATGTCCGCGAACGAGGGCATGAAGCTCATCGCGCCGCTCGCCGGAGCCGGTCTCTTCGCCGCCTGCGGAGGCGCCCAGGTGGCACTCCTGGACGCCGCCACCTTCGTACTCGCGGCGGGGATGTTCACGCTGCTGCGGGTGCGGGAGGACGTGCCGGTAGGTGCCGCGTCGGGCTGGCGGGCGCAGACCGCGGAGGGGACACGCCACTTGTGGAACAACCCGCGGCTGCGCCCCCTCGTCCTCGCGGGCGGCCTGACCATGCTGACGTCGGGGATCAGCGGGGCGGCGATCTACGCGGTCGTGGAGGGACTCGGCCACTCCCCCGCGTACACGGGCGTGCTGTACGTCGTGCAGGGCGCGGGGTCGGTGGCGGTGGGCGTCGCTTCGGGCACGCTGATGCGCCGCTTCGAAGGACGCCGCTTCGGCGGGGCGAGCATCGCACTCACCGCGCTCGCCGTGGTCCTGCACGCGCTGCCGTACGACGTGACGGCTCTCGCGGGCAGCCTCGCCAACGGTCTGGGGCTGCCGTGCGCGCTGATCGCGGGCATGACGGCGGTGCAGCGCGAGACGCCGCAGGCCCTCCTCGGACGCGCGGCGGCGACGGCGAACACCCTGATGTTCACGCCGACGGCAGTGGGCATCGCCATGGGCGCGGTCCTCGTCGAGACCGTCGACTACCGGCTCCTGCTGCCGGTCCTCGCAGGGGCGCGACTGCTGATCGCCGCACCCCTGCTCATGTCCCGTTCGCGGCCGGCTACTTCACGTCGGCCCAGCGCTTGACGTGGGCGACCGCCTCCGCCAGCTCGGCGGGGGGCAGCTTCTCGATCGCGTTGCCGTGGTGGGCGCCGGGCGCCACGTAGCGGTACGAGTCGTGCTTGCCGGGCGTGAACTTCTCGGCGCTCCACGGGTCGTTCTCCGCGTAGATGAAGAGCATCCGCTCGCCCTTGGTCCTCACCCAGCGGTCGACGTCGGCGACGGTCCTGCCGTCGTAGGTGCCGCCCCGCATGGCGGCGGGGAGCGACGAGTCGGGGTGCCGCAGGCCCGGGTAACGAAGCAGGCCGTCGAGATGGTCGAACTTCAGCTCTGCCCAGCCGAGTTGCGTGGCGGCCTGCCGGTCGTGGGGGCCGCCGCCGTGGGTGCCGAGGACCTCGTCCTCGAACATGCCCATGCCGTTCTTCCGCGACCAGGAGTACAGCTCGTCGTCCGTGGCCTTGTCCGCATCGGGCACGGTCGGGCACTTGTCGATCCCGCCGCTCTGCCAGAAGCCCCACACCTGTTCGAGCACGCCCCGCTCGTAGGCGCGGTCCGCGGTGCCGAGGTTCTCCTCGAAGGTGGCGCCTTCCCGCTGCGCCTCCGCCTCGAACTTGGGGAGCAGCGCCTCGCGGCGTACCAGCATCTCGCGCTGAACGGCGTTCAGGGCGTCCCGGCACTCGCGCGTCCCGACCGTCCTGAAGAAGCGCTCGTAGGCCCTGTCGTCCTTGTTGTCGGCGTCGTTCGGCGCGACGACCGCGACGACTCCGTCCAGGTCGCCGGGGTAATAGCGCTCGTGGTACGTCGCCGCCATGCCGCCCTTGCTGGCGCCGACGCCGATCCACTTGCCCTTCTCGACGCCGCGCAGCGCCTGGGTGAGACGGTGCTCGTCGGCGGCCTCCTGCTGCACGGTGAGCTTGGACCAGTCGTCGCCCGCGGGCCCCGTGGGACGCGACCCCTCGAAGTAACGGTGCTCCAGGCTCACTTGGTTGGCGTCGAGGATGTCGGTGAGAGGGGTGACTTCGCTGTAGAGGTCGTAGCCCGGGGTGAAGAGGACCGTCGGCTTGTCCGTCGCCTTGTGCCAGAGCGTGAGGCGCTGGGTGAAGGTGCCCGCGCCCGGATCGCGGTGGTCGACGGGCTGGGCGTAGGTGAGCGAGTAGCGGGGGTGGCCCCGCACGTCGTCCACGCCGGTGACCGTCATGCCCGGGATGCTCTCCAGGCGTTCACGGAAGTCGTCGGCCTGGGCCCCCGTCGCGCCGGCGGGTGTCCGCGCCGCCGCAGGCACGGACCCGGCCAGCACGGCCGAGCCCGCGAGCACCCCTGCGCATATCAGCGCGGACGCCCCTTTGGCGCCCCTGGACCCCTTGGTTCTCCCGGTCTCCTTGTCGCGCACCGTGTCTCCGATCGTGATCGGTCGTGGTGATCAGTTTGATGATCATCGGTGTACGGATCGTAACCTTGATCACTACTGTCGCGACAACGCCGAACGCCCCAACGACGCCTAAATGTGCACTACTTCACGTCGGCCCAGCGCTTGATGGTCGCGATGGCCTCGGCCTGTTCGGCGGCGGGCAGTTTGGCGATGGAGGCGCCATGGTTGGAGCCGGGGACCTCGTAGCGGTAGGAGTCGCGGTGGCTCGGGGTGAACTTCTCCGCGCTCCACGGGTCGTTCTCGCCGTAGATGAACATCATCCGCTGGCCGCGGGTCTTCACCCAGCGGTCCACGTCGGCGATGGTCCTGTTGTTGTACGAGCCGCGCATCGCCTCGGGAAGGACCGAGTTGGGCTGGTAGATGTCCGGGTAGTGGCGGACGTCCTTGAGGTGCTTGAACTTCAGGTCGGCCCAGCCGAGTTGGGTGGCGGCCTGGCGGTAGTAGGGGCCCGTGCCGTTCGTGCCGAGCGTCTCGTCCTGGTAGACGCTGAAGCCGTGCTCCTTCGACCAGTCGTAGAGCTCGTCGTCGGTGGCCTTCTTGGCGTCGGGCACGGTCGGGCAGTTGTCGACGGTGCCGCTCTGCCAGAAGTTCCACACCTGGTCGAGCACGGCGAACTCGTAGGCGCGGTCGGTGGTGCCGAGCGTCTCCTCGAAGGTGTCGCCGTTGGCCTTGGCGTCCGCCTCGAACTTGGGGATCAGCGCCTCACGGCGCAGCAGCATCTCGCGCTGCACAGCGTTGAGCGCGCTCCGGCACTCGGCCGTCCCGACCGTCCTGAAGAACCGCTCGTAGCCGCTGTCGTCCCTGTTGTTCGCGTCGTTGGGCGCCACGAACGCGACGACCGCGTCCAGGTCGCCGGGGTAGAGGCGCTCGTGGTACGTCGCCGTCATCCCGCCCTTGCTCGCGCCCGTGCCGAGCCACTTGCCCTTCTCGATGCCGCGCAGCGCCTGGGTGAGGCGGTGCTCGTCGGCGGCCTCCTGCTGGACGGTCATCTTGGACCAGTCCGAACCGGCGGCGCCCGAGGGGCGGGACTGCTCGAAGTAGCGGTGCTCGATGCTGACTTGGTTGGCGTCGATCAGCTTGGTGAGGGCCGTGGTGTTGGACGCCAGGGTGTATCCGCCGGTGTAGAGGACGGTCGGCTTGTCCGTGGCCTTGTGCCAGAGCGTGGCGCGCTGGGTGAACGTGCCGGCGCGGGGGTTGCCGTGGTCGACGGGCTGGGCGTACGTGAGCGAGTAGAGGGGGTAGCCCTCCCTGTCGGCCACGGAGACGACCTTCATGCCGGGGATCTTCTCCAACTGCGCCCGGATGTCGGCCTTGGCGTCCGCCGCCGGTCTCGCGTCGCCCTGCGCGGCCGCGGGCACTGCCCCGCCGAGCACGGCAGCGCCGGCCATGAATCCGGCACAGACCAGCGCGGATATCCCCTTGTTGCGCACCTTGTCTCCTCGTCCTCTTGTCGCCGCCCGTCCGCTCGTGGCCGGGGCGGCGGTGTGGTGGTGCGCGGATGGTAACCGCTTCCACTTACGGTGCGACAGAGGCTACTTGAGGTGGGCGAGGACCTTGGTCACCTGCGCGAGATCCGTGTCGGACGCCAGCCCCGCGTGGTAGAGCCGCAGTTCGTCCGCGCCAAGGGTGGCCGCGTGCGCGGCGTCGGCGGCCAGGGTGGCGGGGCTGCCGCCCATGCCGGAGACGACCGTGAAATTCGCGGCGAGGGTGGTGCGGGCCGTGCGGTGCGCGCCGAAGGACGCAAGCGCCTGGGCGCCGCCCGTGCAGGGCACGACCACGCCATCGGCCACGGAGAGGATGTGCTCCGGGTCGACCCCGGCGTTGGCCCCGCAGTGGTACGTCACCGGGTCGGCGTGCAGCAGCACCCGGAAGCCGTCCGGGGCGGCGGCACGCACGGCCGCGATCGCCGCCTCCTGGAGCGTGCGGGCGGTCTCCTCGCGCCACGCGCGCGTGGCGTTCGCCGTCTCGGCGCCGATGAGCTTCTCCACCGCCTGCCAGCCGCCGGGGGGCTCGTCGCCGCGCCACACAGGTTCCAGGGCGCGGCGGACCTCGGCCGCCAACTCCTCTGGGGCGAGCTCCTGTTGCGCGTACCCCGCACGGCAGTCCGCGCAGAAGCACAGCGACATCAGGTACTGCCCAGCCTCCCCGAGCGGCACTCCCGCGACCTTGTCGTGGGCGTGCAGATGCGCGAGGCCGTACCAGCCGAGGGACTCCAGTTCGGTGCCGCGCGCGCCGGGGCGCACGGCGGCCTCCGCCGCGAGGTCGACGAGGTACGCGCGCGTGGCGGGCTGTGCGATGCAGGGCGCCCAGGGGTAGCGGTCTCCGTAGGCGTTGACGACGGAGGTGCCCGGATGGTCGGCGCCCATACGGGAGTTGTGGGCGAGGACGACCCAGGTGTGCACGTCGAGCCCGGCGGCCGCCAGCGCGTCGGCGGCCTCTCCGTAGGCATCGCCCGGGGCCCAGTCCCCGGCCGCGCAGGGACGCAGCTCGCGGCCCTGCCACCGGTCACCGGGCTCGTACAGGACCGCGGCGTGCTCGGCCGTGACGATGCGGTGGCGGGGGTGGCGAGGGGTCAGCGCGCGCGTGGAGTGGTAGGCGGAGGCGAGGGTGACCTGCTGGACGCCGAGGTCCGCGACGCGCGCGGGCGCCGCGGGGTCGCCGACGACGTCCCAGGGGTACAGGAAGGCGGAGGTCCTCACGCGCTCTCCTCCCGCAGCAGGGCGCGCCCGCGCTCGGTCAGTTCGGCAAGCCGCTTGATGTGCTCGTCGGCGGGTTCGTGCAGCGGCGTCCGCACGCCGCCGACGTCGAGCCCCGCCAGGCGTACGCCCGCCTTGACGAGGGAGACGGCGTACCCGCGGCCCTCGCCGCGCAGCTCCACGAAGGGCCGGTAGAAGCCGTCGATGAGCCGGTTCACGAGGGCGTCGCCCTCGGCGGTCCGTGAGTTGAAGGCACGGTGGAAGGCGAGCGCGATGTCGGGCGCGAAGCAGAAGACCGCCGACGAGTAGAGCGTCACGCCGATGCCGCGGTAGGCGAGCCCGGTCAGCTCGGCGGTGGGCAGACCGTTGAAGTAGAGGAATTCCTCCGGGACTTCCGTGCGCACGGCGCTGACGATGCGCTGCATCAGGTCCATGTCGCCGAGGCCGTCCTTGAAGCCGATGATGCCCTCGGTGCGGGCGAGCTCGACCACGGTCTCCGGAGTGAACACGGCGTTGTCGCGCTGGTAGACGATCGTGTCGAGCGAGGTCGCCGCGGCCAGTTCGGCGTAGTGCCGCAGCAGGCCCTCCTGCCCGGCGACGACGAGATAGGGCGGCATCGCGAGCAGCCCGTCCGCGCCCGCCTCCTCGGCGATCTTCGCGTACCGCACGGCGAGCGCGGTACCGTACCCGGCGCCCGCGACCACCGGCACCCGTCCCGCCGACTCCTCGGCGGCGGCGGCGACGCACGCCCCGAACTCCTCGGGCGTCAGGGCGTGGAACTCGCCGGTGCCGCAGCAGGCGAACACGGCAGCCGCACCCGCCTCGATCCCCGCGCGCACGTGCGCGCGGAAGACGTCGAGGTCGATGGAGCCGTCGAGGCCGTAGGCGGTGACCGGGAAGAACAGCGGCCCGCTGGGGATGTCGAGTCGAGCGGCGAGGGGTGCTGACGTCACGGGCTCTCCCTTAGCGTGCACGTTTCTGATCCACGTCCATATTTCTGAACGCACCCACGCTAAGCCGCCCTCTGAGCCCCGGTCAAGCATCAAGGTCGGCAAGAGAACCGCGATTTCAAGAGCGGATTCCCCGCCTCCGTACGACACTTGACGCAACGAGGCGTTGATCCCTAGCGTGTCCACAAATGTGAATGCTGTACGTACACGCGAATGTGCGTACACGCGCATGCAGCCGCTGATCCGAGGAGACCCCCTCATGCCCGCTCCCCGCACCGTCCTGCTCACCGGCGCCGCAGGCGGCCTCGGCACCCTGATGCGGGGGCTGCTCCCGGCCTACGGCTACGACCTGCGGCTGCTCGACGTGCGGCCCATCGAGGGCGAGCCGGACGCGATCACGGCGGACCTCGCCGACAAGAAGGCGCTGCGGGAGGCCGTGCGGGGTGTCGACGCGGTCGTCCACCTCGCGGGGATCTCCCTGGAGGCCTCCTTCGACAAGATCCTGCGGGCGAACATCGAGGGGACGTACAACCTCTACGAGGCGGCGCGCGAGGAAGGCGTGGACCGTGTCGTCTTCGCGTCGTCGAACCACGCGGTGGGGTTCACGCCGCGGCCCGTCGGCGACGATCCGCTGATCGCGGTGGACGCGCCACGCAGGCCCGACACCTTCTACGGCCTCTCGAAGTCCTTCGGCGAGGATCTCGCCCAGTTCTACTGGGACAAGCACGGGATCGAGACGGTCTCGGTGCGGATCGGTTCGTGCTTCCTGGAGCCGTCGAGCGTGCGGATGCTGTCGGTCTGGATGAGCCCCGGTGACGGCGCCCGGCTCTTCCACGCGGCACTGACCGCTCCCGCGGTGGGGCACACGGTGGTGTACGGCTCGTCCGCGAACACGCGCCTGTGGTGGGACCTCTCGTCGGCGCGCGCGCTCGGCTACGAACCGCAGGACGACTCCGAGCAGTACGCGGACAAGCTCGTCGCCGAGCAGGGGGAACTGGACCCCGCGAACCCGGACCACGCGCATCTGGGGGGCCACTTCTGCACCAACCCTCCGGTGTGGCCGTACTGAGGGCTCCCCACGACAGAACGACAGGCTGAAACCAGCCGTCCGGCGGGGTGCGCGGAGCCGCCTCAGCCCGCAAACGGGCACCGAACGGGCAGACCGCACCCCCCGAACGGGCACCCCTGCCCCCCGGCACACAGGCCGTCGCCCCGCCAAGCGGGCAGAAGCGGGCATCATCGCCCCGGTTTCGAGCCTGTTCACACACCGCCCCCCGCTGTAGAACTTTCCACCAGGGCCCGAACGGGCACAGCGAGGGAAAGAGGCGGCACCCATGACCGCGGAAGAGCGCCAGCGGGAAATCGTCCGGGCAGCACGGACCTCCGGCTCCGTGGACGTCACCGCGCTCGCCACCAAACTGGGCGTCGCCAAGGAAACCGTCCGCCGTGACCTCCGCGCCCTGGAGGACCACGGCCTGGTCCGCCGCACCCACGGCGGCGCCTACCCCGTGGAGAGCGCGGGCTTCGAGACCACCCTCGCGTTCCGCACCACCATGCACGTTCCGGAGAAGCGGCGGATCGCCACCGCCGCCGCCGATCTCCTGGGCGACGCCGAAACGGTCTTCGTCGACGAGGGCTTCACCCCGCAGCTCATCGCCGAGGCGCTCCCCGAGGCCGCCAAGGGCCGCCCCCTGACCATCGTCACCGCGTCCCTGGCCACCGCGGGCGCCCTCGCCGAGGCCGACAACATGTCCGTCCTCCTGCTCGGCGGCCGCGTCCGCCCCGGCACCCTCGCGACCGTCGACCACTGGACGACGCGCATGCTGGCCGGGTTCGTGATCGACCTCGCGTACATCGGGGCGAACGGCATCTCCCGCGAGCACGGCCTGACCACGCCCGACCCCGCGGTCAGCGAGGTGAAGACGCAGGCCATCCGCGCGTCACGGCGCACGGTGTTCACGGGCGTGCACACCAAGTTCGGGGCGACCAGCTTCTGCAGGTTCGGGCACGTCGGCGAGCTCGAGGCGATCGTCACGAGCACGCAGCTGCCCGCGTCCGAGGCCCACCGCTACTCCCTCCAAGGCCCGCAGGTCATCCGCGTCTGACACACCCCCCGCTCACCCTCCCCCGCCGCCCACGACGGCACCTTCCGTGATCCCGCACGCCCTCATGCACCCAAGACGCGCCCCCTCACACCCCCACACACCTCCTCCCACCCCATACGTCCCCATACGTCCAGGAGCATTCATGCGAACCCAGAGCCGACGGAGGCCGCGCGCACTCGCCGCGGCAGCCGCAGGGACGCTGCTTGCCCCGCTGCTCTCCGGCTGCTGGGCCGGGGCGGGCGGGACCGGTTCAGGCGGCGACTCCATCAACGTACTGATGGTGAACAACCCGCAGATGGTCGAACTGCAGAAGCTCACCGCCGCCCACTTCACCAAGGAGACGGGCATCAAGGTGAACTTCACGGTCCTGCCCGAGAACGACGTCCGCGACAAGATCAGCCAGGACTTCGCCAACCAGGCGGGCCAGTACGACGTCGCCACGCTCAGCAACTACGAGATCCCGATCTACGCCAAGAACGACTGGCTGCACGAACTCGGCTCGTACACCCGCAAGGACAAGGCGTACGACGAGAAGGACGTCCTGCCGTCCATGCGCCAGTCGCTCACGGGCGACGACGGCAAGCTCTACGGACAGCCCTTCTACGGAGAGTCGTCCTTCCTGATGTACCGGAAGGACGTGTTCAAGAAGGCCGGTCTCACCATGCCGAAGCACCCCACCTGGGAGCAGGTGGCGAAGCTCGCGGGTGACGTCGAAGGCGCCGGCGCCGAGTCCGGGATGAAGGGCATCTGTCTGCGCGGGCTGCCGGGCTGGGGCGAGTTGATCGCCCCCCTGACGACCGTGGTGAACACCTTCGGAGGGACGTGGTTCGACAAGGGGTGGAAGGCACGCCTCGACTCCCCCGAGTTCGAGAAGGCAACTCGCTTCTACGTGGACCTCGTTCGCAAGCACGGCGAGTCCGGAGCCGCCCAGTCCGGCTATGCCGAGTGCCTGAACAACCTCACCCAGGGCAAGACCGCCATGTGGTACGACGCCACGGCCGCCGCCGGTTCGCTGGAGTCCGCCAAGTCCCCGGTCAAGGGCAAGATCGGCTACGTACCCGCGCCGGTGGAGAAGACCAAGAGCTCCGGGTGGCTCTACACCTGGGCCTGGGGCCTGCAGAAGGCCTCGCGCAACCCGGACAAGGCCTGGAAGTTCGTCTCCTGGGCGTCCAGCAAGGAGTACGAGCAGCTGGTCGGCGAGAAGATCGGCTGGTCCAACGTCCCCGCGGGCAAGCGGGCTTCGACGTACGACAACCCCGCGTACCGCAAGGAGGCCGCCGCCTTCCAGGACGTCACCCACGACGCCATCGAAGGCGCTCGGCCGACCGATCCCGGCGTGCAGCCCCGGCCCGCGCCCGGCATCCAGTTCGTCGGCATCCCCGAGTTCACCGACCTCGGCACCAAGGTCTCCCAGGAGATCAGCGCGGCCATCGCCGGGCGCCAGTCCGTCGAATCGGCCCTCAAGAAGTCACAGAAGCTCGCCGAGAAGATCGCCGAGGAGTACGAGGGACGATGACCGCCACCGCGAGTACCCCCACCGTCGCGCCCAAGACCGCGCGCGCCCCCGGGCCCAAGGCGCCGGGAAGGCTGCGTGCCTGGGCCACCAGGGCCCCGCTCCTGCCCGCCCTGATCTTCATGGTCGTCGTGACCCAGCTGCCCTTCGTGGCCACGCTGGTGATCTCCTTCTTCGACTGGAACGCCCTCTACCCCGACGCCCGCAGCTTCGCGGGACTCGACAACTACTCCGAGGTCCTCACCGATCCGGACCTGCGCAAGTCGGTCCTGACGACCATCGTGCTCACGGCCACCGTGGTCATCGCCAGCCTCGTCATCGGGCTCGGGCTCGCCCTGCTCCTGGACCGGAGGTTCCGGGGCCGGGGTGTGGTGCGCACGCTGCTCATCGCGCCGTTCCTGCTGGTTCCGGTGGCCGCGGCGCTGCTGTGGAAGCACGTGCTCTACAACCCCGAGTACGGCCTCTTCAACGGCCTGCTCCACTGGCTTGGCGGTGACGGCGCGGCCCAGCCCGACTGGGTGTCGAACACCCCGCTGATCGCCATCGAGGCCTCCCTGATCTGGCAGTGGACGCCCTTCATGATGCTGATCCTGCTCGCCGGGCTGCAGAGCCGCGACAGTGAACTCGTCGAGGCGGCCCGCATGGACGGCGCGGGGCCCTGGCAGGTGTTCCGCTATCTGACACTGCCGCATCTGCGCCGCTATCTGGAGCTGGGGTCGCTGCTCGGCTCGATCTACATCGTGCAGAACTTCGACGCCGTCTTCACGATCACCTCGGGCGGCCTCGGCACGGCCAACCTGCCCTACACCGTCTACCAGAGCTTCTACCAGGCCCACGAGAACGGCCTGGCGTCCGCCGCCGGCGTCCTCGTCGTCATCGGTTCCCTCATCATCGCGACCTTCGCGCTGCGGGTCGTCTCGTCCCTGTTCCGTGAGGAGGCGTCCCGCTCATGAGCACTGCCGTGACGCGTGACAAGCCACGCACCCGGACCCCGCTGAAGATCCGGGGATCCGCGGGCCTCGGCCTGGCCGCCTGGCTGGCCGGAATCCTGTTCTTCCTGCCCATCGCCTGGATGGCGCTGACCTCCTTCCACTCGGAGGAGGACGCCGCGACCAATCCGCCCTCGCTGGCCGCCTCGCTCACCCTGGACGGCTACCGCGACTTCTTCGGCACGGGCGGCGGCGCGAGCCCCTGGCCCTCGCTCATCAACTCGACCGTGGCGTCGGTCGCGTCGACGCTGTTCGTGCTGCTCCTCGCACTCCCTGCCGCGTACGCGCTGTCCATCAGGCCGGTGAAGAAGTGGACGGACGTCCTGTTCTTCTTCCTGTCGACGAAGATGCTGCCGGTCGTGGCGGGTCTGCTGCCGATCTATCTCTTCGCGAAGAACACCGACATGCTCGACAACATCTGGCTGCTTGTCATCCTCTACACGTCGATGAACCTGCCGATCGCGGTGTGGATGATGCAGTCCTTCCTCGCCGAGGTGCCGGTCGCGATCATCGAGGCCGCACAGATCGACGGGGCGCGCCTGCCCACCATCCTCACGCGCGTGGTGGCCCCCATCGCGCTGCCGGGGATCGCGGCGACGTCCCTGATCTGCTTCATCTTCAGCTGGAACGAACTCCTCTTCGCCCGGGTGCTCACGGGCGTCGTCGCCCAGACCGCGCCCGTGTTCCTGACCGGCTTCATCACCAGCCAGGGCCTGTTCCTGGCGAAGGTGTGCGCCGCGTCGCTCGTGATCTCCCTGCCGGTGCTCGCCGCGGGGTTCGCCGCCCAGGACAAGCTGGTCCAGGGCCTGTCGTTGGGAGCCGTCAAGTGAAGGCCGCCATCATCGAGTCCGTCGGCAAAGCCGTCGTCGGCGAGGTGCCCGACCCCACCCCGGGGCCGCGCGAGGTCGTCGTCGAGGTCGCCGCGTGCGGACTGTGCGGGACCGATCTGCACATCCTGCAGGGCGAGTTCGCGCCCACACTGCCGGTGGTGCCGGGGCACGAGTTCGCCGGGGAGGTGGTGGGGCTCGGCCGCGAGGTCACCGAGCTCGCGGTCGGCGACCGCGTCGCCGTCGATCCCTCGCTCTACTGTTACGAGTGTCGCTACTGCCGCACCGGCCACAACAACCTCTGCGAGCGCTGGGCCGCGATCGGCGTCACCACTGCGGGCGGCGCCGCCCAGTACGCGGTCGCGCCCGTCGCCAACTGTGTGCGGCTCCCCGAGAACGTACGCACCCAGGACGCGGCCCTCATCGAGCCGCTGTCGTGCGCGGTGCGCGGCTACGACGTGCTCCGGGCCCAGCTCGGCGCCCACGTCCTGATCTACGGCTCCGGGACGATGGGCCTGATGATGCTGGAGCTCGCCAAGCGGACGGGAGCGGCGAGCGTGGACGTCGTGGACCTCAACCCGGACCGCCTCGCCACTGCGCGGCAGCTGGGCGTCTCGGGGTCGGCCGCCGGGGCGGACGAGCTCGAGCGGCCCCAGGGGTGGGACATCGTGGTCGACGCCACCGGGAACGCGGCGGCGATCCAGGACGGCCTCGGGCGGGTCGCCAAGGCGGGAACGTTCCTGCAGTTCGGGGTGGCCGACTACGCGACGCGGGTCAGCATCGATCCGTACCGCATCTACAACCAGGAGATCACCATCACCGGGTCGATGGCGGTGCTCCACAGCTATGAGCGGGCGGCGGAGCTGTTCGCCGCGGGTGTGCTGGACCCTGATGTGTTCATCAGCGACCGCCTGCCGCTCGACCAGTACCCGCAGGCGCTTGAGCGGTTCGCCTCCGGAGTGGGCCGGAAGATCGTGGTGGTGCCGTAGGGGCGTTCCCTGCGGGGCTTTCCCCAGTCCCGCCCTTTCCCGAACCGGGGCTCCGCCCCGGACCCTGCTCCTCAAACGCCGGAGGGGCTGAATCTTCAGCCCCTCCGGCGTTCTGGAAGCGCGGGAAGAAAACTTCCGCAGGTAAGGGAACGGCAAAGCCAGGACGTTCGTTACCCCATGCATGACAGCTATGACCCCCGGCTCGAACATCCCTCTCACCGCCACTCGCGTAGCGGTGGACGTCGCCGCACCGGTGCGGCTCGACGTATCGGGCCTGCTGCTCACCGCCGACGGCAAGGTGCGCTCCGACGACGACTTCATCTTCTTCAACCAGCCCGCCGGGCCCGGTGTGACCTACCAGTCGGGTGGCGGCACGACCCCCGACAAGATCACGGTGGACACCACGGCCGTGCCCGCCGGCATCGAGAAGATCGTCGTCACCGCCAGCCCGGACGCGGCGGGCCAGACCTTCCAGGGCGTCGAGCCCACCGCCACCATCCGCAACGCGGACGACGGTTCCGTCCTCGCCACGTTCACGCCCCCGCAGCTCGGCGGCGAGACCGCCCTGGTGATCGTCGAGGTCTATCTGCGCAACGGCGCGTGGAAGGCGCGCGCCGTCGGCCAGGGGTACTCGAACGGCCTGGCCGGCATCGCGACGGACTTCGGCGTCTCGGTAGAGGAGCCCGCGGCCCCGGCCGCTCCGGCCGCCGCCGCGCCCGCTGCCCCGATGGCGCCCCCGTCCGGCGCCCCGGTCCAGGGCCCGCCCCCGCCGGTCGCCGACCCCCGCCTCGCCGCCCCGGCAGCGCCCGCCGCTCCCCCGGCGCCGCCCGCCGCCCCCGCGCCCGGTGCGGGGAAGATCAACCTGGACAAGGGCCGGGTCAGCCTCCAGAAGAACCAGACCGTGTCCCTGGTCAAGGGCGGCAAGCCGCTGCTCTCGCAGGTCAAGATGGGTCTCGGCTGGGAGCCTGCGTACGGCGGCAAGGACATCGACCTGGACGCCTCCGTCATCGCGTACGGCCCGCAGCGCAACCACGTGGACAGCTGCTACTTCGGCAAGCTGTCGATCGTGAACGGCGCGATCAAGCACTCCGGCGACAACCTCACGGGCGAGGGCGGCGGTGACGACGAGGTGATCGTCGTGGACCTGGGCCGTCTGCCGCAGGACGTGACGGGTCTCGTCTTCACGGTGAACTCGTTCTCGGGCCAGAAGTTCACGGCCGTCGCCAAGGCGTACTGCCGCCTGCTGGACGCGGCGACGGGCGAGGAGCTGGTCCGCTTCGACCTCACGAACGCGGAGGCGCAGACGGGCGTGATGATGGCCAAGCTCATCAAGCAGTTCACCGGAGAGTGGGAAATGACCGCGATGGGCAACTTCGTGAAGTCACGGACCGTGCGCGGAATGGTGAAGCCCGCGGCGCAGGCGCTGTAGCCGCGGCGGGAATGTGCAGGGGCGGCCGCCGGGGGCGCCCGTGCGCTGCAGGAACCCGGAGTCGGTGAGGAACCCGACGGCCTTGCCGATGATCCCGGTGGTCGACCCGGCGAGGCGGCGGGCGTCCTTG
>NZ_JBEYTL010000025.1:0-97361 GCF_040643025.1 Streptomyces sp. NPDC047525
CCCGCTCCGCGGGAGCGCTGGCGTGGGGCTGCGCCCCACGCTCACCCGCCCTGCTGCGCAGGGCGGGTGACACTCCGTCCGCTGCGCTCCCGGAGCGCAGGCCTTCGCTGCGCTCCGGCCCAGTGGGTCCGCTTCGTCCCCCACCCAACGGCCCTTCCGGCTTCGCCTCCAGAACCGTCAAGGCCCGCTACAGCGGGAGGTGCTGCGGTGCGTGGGGGTTCGAGCCTGAGGGCATGCTTCAAAGTAAGATGCAGCTTTAGTCTGGAACGGGTGAGCCACACCGATCCCGCCTCCGCCCCGCTGCCTCTTCTGCCGCGTGCGAGGAACGGTCCAAGACATCCAGAGTTCGAGGAGAAATAGGGTTGAGTCCTAACGACCTGGCACCAGGTCGTTAGGGGCCTGATTAGCGAACCCAAGGGGCATGGATGGAAGAGTTCTTCGATTCTCTGGAGCAGGCAGTAGCCGAACGCAACTGGTACGCCGCTCTGACGCTGAGCCTGACTCTGCCGGACATCTGCGCTCAGGCGGATCAACCGGGAAACCAAACTGGGGGTCGCGAGTACCGAGCATGGGTCGAGAAGCACCTTGTTCCCACCTACACGAGGAACATCGGCTTCCCTCCCCAGCCGCACACCTTCTTGTCGGCCCATGACTGCTACGCGTTGCGGTGTGCACTACTCCATGGCGGCTCAACCGATATTGAGGGGCAGCGTGCCCGGAAGATCCTGAAGGACTTCACCTTCCTCACGCCGGGCCCTCGGCAAATCAGTTGGCACCGGAACCAAGTGAACGAAACTCTCTACTTGATGGTGGACGAGTTCGCTCAAGACGTGGTCCAAGCGGCCCGGACGTGGTGGGCCGGGATGACAAAGGAACAGAAGCTGGCAGCCCAGCGCCCCTTGATCAGGCTGCTCGAGGCCGACTCCGTCAGCGGCATCTAGTGGCGAGGCGTCCGCCGCCGGCCGACGCGTCGGGCTCCGGAACATAGCGCGCAGGCACAGCAGTGGGCCGAGCAGGACTTCTGCTCGGCCCACTGCTGTCTGGTCTCAGCGGCGGGTTGTGTACATGTGCAGGATGTCGCCCATCGGCTCTTCCGTGCCATCCGGGTTCTTCTGGATGCCGGGGCCCGTGTTGAAGCGCAGCGTGGGCCCTCGCTTGGTCAGCTGGACCCTGTCGAGCGCAGCATGCCGGTCCGGGTGTCCGACGACCACCTGCTCGCAGGTGTCCGTGAGGTCCTGGTTGCAGTTGATCACTCGGCTGAGCTTGACCTCTTCCGCGGATGTGCCTTGGCCAGGGACGAGGACGAGCTGGGCCGTGGGGCTGACCGGGAACCTGATCTCGTGAGCTCCCTCCAGGCCGAACCCGCGGTAGGCGTCACTCGGAGCATCCGGGCGCCAGAGTACGAGGGGCGCGTCGGAGGTGAGGAAGATCGGCTTACGGCAGGTCTCGAGCCGCCAATGCCGAGCACGGTACTGCGGGATACACACCTGGACGGAGCTGAGTGTCGCGGTGACCGCTTCGTCGTGGGTGGGGTCGTTGCCGCCGTTCATCTCTCGCGTGCCGTGGTAGTAATCCCAGGCCCCCTGGGCTTCGGCTGCCCGTGGCGGGTGGCCGAGATGCTCGCGTGTGAGGTACTCGGTCATCAGCGCCAGGTCGACGTCCCGGCCGTTCGCGTAGGCGGTGACGTTGCGCCCGAAGAGCGCGCCGGTGCGCTTCCGTGGAGTCCGGGCCATCTGCACAGCCAGGTAGAGGCAGAGCAGCTCACGGTCGTCGTTGCCGACGATCGGAGGCATTCCCGTCTCGTCTATCCGGCGCAGGGCCGCGAGGCCTTGCCCTTCCAGGCCACTGAGCTCGTGCTCGATGGCCGTGGAAGGCATGCCGTTGTCGTCCGTGATCGTGTAGAAGCCGGTCTCGGCTGCGACGTTCTTGACGTTGGCGAGGTGTGTCTTCGGCGGGCACCGACGCCTCACCCTGACCATGTCGTCTCGACCGAACCGTGCCAAATAGCTCTGAGGCACATAGTGATGAAGCTTCGGTGCAGACACATCACCCAGCGTAAGCGGCCCGGCACTGAGCAACCACGGAGTTTCCCGTGACGCGCCCGACAGTTGCTCCCTCACGGCCTGGTCATGCTCCTGATGCCCGTGCCCACTGGCGCACGGTCCTCCACACCAGCCACGGCTGTCCTCGGCTACGGCTGATCTTTCGCTCGGGTGATGTAGTCCAGTGCAGCGGCTAGCCGGGCACAGCCCTCGTCGCCTTCCGTACCGACCCAGAGAGCTGCGTCCAAGTTGGCCGCGGTATAGCCCAGTAGGTGTCGGCGGTAGCCAACGCTGTCATGCTCTGCGACCCGCAAGTGGGCAAGGAGCTGCTGAGGCGTGGGATGTTCGGGGAGGGCCATGCCGGCCTGCCCGGCAGCCAGAGCGATCTGAGTGAGGGTCGCGGAGACGTATGGGCCGTTGGCCAACTGGGATTCTGCCGGTTCGTGCCTTCGGGCAGGGTGAGGAATGGCAAGCGTGTCCTTGGGTGGATGGGCTGCTGCGCGTTTCGGCGTTGTGGCCATGGGACCCCTGCGCAATTCGGGCTCCGGTCCTGCCCGTCGGCTGGTGGGAGCT
Organism: Streptomyces sp. NPDC047525; assembly: GCF_040643025.1. Taxonomy (NCBI): domain Bacteria; kingdom Bacillati; phylum Actinomycetota; class Actinomycetes; order Kitasatosporales; family Streptomycetaceae; genus Streptomyces; species Streptomyces sp. NPDC047525. The sequence continues at coordinate 2,616 of NZ_JBEYTL010000025.1, forward strand.
CAGCTTGGCGCAATGTCGGCCGAGATGTCGGGCGGGCATTGCGCGCGGATCGTGATATCCGTTGAGGCTGGCTTGGGTGTTCGGCAGCCGCGTGACTGCGGCTGCCGAACATGTGCACATGGAGGTGTTCAGGCCGCGCGTGACGCCCAGGCGTACGGGAGCAAGGGACTGCCATCCCTCATCCAGTAACAGAACTCCTGGGCGTCGCGGAGCACTCCGGTACCGGTGGCTCGCCCGGGCTCGATTGCGAAGTGATCGAGCTCAAGCAGGACGTGGTCACCGACTTGTGCACTACGGCCGAGGTCGAGCAGAACCCTGCCGTTGCAGGATGCGATCAGCTTCCAGGGGCGCTTCCACTCAAAGGTGACCCGGGCTCCGTGGCGTGTGGTCAGGAGCAGGTCGCCTCTGTCGTGCTGGTTGATCGTGCAGAAGACCCACAGCAGGCCTGAGGCGTGCGCGAGTTCCTTGCCGTGGGTGTTGGGTACGGTCTCTTTGGATTGCTGGAACTCACACTTGGTGCCGTCGCGGGCAAGTAGGTCCAGACGCCTGCGGCCGTCGGCCGTGCGGATCTCAGATCGGGTGCTGCCGACGATCCGCTGGTAGGACAGGGTCCACTGTTTACGTTCCTGAAGGGTGTGGACCGGCGTGTGGACCAGCGCGAAGGGTTGGGAAGTGGTCACGCGGCCTTCCCGAAGCCGAAGCGGTCCAGGAATTCGCGGAGCTTCTTCCGGTTCAAGGCATGGCTCGCGAGGTCGATCTTCTCGCCGATCACGATGTCCTCCACGCTGGTGCCCTCGGTGTACTTCTCCTTGTTCTGGGCCACGAGTTCAAGAACGTCGTAGAAGTTCCGCAGTTGCACGGAGTCGCGGTTGATCGTCCTGATGGTGTCCCGGTGGTCCTTTGCCCGGCGCTTCGCCTCCTCGACGATGTCGCTGTCGTTCTCGAGTGTCGCCAGCTGGCGCTCGTATCGCTGCAGCTGTTCGAAGCAGTAGGTGCGTGCGGCGTTGAGGGCTACCGCGATGAGGTCGGTCTTCGGTTGATCGCCGGGCGTGGCAGTCTCGGGGACGATGACGATCTTCAGTTCGCCGGTGTCAGGGTCGACCATTTCCACGCGCTGGCCGGGGATGAGCTTTTCCGGCAGTGGCTGCGGCTGGCTGACCCTGTGCGGGGGCAGCTTGGGGCCGTGCTGGTCGCGGGCGTGGGCCGCGTAGGCGGCCTTGAACGCGCGGTACAGGCCGGTGAGGTAGCGCTGTTGTTCGATGCGGGCGTAGGGGGCGTCCTTGGCGCCGATTCTCGGCATCTTCGTCATCAGGTACCCGACCACACCAGCCTGATTGTTGGGGTGCATGGCGAAGGCGTCAGACACGTCCTGGAACAGGACGAGTGCCACGCCCTGTTCTTCGCGCTCGTAGTCAGACGGGCCGACGAGGTCGGAGCCCTTGTGGGAGATGACGTGGTAGGCGGTCATGCTGCTTTTCCTTCCTTGTGGGTTGCTGCTCGCTCGGCGGCGAGCAGAAGTTCATGCCAGTGCGACACCGAGCCGCACAGCCGATTCAGAGCGGCAAGCTGCTCCGGCGGCAGGATCTGCACGATCTGCTGCGGATCAAGGTCCAGGGGCTTTTCGAGCGCCTTCATGGCCCTCAGGACCAAGGTCAAGACCGTCTCGACTGGCGAGGGGGCTTCATCTGGGCCGAAGGACCGCTCCTCGCATCCCTGGGCCTCGGTCTTGGCTTTGCGCAGAGCGGTTGAGGCACCGCGCAGGGCATCGAGGCCTCCTTCAGCGGCCAATTCCTCAAAGAACCGCTCAGGGCCGGTGGGGTCCTCGGCCAGCGTGCGCAGCACGGAGTCGACGACGTCTGGATCGGCACGCACGGCATCGACGACGGCTGCCCGAACGATGGGGTCGTCTCCGATGCTCTTCAAGACGTCAGCGGCTTCCCGCTGCGCCGGGAGCAGACCGTGCTGGCGCAGGTAGTCCTGGCCGGACAGGTATGGAGCTCCCCCTACCGCGGCTTGGCTCAGAGCCGCGATCAGAGTGTCGAAGCGTTCCTCGGCGCTCTCGGATCCCCCGTGCGTATGAAGGGCCACTTCGCGCAGCAACGTGTAGGAGACGGCGACGCCGGTGGCCGAGATCGCGGTGCGACGGTCGGGGGTGTACCAGGCAGCCACGCGCCGGTACTGGTCCGCTGCAGCCAGGCTGAGGTTGCGTTTCCGTGCGACTTCCTCCAACTGGCTGCGAACAGTCTGCGTCTGACTGTGCCGCGCCATCGGCACCTCCTCCAGGATCAAGTCGCCCTTGGCGAGCCGTGCCGCACACACCGCCGCCAGCCCCTCGGCCTCGCCAAGATTTAGGCGCTCCCACTCCGCATCAGCATTCTCTTCATCAGTCACGGCGGGATTGTGCGTGGTGAGGTCTGGCTCATCCGAGAAGTTCATGGCCCTGAAGCTAAAGGGCGCCACCGACAGCGCATCCCTCAAATGGCCTACATAAAGGCGCATCACGCGGATTCGTTCCCCGGAGCGGCCTAATCGTAAGAAGAAGAAGGAACGTCTCTCCGAACACCAATTCCCTCGCTGACGTTGGTAGTTGATGATTCAGATCCGATGTTCCTTCGCCCGAAAGAGTGTCGGCTGAAAGGCGGGCCATGGCGGCATTCTTGCCTCAAGTGCGAGAACGCGAGAGCTAACCACCCTCGGTCTAGGGATCTCGGGCACGACCTGGTCCAGCTCCTGGTGCTCCAGCGCGACCCGGTCGGATGGCGCTCAGCGGTCTGCTGCCTTCAGACGTCGCACAAGTACCGGCGGGCATCCCGTGTGGCGTCCACCCGGCGTGCTCAGTCGCCTTCCACCGTTCGTCGGTGAACTCCGTGGCGCAGCTGACGCAGACAGCATGCTTCCCGCTCGGCCTTCTGCTGCTCGGCCGCGGGGCACAACTGCTCCTCTTGATCCAGCCGCCGGATTCGTGCACGGCCCCGCGGCGTGTGTCGGCCACCTCGCGGCGGGGATTGCCGGGCGCAACGCTCCTTCAGCCGGAGCGCGACCTCATCCACGGCCCCGAACCCGGCCCAACTACCGGACAATTTTCGGGCGCCTTCAGGCGCCGATAGGACGCCATGTCGTCACTCAGAATAGTCCTCGATGCAGCCGGCGTCGGACGCTCCGGTCGGCATGGTGTGGAAGTCCGCGGCCGGGATTGTCTCCAGCCGCCAGGTGATGTCGCGCAGGTCGATGCCGCCGTAGTCGTTGCCGAAGGCGGCGTTATCGCCGTGGTCGAAGCGGAACTGCTCGAGGACGTCGTCCGGCCACGACAGAGCGGCCAACGCCGGATCGGCACGGAACTGGTCGTAGCTGTAGCTGAGGCCACCGGCGCGACGGCGGGTCATCAGCGGTCTGAGATCGCTGAGCTTCATGACACCAGATCTACAGGAGAGCCTCCGTGGTGTTGCCTCTGCTCCGGTCTCGTGACCTTGAGGTGGCGGGGTCGTTGGATCGGGTGACTCCATAGAGCCGGGCCCTGGGGATGTCATGGCTACTCCCCCGGGCCCGTGGAGAGTCCCAACGAAGCGCGGTCAGTCGAGGTCGGTGGTGCCAGAGACGGCACGGGGCCGATTGCGGGCCCGCTTCTTGAGGTCGCCGACGCGGTAGAGGAGTTCGGCGCCACGCTTGTCGACCGAGCCGGGGAAGGTGCGGTCATTGGCGCGGGCGTAGCACAACGCAGCGACTGTGATGTCCGGCAGGTGGTGCTGTTGGGCTTCGCGCAGCCCCACCCTCTGGTCGTCGTCGACCGGAGCCGGGTTCACCGACGTCGCCGCGGCACTGGCCGCGCTGTCGTCCAGGCGGGTGAGGCTCCACGCATCGTTCAGGAAATCGGCGGGCGAGCTGGCAGGCGCGGGCGGCTTCTGCAGCTGCACCGGGCTCGGTCGGGCCGGGACAACACCGTGCTCCTTGCCGGTGATCCCCTCGCCGGTGGTGGCCCACTCGCGGGCTTCGGCATCGGTGAAGAACAGCACCTGCGTCTCGCTGGCGGAACCGCCGATGACGACCTGGGCACGGCCCGGGTGCTTCGTGGACTTCGGCGCGGGGTGGACCTCGGGGGCGAGCATGCGCCAGGCGTTGAGGCTGTAGCGGGCCAGAATCCTCGTGGCGAACTGCTCGCGGACCTCCGGGCCGCCCAGGGCGCGGGCGGTCGCGGACTGGGCGACCAGAAGGACGTGCATGCGGACCTGGCGGCCCATGTAGAGGATCTCGTTGAGAGCGTCGACGGCCGGGACCTTCGGATCGCCCGACTCGCGGGTCCTCTCCCAGTAGCTCGCCAGCTGCTTCATGGTGGCGTTGACCTCTTCGAGGAGGATCAGCAGCCGCGGGCCGATGGCGTCCGGGCGGGCGTTGATGCCGAGTTTGTCGGCGAGGCGCACCCGCCTGCGGCCTTCCATGCCGAGCTCGATGAGCTGGTCGTGGATGTCGGCGATGTCGCGGCAGTAGGTGACGCCGGGAAGTCCGTGCGGGCTACGGTGCGACCCATGATGGAAGTCCTCATCGGTTCCGGAGCGGGCCTGTTGGGCGCCCTGATCGGCGCATGGGCAGCGCTACGCGCACGAGTGGCAGTGAAGGCCCGGGTGGAGGTGGTCGACCTCGCAGTGCTGTATCCGGATGCTCATGCGCACTCCGGCGACGAGGAAGAGGACGCCACCCGACAGCGGCTTGCCGAGGTCATGGAAATGCCAGGGCGGGTCCCCGTGGCCCTGGACATCAAGCTCCGCAACAGCGGTGGCCAAAGCGCCTACATCACAGAACTGTCCCTGGAAGTGTCTGATCCGCTGTACGCGCAGGCCGCACCACTAGAGGTGGCTGGTGGGCTACCGGAGAGCATGGGGGCGTCTACGGCCACTTACCACCTGCGCCTGCCATCGGCTGGCCTCCAGGATTGTCTGGATGCACTCCCCCACATCCGGCGGGAGCTCGGCCTTCAATGATCAGCTCCTGGTTCAGCGACCGGCTGTCAGAGGAATCGACGCGATCGGCTCCCACTTGATCGTCGCGCCGTCGATGGACATGTGAGGGTAGCGGCTGGCCGCCGGCCGGAAGGCGGCGCGCTGCTCCTGCGTGAGCTGGGTGATGCTGTCCACCAGGCGGTAAATACTCACGGACGAAGGACGGGCCCGGCCGGATGCGGTCGGGCCCCTCGTACTCACCGCGCCTTCGGCAGCCTGCCGAGCACGAGGCGATCCTCGCCCCGACCGACGACTCGCCACACCGCCTTGCCCGCCCCGTGCTTGGTCAGCAGGGGCAGGGCCGTGGTCGCCACGGTGATCCGGTAGCCCACGTTCGACAAGCCGCTGGCCTGCTCGTGGAATTCGGTCTCGCGGGTCGTCGGCGCCGCGCGGCGCGGCGCGGGCGCGAAGACGAACAGCACCGGCGGGAAGGGACGCTCCAGGAATGGCCCCGCGTACGTCTCCTGCCAGTGGCTGCGCGGAGCTCGGGCAGCGTTGCCGCGCCCGGACGCCGGCGCGCCGCGGTAGGCGTCGTAGCGCTCCAGCTTGGCGATCAGCCGGGCGTACGACATCGTCCGGTCGATCTCCACGAACGCGCTCGTGCCGTTGGTGAGGAGCACGACGCCATCGGGCACGAGGTTCCCGGCCGGGGTGGGGTGGGCGACTTCCACCTGCCAGTCGCCCAACTCGGCTGCCTGCGCCTTCTGGAAGGCGATGACGGTGTCGACCAGGGCGAGGCCGTGCTCGCGCAGACCCGTCTTCGCCGCGGCGCGCTGCCCGGTGGCCCGGCCGGCGCGCGGGGGAAGTTCGCCGGAGGCGGCGGCTTCGGCCAGGCCCGCCGGGGTGCAGTGCCAGTAGCTCTGCTGCGCGCGGTGGGTGCGGCCGACCAGCGCTGGGGATTCGGCGAGCAGGTTGCGCAGCGCGCGGCGGACGTGGTCGGTGTCCTGCTGGTGCGGCAGCAGGAGCGCCTTGAGTTGTCGGGGCGTGGCCAGGCGCAGCTGGGCGAGGCAGAGGAGGGCCTCGCCGCGGATCTCCGCGCCCGCTTTCGCCGCCGCGGCCTTGCGGGCCCGGGACGCTTCTCCTGGTGCATCAGTACAAGGAGAAGAGGAGTTGCAATCGTCCGGACCGGCCGGGTGGGCGGTCTGATCAGGGACAACGCTCAGGCGGTCGCCAACGGCTGCGGGGCTGGGAGCGGGGCTTGCCGCAGGGCTCGCAGCGGGGCCCGCTGTCGCGGCGGTGTCCGCCGGGCGGTGCGGAGTACTCGGGGTGGGTGCGGTGTTCATCGCTGTCTCAGCATTCTCCGGCTGCAACAGGCCGGGACGGTGGCAGGTCCGGCCCGCACGCGTGCGGCGTACGAGCCGGGGCCACCGTGCGAGCCCACCCCTTGTCCGCGGTCTGTTCGCCACCGCCACTGCTGTCCGTTACGTCCTGTCGCCACCCCTTGTCCGATCAGTTTGTCCGTGACCGGAACCACAGCGGTGCGACGACGTGCTCCTGGTGCTCGATGAGGGGGGTGGCCCTTTTGATCGGCTCCATCGGTCTGCGCAGCTCAGCATCGGTTCTGCGATCAGATCGCGATTGACTCTGATCGGCTGCGTGGGCCGATCGCTGTCAATCACATGCCGATCAGGGCCGATCAGCTGGCCGATCGCGACGCCGCTGAGGCCGGACCCGATCCGCGAGCCTGCCGACGCACCGGTGCGATGGGTTGTACGCGATGTAGCGCACTCCCCCGCCCACCGGTGCGCACCACGGTGGAGGCCGCGCACCGGATGCGCACGATGTCCCGCACCGCGCGCACCGACGACGTCGTTCACCGCGCGGTGCGCACCACGGTGACCTCCACCGGGTTCGATGCCGGGCGCTCCGCCCGATGGCGCGCACCCGATGCCGGGTGCACCGCACCGTGCGCACCCGCATCGAGACCACGCACCGTGACCAGGTGCAAGGGAGAGGTCTCCCCTGCGATGCCGCGCATCGCGGGCCAGTGCAGGCCGTCTCCGGAGCGGTAGCGGACGTGGTCAAGGGGAAACATCGAAAACTCGCACCTGGACAAGGGTTGCTTTTCTGCGAGAGCGGCGCCCTGGGCGCGGGGTAGCGGAGCTGGACAAGGGGTGCGCACCAGGTGCCCGGCATCCGATGTGGGCACGTTCCGTGTGCGCACCGAGTGCGGTGCACCGGAAGTGGAGGCCACCGTCGCACGCACCAAGGTGCGCATCGTGCGGTGCGCCGCGCGCGGCCGGGAGTGCGCAGCATCGCCTCCGTGCGCATCAGGGTGGGCACCGCAGAGTGCACGACATCGTCGGTGCGCGCACCGGGTGCGCACGGTGCGGTGCATCGTGCGCACCCAGAAGTGGACGGCGTGGCGGGCCTTCACGGACGCGCGCCCGGTGCAGGGCCGGGACCGCCATCGTGTCGATGCTGCTCGTGCCCCGGGCGGTGCGCGGCATCGGGCCGGGTAGTCGGGGGCGCGGCCCGGTCAGCGTGGTCCTGTACGTCGCGGCGGCGAGCTTCGGCCTCGCGGGTGAAGGCGGCCAGGCGGTCCAGGCTCTCTGGGGTCCGTAGCCAGGTCGCCGCGTCCGTCGTACGGCCCTCCAGGTGCTCTTCGGGCATCGCGGCCTGCTGGTGGTCGTGGACAGCGGCGGCCTTCTGCGCCCGGGTGAGCGCGGCGTCCCGGCCGGAGTGGTCGACTCCGTGGGGCGCGACCACCGCGACCTCGAGGTCGCGGTGGTCGGCGGGTACGGCGCGCTCGGTTCTTCCGTATGCGCATCCACGTGGCTGCCACAGCCACGACCGTCACATGGTGCGGCGCGGCTGGGTCCGCTCCCTACGGCCACGCCGCAGCCTCACACCCTTGTTGGACCTCTTGAATCGTGCTGGCATAGCCACCTGCGATCAGCTTCAGGGGGCGGCATGGACGTTAAAGGCGTGCAGGGATCCATCACCTTCGACGGCGAATGGATCACCATCACGAAGAAGGAAATCGGCAAGACTGCGCGGGAGTTCCGGCTACGGGCCAAAGACGTATCCGGGACGCGGCTCAAGCCCGCCACCCGTCTTTTCCACGGCTACGTCCAATTCGTCCTGCCCGGCTCATCCCCGGCTGAGGAATCCCGAAGCCTCGTCACGGGCGGACGTCCCCCACAATCCGATCCCCACAGCCTGTCCATCCCACACCGCAGCAACGACGCCGCAGCCAAACTGATCGCAGCCATCGAGCAAGCACTACCCTGACCAGTCAGAAGCTGTCCTACGCGAGCTCACGCGGGTGTCGTCACAGTGAGGACGCGACCGTCGCTCAGGCCGACGGAATCGGCTTCTCGGTCCGCCTCGCACAGGATGCCGGTCGGGATTGTCGAGGAGGTGGTTGTACGCGAAAACGATCAGGCGACACTCGGTCAGGACCAAGAAGCACCCCTGCAGAGCGCGGCTTGCCGCTGGTCCGCTGGTCCGCTGGTGCTGCGGGCCGCAATCACCACCAATGGTTGGTCGCCCTCGGGGAGCAACTCCTGTATCCGCGCGCGGGATTTCCAGGTCTGTCCGCTGAAGGTCGCGGGCCACCATGCCGACATTAAGAAGCCATAGACGACCAGGCCCTGGCTGGCAGCCACGACCCGCACGAGGCACCACGTGAGCACCGGGAACCCCACCCACAGGGCACCGAACAAGACCAGCCGCCTCTGGATCCCCCTGCGCGCTGCTTGGCGGATCCGTACGTCGCTGGGGGTTCTCGATGCAAGCTCCTCACTGCATGGGCGCCGGCCTTCACTCACGCCGCGACGGTCTGATAGGACGGGAGACTTGGGGGAATACGGCGCCGGCCATGGCACCGGCCAGGGCGCCGATGGCCGCAGCTACCGGGATGCTCCAGTCGAAGCTCATATCGAGGAGTCTTTGTCCCACACCGAACAGGGCACCCACCGCTGCTCCGGTGGCCGCGCCCCTCTTGCGGGAATACTGGGTCGCCATGTCTTCATCCGCCTTTTGAAACGTCATGGTGGTGGGGGCACCGCGCTAGGCGGTGCCCCCGGTGGTCAGCGGCTCATGGTTCCCAGGACTAGGGCAGGTACCTTCCCATGCCCCACTTGAGTGGGGCTATCCCCCCTCCGAGGAACCCGCCGTAGAAAGCGTCCTTCCGTTCCTCGGGGCTACCGCCTCCCACCGCTGAGCCGATCGATGCGCCTGACGCGGCGCCCAGCCCGCCGACGACAGCGCCGGCCACGACACAGCCCACACCGGCCGTGGCGCCGCAGAACACAGCCACGGAGGCGACACCGGCTACACCCCCGACCGCGCCCCCAACGATCTCGAGGGCATCTCCCCAACCGAACAGGCCGGTCGGGTCGATGATGTTGGTGGGGTCGCCGGAGGCGTACAGGTACGGGTTGGCCTCGAGGCCCGAGGGGTCGGGCTGGGTGAAGCGGCCGACGTTCGGGTCGTAGAAGCGGGCCTTGTAGTGGTAGAGGCCGGTGGGGTCCTGGTAGCCGCTGGCGAAGCGGTAGGGCTGGGGGACCTTCTCGGTGGCGTTGGTGACGCCGCGGGGGCTGTAGGTGTAGGTGTTGACCTTTTCGCCGTCCGCGTTCACCACGGCCTCAATCGTTCCGAGCGAGTCCGCGAGGTAGTAGTACGTCTTGTCCTGGGTGCGGAACGAGTTGAGGGTTCCGCCGGCCTCGCGGGTGAAGTTCGTGTCCACTCCGCCGGCGGTCTGGGAGGACAGGCCGAGCGGGCCGTGGTGGAAGGCCGTGCTGCCGAACTGGGTGCGCTCGGAGTTGTCGGTGCTGGCGTAGCGGCCCGTGTAGGTGGTCCCGCCCTGGGTGAGGGAGGTCTGCTGGGAGAAGTCGCTCCACGCGCCGGCCGTGCGGGTCGTGTCCGCCGTCGGGGCGGCAGCTGTCTCGTTGCCGGCCTGGTCGTAGGACCAGTTCGCGCTCGAGCCGTTCTTGCCGGTGATCTGGGAGGCGGCGTTGTAGGTGTAGGTGGTGCCGCCCGGGCAGCCGGCCGCGGTGCCCTGGGAGGTGAGGTTGCCGGCCTTGTCGTAGCAGTAGAGCCAGCTGTTGTTGGTCGCCGTGCCCTTGGTCTCCTTGGTGAAGGTCAGGCGCCCGGCGGAGTCATAGTCGTAGGTGCGCTTCAGCCCTGAGGCGGCGTCGGTCCGGGTGCGGATCTTCGTGCCGTCCTTGGTGGTACTGCCGCTGGTGTAGGCGTAGCTGTAGGTGAGGTCCATCAGGGTGCCCTTGGGCGAGGTGGCCTTGATGGCCTCGGCCCGGTTGGATTTGTCGCGGCTGATGGACTGGACCGTGCCGCCCGGGTAACTGATTTTAGTACGGGCGTCGTTGCCGTTGTACTCGTAGCCGGTCTTCTGGCCGAAGGGATCGGTTAGCGACTCCAGCTTGTTGGTCTTGTTGTAGGTGTAGCGGACAGTTCCGGAGGGGTCCTTGTATGTCTCGACGTTTCCGTCGGCCGTATAGGTGAGCACGGTCTGGGAGCCGTCCTGCAGGGTGCGGATCGTCTCCCGGCTCAGCGGGTCGAAGTCATACTTCGTGATGCCGGTGGCGTCGGAGCGTTGCTTGAGGTTCCCGTCCCCGTCATAGGCGTAGGACACGGTCGCATTCGTGCTGGAGACCTTCGTGATCCTGTCCCGGTTGTCATAGACGTAGACCGTCTTGATGCCGCGACCATCGGTGGAGGTCTCCGCACGGCCCAGACTGTCGTAGGTGTAGCTGGTCGCGCCCAGGGGCCCCGGCGGGGTTGCCTTGGCCAGATTGCCCTTGGCGTCGTAGGAGAACTTGGTGGCGTTCTCGTTGGCGTCCTTCACCTCGCACCGCTGGCCCTCGAAGCCCCCGCAGGTGGGGGTGGCCGGGTTGTAGGAGAAGGAGCGGCTGCCGCCCTCGGTCCCGGAGACCGTCTCCTTCTTGGTGTTGCCGGCGCTGTCGTAGCTGTAGCTGACCGACACGCCGTCAGCGGTGGTGAGCTTTCCTGGCACGTCCGCACCGGCGATGGTCTGGTAGCCGGAGAGTGCGGAGGTCGCCCCGGTCGGCAGCTTTGACGAGGTCGGATTCGAGCGGGCGTCCCATCCGTACGCGGTGACGTTGCCGGGCGAGCCGCCCACGCCCATACCGTCGGCGGCAGTTGCCACGTTGCGGTTGGCGTCGTAGGTACGGTCTCGGGCTCGTCCCAGGGCGTCGGTGACCTTGGTGATCTCGCCGTCGGCAGCGTAGGTGTAAGTCGTGGTGTCGCCCACGGGGTCCGTGACGGTAGTGGTACCCGCCTTGTTCGGAGCATCGGCCGAATAGTCGTAGAGGTAGGTGGGGCCGGTCTCACCGGATCCGTCGAAGGCCGTGGCCCGCTTCATCGACCTCACACGGTTGTGACCGTCGTAGGTGAAGACGGTTACCCGGCCTTCCGGGGTGGTGATCTTCGTCAGACGGCGGTCCGTGTCATACCCGAAGTCGGTGGCCTTGCCCTCCGCGTCGGTCGTCTTGGACAGATCCCCGGCCGCATTGAGGTCGTAGACGACCGTGCGACCACTGTTGTCCTTGGCCTGCCACTGCGAGGCGTCAGTCTTCGTCAGGTCGATGAAGCGGCCCGAGCGGGACTCGGTGAGCTTGAAGCCGGTGGCCTCAGTACCGTTGTTGTGCTGCTCAACCCTGATGCTGCCGCCATTGCGGTCACCCACCTTCAGCAGAGTCCCCGAGGCGCTGTAGGTGTCCTTCGCGCCCGAGCCGCGCTCGGTCACCGTGTACTCACCGCTGGACGTTTTCTTCAGATCCAGGCGGTAGCCCTCGGGTGTGGTGAACGTGCCGTCTGCCTTCTTGGGGAAGGAAACCGAGCCTCCCGTGGCGTCGTAGAGCACCACCTTGTCGGTCTCTACCTGCAGATAGCGCTCGTAGCCCTGCCACCAGCGCTGTGAAACCTTCCCCCACGGGGCATCGAGAGAGTTGTAGGTGCGCGTGAGCTGCAGGGACTGGCCAACTCCGGCGACCTGGAAGTCCGTGGCGGCGAGCATGAGGTTGCCGGTCGAGTAATTGACGCGCGCCACCAGAGAGTCCGTCACCCGGACATCGGAGATCCGGTGCCAGGGCACCTGCCCCTGCCCCTTGGGCACCACGGCTTCCAGGGCCTTCGCGCTGCGCTTCGCCTGCCCCGTGGCAGCATGCGCGCGATCCTTCTGCTCGGCGCGCCATCGTGCGAGTTCGGGCGTCGGCTCGCGCTCACTGACGGAGGCGGGCGCTTTGGTCTTACCGACCTTGACCGGCGGCATCTGCGCCTGGGCACCGTCCTTGCCCCAGGCCGAGGACGGTCCCACGGGATCGCCCTGGGCGAAGGCCGCGGGTATCACTCCAGCCATCAGCGCCGCAGCGACCGATGCCGCCAGGGCAGTGCGTCTTACGCGAATCCTTTTGCGTCTGTGCGGTGTTCCTGTGGTGCGTGAAGACATGCTTCTCCCTCAGGAATGCACCCCAGCAGCCCCCACGGCCACTGGGTGAACAAAGGTCAACTAATCAGCCACGCACAGTAATCGCACAGGCCGTTCACGTGGGTTGCCCACTATTTGAGCCCCGTTCAAACGTGCGAAAGCGACAAGTGGCCCGCCAACCAAACGCCGCAGCCACGCTGCGGCACCACGACCAGCCAAGAGTGCTCACAGGCGGACTTCGGCCTGAATCAGGCGCGCAGCCTCATCCAGCGGCCCCACTGAACTCCGTCATGCCCGCTTGGGCTCGTACGGGCTCCAGCCCCGCAGGTAGGGGCGCAGGCCCTCTGGTGTGATCGTCGCAGGGTCCGGTAGACCGGGGTTTCGGGGCAGGGGGTCGATGCGATCGGCGTAGGCCCGGGCCCAGGCGGTCCATGAAATGGCCGCTTCGGCCGCGCCGGAGGTGACGTGGTGGTCCTCGATCGCGTCGCAGTAGGCGCGCGGATGGCGGTGGCTTCCTGCCAGGCCTGCACCTGTGTGCGCAGGGCTTTCAGCCGGTGTTCTTCCAGCAGGGCGATGCGGGCCTGCCGCATCGCGGTCAGCCATTGTTGGCGTGTCTCCTCCTCTTTACGCTGCTGGGCCTGTCGTCGCTCGTCCTCGGTGTGTGCGCGGTAGGAGATCTCGCGGAACAGCGCGGGGAGTTCGTCTTCCAGGCGCCAGCGTTGCCGGTCTCCCCAGTGAGAGCACTGCCGCACACGACCAAGCGCTCCCCCGGGCCCGCGCGCTGCTGATCGGCGAGCCGGAAGACGTCGAACCCGAGTGGGAACGCCCCTTCCACCTCGTCTTCCGCCAGGCCATCGTCTTCGGTGCCCTCGCCCAGTGCGTCGCTGCCCATCTGCCCACCCAGGCGGACGGGCTCCCGGACATCCTCAGCTCCTTGGTCACGGCGATGACCGGGGACGGCGCACGGGTCGAGGAGTTCTGGATGGTCCAGCACCTGCACAACGCGGCACGATGAGCAGCCTGACCGGCGCAGCTGGACACCGCACCGTCCCACCCCGGCGAACTCGCCGGGAAGATCCCGGCCGTCAACCACAGGAGAACCTCCATTCCGAGGTTGCAAGATGGGTTGTCAGCGCTTTTGTCCTCAGTACACCGCGGGCCGCGGACGCTCGTGTCACGACCCCTGCTTCCCGAGCGTCCGCGCCCCTCCCGCAGTCGTGCACATCCAGGCGGCGCCGCCGGTCGTGGTGCCGCCCGAACTGCTGTCGAAACGCTGCTGCTTGCCGTGTACGAAGCCAGAACCAGCCCTCTTGGTCAGTTCTTGCCGACCGGGCGGGCGTCCAGCGCCAAGCGCAGGCGCTTCGCGATGAGCTGGTACTGCGACACGAAGTTGAAGTCCTGCATCTGCGCGAGCTCGGGCAGCTGCCGGTGCGGAGCGGGCCAGCGCTCGCAGGTCGTCCAGCCAAGGGGGCGCAGCCCGACGCGGCTCATGTCCCGGTCGATGCCCGCCAGGTAGTCCGCGTCGACGGGCAGCTTCCAGTTCGACTGCCAGATCACTCCGTCGAGCGCGATGGGGAGATGCGGGGATCCGAAGAGGAAGCCCAGGCAGCGCTCTCGCAGAACCGCGGCGCTCTGCTCGGGGCTCAAGGGGACGCCTTCCTCTTCTCCGCCGAATCCGGGGAGCACAGTCCGGCAGTCGGTGTGCGGGAAGACGTCGATCTCACCGAGAACCACATGCGCGGTCGCGCTCTCCCGGTCGGGGTAGGACCAGTACCGCGGCAGGAGGACGATCACGTCGTAGGCGCCAAGGGCGTCGGCCATCGCTGCCTCGAGCGGACTGCGGTCCCTCCGGGGCCAGCCCCGGTCGCTCTCCCGTGAGGGGTGACGGACCTCCCACATGCAGGTGTGGTGCACCAGAACGCCGGGGCTGTTCGGCGAGGCCCACAGAGTGCTGGTCGTCGGCTCCGGCTGAGCGGCCAGCTCGATCTTCTTGCGGCGGCCCCGGCTGCGACGCATGCCGTCCACGAACCAGCGCTCCTCGGCTTCCTCCAGGAGCAAGACCCGCTGTCCGCTGTGCGCCCAGGCCGCCGCGATACCGCCGACCAGGTGGTAGAGGTTCCCCGAGCGCTCCGCCAGGAACCGCAGGACGTGCGGTGCGTGCGGCGTATCGCTGCTGGACGTCGCGCTGCGCAGGGCTTCGGTGTACTTGCCCCCGCTCCGGCTCGCCCGGCGGGCAGTCTGCGCGGCGGTGGACTGGTTCTTCGGCATGACGTACTCCTCTGCCGAGCCGGGCCACGCCCCCGGGACCGGCTCGTACGACTGCCGTGGACACGACGGAACGCAAGAACGGGAAGGGACGGGCCCCGAAGGACCTTGACCTCCGCATCCGGCGGCGTGGCTCCAGAAGCGGGCGGTGATCGGCAGTACGTCACTAGCCGGGCAGGATGTTAACCGGCGCGGCAGCACCGGCCGAAGCGACGAGCCGCCGCTTCCCTCGAACGGGCGAGACGCAGTCATCCCCCTCGATGTCGACCCTGCAGCAACTGCGCGATGGAGTAGAGCCAGCACTCACCGCGCGCATCGCCGCGCACGACCGCCCAGGTACTGACGACTCACCGGAGAAGGCGCGCCGTTCATGGTTGCTGGTGCAGATGACAGGCTGAAGGCGCCCGGCGGTCCCGTCCCCGCAGCTCGGTCAACTGATGACGAGACGCGGGCGACAGCCGAGGGAACGGCCCGGATGCTGCCGACCGCGATGGGTTCCATGCATCTTGAAGGCCCGCCCCAGCGTGTAGCGGGCCTTCAACAGGTGCCTACGGCGGCGTCGGCTGACCTGGCGGGGTCTGGGTCGGTGTGGATGTCGACGCCGGCGCAAAGGGAGGGACGGTCTGCTGCGGCGACGCGGCAGACGGGTCCTTCTCGATGACGATGTAGAACAGGCCCACCACGGCCGCACCGATGGCTAGAGCAGCGCCCAGTTTCTGGTCCTTGTATGCCGCATAGGCCACGGCGCCGCCCAGCATGAGGCCAACTACGAGCGTCAGCATCATCGGGCGCCCCCGTAGATCATCACGTGGGGCTGGTACCGGCAGGGAGTGGACCGGTCTTCGTCCTGGCGTGCTTTTGGGGGGAGGAGTCCCTTAGTCTCGACTTCGGTAGCGATGGCTCATCCAATCTAAGTGTCGGCTTCTGGCAGGAGCACGCTTGGCGGAGGACCGTCCGACTGTGTAGTGGCCCCCCGTTGGCGCGGGGGGCCACTGGTTTTGCCTCCAGAGGCGAGAACGGCTTCCGACTGTGTGGCTGACCCTCAACATCCCGTTGGCGCGAGTGGTGGGACTTGGTCGTAACCGGCTGGCGTCGATCGGGACCGTGTTGCCTGTGTCTCACCGCGTTGTTGGTCGAGAGCAAGCCTACGCAGCAGGCGCGACAACCAGGGGGCACTCAAGGTGCGGTCGGGCGTCTCAGCGCTCCCTCAGGGCCTAGCGGGGGGAACGCTTTTCCGGGGTTTGTGTAGCGTGGTTGTTGCGCTCCATGCCGAGACCGCTTCATCAGTGTTTTCGCAGTTCAGAGAGCTGTCACCCTCACGCCGCAGGCGCAAGTCGGCCGCCAGCACGCCTTCTCCGCTGTGATGCACTTCACTCATCTTTTGGCGGTGCCGTACGGGTTCGCCCTTGGACCAACCGCGCTTCTCCGTCTGCCTCATTGGCCGTAGGCCTCGACAACCGCCCTGGTAGGGGCTGTAGTCGGCGTCTCAGCCCAGCCCACCTTCATCCCCGTGTGCCTCCAGGAAGAGCTTCCGCACGTAGTCGTCCATGACGTCCTCGATGGCGCCCATGCTCATCAGGAACTCGGTGAAGTCGACGAACTTGCTCGCGAACTCGCCGAGGAGGTACTCGAAGTCGAGGCTGACGACCCGAGACCGCCTCGTGGACGAGGGTGTACAGCGTCAGCGGCGTGCAGAGCTTCTTGGCCTGGACGGTGTCCACTGAACGTTCCGCCCGCGTGGAGCAGGTTGCCCTTTTTCTTCTGCTCCGCGAACTCTGCGGTCTTCTCTTCGGTCGCCTTGTAGCCCTTGGTCTTGAACACCATGCACAAGTCGCCTGCGTCAAGGTGCAGGTCGAGCTGGTGGAAAGGCGACGCCACCGCGTTCATGAACCGATCCGTTGTTGGACAACCGCATCCGGGCGCCACGCTCCCCCTGGCTTCGGCCGGATGTCCTCAGCCTCCAGAACCCTGAGCGCGAGGCACTCGCGCTCAGCCATCGACACGCGGCTTCCCTCCCCTCACTCGTCCATCGACTCCGTAGCTGCACGTAGCGTGCTGTTGTGCGAGACGCCAAAGCTGGCCTCATCGAACGGCCGATCACCTTCGGCTACGACTTCCGCATGCGCTGCGACGATTGTGGCCAAACCTCGCCCCTGAGCGGTGCTGATTACCTCCGGCTCGACAACGAGGCCAGCGCGCGCATGGAATGCGATCTCTGCAAGGCTTCGATTCACTTCGGACCGCTGGCCGTTGGCCTCCGCGACCAGGACGACCCTGCGCTCGACGACCGCATGCTCAACAAGCTCATCTGGTACCTCACCAGTACCTATGAAAACTGGCCGAGCCCTGACTATGAACGCAACGTGCGGGACGGGTTCTCGACCAGCCCCGCTCGCTCGCTGATGGATGATCCCGAGCGCTTCCTGCGGGTTCACCTCGACAAGGCGCTCCACCTCGGCACCTTCGAAGCGGCCATCGAGAACATGTACAGGCGCATGCGGGACCAGGGCGACGAGCACTCGGCCTTCTACCTTCATCGTGTGCGCATCAACATCGCGCCTGACCGGGTCAACTCTGGCTTTCACGATGAGAACGACGAGCGAGCAGCGGACATCAGCATCACCGAGCTGACGGACCTCGGACTCGACGCCGTCCGTTACCTCAACGTATGGGAGGCTGCAGGGTGCATTTCCCTGGCCGTCTGTCCGCACGTCATCACCGCCATCCAGACCATCCCGGTCCCTGGCGCCCTCAGCCCTGATGACGACCTGCCCTCCGAGGTTCTTGCCCTCATCGAAAACCTTGAGCGCAAAGACAAGGAACCCGCGGCGCCCGAGGAACGGCAGGACCTCGCCTACAACCTCACTCAGGAACTCGAAGCCACCCTCGTCGCGTACTTCCTCCCCGAGGTGAACCCGAAGGTCGCCGATGACTTCACACGAGCGATCGGCTCGGCCCACGCAGGAGGAGACAGCGGCCATCTCGCACATGCGTGCCTGTTCGCGACGCACGCCGGCCTGCTTCATGCCCCGGAGCGAGTACTGGACCTTTTGGACGCGGCACCGAGCCGTCGGCGCGACTGATCTCGTACACGCGCCCCGCTTGAGAACCCATCTCTGAGAGCGCTGCGCCGTCGAGGCGAAGCTGGTATGCCCTGCGGTGAGGTCCCAAGATCACGACTGTTCGTCGGCGTAGCGGTACGAGCATGAACCTGGATGCCGTTGCGGACCACATTGCCCCTCCTGTCGCAGTGCTTGGCGGCAGAGTGCGGGCGGGCACTGACAGTCCGACCGTGCGCTAGCAGCCACGTTCACAGGACGCTCATGTACGTGAGGTCAATGAGCACCGCTCTCAGGAGCGGTGCTCATTGACCTCACGTACATGAGTACGGCTTTGCGGCACCGTTCAGGTTGCCCGGCGCAGGGGAACGACGACGTGCTCGCCGGTGCTCTTCTGGCTGAGGCGGTAGTAGCTGATGTGGGCGAGCCGCTCTGATTCCTCGAGCCAGCCGGCTTCCACGACTTGCCGCCTGGTGCGCGAGAACACGGTCGGCGACATGCCGACGAGCTTGGCCAGGTTGGCGCCGGTCTCGATGACGGCGCCGGCGCGGTCGGTGGGGTGCATGGCGTAGAGCATGACGACCAGGCGCTGGTTCGCGGTCATGCCCGAGGTGCGATGGAGGACGTCAAGGAGCTTCTGCTTCTCGTCGTTGTTCACTGGGCCTCCCACCGCGAAGGGGTCATGTTCTGGAATCCGGGGATCTCCGGCGGGTTGCATGACTTGATCGCCTCCCGCTGCTCGACTCCGGTGCCGTGAAAGGCAATGTACGGGCTGATCCGGTAGAGCCTGTAGTTGCCGATGCGTCCGCGCTCGATCAGGATGCGCCGTTTGACCAGCTTGCGGTTGATCTTCCCGACGGCATCGGCGGTCATACCGACGCGCTTGGCGATGTCGGCGCCGGTCGCTCGGAGCGGTGCCATGCCCTCAGGAGAGACCCCGATCCACCACAGAACCAGGAACTTCTGGCTCGGGGTGAACTCCTTGCTCTCGGTAATCGCCTCCACGCGGGCCTTGTCTACCTGGGTGTGGCCGCCGGAGAAGGCGTAGGGCGCGTAGGGGACTGCTTCGCCGGTGTCGGCATCAACCAGTCTGCGTACTGCTCCCAACGGGCCCTCCATGGATGGGCGTTGTCTCTACGTGCATGAGGGGCGGCTCTGAGGCCGACCAGATGAACTTAACGTACATGAGCGCTGAGTTCATCAACTCCGCTTCCAGGGCGTGTCGCCTGACCTTGCATCGATGGCCTGGATGGTCTGCCATCCCTGGAACAGGCGGCTGCTGATGAACGTGACGTTCATCAGGTCATGTCCTAAGAACGTGGTCACGGTTCTTGGAACCCGGGCACAGCTGTTTCCAGAACTGGCTGCCCTGCTCCTGCAAACCGGGTGGGAGTCTGTGGGGACTGGGTGCCAGATCGTCAGATCTTGATGGAAAGCACTGTTCCTGCAGGTCAGGCGACGATTGGGGGCGGCTCTCTCTTTAGTAGTAGGACACGCTGTCTATTCGGCGTCAGCTACCGGGCCTCGTCCTCAGTCGAGCAGCCGCGCAACCCGTAGGGCAGCTGCCCCTCAGGGGGCGTTGACTTCCGTAGCCGAGTGCTTCCGGTCGACGATCCACTGAAATCCGCCGCTCCCTCCTCAGCCAGTGAAAACACGCCAAGTACCGCTGCAGCCGAATGACCACCCGCCACGTGTGCCTCCATCAACCCATCCCGGTCCCAGCCACGTTGCTCTTGGCAACCACGTGCCAGCTTGGGCCGCGCGTGAAGGTGCAGCCCCCGTCGGGGCACCGGAGGCCCCTCGGGCCGAGGGTGTACCGACCCTTGGGCGTGGAGAGCGGCAGCTAGGCTTCCTGGCTCCAGAAAGACTGCAGCTACTGTGCGTCCTTGGCTTCGAGTGTCATCGCTCTCTGGCATCCCCAACCGCCCACAGCAGCAACAGAGCACCAGACACAGCGGTGCCCCGGGCCCATGCGGGTCCGTGGCACCATTCACTGCCGCGGTCAGGCTTCGACGTAGGCCACGATCGTGATCGTCCGCAAAGCGGTCACGTAGTAGATCACGCGGACCCTGTCGATCTCGTCTACATAGTCGCGCAGCAAGGTTCCCGGCACTTCGGTGCCGATCTCCGGGTTGACGCTGATGGCGACGATTACGCGGTCCAGGCGGTGAGTCTCGCTCGCGTTGAGCTTGGCCAGCTGGGTGAGCGCGGGCTCCACCAGGATGACCTGGGAACGCCGCGCACCGTGCTCAGGCGACACGGGGCTCCCCGTCGGCGAGACGGGCGAGATGGGTGTCTCGGGCGGTCTCCCACAGCACGCCGGATTCTGGCGAGGGGTAGCCGTTTTCGGCGATGTCCTCCAGGACGGAGGCGAGGGCATCGACCCGCGCGCGCTGCTCGGCCGCGTACCTGCGGACCGATTCGGCTGCGGATTCGTCGAGCGGCTGGCGGTCGTGTGCGGCGGCAGGCTCCTGGCTCATCGAGGGCTCCTGGGGCGTCATCTGGCGTGTGTCATCACGGTATCGCCGGGGCGCGGCACCGGTCTGCGTACAGACGAAACCCGCCCGATGACGCAGATCCCGGACCCAGGTGGACTCAGGACCCAGGTGAGCGTGTCCACCTGGGAAAACAGTCAGACCCAGGCCCCAGTGGCTAAAGCGGGACCCAGGTTCGTTCGGCGAGCTGAGTCCCGCGTCGGTGAGCCCGGCCGCGGTGCGGGTGTCCCGTGCCGTCGAACCTGGATCGTGTGCCACTGAAGTTGGACGACCGGTGGTCTCAAGGCAGCGAGTTGAGCCGTGCTGAAGCCCCCGCTCAGAGCGCCGTTGGGATGCTGAGCCGTCGGCTACGCCAGATCCCTAGCTTCCGTCCCGGGCTGCTGGTTTGTGCGGGGCGCGACATCCACGGCAAGGAGGAACGCAGCGATGCGCTCAGCCTTCCGCCGATGCTCCGGATGATGTCCGAGGTGCTCGCGCGCGGCGGCCAGAGTGCCAACCGAGAGGCCGGCGCCGCGGCCGAGCAGGCGGTGCACCATCTCTTCCTGTCCGAACCGGACCGCCCAGTCCAGGGCGGTTCTGTGCTTCATCAGCGCGTTGATGTCCGCCCCGCGGTCCAGCAGCAGGTCCACCGTTTCCGGGTGCCCCTCATCGCTGGCGGTGGCTGCCAGCACCAGCGGTACGTAACCCAGCCGACCCTGGGCGCCGGTGCGGGCACCGGCATCGAGAAGAACCCCGGCAACCGCCGTGTGCCCACGGCTCGCCGCCAGGCACAGAGGCGTTACATCCTGATACTCACCCGCCTGCTGCCCCAGGTCGGCGCCCGCTCCGACCAGTTGGCGCACGACATCGGCGTGCCCCTGCTCCGCCGCCAGGTCCAGCGCCGTACGCCCGCCACGACCCGGCGCATCCACCACGGCACCCTGCTCCAGCAGCCGTGCCACCTCGATCACGTCGCCGTCGCCCGCCGACCGCACCAGTTGATCCGCAGTGTCCATGCCTCGATCGTCCCAGTCCTCCGACCCCGAGGGAGCCCCCGGGCGCCCACAGTCCAATCCGCCTGCCATCGCGGAGGGGACCCGGACAGCGGATTCCGGTGCTGTCCAACTTCGCTGTCACGGAACCACCGGTCGTCCAATGTCAGTGGCACCGATCCAGGTTCGATGGCACGGGACAGCGGGGACGGGGAGTGATGGCGAGGTCCGGTCGCCGGGCAGGGGTATCACGCTGTCACGCCGGATCGGGCGCGGGGGCCCTTCCGGCACTCGTAAAGGGTTCAATGCGGACATTCGGCGGGTGCTATCGCGGGTGGCACGGCGGGCGTGACAGTCGGCGCGACAGGGCGCGTTACACCCGCCATGTGACGCACGGTGAGCGTGGCAGGTGTCGGTGACCTCCCATGTCACACGGTTACAGGTCGCCTCTCAGAAACGCGTCCACCTGGGAAAACATCGATCCTATCTCACAGGCATACAGGACAACAGGCCCATTTCTGACCCCAGACCCTCAGCCGCCTCACAGGAGTGCTGAGGGTCTGGGGGTTTGCTCTCGGTGATCAGTTCCGGGGCGGCGGCCAGACGTGCGGTCCGGTGCACTGCCCGCAGGCGGCGCAGTCGGCGCACGCCATGCAGAACTGCTTCGGGACGCGCGGGCACGAGCAGATCGGGTTGTAGTCAGGGTCGTCGTCGCCGGGGGGGGAGCGTCTCGCGGAAGGGCGGCTCGGTCCAGGCGAGGACCCGCGCGTCGGCGAGCAGGTTCTCGTAGTGGTGGCCGACCGCGCTGTGCTCGCGCCAGGTGGCCACCACCACCTCCTCCGCCGCGCTCATGGCGTGCCGTCCTTCACCGCGGCCGCGGTGTCGAGCCATGCGGCGAGCGCGGTCGTGGCGGCGGGGTCGGCCTGGGCGAGGCGGCTGACGAACTCGAGGTCACTGTCGACGGCCGGGGCGCCGGTGCGGGCGAGGGCGGCGAGCAGCGCGGCGCGGGCGCGCACCGGGACGGGCAGCAGGCGAAGGCGGGCCGTCCGGGCATCGAGGGCGGCGTAGTGGCCGGAGTGGTCGGCGAGGGTGCGGGCGAGCCAGTCGTCGCCGCACCGGCGCGATAGTCGCCGTGGTCGGCCAGCAGTTCACGGGCGGCTTCGCCCCGGGGCGGCTCGCGACAGTCCGATCGAGTCGGCCGGCCCCGGCCAGGCCCGCCAGTTCGTCGGCCCGTGCGGCTACCCGCTGCTGCTCCTGGCGGCCCTGCTGCTCGACTTCCTTGCGGCGCCGGTCTCCGGCCAGCTCCTCCTGGGCGACGGCGTCGGCGTCCGGGGCGTACGGGCCGCCGGTCGCGGCGAGCAGCTGCACGATGCGCCGCCACTCCGCGAGCTCCGCTTCACGGCGGCCGCCGTCGTCGGCCGCGGCTTCGTCGCGGCGGTCCAGGTGCGCGTGCAGTGTCGACACCGGCTGGGACAACAACCGCAGCAGCATCGGCTACCAGCCTTTCATCTGCTATTGCCACGGCGACCGCACCGACGCGGTCCTCGCCGACTGGGTGTACGTGCTCAAGCCGGATGGCGTCGACGTGTGCACCGACATCAGCGAGGACGGCACCGCGGCCTGGCAGCTCGGGATCTTCTCGCCTTGGCCCCAGCTGCGCCGCACACCGGCCCCGGAGACTTTCGAAGAGATCGTCGAGGCCGGCCTGTCGCTCATGTATCGGGCCGTCGTGCGGCTCGAGCAGCAGACCTGACCGCGTTCCCGGTCGTCATCGGGCTGAAAGCGTGAGCGCTCCTCGACGAGGCAGCAGCGCGACGGCCGCACCATCTGCTGACCTGACAAACCCCGGGACGGACAGACTGCCCCGGTCGTACCGTCACACCACAGACCAGTGCCAATCCGCCCAGGAGACGTAGTGATCCCAGCACAACACCCCTACGAAGCGCATTACAAGCAGGAAGAGGACGGCCGCACAGTCTTCAGAAGCAAGCCTGTCATCGCCTGGGACGACGAGGGCCAAGCGCTCATTGTTGATGAGCACACCGGTCGACTTGTCCCGGCGAACAACGGCCGCACCTTCACCGGGCTCTCGGAAGGTGGGCACCCCGTTGTCGCCGCCATCCCTGGGGGCGGGTGGAGTGCTCGGTACAAGCACCCGGACGGCACGTCCACCGTGGACCCGCTGGTGGCCTGGACCGTCCACAGCAACGGCACTCTCACCCCCGTCGACACCGACACCACCGGCCTGTGCGACGACGCCACCGGAGTGAGCAACTTCGACGGCCTCATCGCCCCCGGAACCGAGACGCGGACGCCGCGACAGGGCCAGAAGACACAGTGATCGAATACATCGGGGTGTCGGGCCCACCCGACGCACTCGTCTGCACAATCTTCGTCTGTGACACCTGCCGCGAACAGGTCATCGAACGCGGCAACAACGTGTGGGGAAGCACAGCCGGCGCCCCTGGGCCGCGCCGCGGAACCCCCATCCACGTCACCCACGAGGGACACTGCGACGCCGCTTTCGACCAATGGTTCGCTCAGGCGTACCCCGACGCCGACGGCTGGATGCAGCTCTCCGAAGAACTCGACTTCTTCGCCCGCCAGCTCGCCCACAATGCCACCAAGCCCCTCCCGGCCGACGACGGCATCCGCACCCACCCCCAGCAGCTCACCCTGCCCCGCCTCGCCCAGGAGACCCAATGACGGGCAAGCAGCTCACCGCCCAGAACGCGACGATCACCACGGCCTCCGTCGAGGTCAAGACCCTCACGATCAAGGGCAAGCAGGTCACCCTCGCCGTGTTCCGGCAGCTGAAGGAAGAGCCCCTCATTGCAGAAGACGGCACCCTCCTCGGTGGGCCGTGGGGCATCGTCAACTACCACCCAGACAAGTGCGCAGATGCCCCCGAGCATCTGCACGTCGTCTGGCAGAAAGGCGACGAACTTCGCCGCTCTGCCGTGCAGATGCCTCACGCTGGCTATCACTCACACCCTCTGGCCGATATGTACGTCGCGGCCAGGATCATAGAAGGAACCGCCCACGCCCCGTGGGGTGCCCCCGAGTACCCTGACACCCTGCGACTCGGCGAAAAGGTGCCTGGCGGTTGGACCTTCTACCAGGCAGGACGCTTTCTCGTCGGCACCATGATGTACGAAGGCAAGATCTCCGCCGGTACGCAGGAGAACTGGAGACGAGGAAACCCGGTTGATCCCCCGCTGGTCGAAACCTTCCGGGACGCCCTGGTGAGCTTGGACATTGCGCCTTCAGCAACAACAGGGGCCACTGCCGCCAAACTGATCGATCTAATTCCCGCAGAGCAGTACCAAGAGACCGTCGACAAGCTGACGGAGCTGCCCCAACTGTTCATCGCGGTCTGACAAGCGCGACGGCGGGCCCCGTCCGTAGCAGGGTCCGCCTATCCCCCTAATCGTCTCAGCCCTCGCCCAGCACGTGGAGACGGACATGGGCAGCACGGACAGTGCCCAGCTCATCGACGCGACCCCCGCCGCCAGGCTCGCCGTCGGCGGCCGGGGCGCCGGTGCAGGCGAGCGGGGCGGCGTGGGTGCGCGCCCGGTCGGGCAGCGAGTCGACGGCGGCCGTGCGCGTGGTCGGGTCGGCGTAGTGGCTGGAGCGGTTGGCGAAGGCCTGCGCCAGCCAGCTATTGACCACGGGGTGGTAGTCGCCTCGGTGGACCAGGAGCTCGCGGGCGGACTCGTCTCCGGGCCGGGTCTCCACGGTCCGGTCGAGTCGGCCAGGCACGAGAACTCTCGAAACCTGAGGCGGGTCCTAGTCCGAACCGTCTCCCGACTGCGCTGAGAGATCGTCTTGCTCCAGCCACAGCCGCACAGCGCGGTTGAGCAGGCTTTCCAACTGCTCTTGGTCCGTCTCGACCTGGACTGGCTCACTGCCGCCGCGTGGCAGTACGTCGGCGACTCCGTCTGGGAGCCGCTCGTTCCGCCCGCCGGCGGCGAGCGAGAGCTGGACAGCCCGGCCGACGCCCTGGTCGAAGTGCTGAGCACGCTGGCCCGGCGCCAGCACGAACACCGCGAACGCACTGTCGACCGGCTCCAGGCGGTCATCGACACCGGGCTGCTGCCCACCGAGCTCTCCGAGATGGCGGTGTACTACCAGGCCAAGGCGCAGCGCGACCTCGGCCGCACGGCAGAATCTCGGCACGGCATGCAGCTGGTCGCCGACGGTGGCGGCCGCCTCGCCACCGCTGCCCGCCGCGGTCTGGCCCACCTTGCCCGCATCAGCGGTGACTTCCCCACCGCCTTCGAGGCCGCCCAGAGTCTGGGCTGGAAGGGCCGCCACCACCGGGTCCGCGGTGACGTGTTGTGGCCCCAGGGCGACATGACCGGCGCGGCCGCCGCGTACGAGGCTGCCCGCAGCGAGGCCGAACAGCACGGTGTCGCCGGGGAACGCGCCCACGGCCAGGCCCACCGCGCCCTGGCCGTGGCCTTCACCGACCCCGTCGGCGCCGATGACGAGATCGACCTCGCCCGGCAGTACCTGAGTGGCCTCGACCTGCGCGCCACGTCCCTGACCGTGCAGATCGCCGCACTCATCCGCGACGCCGGCACCACAACCACCCAGTTCGACGACCGCGCACACCTGCTGCGCACCGAAGCCGAACTCGCCGGACTCACCGCCATCCAGGTCCTGCTCGAACTCGCCGTCGCCTTCCACCACGCCGTCCGCGGCGAACTGACCGACGCGGGCCTGGAGCAGCTGCGCACCCTCACCGCCAGCGGCGAGTACCCGTATACGTGGACATCGCCGCCTTCATGGCCGCCCTGCCCCTGCCCGCCCCCTCCTCCGCGTCCTGGCTCGACGCCCCGGACACCACCCGAAATCGCTGGCGCACCGTGGTCACCACCCGACGCCACCACAACGGAGCTTCATAGAGCTGCGCCGACGCAAGGGGGAGTACGAAACGGCCCTCGCCACCCGGTCTCGGACCGGGCAGCGAGGGCCGCCTTTTTGCGTATGCGCCATGACAGTGGGACAGACAGCGGGCGATGTGATCGGTCCTCCGTCGCGCCGGGGGTCTCACCTACTGCCTGGAGAGGCAGCTCAGGTACACCGGCGTCCCATCTTCGCGAAGTGGCGGTTGTAGCCCTTGGTGTCCCACCACTCTTCCAAGAGGCCTCGCACCAGCTCAACCAGCTGGCGAAGACGCTCAGGATCAGGGGCAGGCGAGGTGAACACGTCTACAAAGGATCTGTCACTCCATGGCAGTGTGAGCACCCAGCACTCGTCGGCGTGATCCTTCCGCTCGATGATGAGCCGGTAGGTCAGCGTGAGGCTACGGTCCGGTTGGTGGTCTACCGTCAAGTCGGTGACACTGAACCGGGTCGCGCCATCATCGGAGGTGTAGGAGCGAGCCAGGACGCCCTCAGCCGGCGTGTGAGCCACCGAATGCACCTCTCATCTCGTCTGCCAGCAGCCCACGTTAGCCGCTAGCAACTGGCGGCGGCGCGGCCCGTGTACTTGTAGGCGGTCCGCAGGTCGTTGCTACCGGCGGGCGTTCCGATCTTGGTACGGAATGTCTCGCGAGTCGGGCAGGAAGCGCTCCAGGTCGAGTACCCGCCCCCGTTCCACTTGCCGGACCATATGGCGGCACTGATCTTCTTGTTCATCGTGTTGTTCCAGCCGTGACCCGCCTTGATGTGCTTCCAGCCCCACGAGCCGGTGCCGCAGCGCAGGGTGTACTTGTTAGGACCACGGAAGTACGTGCGCACGACGTAGTTCCTACCGTGGCTCCTGCAGGCCGTGTTGGGATTAACGGCGTTGACCGTCACGGTCGGCCTGCTCGAAGAAGCCGCCGCGGATCCAGCTGTGGGAATGAGCAGAGCCGACGCGACGACGCTGGCGCAAAGCGCCGCCTGGGCGTTGCGGGATGTGTTGCCGAGCAAAGAGTCCCCCTCTGTGGTTTGCCTCCGTGGTCATGGGAGGCGTGATCGGCCTCGGCTTCGAAACCGAACGTGATCGGACCATGTCACTCTGTGCACGGTCAATCGAAATATGATCATTCAGGCCATCCTGCGAACAGGCGCTAGCCGGCGGCGAGCCCCCCTTGCGCCTCCGCCCGCAAGAAGGGGCTAGGGGCCAGAGCGGCGATCAGGTCATCTGACTCGCACCAGAAATCGAACACATGCTCTACTGAGGGCATGGTGCACACAGAACACACCCCCGACATCGTGCAGACCCAGCGCGACTGGACCCGCACCTACAACGCTCTCGCCCAAGCCCCCGCCACCAGCAACACCGTCCTGCGCCGACGGCTCATCGGCCTGTCGCGCCGCCTTGTCCAAGAGGTGCCGCGCGCCCAGCTGGCCGACCTTCGCCGCCGCACCGAGGAACGGTCATGACCCGGCGCTCGTGGGACGTCACCGACCGGCAGCAAGCAGTCCTGTCCTGCATCCGCGCCCACATCCTCGACCGGGGTGAGGCTCCCAGCGTCCGGGAGATCGGCCGCGCCGTCGGACTGTCCAGCCCCTCCTCCGTGCTCTACCAGCTGCGCCGCCTCGAACAGGCCGGGGCCGTCGTGCGGGCCCGCGGCACCGGCTGGCGGGACTACCGGCTCAGCTGATGACCGAGATCCGGCGCATCGACGTGCTCCGCTTCCTGGAACGGGTGCAGGAACGCGATCTGGCACGCACCCGCGCCTGGATCGCGGACGAGGAACGGCGAGAGACCGAGCGGATCCGCGGCGAGCAGGCCCGGCCGCCGGCTCCGGACTGGCTCATCGAGCGTGCGGGCGGGCGGTAGGAGCCGCGGCCGGTACCGTCCGGCACGGCCGCCGTCACACGTAGCCGCTCACTGACGGTGCCTTCGACCGTGGGCCTGGCCGGGGAGGGTACGGCCTACTGGCCGGTCATGGTTGTGATGTGGGTCACGTGTCTGCAATGGCCCGTGCGGCACGCAGTGCCCAGCAGGCGCACGTGACCGATGGGGAACATGCGAGCGAGCACCGAATTTCCGGCCCCTGTGAGCGCGGCACTGAATGCCGCACCGAATGCGCCCATACCAGAACCAGCATTACCCGGGAGCGGTATAAGGAATTCTCGCGGAAATCTACGCCCCTTGCATAAACGAACACGCCATTTTTGACGGCGAATGTCCGGTATTGGGCTTCCGTTTTTGAAGGGTTTGGGCGGTTAAATGCTCAACGCACTACTGTTTGGCGGCCCACCCTGCGTAAAGCTAAGGTCAGCACAGCGTGAGTCCCGGGGGTCTTGCACACCCGTATCCGGGACCCACGCCATTCACTGAAACGCAAGATCAAAAGGAGCAACAGTGAAGTTCTCCCCTGATCCTCTCGGATCAAAACCCCCACGTAGGAGGCCCTTCCGCGGTCCCGACGATAACAGGCGTGACGAAATTCCCCAACGTCACGTACGGGTAGTTCACATCGAGTACGTGGCCATTCCGGCGGTCCCGATCGTGATGATCTCATCGCCTCACGCGACGACTCCGACGGAATGGGCACTGTCCGCCGGTGCCGCCGCTCTGGCTCTCCTGGGCCGCCTGGCGTGGAATTTCGTCACCCCCGGGCCGCGCACAGCCTGACACCGACGCCGGGGGCGGCCCGCACGCCGCCCCCGGCATTCCCGGCGCACTGGTTCCCGACGAAACGGTTGGATCCCACCGCTGGCGTGACGGAATTGCCGTCCCCTTTTCGCTTCCCCGGAGGCAGACCCCCTGCCACCCGGGGCTCAAAAAAAGGACCCCTCACCGTGAACCGGACCAGCGAACCGTGGTCCACGTGCCCGTACTGCGGCACGCCCTTCCCTCTCAAACAGCGCGGCCGCAAGGCGACCTTCTGCGGCCAAGCCTGCCGCCAGGCCGACTACCGCAAGCGCGAGCGCGCCAAGAAGAGCGGGGGCGCCTCGGCCACCGGCCCGCCCCGCCTCACCGACCTCCACGAGGAACTGCGCGAACTCGCCCTGGACGGACAGGACGACATGCGCCACCTGGTCCGCCTCATGGCAGGCGACGATGTCGCAGCCTTTGAACTGGTCGACATCGCCAACCAGTTGCGCGAACGCATGGAAGCCCTCACCGCCGGCCTCATCGCCCGAGCCCGCGCCACCGGCACCCCCTGGCAACTGCTCGGCCGCCTCCTGCACATGAGCCCCGAGACCGCCCGCCGCGTCTACCACGAACGCCATGTCGAGCAGCAGCTCGCCCGCTACATCACCCCCGCGACGCCCACCGCCCCGCCCCCGGCCGAACAACCCGCCGCCCCCTCCAACGACCAGGAGGACACGATGCCCCCGGCCCCGGCCCTGCGCTCACAGCGCGCCGCCAACCGGCTCGCCCCGGTCCTGTCCCAGCTCCAGCGCGTCAGCGGCATCCCCCTGCGCCAGCTGGGACTGCGCGTCAACTGCTCCGCGTCCTACCTCAGCCGCGTCCTGAGCGGCGAACGCTTCCCCACCTGGCGCCTCACCGAGAAGCTCGGCTCCGCGCTCGGAGCCGACGCCCAGGTACTGCGCCAGGTCTGGCACAGCGAACACGTCCGACAAAACGCATCCGCACCCGAGGACAGCGATCTCCACGCCGCACTGCGCACCATGTACGCGCTGGCAGACCGCCCCGCACCCCAGGACCTGGCCACCGCCAGCGGAGGCCTCCTGGACTCCCACACCATCAACGCCCTCCTCGAGGGCAGCCACAACGCCGAATGGCCCGACGTCCAGCTGCTCGTCCAGGCCCTGGACGGCGAACCCGCCTACTTCCGCCCCCTGTGGGAGAGGCACCAACAGACGACCACCCCCGCCGCACCGCCCCATACCGACCAGAAGGTCAACAATCTCCTGGTCTCCTTCGGCAGCGCCTTCAACGACTCCGACTCCCGCCAGCGCGCAAAAGCCCGGCTCCTGGCCCGCACCACATAGCAACCGGCCGCCCGCCTCGTCAGTCGGTCTGGACACGCCTCTGGTCCGCCTCGGCGAGCACACCGAGGTCCGCGGCGCCGCCCGGTTCCGTTGCGGCGCCAGCTCTGCGCTTCGCTGGACGCCGACGGCGTCCGTGTTCAGCCATGACGAAGCCCCGGCTGGACGGGGGAGACCAGCCGGGGCGGAAGGTGGTGGCACGCGGAGGGCGGTCGCCTCTCGGCGAGTGGCTCCATGGGGCTTCAGCCGAACGATCGTCCCCATGGGCTATGTGTGGGCCCGGGGACACTGTCCCCTCCGCAGCCACATGCAGATGAACGTCGAACCAAGCCCGTTTGTTCCAGAACCCTGAACCCTGCCCGGCGGCGTGGCCGCGCGGCAACAGATTCGAACTCCCATATCATTCTGGGCTGTGGCAGATCCCGACTTTCCTTCCGACCTCCTTGCAGCGCAGCTGGAACTGGCGCAGACGCAGACCGAGCTCAGAGCCCTCGCAGCGCGCCTGCCCTGGTCGGCGCAGCCGCTT
Source organism: Streptomyces sp. NPDC047525 (assembly GCF_040643025.1). Classification (NCBI taxonomy): domain Bacteria; kingdom Bacillati; phylum Actinomycetota; class Actinomycetes; order Kitasatosporales; family Streptomycetaceae; genus Streptomyces; species Streptomyces sp. NPDC047525. The sequence goes on from NZ_JBEYTL010000025.1 coordinate 33,237, forward strand.
CCCGGCTACGACGACGCGAACCTGTGGCGCCCTCGCCAGCGACCGGATTCGCCCGGATACACGCCGGAGCAACAGCAGGAATGGGACCGCCTCCGCGCCCGGGAACTCGAGCTCGCCGCGGTGATCGTGGAGCACGCGTACTGGGAGACCCTCTCTGGCCCGGATCTGGTCACGGCACGCATGAAGCTCAAGCACGCCCACGAGGCGCCGACCAACTCGGAAGAGACGGCCGCCTAGCGCGCTCCGCACGAAGCCCCGTCACTCGCTGGTCGTCTGGGAATCGGCGGGCAGCGGCGCTGCGTCCCCGTACATGCACACATGGACGCCGTCCTCACCAGGCACCCGGTAGGGCGCGGAGGCGCCGGTGAGGTTGTGACGGTCGATGAGCCGGTGGGCTACGGCCAGAGCAGTCTGCTCGTCCGCAGCCGCCACGGTAATGCGAGCCAGGCCGGGATGGTTCAGATACACGGGGCGCGGGGTCATGCCCGCACCGACGCCCGGACCGGCCCTGGGAGTTCGCGCATGCTGGCGGATTCACCCGTCCGGGGACGTCCAGGAAAGCCTCGTGGCCGACGCCGCGCAGAGCGCTGGACCCGCTGCCGAGGGGGACGCCCAGGAGCACATGAAGGCCCGCTCCGCGCTGAAGCACCACGGCGAGCCCGCCTGATCGAATTTCCCGCACCCGGCGAGGCCCGGCACCGTACCGTCTCCGCATGGCAAGCACTACGTGCGGCTGGTGTGGCCGCCTGACTCACATGACCCCTGTTGGAGATCCGTCCAGGATGCCGGGACGGGAGTACGGCAATGCGGTGCCGTACGCGCAGGCGTTCCGGTGCGCCAGTGAGGAGTGTCGGGCTCTGTCGATTGGCGTCGGCCTGGTGGACAGGCCCTCCTCGGTGGGAACGGAGGTCACCAGGCGGCTGATCGAGATGAAGCTGGAGTGGTTGCCCGCCAAGGTAAACCGCCCTGCGTTCCCTGACGTGCCTGAGCAAATCGCAAGCACGGCAAGTGAGGCACATGCGTGCCTGTCCATTCAGGCCTACCGCGGGGCCGTTGCCCTGGCTCGCGCAGTTGTCGAGGCTACAGCGAAGGACAAGGGAGTCGTCAAGGGCCCTCTCGTCGCCAAGATCGACGAGCTGGCGAAGCAGAATCTGATCCGGGAGTTCACCCGAGAGTTGGCTCATGAGATCCGCGAGGGCGGAAACGAGATCGCGCATGGCGATCTGGGAGAGGAACCCATGCCTCCGGAGGACGCGCAGGCGATCGTCAGCCTGATGGATGAGATCTTGCAGGAGGTCTATCAGGCGCCGGCCAAGGTACTGAAACTCAAACAGAGCCGCCAGGCCCGCGAAGGACGCAACTCCAAGTAGTCGACACGAACCCTGGCCCAGTGCCTGTCCCGAGCGCTGGATCCCTCTCCGGCACGTGTGTGACCAGCAAGCGCAGGTGATCAGTCGTCAAAGACGAGGCGCTGGAACTGCTCGCAGTCGACGGCGTGCCACTCTCTGAGGAGGACCTCGCCGTCGACGCGCACGACTTCGGCGTGCCAGGGCAGGCAGTCGTTGCAGGGCCAGATCTCATGCGAGGTGCCGTCTTGCTTGAACGCGTTCAGGTCGACCGACCCGACCGGGGCGCTGTAGGTGACGTTCGGTTCGCGGCTCTCATCGCTCATCTGGCGAGTATCGCCGGAAAGCGCCTGAGCTTCGGATCGCTTACACAGAAGCAGGGCTTCTCCCCTGGTCGGCACAGCCGTTGCCCGGCTACGACGACGCGAACCTGTGGCGCTCACGGCAGCGGTCGGCGTTGCCGGATTCGGCACTAGGTCACGCCGTCGGCGTCCAGTGCCTGTCGGGCGGCTTCCACGAACGCCTCCAGACCTTCCGCGAGTGAATTGAGTTCTTCGCTGCATTGCTCGATCAGCGCCTCCCGGGGGATTGCTTGGAGTTCTGGGGGACCTCCGGGCATGGAGGCCAGACTCCTCAGCCGGTCGCTGAAGTCGCACATGGTTTCGATCAGGTATTCGGTGCTGACTGCGACCTCGAGGGGGCCTTCAACCATGACGCGAGCACGGGCCCGGAGAGTCTTGGTGATCTCCTCAAGGGCGGCGCGGACCTTCTCCGGGGTGTAGTCCCCAGAGCTGTTCATCGAGCTGATTAGATTGCCGACGGTCTGGGTCTGGGTGACGAGTTCGGCATACGCCTGGCTTCGCGGCTCTCGACGCTCTCGGGCGTGCTCGAAAAGCCGCTGATGATCTGCCTGAATGTGCTGCGCGATGATCTGCTGCTGTACGTTCCGGGCTCCCAGCCAACCGCTGGCCAGGGCTGCTAACCCGGTCCCAACTGCCCCAACTGCCGCGCCGAGTACGGCGGCTACACCTGCGTCCATCGAACGAGTCTCCACCGATGTGGGTGTCGTCGGACAGACGGCCTTTGTACCGGCTGCCCCTGACCAGGAGCCGGCGTTGAGGAGCTGGCTGATCATCCCGCTGACACGGCCTCAACCCCCGTGGCAGGGTGCGGTGATCGGATCGGTAGACGGAGGGGGCTTCCGTGGAAGCACGGATGTGGGACGGACTGGTCGGCGTGGTGAAGAGCGCGTACACCGCCGGGTTGGGCGAGGGCACGGTGCCGCGCCCGCTCATGATGCCCCTGGTGCGCGGCGAGCTGGTCGGGCTGATCTGGGTCCGTCCTCTCAGGGTCGGCCAGGACGCACTCACCGGGATCGCGGAGCTCGCGAACATCGCCGCAGCCGCTGGTGCGGACGAGGTCGTCCTCGCCTGGGAGACCCATGATGTCGCCACCGCCTGCGAGCTGCCCATCGTCGGCCCGGCGCCGTGCCTGAACATGGTGCTCGCCACCCAGGGCGGGCACGTGTTGCACCGGTTCCCCTACAGCGAGCAGCTCCTGGCGCGCAGCCCCGAGGGCTGGGCATCGGTCGCCCCCGACTGGAGGCCAGTCCCCGCGTCACAGCCCAGTGGCGAACTGGTGCCGCCGATCCAGGCCGCGGTGAACTTCTCCTTCACTCCCATCGAGCTGGACCACCCCGACCCGTTCGGCGTCACCGTCGTGCTGATGGAAGAGGACGGTTACAGCGTGCGCCTGACCGAAGCGTTCGCCCGCTGACCCCGCCCGTGGCACGGGACTTCGACGACGACGCGCCCCGCCGAATCGGGGACGCGGAGGAACTGATCAGTGCCCGCAAGCGGGACGCCGACGAACGGATCTTCGTGGTGACCACCAACCTCGTCATCGACGCGCAGGAGGAGCTGGCCCGGCGTCGGCGGCTGGACCGCATCTGGCGGGCCGGGGCGGCCGTCAGCTGGTTGTCCTTACTCACGGCCGTCATCGGCACGGGCATCGCCACGCTCAACACAGGCGACCCGGGGCGGTTCGTACTGGGCGACCTGATCTGCGGCAGCCTGCTCCTGATGTCCTTGCTGGCGATGGTCGGGGTGCACTTCGCTGGGCGTGGCCTGCCCACCCTCCAACGTGCCGAGGCACAGCTCGTCTCCGCGCAGGAGTCGCTGTGGCAGCAGAAGGTCGAACGGCGCCCTGACATCCCTGAGCGACGCCACCTCTACCGCGAGGAAGTCTTCAACGCGCTGGTGATGCTCGCGACGCCCGAGAGCTGGTGCAGGAGGTCGCCTAGCGAGCGAGCTGGACCTTGACCGGTACGTTCGCGCAGCGCGTGACGTTCTCGGCGAGGCGGCCTCCTCGCTCGGGTCGACGGACAGGCCCCACCGGGTCTTCACCGCCACCCACTGGGCGATGTACGTACAGCGGTCGCCCTCGGCCGGCGGCTGTCGCCAAGGCTCCTCCCGCGGCTCCGCCTTGATCCCCGCGTGGGCACCGATTGAGACGCCGCACAGTGCCGGAATCGCTCGTTTCCCGACACGCTCACCTGCTGCGCACCGAGGCCGAACTCGCCGGACTCACCGCCATCAAGGTCCTGCTCGAACTCGCCTTCCACCACGCCGTCCGCCGGTCCGCTGGACAGCGCCTACTCGCCCGAGCTCCCACGCTGCGAGCGGGAACCCCGGCTTGAGCTGCGCGCCAGATCGCTTACGAACAACGTCGCCTGGGCCACACCACGTGCCCAACGAGGAGCGTCGCCCCGCGCTGCCCAGAAGACGCAAGCGCAGCCGCCGACGAAGAGCAGAACGACGACCGACAATATGAATGCGAGCATGATCCACCCTATGCTTGTGTGATGGTCTGCGTCATCCGCTCAGGCCGTCCTGACCTCCAGCAGACCCGTACGGTTGCGGTCAGTAGATGTGGCTTCTCCTTTGGCCCGCCTGACAGTTCCTACATGACCGCGAGGTGGAGGGCGGCGGGGAGCCCTGTCGTCCCCCTCGGTCGTATCGTCCCATTCGCCGAGAGGCGGCCGACCTCTTCGCCTTGTCCTACGGCCCCGGCTGGCCTCCCTCCGTCCAGCCGGGGCGTTTGCGTATCTACAGGACGTCGGCGAGTTCTTCGACCTGGTCGGCGAGTTGGGAATCGGGGCGGGGGACGCGTCCCATGCCGAACTCTTCCAAGGCGTCGACCTTCAGGCGGCGTACGGCGTCCCGCAGCCGCTGGGGAAGACGGGTTTCGCTCGACGCCGTGGCCGGCTGCCGGGTGTGGGGGCGCGCAGGGTGGGCGGGTCGGAGCGGGTGAGGGCCTGGTGTGCCCAGAAGTGGGCGTCGCGTACTACGCCGCGGCTGAGGTGGTAGAGGTTCAGGCACTGTGCGGCCACTGCGTTGCCGGCACCGGCGGAGAACTGCCACCAGAACTGGGCTCCTTCGTAGCATCCGGCCCGTAGGAGCAGGCAGGCGAAGCAAGCGGCGGCGTACGGACGGTTCGTGGAGGAGCCGACGCGGCCGGAGCTGGAGCGATTCTTCTTCCTGGACGACGTGGACCGGGACCTGATCGCGTTGCGCCGTACGACGGCGCATCAGCTGGGGTTCGCAATGCAGATGTGCACCGTCCGGTATGTCGGCCGGTTTCTGGTGGACGAGCCGCTGGACGTGCCGTGCAGGAGTCCCGCCACAAGCTCGCCCGGGACATCTGCCACGGCAAGCGCGGGCAGATCATGCAGGCGTACAAGACGGGCCAGGAGGACCAGCTCGGCGCGCTCGGTTTCGTGCTGAATGCCGCCGTACTGTGGACGACCCGCTATCTCGACGCCGCAGTCGAGGAGTTGCGGGCCCTGCCCGCCGAGGAGCGCGAGCACGACGTCCTGCTCGATCAACGCCCGGGTGCCGTCCCGGTCGCCGTGGGCCTTGCAGGCCGCCGCCCACCACGCGTCATGGACCGGAGTGAACTTGCCTGCCGAGCGGGCCTGTTCCAGCGCAGTCACGCACCCCGTGACGTGATCTCTGCATGGTCAGAGCCAGATGTACGCTCCGCGGCCGCGGGCCATCGGTGGAGCTCTTCGCTGACCGACCGCTGCGACACCACGGAGCGGCATCCGAGCCAGTCGGGCCGCAGGGCGGCGCGCCTGAGCGCGTGAGCCTGTCGTGAATGCTGATCTTGCCGGTGACACGACGGAGGCACGATGCGAGGTCAGCAGGGCGAGGGGCCAGCAGATGACCGGGACAAGGCGTTCCTGGAGAAACCGCAGGCGGTGATCTCTTTGGCGGGAGGTGTTGTTGCGATCCTCGTCGCGGTTCTGGGCCTGGTGTTCGGATTCTTCCCCGGGTGCCAGCCGCCGCCTCCCGAGCCGAAGCTGAAGCTGTCCGACGTGGACGTTGCCCGGGAGAAGGACATCGCGGCCGACTGGACCTATGCGGGTGAGCCGCACGGGGTCGTTGAGCGCTGGGAGTCCTCGATGCTGTCGATCGCCCTGCGCAACCCATCCGACAACAAAGTGCTGGTGACGCAGGCGGAGTTCGTGATCAGCGCGGTCACGAAGCTGGGTTGCCCCTACGGCGGGGGCGGCTCGTCGATCCAGGCCCGGTACGACATCAAGGTCCCTGATGGGCGCAGCACACCGTTCACGTTGAGGCGGCCGCTGAAGTTCGAGGTTCCGCCGCACGACAACCAGCGCATCGGGTTCACCATGGGCCCTGAGAGCTTCGTTGACGGCGGCCTGCCGAACGTCTACCGCTTCACCCTTACCCTCACCGCGGACGACAAGAGCCGCCTCACGACCGACCCGGTGATCCTCATGACCCCGCAGGGCTCGGATTCCGTGCTCGAGGCGGCAGAGGACGCCATGCGTAAAGGCCCCGGCGCCACGACACCAGAGTGCGTGAAGAAGCTGGCGCGCACGGCGCGCGAGATCGTCGAGGGTGGTGACCTAGTCTCACCCGAGCTGATGAAGTACAGCACCGAACTGAACAGGCTGGCGTCCCTGCCCGCTTCAGGCTGAACCCGCAGATGCGGCCAGCGGACCAATAGCTGGCAGCGGGTCAGGCGCCCGTCCGCAGCCCACGGAGCCGCGGACCACTGCCATCCAGGACGCTTCACCGGACGGTGGCGTGACCGGGGCCAGGGCACCTGAGCGTCTGCCCGTCAGCGGCCCGCGCGCGTGGGGGGCTGATGGGCCCCCTCGCGGCAAACAAGGGGGCCGTGTCCCGGACAGGGATCCTGCAGCCGGAGCGCGGGTGACGCGCTCCCCTTTCCCTCTCCATTGGGCCGTGGGGCACCAGGGCGGCGCAAGCGGAACGGGGAACATTGCCCTTTCCGGGCCACGGCGCGCACGAACGCGCGAAAGGCGACACCAAATCGCCCGTTCTGCCCCGCCAGTATCCGCCCGCATTGTTCCCGGATCACCGATGGCCACCTCGCCGCGGGTTTCCGCGTTCCATGCTGATGCCTGGCTTCTCGACCTGGGGGACGCGGCAAACGTCCGAGGAGTCAGCCCACGGACTTGGAACCGCAGTCAGAAGGAAGCCCATGACAGGCAGAACTGCCGTTGTCGTAACGGCGCTCGTGTCACTCGTCGCCCTGTGCGCGGTGATGACCGCGCTGGGACAGACCGCCGCCGCGGTCATCACCCTCATCCCCTCGATCGCCCTGGGCGTCCAGCAGATCCTGCAGGCCTACACCCAGCACACCGAATCCCGTCGCACGGCCGCCGCCTTGCGCGACGGTGAGGAGCGCCAGCGGTGACCATGCCGACGCCGCCGACCGGTCCGGGCGGCCCGGCGCCAGCCAGGCCGGGCCGCAAGCTGGGCCCCATCGACCCTGACGCGAGTGACGCCCACCGGGCCTGGCTGGAGCCGCTGCGCGAGTCCTACCAGGCCAGCGGCATGACCTTCGACCAGCTCGGCCGCAGCACGGGCTGGTCCCGGTCGAAGATCAGCGAACTGCTGCGCGCCGTGGGCCGCTACCCCCGCTGGGAGTGCCTGCGCGCCCTGCTGACCGCCCTCGCCCTGCCCGACACCTCGGTCGTCGTCCTGCGCGGCCTGTGGGTCCTGGCCGCGCTCGAGCTCAACAAGCGCACCGTGTGGATCAACAGCTGTGTCGCCAAAGACTTCCCGCACCCGGACAGCGAGCGGCCCGTGCATTTCAGCGCCTTCCAGGAGCTGTACCGCGACACCTACTTCGACTACGCCCATACCTTCCTGCGCAATGCGGCGTACGCGCAGCGCACCGTCAACGACGCGTTCTTCCTGCTGTTCGTCGTCTGGGACATGGCGCTCTCGAGCGAGAACCCCGAGCAGTTTGCCTGGCGGGTGCTGCGCGAGACCGTCCTGGAACGCACGGCCCATCCGGGCGGCTACCCCGCCCTGGTGGACGCCGCCTTCGACTCCGTCGCCGTGCACCAGGCCCAGGACCCGGCCTGCGAGTTCGACCAGGTAACGGAGTCCATGAACCTGTTCGAGGCGGTGCGCCGTCTGCCGTCCGATCAGCTGGACGTGGTCGTGCTGATGTACCTGCGCGGCCTGCCCGAGCACGACGTGGCCGCCGTCCTGGGCCGGTCCGTCGGCGTGGTCCGCTCTACCGAGCGCCATGCCAAACGCAGCCTGAACGACTGCGTGTTCCCCAACCGCTCCACCCCGGAGGGACCCCGGTGACCTCACCCATCGATAACCTTCTCGCCCGAGCCCGCCTCATCGACTCCCCCCACACCGCTCCCGGAGCCCGCTGCCCCCACAGCCCTGCGCCCGCTCCCTGGATCCACGCGCCGGCCCGCCGCCACGCACGGGACGACCGGGGACGCCAGGCCGGCGCAGACCTGCGCACCCTGTGCGAAACCGCCGTCACCCGCGCCGCCCTGGACACCCTCAGCCACGGCTTCCTCACCCACACCCTGCCCGCCGAGCCAGAGGCCGCCCGCGTCCTGGGCTGCCTCCTCCAACTCGGCCACGCCCCCGACGCCGCCCGCTTCTGGTGGCAGTTCGCCGCGGGGGGCGGCGACCACACCGCCGCCTACTGCCTCGCCCTCCAGCACCGCTCACAGGGCGAGGAAACCGCCGCCGCCTGGTGGCTGCAGCAGATCCCCGGCGCCGCCGAACCCGACGAACACGTCCGCACCGCGCCCGGCCGGCTCCCCGTCATCGACCAGCCCGCAAGCCTGCCCACCACGCTACGAATCCTGCGCAGGCTCAGACCCGACCGCCGCTTCCGCGCCCGCCAGCCCGTCATCGCCGCCGTCATGGACTACGTCGTGTCCACCATCAAATTCGTCGACGACGACCTGGAACTTCCCCTCCCGGAACCCGAGTTCCTCGCCCGGATCCGCTCCCTGACCGCCCCCGGGGCACCAACCCCCACCCCTTCCCCAGCCCTCCACCCCGATCCAGACCCCCTGCCCGCCCGCCACCGCGGCGGCACTGCCATCCGCTCCGCCCAGCGCCGCATCGACTGGGACCTCAAACTCATCTGCGCGTCGTCATGACCCTCACCTGGACGGCGCGTTCCCCGCCCCTGGACGGACGCCAGTTCTGCTCTTCACCTCAGTTGGTCACGGCTTCAACGGAGCGGAGGCCAGGCGCCCCCCGGCTGGCCGTCAGGTAAGTGAGGCCAGCGGCAGTCGGAGAGCGTGTCTGGCGGCCGACCTGGGTGCGTGTCACACCGGGGTGTCGATGACGGCGCCGTCGGGTGACGCGTACGGCTTCCAGCAGGCGGCGGTTGTGGGAGACAAGCAGGAGCGTGCCGTCGTAGGTGTCCAGGGCGGACTCCAGCTGCTCGATGGCCTGCAGGTCGAGGTGGTTGGTGGGCTCGTCCAGCACCAGCAGGTTCACCCCGCGGCCCTGGAGCAGGGCGAGCGCGGCACGGGTGCGTTCGCCGGGTGAGAGGGTGGTTGCGTCGCGCAGCACGTGCTCGGTGTCCAGGCCGAACTTGGCCAGCAGGGTGCGCACCTCGGCGGGCTCCATCGAGGGTATGGCGGCGCAGAAGGCGTCCAGCAGCGAATCGGGCCGTGGAACAGCTCGCGGGCCTGGCCGATCTCGCCGATCACCACGCCGGAGCCCAGCGCCTGACGGCCGGTGTCCAGCGGGATGCGGCCGAGCAGCGCGGCCAGCAGCGTCGACTTGCCCGAGCCGTTCGCGCCGGTGATCGCGATGCGGTCGGCCCGGTCGATCTGCAGTGCGACGGGCCCCAGCGTGAAGTCGCCGCGGTGCACCCCGGAACTGCCGGTCGTCCTCGATATGCCGGGCAAGGTCGCCGCCTTGGAGCCCTTTCCGCGTACGAGGAAGCGGCCCACTGGCCGTTCTCCCAGTGGACGTCGGTCATTAGCACGCCGCACAGCTCCGCCGCCCGGACCCCCGAGATGTAGGTCGGCAGGTCGACTGCGGCAGGATATGGGCCCAACGAGGCACCTGCGCTGATGAGTTGAGACTTCCAATACCTCACTCAACGGCACGGGTGCCTTGTGCGTTGCGCCATCGCTGCCGTCACCCCAGCGGTAGCCAGTCTGAAAACGCTCACTGTCCGGAAGTGATCGTTGACGGTGTGATTACGCCGTGTTTATCTGAGCCGTCGACGCGGACGCGTATGTCCGCACGAAAACCTGGGGGGGGCTTTGCGCACCAGAAGTAGAAGATCTCTGGCGGTGGTTGCAGCGTCGATCATTGCGTTGCTGACGCCTATCGCGGCCAGCGCTGATACGAATCCTTCGACGCGATCGATATCCGCAACAGTCGGTGGATCACAAACCGGCGAGACCTCAGCCCGGAACATACGCGCTGAATTATCCGAGTTCCATGCTCTTCCTGAATCAGATAAAGCATCGGAGCAGTCGAACTGCGCTCAGACAAAGCGCAGCCTGAAGCGCCTCAGAGAGTCCGGTCAAAAACGAGCCGTATGTTTCGAATGGCAGAGCCCGCGGGAGCTGGCAAAGAGGGAAGGGCCGTCATCCTCATCCGCGAAAAGTGTCGTGTGGTGCGGAGATCAAGCAGAGAATCAAGCCTACGTGACGCGTACCTCAATCTGTTCGCGGCGCGGCGTTGTCATCGTCCTGATGGACACCACTACGGGCATGATCTTGGGCAAAGCCTACGGCACCGTCGAACAGGAGATCGACACTAAGAACTCATCCGTCGAGTTCTCCGAGTACATGAATTTTACTCTCAAGGCTGCTGACGTCACGGCAAGTGTCATGACAGTGAAGGTGGAGGCGATTTGCTCGCTCGACTCCAGCTGTAAGCAGGATTCAGCGCCGTGGGGAATTCCGCGACCGATTACTGTCGGTGGGTCAATCGACGGCACATGGACTCGCTCCTGGACCGGGAACCAGAAGAACAAGTCCTTCCTCCTTGGCTACGCGCTGACCGTGACCATCGGGGGAAGCTCCGGTACGACGGAGTGGGGAGAAGGCGGGGAGCCAGCCCGCGGCCAGTACGTGGTGCGGTGCGACAACGAAGTTAGCAAGTACGCGGGTTGTATCGTACCGGCGTTCACCCCCACCTTCGTGGTGAGTGACAAGTACAAGGAAGCTCGTCAGTACATCGGTATGGTCCAGGCAAGCATGGCAACTCACCCGGGATGGGAAGGCCACGGTAAGCCTCTGCACCGAGAGGCGGACGATGCTGCCGCAAAGAAGAACCGCGATGTCATCTGCGACAGTACGTTCAAACCTAGCTCGAGCACTCCCCCGCCAGTTCAGTGTGACGAGTGGCCGTTTGCAAAGTCGAAGGAGAGCGGCAGGAGTCTAGGGGTCACCTCTGGGGCGGTCTGCCAGCAGTACTCTGTTGTCGCCCAGACCATCGACGGCAAGCAATACCTGTCCCTCACCTGGCCTGGACTCAACCAAGGCAAGATGCCTCCCGCAGACGCAAAGTGTGCCCGCGCCAGCATGCCGAAGGTACAGAATGAGGGCGTAGGCGGCGACCTTGGAAGAAAGACAACAGAGTGGCGGCTCATAGAGGGCGACGCATACTGGGTGGACGCTGGCAACAATTAGCCCGGCGCTGAAGTGTGTGGTCTGGCACCGTAATTCGGTGGTGCCAGACCATTCAGCGGTTAGTTAATCAAATGAGGTATCGCCGTGAGCACCGACATATTCCCGAACTCGCAACTCTACGAAACCGGATACTGTGCTCTTTTCGTGAAAGGTGTTTCTCCTGCCGAGCTTCTAGCCAGGGTAGCAGGCGGCCAAATTCATCCGATCTTCTTGAATCGACTCGAGGCGGAGGCTGTTAAGGCGCTCGGGGAAGACATTGAAGAGGAAGACCTTCCAGACCTGAACCTGGATGAGCTGCACACTAGCGGTGTACTCGATAATAGTGGTCCACTTTTGCGTGCTGGCGCCCACGACCACTGGTCCTTCATCATCGAATCCGAGGGCCCCTATCTCGCAGGAGAGGAAATACTGGAAGCTGTTTCACGCAGCACAGTCGCCCTCTCTCTGAGACTGAGTGAGACAAGCTCTGCATGGATCTCGTACGCGGAAAACCAGGAGATCCTTTCCTCCTTTGACCCGCTCTTTCCTGAGCATGACTATGGGAAGCGAACCGAAGTTCTTGATGCGCTCACCGGATACCGGGAGGTAATCGAAAATGGGGAACGCTCAGAGGCTTACGAAAACGCGATTCGGAAAATTCAGCGAGAACTGCACTGTGCCGTACCCGCAGAGGCGGACGCTGGCCGCTTGCTAGCTATACGGATCGCCGGAGTCTACTAACTATTGACCGAAACGGTAGCAGTTCACAGTCATGGGTCTGTGGGTGACTGACAAGGGCTAACACAATGAGGTGGACCTGGCCTGCTGGCCATGTCCGGGACGGGAGTTGGGCGTTCGGCTCGGTGTGGGGACTGCGCCGTGGATCGTGCCCGATGAGTTGTGGGATCGCCTGGGGCCGTTGCTGCCGCAGCGCGAGCGGCGCTTCCGATACCTGGGGCGGAAGCCGTTGCCTGACCGGGAGGTGCTGTGCGGGATCTTGTACGTGCCGCACACCGGGATCCAGTGGGAGCACCTGCCGCAGGAGCTCGGCTTCGGTTCTGGGGTGACGTGCTGGCGCAGACTCCGGGATTGGAACGAGGCCGACGTGTGGCGGGGAAGTTCTTGAGTTCGTTCAGGTTGGCTTCCCGAGATCCCGTCCGATCGAGTCGATCAGGCGGGATCTTGCAGTTTTCGGGGGCGGTCTGAGGTCCGGCCGGGGCTGAGTGGCAGTTTCCGGGGCTCTCGGGGGCGTCTTCCGGGGGTGGTCGATGCTGGAGAGCGTGCGGTGGTGTGGCTGCGGGACCGGGAAGTCTCGTGGCGGCGGTTGCTGTGGCTGTTCACTTCCGGATCATCGTGGTGTCCGAGGCGGTGGCCGTCCGGAGGCGAAACGACATCCCACCGAGCCCCCGGAACGTGCCCACCACGCTGTCGGAAGCCTTTGGCCTCGGCTCACTGCTCCACCCCTCCGCACCAGTGATCCACCTGCCCGCACGCGCGCACTGATCCCTCCCCTCGCCATCGAGGGCACCGCCGCGCACCGGATCCACACACAGCGGGTGGGCCCGTTGCACGAGCAGCACCCTTATCCCGCCCGGCCCATGCAAATGCTGCGCCGCATTTCCTGACGCCGTGTGTTGCACCCGGCAACCACGACCATGAGCACGAGCAGCAGCGGTTACAACACCGTCCCGGACAGGGCACGGAGGTCACCGGTCAGGGCGTAGCGGCGTGCTGCGAGTCCGTGGTCCAGCGGTTCGCCGATCTGCTCGCACAGCAGCTCCAGGACTTCGGCGGCCTCGGTGTCGGAGGGGTACGCGGGGGCGACTTCGAGCATCAGCTCACCCATCGCGTGGGAGCTGGCGAGCAGCTGGTCGACGGCGGCGGGCAACGCGGCAAGCGCCGGATCCGTCGGCGGTGCAACGGGAGCCAGTTGCGGTGCGTTGCGGACGTCGCGGATGGCCTGGCGGACCACGGCGCGCATCGCGGCGGCGTCGATGTCCTGGAGGCCGCTGTGGGCGAGCGTGGCGAGGCGGCGGGTGATCAGGGTCAGCAACGGGGTCCGTGCGGCCGGAGACGGCGATCAGGGCCCGTTGGGAGAGTCCGTAGTCGAGCGCAGCCGCGGCGGCCGGGCCGGTGTCTCGCACGCGAGACGTCCCGGCGCCGGCGGTGACGGCTTCGTGGATCGCGGCCAGGGCGCGGGCGACGTCCAGGAGCCGGTAGGACTGGGCGCGGCTGATGCCGAACTCCGCTGCGCAGTACGCCTCCCAGGTGCGGTAGCCGAGCGGCAGCCACACCCGGGCCGCGTGTGCGGCTCGGACCCGGGCGGTCAGGACGGCGACGGAGCGCCGGACGTCGTCCATCGCGCTGCGCAGCCCTGCCGTCATCTCCCGGGCCCGGGCCGCGGTGAGCAGTGCGCGCGCCGGTTCGACGACGTGCTCCTGGTCCTCGCCGTCCGTGCCCATGACGCCCTCCTGCGCGACGGCTGCCGCCACCAGGGCGTGCGGGAGCACGGCTCGCCGGGCGCCGTTGTGGATCTTTGACGGGTTTGACGGGGTCCGCGCCCCGTAGTGGGTGTTCACGGTCGGCGCTCACGGGATTCGATGGGCCGACCGGCGGCCCCGTTGTGGATCTTTGGCCACTTTGACCGATTCCGGGAAGCCACGAGGGTGCCGCTGCGCCCCCGGTCCGGCTTCGATGGGCAGGCCGCCGGGCCCCTGGCACCCCAGCAACTGCTCGAACCCGATGAGGAGAAGACGCTCCATGACGCAGCTCGATCATTCGCGGCGCGTTCGGACCGGCCCCGCCCGAACAGCCCTGAACTGGATCATCGCCTTAACCCTGCTCGCCACGGTCATCGCCGTGGCGGTCCTCGCGGCAACCGGGAAAACCGAGTACCTCGCGCCGGTCATCGCAATCGGCACCGGCGCCCTCGCCGCTGGCGGCACCGTGCACATCCGTATGCACATCCGGCGCTGAATGAGGGGCCGGAGCTCCAACTCCGCACACCTGCCTCACACCCTCACAGGCCACCCCGCCCACCTGGGGAAACGTCCTGTGAGCCTTACAAGTCCCCACCGGATGCGGGAGTCTCAGTTGCTCCCAATGCCTTCGCGGACCACGTCGCCTCGCCTACCGTCACCTGCATGAGCAGCGACGGCGTGGTGGTGGATGAGGCGGTCCGTGCGGCATGGGACACCTACCGGGTCCTGGAGAAGCGGACGCCCGCCAAGGAGCGCCAGGAGGCGCAGCAGCGGGTGAAGGCCGCAATGGATTCTGTCGGACGGCAGGAGGTCTCCCGGGGCACGGTGTTCCTGGTGGGCGTCCTGACCGGATACCTGATCGGCGAGCCGCCCGGCGGCGGGGAGCAGCTCGATCCGCTGAACGACCTCATCCCCGCGGTGATCCGCAAGCTGCCCACCTTTGAGATGGCCGACCCGGAGCAGGTACCGATGGCCACCGGAGTCCTCATGGCCGCCGCGATGGGCATGGACACCGTGGCCTGGCGCGACCGGTTCGGGGAGATCGAGCCGAAGGAGGCCATGGTCCACGGCTTTGTGCTGTGGCTGCTCGCGGACCTCTTCGACTCCCTGGTCGACAAGCCGGGCACCATCGACCAGGTGATGCGCGAGACCTTCGACTCCATGGGCACCACGCAGGACTGACGCAGGACAGGGGCCTGGAGTGGCAGGGATCGAGCGGGAGCCGGCCGAAGTGCGGATCCCCAAGAGCGCGCTGGATGCGTTCGCGGTGGCACTGAGCGTGCGCACGGTGGCGATGCGGACCTGGCCGAACGACGACCTGGAGTGGATGTACCCAGTGGGCACATGGGACGAGGCGCACCTGGAGGTCGCGCTCCTGCCCGGCGGCGACGAGGTGTGGCTTCGGATGTCCACCGACCGCTCCAGCGTCGCCGTGTGGACCATCGAGCAGTGGGGGGGGGACTTCGCCAGCCGACTGCCCGGTGCGGCGCCGCCGCGGGCCTGAACCGGCGTGGCCTCAGCTCTGACTGATGATCCGGTTGATGTCGTAGGGCACTTCCTCCGCCAGCCGGAACAGCGGCTCCAGGACACCGTTGTAGGTCGGGTCGGTGTGGGGCGGGCAGTGCTGGCTGAGCAGGCAGGTCGCGGCTTCTTCCCTGGTCCGCGGGTGCGCTTGGTCCTCGTCGGCAGCGAGCTCCAGGACCAGGTCCATCACGCCGTCCACGCCGTTGCGCACCTGGGTCCACTGGCGCGCGGTGCCCTCGCGTTCACCGGGGATGGCGTCGTGGGGCGGGCTCCCGCCGCTGTCAGGGACGGTAAGGACGGGTCCGCCTTACGGCGCGTACGACAGCGGGGGTTCGCCAGGCGCGGCCCACACGGCCAGGGAGTTTGCAGGTCGAAGGTGCTGCCGTGTCACGGCCTGGCATTCTTCGTGTTGCGTGCTTGTGCCCGCTCTACGCGGGAACGGTGCGCGCCGCCGTTCGGTGACGCGCATGGGGAGCCGGGGGGCCTGCGGCAGTCGGGGCAGGTGATGTCCGTCGCCCGCAACCGACGCTTGCCGACGTTTCCCTTGCGTTCCTCCACGATCGGCTTCACCCGTTCAGCGTGAGGCACCTTCCGTACCTCACCGGTGCCGGAGCGGGTGTCGTTGACGCAGTTCTTCCCCCTTCCAGCGTGGCAGCGCGGGCACTTGTTCTGGATCCAGAAGCGGCGTGCCACCCGGTCGGGCCGTGACCGCTTCTGCTTCGGCCTTTCCCCGGCGGCTTCCTGCTTGTTCTTCATACGCTGCGCGGCGGCCGCACGCGCCGCGGCTACTCCCCCAGCGGGGGTGAACGTGGCGAGACCTGCGCGCTCCTGCCAGCCGGCGACTTCTCCCGCTTCTTTGTCAGCCACGTGGGTTCCGGCTTCGGCTGCCGCCTGGAGGAGAACCTTCACCAGGTCGCGGACCTCATCCGTCATCACCAGGACGTCACGGCGGCGAAGGTTGTCGAGGATATTGCGGACCCGCTGGTGAGCGGCCCGCGACCCGATGCCTGTTTCGCGCCGCGGCGCGGCCTGTGCCTGCCGTCGGGGGACGAGAGCGGCGACGTGGTCGGTGGCTGCCTCCACGATGGCGTCTTCAGCCTCCGTGCGGCCCTGGCTGGCGGTCGCGTTGACGCGGACCAGGAGGTCGCGGACCTGTTTGGTCTTCTGCGTGTGCACTGCATCGTTCAGACGGGAGAAGAGAGCGCGGCGCGCTCGGGCCTGCTCCTCCAGCCAGCGGTCGGCCTCCTCCACCGCGGCCGCCAGCTCGGCCTGGGTGGCCTGCTCCACCCCCGTCAGCTTCAGCGCGGCTATCTCCCTGCAGACCCGGCTCGCCACCACCACCGATCCCAGCCTGCGGGCGTCGGCAAGACGACGGATCAGGGTCCGCGCACGCACCTGCGCAGTCGGCGCTTTCTTGGCCTTGCCCGTCGTCCACCGCGACGGCGGCGGCGTGCGGTGGGCGTGGATGATCCGTTCGACCGCCGGCGTGGAGAGCCCGCGCTCCGTCATCTCACATTCGTCCAGAGCGAACCACTCCGTGGGCCGGGCGAACGCCTCGGTGCCGATGCGCACCCGGCGGGCCGTCCCTTCACTTTCCAAGCGGATGCGGTGGATGTACCAGCGGCGGATCAGTGTGTCCCGGTCCACGGACACCGACATGCCCAGGACCGGCTCGGTACCCACATCCCATTCCGGCGTCACTGCCTGATCCAGGTGCACGCGCAGTCCGCCGCGGCGCCACTGGATATCCACCACGGAGCCGATCGCCGCTCCGCCGGGCCGGGCGTAGTCGAAACGCGGCTGCTCGCCCCGGCCGCGCAGCCAGGCGGCAGCCGCAGACTTGACGTACAGGTGGTCGGCGCTGGCCACACCCCTCGCGTGGCGGCCGCACACCTGCGGCAGACCGTCCGGATCCGGGTGATGGGCGAAGTGGCAGACCCGGTCGGTGTAGAGCTTGGTCGTCAACTGGCCGCCGCAGCCGCCCAGCAGCAGCCCGCACCAGAACGTGTGGTGCTCGTGCCGATGGCGAAACGCGTCCAGCTCGATCGCCTCCAACGGCAGCATCAGCGGCTCCTCCGAGTCCGCGCTGCCCAGCACTGCCGTCTGGATCTGCCGCCTGTCACGATGCAAAAAGACCCCTCCGATTGGTCCAACTCATCGTGCCATCAGCCTAGTTCAGCATCCAGATAGCGTCCGAGGTCCAGTTCGCATGGTGAAATCCACACCGGGGGCAGCTGGGCGACGAACGCCCCGGTGAACAGGCAGCGTGCCGACGTTTCGCCGTACCGGTCGATGTCGTCGGCCACCAGCTAGTGGTCGGCGCTGGCGCGTTCGTGTCAGTCCAGGGCTTCTCCTCGAGGTTCCGATCCCGCCCTGCGGCATGCGCGCACTGGGCCGCGAGCCAACTCCTGCGCTGACGCCAGGGACCAGCCGGGCTCAGACCAACGGCGGGACGGACACGGTGTGGGTTCAGAACACCATCAGACGACGTGAACGGTGACCAGCACCTCCGATGTCCGTTCACCTGCCCGAGGGGATGTCGAGTCCCTACTGTGGGCGGTGTGTCCTCTACACCTGAGCCCTCGCCCGGCGGGCCCCCGCCACCTGGCCGACGGCAACGGTTGCGGGCACGCTGGGCCGACCGCCACGCCTTACCCCGGTTCGGCTACTGGCTGCTCAGCCGGGGCGCCATCGTGCTAACGGCGTGTGGTGCCCTGTACATACTCAACGGGTTCCTGATCGGCTGGGTCAACGCATACACCGTGCTGACCGGCATCACATCGCCCGCGGACGTCAGCCCGCAATGGTGCGCCTGGCCACTGTCGCTGACCGGCTGGGCCGCCGTTCCCGCGATCATCGGAGCCGCCGCCGGATACGTCATCACCGAGCAGATCCAAGCCCACCATGCACGCGAGCTGAGCGACGTCCTGGATGAACTACACCGCTTGTCCGAACCTCCTGGCCCGCCCCCGCCCTCCGGGAGCGGCCAGTGATCACTCTTCACGAGGTGTACGAACAGGGCAGCGACACCGTCAAGGCCGCAGTCACCGCCTTCGGCGCTCGCCACCCCTTAAGGCGCGGCGATGGGCCGAATCCTGAACCGGACTGGAAATGGGCGGAGAAGCACTTCACCTACCTGATCGAGTCCATCATGGGGCCGGCAGCACCCCCGCAATTCGGTGACACAGACATCGTGCGACGGGCCGAAAACGAAGCCATCGGTTTCCTCCTCGCCGTCAACACCCAGCGCAACTACCGCTGCCCCATCTGCCGCAAGCAAAAGCGACCCCCGCTGTAATCCACCGGCCTACCCTGGAGACGTGGTGACGGACGCGCAACGCGCCGAGCACGCAGACCGCCTGCGCGGGCTGCTCTACCTCGCTTGCCCCGACGCCACCGGTAACGCCATCACCGCAACCGCGGCAGCCATCACTGAGCATGCGGACGAAACGCCGCAGGAACCGGTCCTCCCAGCGGCTCAACTCAGCGATCAGTCCTCTGACACGCGCCAGCTCATGCTGACCCACGCGGATCTCAGCGGCGCGGGTCTGCATGCCGCCAATCTGGCCGGCGCGGATCTGAGCGACGCCAATCTGGCCGGCGCGGATCTGAGCGACGCCAATCTGGCCGGCACAGACCTGGGCGGCGCGCGCCTGGCCGGGGCGAACCTGACCCGCGCGAACCTTCACTACGCGAACCTGCCCGGCACGGACTTGAGCAGCGCAAATCTGACCGGGGCGAACCTGTACTGCGCGACCCTGCACACCGCGAACCTGGTCGGCACGGACCTGAAGAGGGCGATCCTGGACTACGCCAACCTGGACAGCGCGCGCCTGGCCGGGGCAAACCTGCGCGACGCGAACCTGACCCGCTCAACCCTGATCGACTCGGACCTGAGCGGCTCGGACCTGAGCCACGCCACCCTGTCCCGCGCGGACCTGACCAGTGCGAACCTGCGCTACGCGCACCTGACAAGGGCGGATCTGGAACACACCAACCTGACCAGGGTGGACCTGTACCACGCAGACCTGAGTGAGGCCTACCTGCGCCGCTCGCAGCTGCGCAGTGCACTGCTGGCCGAAGCGAACCTGAGGTACGCGGACCTGCAGGAGGCGAGCCTGAGGGAAGCGAATCTCACCAGTGCGGACCTGACCAGTGCGGACTTGATCCGCGCGGACCTGACCGGCGCGGACCTGACCGAGGCGGACTTGACCGAGGCGTACCTGTACGGCACGAACTTGACCGGAGTGAACCTGAAGGGCACACAGCTCACACGTGTGCAGGACATGCTTCTGCCGGCAGGAGCGATTTGGGATTCCCTCACAAGGTGGCCCCCCAACCTGGTGTCGGTGGCCACCGAGCAGTCCGATGAGGTGCAGCCGGGCGTCTACCAGGTACGTGGCGGGCACAACCCGGACAGGAGCACAGCTCAGGTGTGACGAGCTGGGTTTCGCGGCTTCCTCGCCAGAGGCCGCTCGGCGAAGCCACCCTTGCGGAAGTGGCGGGCAATGGCCTCCAGCACCCACTCCACCAAGTAGAGCCAGCCCCAGCAGTCAACGTCGCGATCCGAGGCTGGTGTCCAGTCAGGACACGCATCGCCGACCACTACCCCGCACCGAAAACCCTCTCCCGACCATGCGCGCTCAGCTCGTTGGCGAAAGGGGCTCTGGTGCACTTCGGTCACGTAGCGGACAATCCCTGCAACGTTCAGTCAGGTGGGGTGGCTGCATGAGGGGGATGGCAGATGGGCGGCGTTCTATGGTCTCTGGAGGCAGCGACCGAGGCTAAGCACCGGTTGTACAAACGGTACTTCGACGCATGGTGGCCGATCTTGCTGCAGCCCAGCGCCGGGACCGGGCGCAGCTGGTCGAAGGTCACATTCTTAGACGCCTTTGCGGGGCCGGGCCGTTATGAGGGCGGTGAACAGGGCTCACCGGTGTTCACGCTGGACCGACTGCTGACGCATGGGGCGGTCGATCGGATGAACCTGTCCCGTGAGCGGGTCCAGTTAGTGTTCATCGAAAAGCGCCGGGATCGCTACGAGTATCTGCTCGGACAGCTCCATGACCGTTTCGGGCCGCTGGAACACCTGCCGGTGCGGGTGGAGGTACACCGCGGCGAGGCCGGTGTGGACAGCGAGCGGATCCTGACCGAGTTAGGCGCTTGGGGGCAGCCCATCCTGGGCGTGTTCGACAGTTGGGGCAGCGTCAACGTGCCGCTGGAGCTGATGCGCCGCATCGCCCACAACCGGGCGAGCGAAGTGATCGCTACGTTCGGCCCGAACTGGTTCAGCCGTCGCGAGGATCTCAACTCCGACATTCTCGATGCCGTCTTCGGCGGCCGCGCATTCTGGGCTCCCGCCGCTGAGGTGGAGGAGAGCGACAAGAAATGGCGGGCCTGGCTGGAGATCTACCGAGAAGCCCTGCACCGGGCCGGGTTCAACTTCCGCCTGCAGTTCAAGGTCGTTCCCCACACCGGCCAGCCGCTGTACCTCGTCTTCGGCACCGGGCACGAGAAGGGGGTGGAGGTCATGAAGGAAGCCATGTGGAGCGTCGACAAGAGCGACGGGATGAGCTTCAAGGACCCCCGCGTGCGCAACGCTGTCGCCCTCGGGCAGGGCTCCCTGTTCGACGACGGCGAAGTGATCGATCCCGAGCTGCTCACTCTCGTCCAGCAGCGCCTGGGCCAGGGGGCCGTCAGCCTCGAACAACTGGGGCAGTGGCTCCTGCTGGAGACATCGCAGTGGCGCGCCCGGGACGCGAAGAAGGCGGTGCAGGACCTCCACGGAGACGGCCGGGTGATCATTCCTGCTGGCCGTCTCACCAAAGCCAGCGTGGTCAGCCTGCGATGACGCTTTCCCGGGCCGGCATCTGATCCCAGGTGCGCCCCTCGAGCTCACGGCCGAGGGTCTTAGGCGTACGGCCGCCCCACTGCTTGAAGAAGAACGCCACCCCGGCATCCGTGCACACGTCGCGGATGCCGGTCACCCATTCCTCGTCCATCGGCCTGAAGCGCGGCCCGGACTCGCCGCCCGCGATCACCCAGTCGATGCCGGTGACGTCCAGACCGTCCAGCGGCCCCAGCAGCGGTTCACAGGACAGAAACCGGACGGCTGCTGGCACGCGGCGCAGGTCGTCGATCCGGGGGAGCTCCTTGGCGCTCTCCACTGACACGCCCATCCATACATTCGCCGGCCAGTCCAGCTTGCCCGCGACCTGCCGCAGCCGACGCGCCCGCTTCGTGAGCACCTGATACGTGTGCTGCGGAGTGTCCGCCATCACCTGGAACACCTGCCGTACGAAGTCCAGCGGCACCCGGGCGTGGAACAGGTCCGACATCGAGTTCACGAACACCGTGCGAGGGCTGCGCCATCCGTACGGGACCTTGAGGGCATCCGGATGGACCGTCAGCCCGAAGCCCGGCCCCGACGTCCGTGGATCTCCGTCATTTTGGTACTTGGCCTGCCCCATCGCCTTCAGACGCTTGGCCAGCGTCATGGCATAGCAGTTGTCGCACCCCGGCGAGACCTGGTCGCATCCGGTCGTGGGGTTCCACGTAGCCTCTGTCCACTCGATCGCGCTGCGGTCGCTCACTGGACACCCCTCCCTATGCCGCGCCCGCCCGCCTGCTCGGCCGCGGTCTGCTGCACGTCCAACGAGGCGTAGCCGCGCCGGACACCGACATCCAACCATCGAGCCCGTCGCGAGGCGGCCCAACAACCTAAATAGAACACGTGGACGATACCTTTCAGGTAGGGCGCTGGGGAGAGCGCCGATCCGCTGCGCAGCGATTGCTTACGCCTGGCCCCATGAGGTGTAGCCAAGACTGAGATGGCCAACGCCCGCGAGGCGCTGCACCTGGTTGACGAAGTGCCCAGTGAACAGCCTCCTGGCCGACGTCTCGCCGAACCGCTCGATGTGATCGTGGACGACCTGGTGGTCGGCAGCAGCGAGGTTGCGCCAGTCCAGGACCTGCTCCCGGGTGAGCTCCTCGAGGACAAGCTCCTGGTCGTCGACGTCGCCGGGCTCCGGCTCCGAAGCGGGGACGGCTACGGCCGGACGCGGCGCGGGCAGCACGACCGAGACCACCGGCGGGGCCGGGATGTTGTCGGTCAACTGCGCGGCCGCGGCGTCGGCGCGGGCCTTGGCAGCAGCGGCCTGCTGCTCGCGGACCTGCTCCCACCGACGGGCCTTGGCCCACGCTTCGGCGGTCACGGCCTGGTGCAGCTGCTGCTCGATGGCCGTACGGCGCTCGGACTCGGACCTCCCCGGCATCGCCGCATCGACGGCGGCCGCGACCGCACGGCGCTGGGCGCGGCGGTCGTCCTGCCTTTCATCGCAACGCGGGCACTGCCGGCCAGAGTCGATCAGCACCCGGTCGTCGCACCGTACGTCGCCGCACTGCTGACGCTGCGGCAGCGCCAGGCTGATCAGCCAGCCCACCGGATCCTTGATCGGTCCGCCCAGCCGCATCTGGTCCTCCAAGCGCCGGGCGATCCGATCAGCGAGGACCTGCGGCGCATCCGTACGACCGGCGAACCCGACCACCCGGGCCAGCTCGTTGCGGGCCGCGGCCTCCACCAACTTCCGGGCGGCCGGACGGTCCAGGCGCGCCCACACCAGGTCGACCGGGGCCAGGACGACCCGCAGATCCTCCGGCGGCAGAGGCACCCTCCCCCGCTGCTGCCTGTCCTGACCCGCACCTTCCACGACGCGCACCGGAGCATCGGTCGCCGACCCGCGGCCGAGCTTCTCGGTGATCGACGACGGGGACTTCTTCGGCTGTTCCCCGCACAGCGGGCCGTCCTCGCGCACGCACGCGCCCTCCGGCAGACCACGGTTCCCACCACGGCCTTCGCCGGAAAAGCCACCAAAGAGCTGCAGAGGAACGACGTGAGTAACCAGGTGAGGGTGATCAGTGTGAAGGGCTGCCGCAACGTCGGGGTCTGCAACACCCGTCACATCCGTCATCGGCGTGCCGCTGACCTGCGAATCCGTCTCCATCTCCGTCGGCTCGCCAGCCCTTGCCGCAACGTCGGGGTCTGAAAACTCGGGCTCCAGGGTCTGCGCACGGGCCTCCTGGACGTCGTCGGCGAGCGTACGCCCGTGCGCGGCGGCGACCGCCGGCACCATCAGCCGCGACCGGTTCGGCATACCCGAGCCCGTCCGCAGACGTACCCGCAGCACCAGCTCCCGGTCCTCCAGGCGCTCCAGCACCCGCTCCCCCGCCGACGCCGTGCACCCGAGCAGCCGGGCCACCGTCGCCGCCGCGCGGCCGCGCTTGGTGTCCACCGTCCCGCCGCACTGCCGCACCCGCCCGGACTCCCGGGCCTCCAGCACCAGCAGCAGCAGCGCCAGACGGTCCGTCGCCGCACCCCGGCCGGTACGCGCACCGATCAGCCCGGCCGGGGTGATCCGCCCGTCCCGGTGCGTCCAGCCCGGCGCCATCACGGCCTCCATCAGCCGCAGCAGCGTCGCGTACTCCTTCTTCGCCAGATTCAGCGGATGCCCGACCACGCCCTGCGCCCCCCACAACGGCAGCACCCGGCACTTCAGGCCGTCGTGCTGGCGGTACTCGCCCTCCGCCGTGTCCACCGACACCACGCCCGAGCGGCGCAGCACCGGCAGCACCTCGGAGGCCGTGTACGACGCGGACACCCCGAGCCACCGGCCCAACTCCGAGGTACGGATCTCCACCACACCGATCTCCGACGGCGTCCGCGACGCCAGCACCAGCACCGCCAGCCGCACCGCGTCCGAAGCACCGTCCAGGCCGGCCACGTCCAGCAGCGCTCGCACCGCGCCACCCAGACGGGCACGCGTATCCCGACCGAGCGACAGCGGACGGCCCCGGCCCTGCGGCACGGCTGCTGCAGCTGTGGTCGGCACCGATCGCAGCGCATGCCGTGGCCTGGGGAGCCCCGTCGGGGCCGTCGCGGCCGGACCGCCCGCAGCGTGGTCAGGGGCGGCGGACGCCGCCAGGGCGCTCACAATGCCGCCTGGTAGAGAGCCAGTTCGTGATTCATCCCCGGACCATGGACCAGGTCACCTGTGGATAGAGTCCGACGACCGGCGCCTGCCCGCGTCGCTCCCGCACCACGGGCAACAATCTTGATCCGTGTCCCGCCGGACCGGATGCAGCCCTCCGCCGCACCCTGCCGACCGGGAGCAACGACCAGCGCGAGCGCTCCTCTGCCCGAGCGGGCCCAGGGAGCCTGGGACAACGCCCGCGGACGACCGGGACCACGCCCTGGCACCTGAGCCGGCCGCGCCGCCACCCGCCGCCGACGAATCAGGGGCACCCGATCCGCAGCATCGCCGACGGGCCTACCGATGAACTCCGACGGCGCAGCGAGCGCTGCTGCTGCGGTGCCGAACACCCGGCCGCACTGAGAGATACACCGGATGCTGCACCGGCAGATAGGTGTGATGTGCGTCACGTCCCCGTAGGGCGGGACGCCAATGTACAAGGGCAATCCGCCTGGCGGAATCCACCGGACGCCATGGCAGAGCTGACAAGTCAGCTCACGGTCGTGCACTATGACAGCACTCCAGTCGTTACGAAATGACGCCGGAGCCCCGCTCCGAGAGGAGCGGGAGCAGCAGCGGCCCCTTCCGAGGGGCTCGGTGTTGTGAAGCAAGAAGCAGCGGCGACCTCCCTTTTGTGGATCTCGTGGTTGTGACCGAGGGCCCTGTGGTGGGGACCTCGGGGCGGACCTGGTTAGGGCCCTGGTGGCCTTGGTTAGGGGCCGTTCTCTGAATTGGCTCGAGAGAGCCGGAGCTCAGTTCGACCGGGTGGTACCGGAAGAACTGAGCGGGCCGAGCTGGGTGGTGAATCCAGTCGGTCGGACGGGCCGGGAGCGTCGTCGTGGGTGGTTATGCCACTCCAGACGCTGCGGCCGATGGCCACTAGGTCATCCCAACCCCCCTGAATCGGAGGCTGGCGTCAGCATGCGCGGAACCTGCCAGAGCGAGACGATCACATCGCTCAAACGGCGCACGTGCGCGTGTGGTTCCACAGACACGGGTAACCTGCACTTCGCGATCACCTCCTAGTAAGGTGCCTCGCCCGGACGGGACTTCCCGCCCGAGAGCCCCCGCGGACCCGGCCAGGTCCAAGGGGGCTTCAACATTTCTGATCAAGCCAGAAGTCACCCTATCCCCGCGAGGCATGTCCGAGGGGCCAGGTACGACCCGGTGCGTCAGATCGGTGCCAGCGTGCGGAAACAGAGGGCCCATCAGGTCCCTCCCAGCAGATGCCTGTTGGGCGCCTTCGCGGCGTCGGCGAGCTCGGGGAGTTCCACGACGCTCACCCCGCCTTCGATCATTTGCTCGTAACCGACGCAGTCGTCGACGAAGAGGCTCGGCTCGCGCCAGGCGATGACGGCGCGCGGGATCCCGGCCGCCAGAATCCGCTGCGCGCACGGTGTCCGGTCCGCGCTGCGCTGAGAGCAGGGCTCCAACGTGCTGTAGATCGTCGCTCCGGCGAGGCGGGAGTCCCCGTCGGGCAGCTTGGCAAGCGCCGCCTCCTCCGCATGCTCGCGAGGATCGGTCTCACGGGAGTATCCGGTCGCCAGCTCTGTGCCGTCCTCGCCGACGATCACTGCCCCGACCGAGTAGGCACCCGCAGCCGAAGGGCACAGCGCGGCAAGGTCGATGGCACGCTGCATCCAGCGCAGATCCTGGTCTCGGTCAGGTACGGACATCAGGCGGTGCGCTCCTTCGGTGCGTAGCGGACGAAGACCACGTCGTCGATCGCGCGGACCTCCAGCACCTTCATTCGGGCCGTCGATCCGTCCGGGTAGTCGGCAGCGCCGAGGAAGCGTGCCGCCTCCGGCTGGCCTACCAGCAGTGGCGCGATGGCCAGGTGCACTTCGTCGGCGAGGTCCTGCGCCATGAGCTGGGTGTGGATGGTGCCGCCGCCTTCCACCATGAGTCGGTCGACACCGCGGCGGCCCAGTTCGTCGAGGACCAGGCCCCAATCGAGCTCCGGGCCGGTGCTGACGACGTCGGCCAGGCCGTCCAGAGTGGTCTTCACCTTGTCGAGCGCGCTGTCCACGGTGAACACGAGTTTGTCGTCGCCGTGGTGCCAGAACTTGAGGTCGGCGTCCAGGTCTCCGGACGCAGTGACCGTCACCTTCAACGGGTACGCCGACTTCCCCGCCGCGACGCGGGCAGCACGACGTTCCCCCGAGTTCACCAGGAGGCGAGGGTTGTCGCGGCGCATGGTGGTGGCGCCGATCAAGATGGCGTCGCAGGAAGCGCGGACCTCGTCAACGCGGTCGAAGTCCTCCGCGTTGCTGAGCAGGAGGCGGTTGTCGCTGGTGTCGTCCAGGTAGCCGTCGACGCTCGTGGCGGCGGACAGCAGAACATACGGGCGGGCGGTCATCTGCTCAGGCATCCGTTTCTGTCTCGTGGGCGAGGGCGGAGTCGAAGGCGGCGCGGAACTCCCCGACCTCCGCAACGCGCTGCCAGGGAATCAGGGCCGTGTCGAGCCGGGTGAGTTCGTTGGTGATCCGGCCCGAGCCGGTGTCGGCCGCGACGGTGAGCGCGTGCATGCCGATCGTGGCGGCCCGCTCCGGATCGCGGGCGCCGGCCAGCGCCACGGCCTGCCGCGCCATGTAGACGCCGCGGTCGCGGTGGTAGCCGTCGGGCATCAGCCGGATCGCGTCGGCGAACGCGTCGGCGGCCTGGTCGTGCTTGCCGAGGGCCTCCAGGCCCTGCGCGCGGTGAACCTCCACGTACGAGGCATTCAGCCACACGCCCCACGGAGTGGGGTCGGAGCCGATGCCATCGAGGGCATTGCGCACGTAGTCGATGGCACGTTCGCTATCGTCGGCGTCGCCGCGCAAGGCGTGCCCGTATGCCTCGTAGGTGCGGGCCACGGCGGCGAGGCGACTGCGCGGCCGGGCCATCCGTTGGGCGGCCTCCGCCAGGTCAACGACGTCGACCAGGTCGGCGGTGTCCCCGGCGAGCTGCGCCTTGCGCGCCATGACGTACGTGGTCAGGTCGGTGTCGCCGACGGTGTACGACCACTGCATGGCCCTATCGAGCCAGTACGACGCGGCGTCCGGGTTGCCCAGGTCCTGGTGGAGCCAGGAGAGGAACTCCCCGTACTGCGTCTGGAGTTCCATCAGGTCGCGCCGGTCGGCGCTCTTCGCATCTCGCCGCAGCTGCTGGATGACGTCGATGTAGTCGCGCGTGGCCTTGAGAGCGTGGCGTGGCCCGAGCAAGTTGTCGCCGTCGATCAGATGGCGACGGGCATGGCGGAGATGCTCCACCGGTGTCGAGCCGTACGCCGCAGCGGCCCGCGCCGTACGAACCAGGTCAGGCACACTGCTCTCCGCGGCCGCTGGCGAACCTGCGCCGACCGCCGCGGCGGCTCCCAGCCCCACGCCCGTGCGCAGCAGCGCACGCCGATCCAGAGCCACCCAGACCACCGACCCATCACGTAGACGACACGGGACCGAGATCCCCTCACCGTCCGACGCTGCCTGGTCCGTCACGGCCAAAGCTAGATCGACTGCCGACTTGGCCACATGAACCGGAGGATTGGCCACATGGCCACGCTCGTCTCCGATCCGCTCCCACAGCCGGAACAACATGCCGTTCGCGCCCAGCGCCGTGTCCAGGCGGTCAGCCTGGTCGCGGTCCGCCATGCGCTCAGCACGTTCAAATCGCCCCAGGTGGGAGTGGTCAAGAAGAGCGCGCTTCGCTAGTCCGCGAAGACTCAGCCCTCGAAGGTTGCGGAGCTCCCGGAGTTCGTACCCCCAGTTGTGCAGAGGCGATACCCAAGGCGTGAGCTCGTTCGCCTTCTGCGCCATTCCGCCTCCAATTCTGTGGTCTATGTGGCCAGTTCGCCCGGCCACATGTCAGATCTGGAACTTGCGACTCCTCCGCAACTAGAACCGAACCGTGAGCGATCGGCCTAGGTGCGGGAGGTGTGGATCAGTGGTTGTTGTCCTTGCGGGGCTTGCGTTGAAGAGCGGTCAGCACACTGGCTGGCTGTCCGTCGTACACGATGTGCGGTTCGTTCGCGGTGGGCGGCTCGAAGCGGCCGGCATGCCGAAGCAGATCTTCCTCGCTGAACTCGATGCTGTTCGCATCGACCAGAGACCGCTCGTTGCGCTTCCGGATCCGTTCCCAGCGCACCTCATGCGGTGCAGGCAGGTAGATCAGCACGGGCTCGCCGCCGGCCTCCATCGCGGTGGCTGCCCACTGGCCACGCTCCTCCGGAGTCCAGAACCCGTGGTCGACCACGACGTCGTGTCCGGCGGCCAGGAGTTGCTGGAGTTCAAGGGCGATGTCCTTGAGGACGGGTGCCTCCCTGATCCTGAACTGCCCGCGGGGGAAGTCCCTGCCGTAGTGGCCGTAGCGGCTGAACATTTCCTCGTCAGGGCAAAGGCGCCGGAACCCGGCCTCTTCCAAGGCGCGGGCGAGGGTCGTTTTGCCAGCACCCTGCAGGCCGGACATGAGGATCGCGCGAGGCGCAGGCCCCGGTCGGCCGGCCAGAGCCTGGCTGATGCGGTTGATCTCGAACCGTCCTTCCAAGGTCAGCGTGTCGGTGCGCTCCGCATCAAGGAGTACACCGAGTCCGTTCTCGAGGCAGTGGACAAGAGTGTCGTCCAGAACGAGATCTCCGCGACGGGTCACCGCAGGACCTCGGATGTTGTATGCCGGGTGCGCCCGGGTGCGCCCAAGTCGACGCCGTATTCGAGTAGTTCACCATCGGCGTCAAGGAAGCGCGCGGTGAGCACTAGGATCGCGGCGATCGTGTCCGGCTGCAGCTCCAGGAGCTTCAAGTCCTCAGCGGTAGCGATCCGGGCACCTTCGTCATCAACGCGCCGTACGACCTGTCTTCCTGTGGCTCGAGAGATCAGGTCCAGTGAGAGTCCGCCTTTGAGGCGCTCGCTGCGCGCCAGCTCGGGGACTGCTTGCTCGAACTGCGCCGGAATCCAGGACGTGGAGTGGGAGACGATCCCATGAGCGTCGCGGTACACGCGGCTGCGACGAATGACGTCCTCACCAGGAGAGATACCGAGCACGGTGGCGACGTCCGCGGGGGCGGGCACTATGCCGGCGGTGTGGCCGGAGGATTGCTCCCCGGTACCCCAGGACGACTGGGTTCTACCGCTCCGGTCGTGGCGCTCCGCTCCCGAGGAGATTGGGACTCGCACCCCGATTACCTCGGTGCCGATGCCGTGGATGCCTTTGACCAGCTGCTCCTCGCGGAGCACCCGCAGGGCCTTCTCTACGGTCGCGGTGCTGACGGACCACTCGTCCGCGAGCGACTTGATGCTCGGCAGCATGGTTCCGGGCGACAACGCGCCGGACTCGATCAGGTCGCGGTAATGCCCTGCGATGCGCGCATAGGGCGGCCTGTTGTCGGCCCGGCTCATGTCATCGCCTCCTTCTGGCTATCGAATCCTAGGGTCCTTACTGTACCCCTTGACACCCTAGGGAACCTTAGGGAACCCTAGGTGTCTAACGAGGGTTGACGACCTGACAGGTCTTAGACCCCCGCGCACCACCGCAGCAGATCGCCACTTCGGTGGCCGGAGTCCGAGGCACCTATAACTCCTCCGTCCACGACTGCCGCGAGCACCACCCGCAGCGCAGATGCGTTGTCTGTCCTGCAGGACGCCGGTACGCCGTGCGGCCTGGAGGGCAGAGAGCAGCACCCGCGACGCACCCCCTGCCACTCCGTCCCAAGGAGCGCTCCATGCCTGCGCCGACCTACGAGTTCACTGCTCAGAAGCGGCTGCGCCGGACCCGTTCCCGCGCAGTCAGTAATCTCCCCGTCTTCTCCGTCTCCAGCCTCAAGCCGCACGAGATCGACCCCGTGTACATGACGCTGGTGTGCCCCACCTGCCGCACCTGGGTGCCGATCAACAAGCCGGACACCCTGCGGCCGAAGCTCAGCCCGCACCACACGGAGAAGGCCGGCACCGAGGACCCGGTCCGCTGCCCCGGCAGCCACCGCCTGGTCGTCATCGACGTCGACGTGGAGCGCTGGTACCAGCGCCTGGAAGAGGGCCTCCCCCAGACCGACGGACGCCGCTCCACCCGCGTGATCCGCAAGCCCAAGGCCGGTTCGGCCCCGGCCGTCATGCAGATCGTCGGCGTAACGGTCGACGACAAGACGGCGCGCAAGCTGGACGAAGCCCACGTTCAGGGCTGCTCCACCTGCTCCGTCAGGGACAACAAGGGCCAGACCCTCCGCGCCGTGGAGGTCGCATCCCGGTGCGCGGACGGCCGCCGTCTCGCCCAGCTCGCCGCGCACACCAAGCGCCTCGCCCCGGCCCGCCGCAAGGCGCAGATGGACCGCGAGGACTGGAACGACCGGCGCGAGTGGGGCCTGCGCCTGCTGCACGAGCAGCAGTGGGACACGGTCTCCAGGCCGGTTGGCGACGCCGATCTCCAGCGAGTTCGCGACGCTCTGGCCGCGCTGATCAAGACGCTCAACCCGACCAAGGCCGACGCACCGCAGCTCACCGCCTGGGAGCGCGCCGACCTCATGAGCGCGATCACGCTCCTCGCAACTCAGGAAGAGCAGCTCAGCCGGTAGCCCTCCCGACGAACAACCACGGCCCCGGCCATCCCGCCCAGCGCGGGGAGGCCGGGGCCGTGGCTGCTCGTACAGCAGTCGGAACGAACTCAGGGGTTCGAGCCCCAGGGGCCCTACATCTGAGGGAGACGCCATGGACAGGAACGCCCAGATCGCGGCTTTCGAAGAGCGCCGCAACGCCGAGCGCGCCGCTTTCGAAGAGCGCCGGAACGCGCAGGTCGTGGCATTCGAAGAACGTCGGGATGCTCAGCGCGCCGCATTCGAAGAGCGCAGGGATGCTCAGCGCGCCGCGTATGAGGGGCGCTGAGACACACGGTCGCAGCCCGGCTCATCCCCGATCGAGGCGGGTGGGACGGGCCTTTCGTACGAACGACCACGGCGCCGGCCATCCCGCCCAGCGCGGGGAGGCCGGGGCCGTGGCTGCTCGTAACGGCAGCCAGAACGGCGACAGCCCCGGCGACTTGAGACCCCCGGGGCTGTCCAGGACCTGACTGGAGGACCTGATGCAGCACAGCATGACACGCACCGCGGCACGGCCGACCGCCGGAATCGTCGACGACATCGAGGAAGAGGACGAGGCCAAGGGCTACGAGCCCGAGGACGCCGCCCGCATCGACGTCGCCCTGGTGCTCCTGCCCAACCTCGCCCCGGCACTGGCTGGTTGGGAGGTGACGGCGTGATCACCAGCATGACCGACGCGGAGCGCGAGGCGCTCTCGGAGAAGAACGCGGCGCAGAACCGGCGGTCAGAGAGGCACCAGAAATGAGCGCCCGGCCGACCGACGACCTGTACGTCCGCTACATGAAGGCCTTCGAGGACTCCACCAAGCACACCGCCGACTGCCCGGCCTGCCAGGGCGAGACGCCGTGCGCGGAGGGAGCGCCGATCCACGAGCGGTTCGCCCGACTCCAGGACGCCTACACCGCACGCCAGAAGCAGCAGCGCTGATCACCGGCATTGCCCGTCGCTCCCGGCCCTTCCGGCCGTCGACACAAAACAGCCCCGGGGGTCGCATCCCCCGGGGCCGCCGCTTCGTACTACCGGACCTTCTGGGAGGCCCTTGTGCACACCATCGTACGCACCGCCCCGTACGGCTACGGCGCCATCGCCCCTGCGGTGCCCGAGCGGCCCCGCCCGGCCTGCGCCGGTGAGGACCCGGAGCTGTTCTTCCCGATCGGGGAGAACAGCCCGGCCCTGCTGCAGGTCGAAGAGGCCAAGGCCGTCTGCCGCCGCTGCCCGCTGATGGAGAGCTGCCTCCAAGGCGCCCTGGAGCGCAACGAGCTGGGGGTGTGGGGCGGCACCGACGACAACGAACGCCGTCGTATGAAGCGTCGTTCCGCCCGCCGCCGCGCCGCCTGATCCGTTCTGGCGGCTGCCTGATCCGCCCGCACCGACCGCTGCACCACGGCGGCCGGGACGGGCGGTGACGGGGAGCCGGACAGCCCGGACCGACAGTCGAGGGAGGCCCCCCATGGCCACGACGATGACCCCGCTCCAGCCCGGCACCGAAGCGACCGCCCGCGAGGCCGCGTTCGCGATCTTCGGCAGCGACATCCCGCCGATCGAGCCGGAGGACTGCAGCGGCAGCTGGCGCACCACCCTCCACGTCATCGCGGAGGAGTGGGTGGGCGAGGGCCGTGTAGAGCGGCACGCCGCCCGCACCGCGACCGCGCTCAACGAACTGTTCGCCACGCAGAGGCGGTTCGGCGTCGGTTCGCCCGAGGCGCTCGCCGACGGCACCAGGCTCCAGCCGCTGATCGACCGGTGCCGCCACTTCGGCATCACCACTGCCGACCTCGAACGGCACGGCGCGCAGTTCCCCGAGAGCTGAGCTGATTTCGCGCCCGCCCGGCGGGAGCCGCACCCAGTTTCGCGCCCGCCCCGCGACGCTTCGCGAGACCGGCCGCCCACCTCCCGGGCCGCCGGCCCTTTCGTGCGCCCGGAGCGGGTAGAGCCGGTGCCAGTTCCGTGATCAACCGACCGCACCGACCGCCGTTTCGGGAACGCACCGCCGCGTTTCGGGAGCAGCCCCCGCCGTTTCGCGCCCGCCCTGAACGCCCCCTTGGGAGGCCCCCATGACGATCACCGAAGTGCCGCAGAGCGCGGCACCCGACACCCCCGTTTCGCGCACGCCGGCCGCCGTTTCGGGCGCACCCGAGAAGCCTTCGGGCGCGGCCCGGACCGTTTCGCGACCGGACAAGCGGAAGACGATCAATCCCACCCGTGACCGGCTGATGACCGCCCTGTCGCTCGTCGCCGCGATCGGCGGAACGCTGGTCGGCGTCATCGGCTTCGCGATGTCGTACAGCACCCTGGCCAAGGTCGCCCTGAGCTGGGGCTTCAGCAAGGAACTGGCCCCCTGGTTCCCGGTCGGCGTCGACGCGAGCATCATCGCGTTCCTCGCCCTGGACCTGTACCTGATCCGCAAGAGCACCCCGTGGCCGCTCCTGCGGCTCGCCGCGCACGCCATGACCGGTGCGACGATCTGGTTCAACGCCAGCTCACAGGGCCAGATCAGCACCGACCCGGTCCAGGCCGCCTCCCACGGCGTCATGCCGATGCTGTTCGTGATCGGTGTCGAGGCCGCCCGCCGCCTGATCATCCAAAAGGCCAGGCTGGAGGCGGGAACGGTCACCGACCGGATCCCGATGCACCGCTGGATCCTCTCCCCCGTCGCCACACCGCGCTTCTATCGCCGGATGCGGCTGCACGGGGTCGCCTCGTACCCGGAGATGATCCGGCGTCAGCAGGAACTCATCGGCTACGAGCAGTGGCTCAAGCGCAAGCACAACGGCGACCTGAGCAAGGCGAGTGAGGATGAACGGCTGCCGATGAAGATGGCCGCCCACGGCTATACCGTCTCGCAGGCGCTCGCGATGCCTGAGCAGCAGGAACGCGATGCTGAGGCCCGCGCGGAGGAGGCGGAGCGCCGGCGCCTGGACGCGGAGACGCGCCAGGAGCTCGCGCGCAAGCAGGCGCAGGCCGACCGGCTGGAGGCGGAGGGCAAGCTCGAAGCCGTCCGCGCCCGGGTGGAAGGCGAGACTGGCCAGGCCCGCGCGCACGCCCGAGCCCAGGTCAGTGCCGCAGAGCGGGCCTCTGAGGTGGAGGAAGCGGCGCTGGAGACCGCGCTCGTCGCCGAAGCTCGCGCCCGCGAGGCGCAGGCGCAGCGCAAGGAGGCCCAGGAGTACGAGGCCAAGGCCGCCGCGGACGTCCGCACGGCGGAACTGGAGTGCCAGGCAGCCGAGAAGCGGAAGGAAGCTGCGGAGGCCGACCGGGTCGCCGCGGCGGAGGTGGAGGCAGTCGAGACCCAGAAGATCGCCGAAGCACGCAAGGCCACTGCCGAAGCGAACCGGCGTGCCGCCGAAACGGAGAGGGTCGCTGCCGAAACGCAGCGCGCCACTGCCGAAACCAACCGCAATAAGGCGGAGGAGGAGCGCCTTGAGAAGGTCGCTCTCGCCGATGCCGCGCGTGCCGAGAACGACGCCGCCGAAGCCGAGCGGGCCGCTGCCGAAACGCGGCGGGCTGCTGCCGAAATCGAGCGGCGCGCGGTCGAAGCCGAGGACGTCGCGAAGCTCAAGCCGCGCGAGCGGGCGGTCCGCAGGGTCGCCCGGATGATCCTCGCGGCCGGCGGCGACGCCGACCGGCTGCCGCTCGCCGACATCCAGCACGAACTGGCCGTCTCCTCCCCCGGCACCGCCTCCGAGTACCGCCAGGAGGCAGCCGAGCTGCTTGCCGGCGGTTACCGCCCGGAGCAGTGACCTGCACAAACGAGCTGTTTCGACGGTTCCACCGGCCCCCGAGACACCGGAAATGCCTCGGGGACACGGTGAAGGCGCCGAAGCGCCACCCAGAGCTTTCCACTGATCCGGATCCCCTGTACGGCCCTTCATGAAGGAGAAACCCCTGATGAGCAGCACGGACATCGCGACTCGCGTCACGTCCGGTGTCCAGGCTCTGCGCCTGGACACCACACGGGAGACCTGGCAGGCGCAGCACGGCGCGGGCATGCTGACCGACGCCCAGAGTTACGACTCGCTGGCCGACGCCCTGGAGGCGGACCTCAAGCAGCGCAGCGTGGACGGGGATATGCCCTGGTCGGCGAAGCTGCGGGCGAAGCGGCGGGTGAAGCCGCTGCGGGACGCGGCCAAGGCGATGCGCCAGGCCGCGAAGGCCATCAACGGCACGGTCGCGGCGTACGAGAAGACCGACCCGCAGACGGTGGCCCAGGAGCGGGAGGAAAAGACCCGCAACAAGGACCAGAAGAAGGCGCTGAGGAAGGGCCAGATTCAGGAGGTCGCGCAGAATTCGGCGGCCCGCACCCTGGAGCGCCTTTCCCCTGCACAGAACGAGAACAATCAGGCGGGCGCGAATGGTTCGCCGCAGGTCCTGAGTGATTTCTTCGGGCAGCAGAAGAAGAGGGGGGCCTAAATGCAGAATTCCGGAATGCCGCCAAAGAAGGCGGAACTCTGGAACGATAAATTTAGGAACGCTCACGAGCAGGGCGAGAAAGCGCCGGAAGAATTCATGCGTGTTTGGCTCGATCTCGTGAAAGTTTCGGCGATCCAGAAATCCCAAAGGACCGGCGACCCGAGCGTCTTCAACGCGATTTCGGGCGAGCTGGAGCAGATCTACCGCACTCACCTTGAGTGATCGTCACCGTCATCATCATCACCGCCGGAACCCCGGATCGGGGGTCCCTACACACGCGTGCGTTGTACGCGTGCGAGGAGACCCCCTCCGGTGACCGGCCGTCACCACGAAGGGAGGGCACGTGTCCGACGAAGAACGCCCGGACAACGTGTTCCCGATTCCCCGGATCGGATCGCCGCCGCCCCCCGTAGCTCCTCCCGTCCCCACACTGGCGCCGGGAGGCGGTGCGGGACCGGATACGAGCCCTGACCCGAGAATGGGGCGCATTTCCCCGTTCGACCTGACCCCGCCGCCCATCGCGCCACGCACGCCCGGCATCACCCCGGCGGCGCTTCGCAGCGACGGCGTCACGAATACTCCGGCTGATCCTGGACCTCCCCGCACGGGTGCTTTGTCGATGGCCGCCATATTGGCTATCGCATTGGCCGCATTCGAGGGAATCCACACCTGGGTTCAGGAGTCCGGGCCGCGCCGGATCGAAGCCGCAAAACACAAGCGGGAACTGCAGTTGCTGGCCGCGAAATCCAATGCGGATTCAGCGAAATTCGCCGCGCAGGCTGACGCTCAGCGCGCCCGGGCGCACGGCGGGCGCGGCGCCCCCTCCTCGCACGAGTACGGCAAGAGGGCCCTTGGGAGGTCCGCTGGCGGCTCGGGACGCGGCGGTGGGGCTGGCGGGCCGGTGGGCTCGCGACGATCCTCCAGCGGCGCGTCTGGCGGCTCGCCTCGAGGACGTTCTTCGGGCCCCCCGTCAGGGCCCGCTCCGCGCGGTGCAGGCGGGCGCGGAGGAGCGCTGGGTGGCGGCCGGACCGCTCCCAGCCGACTGGGAGCGTCGGGAGGCGGCGGTGGGGGCCGCAGGGGCAACTCGCCCGGACCGAACGGGCCGGGCCGCTCCGGCGGCGTCAACGGCCGGGGCGGGAGCGGCCGTTCCCCGTCCACAGGGTCCTCAGGGTCCGGAGCGCCGAAGGGCAACTCCAAGAGTGGCCGCACCACGCTCCCGCAGGCGGTCGGCAATGCGGTCAACGGCCGGTGGAATCGGCGCCAGCCGTCCACTCCGGTCCTCAGCAAGGCGACGACTCCGAAGAACCCGAAGAACCCGAGCGGCCGCACCACGCTGCCGCAGGCGGTCGGCAACACGCTCACGGACCGGTGGAAGAACCGGAAGCCGTCCACTCCGGTCGTCAGCAAGACGAACAAGCCCAAGCCCACGGGCGGCGGGACACCCGGCGGCGTCAACAACACGCCGAAGCCGGGCACCGCGCCGGGTGCTGCGAAGCCGGGCGGAGCGAAACCGGGGGCGGCTGCGGGCGGGGCGAACACCGCCGTGAAGGGCGGGTGGAAGCCCGCACCGGGCAGTCCGGCGGCGGCCGGCGCCGGGAAGCCGTCTGCGGGCAAATCCGGCTCCACCGGCGCCAACGCCGGGCGTACGACGTTCTGGCAGGCGGTCGGCAACACCATGGCCGACCGCTGGAAGAAGCGCGGCGGCATTACGGGCTGCGTCTTCAACCCCACCCCCTCGTCGAAGGGCGGCACGAAAGGCGCCCCTTCGGTCAAGAGCCCGGGCCCGGCCGGTGGGGCGAAGCCGAATACCGGCGGCCCGAAGGGCACCGGCCCGGGCGCCACGGCCGGGAAGGGCCCGTCCGCGTGGAAGACCAAGCCGGGCAAGACGAAGCCCAAGAAGCCCGGGCCCAAGAAGTCCCGGCCCAAGAACACCAGCGGGCCCGGAACGGGCAGCGGGACGGGCAGCTCCGGTGCCGGGACGGGGCCGGGCTTCACCTGGGCGCGGAGTTCGCCGTGGGACTACATCAAGCCGGTGCCCACGACCATCACCGTCGAACAGGCCGGCCCGGCGCGCCGCAACCGGCAGCCGTGGGAGTCCGAGGATTCCCGGCCTGCCGCCCCCGCCTCGCAGCCCCTGCCCTCGGAGCCGCGGCCTGCCCTGCCCCGTGCCCCCTACCGCCCGGCCGGGAAGCGGCCGGGCACCACTCGAAAGAAGGAGCCGATCCCCATGGGAACAGCCCCGGCCGGCGCGTTCGTCGCCAAGCCGCGACCTGGTGGCATGGCCGCCGAACACGCCACGGAAGTGACCAAGGGCGACTGCGTGAAGGTGCTGGCCAAGCTGGTCACCGAGGGCATGGAGACCCACGACGACTGCGACGGCCTGGCGAAGTCGGCGCGCAAGCTGCTCGGCCAGCTCGAAACGATGGTCAACGACCTCAGCACGTCGCACAACGTCGGCTCGCAGAAGGTCATGAAAGCGGCCGCCGAGACCCAGAACACGGTGCTCGAACTGCTCCGTGAGGCCCTCCAGATGGCCAAGGACGCCCTGGCCGCGGCGGAACTCGCCGAAGTCGAAGAGAGCCAGATGAAGCAGGACTACCAGCCGATCGAGCAGGAGACCGCGGACCAGGGCCTGGTCACCCCCAGCTCCCGCCTCCACAACGAGAACTAGGAGGAGATCGCGATGAGCGAACTCGCCCGGGGCGGCTCCGACGGAGCGGGCAACGGATTCAAGGCCAAGCAGGCCAAGCTCGCCCTGCTGCAAAAGGCCGCGGCTGCCCTCAAGGAGGAAGCCGAGCAGATCAAGACCCGGATGCGCAGCAACGCGAAGATGAGCGCGATCCTGGCCGCCATGTGCCGCCAGGCCGAAGTCCACGCCACCCACACCAGTCGCATCGACGAGATCGCCGCCCAGTTCGGCAAGGTGGCCGGCGGCGGCCTGCGCATCGCCGCGATCGGCGACCGCCTCTACCAGGCCACCAGCAACTGGAAGAGCACGCACGCCACCCAGTACGGCGGCATCTACAACAAGAACGCCGTCTCCAAGGTGCCCATGGCCAAGCCGGGCTTCTACCGGCAGCGCTGACCCCGCCGCCCCGCCGCACGTGAGGGCCGCACACCCGCTCGGGTGCGCGGCCCTCACCCACATCCATCCCGCGCGGCCGGGAGCACTGAACTCAACAGAACAGAGAAGGAGTTGACCTGCCGTGATGAAGCGGATGCCCACGCGGGCGAAGGTGGAGCGTGTCGCCTACGGGGCATCCGCGCTCGCGCTGGGAGTCGTACCCGAACTCGGCGAAGCCGCCGTGCACGCCCCCGTCGCCGTCGCAGGCAGCAGCTGCCTGTGGTGGCTGTACCGGCGCACCAAGGCCGGGAACTTCCCCAAGCTGCTCAAGGCAAGCCAGCGGTCCCTGCCGCTGCTCGGCGCCGTCGGCGTGTACACCGCCAACGCCGTCGTGGACGGCACCTCGTGGTGGCAGATCGCCGCCCCGGCCGCGTGGGGCGGGCTGATGAGCCTGTGGCTGCCGATCACCCGCGCCGGATGGCGGCCCGGTCCCGATGACACCGAGAGCTACCCGACCACGTTCGAGGGCATCGTCGCCAAACTGTGGGCCGACGCGAAGGTCTCCCAGGACACGCACCTGGAGAACATCGAGCAGCTCCACGCCGACCAGGCCGACTTCCATGCGGTCATCGTGGCCCCGGCCGGCACCGCGGTGCCGCGCATGGAACTGACCGACATCGCCGCCGTGTTCGGCTACCCCGTCTCCACCGTCACCCTGACCGAGATCCCCAACAGCGGGCCCGGCCGGATGCGGCTGAGCGTGCAGCCCTCCCAGCAGGGCAAGGGCCGCTTCGACCAGATGTGGGACGAATTCATCGCCGCCCCCTCCGGTGCGATCCCCGGCGCTGGCGTTGTGGCGATCGACGACGACACCCCGGGCAAGGTCATGATCCTGGCGGCGGTGCCGTCCGGGCAGGTCGCCCGCGTCAACCACGAACAGCTGTGTTCCGCGTTCGGCGTCAACACTGCCGAGATGCGGCTGGTCGCCGAAGCCCAGGGCCGCGAGGTCCTGATCACCCTGTATGACGAGGCGCCGTTCAAGCAGGCCCGCCCCGCCACCCGCGAGCTGCTCACCCTGGACCGGCACGGCCGGTTCACCATCGGCACCACCCACGACGGCCGCGACGCCCAGGTCCACATGCGGTCCGCGTCCGGCACCCTGCACGGCTTCCTGGTCGGGGTGACCGGCTCCGGCAAGACCGTGGCCATGGCCCTGATGTGCGCCGCCTACTCCCTGGCCGGAGTCGTGTGCTGGGTGACCTCCGCCCGGCCCGACGCACAGATGTCCGCCGTCGGCCGCTACGTCGACCGCCAGGGCTCCGGCGCCCTGCGCACCGTACGGCAGCTGCGCGCCGCCGTCGGCCTGATGAACGTGCGCGGCGAGATCAACGCCGAAGTCGGGCACGACTTCTCCTTCAACTCGCCCTACCCGGCCCTCATCGTCGTCCTGGACGAGTTCAACTCCCTGGTCACCGACCCGCTGTACGGGGACGAGATCGCGGAGCTGACCGACATCCTCGCCCGCGAGGGCCGCAAGTTCGGCGTCGGCGTACTGTTCGCCGGCCAGACCCTCAACCTCGACAAGCTCGGCGGCGCCGCCTCCCTGCGCGAGCAGGTCCAGGGCGGCGTCGGCATCGTGCTGCGCATCTCCGGCGGCATCGCCGCCCGCCAGGCCACCGGCGGCCTCGCCGGGGACGCCGACCTCGCCCCGATCCCCGACCGGCTCGGCGCGGCGGTCTCCCTCATGGACCGCATGAAGGGCACCGAATCCGACGCGCCCGGCGCGACCACCCAGGGCGCCGGACACGTCGTCACCGGCTCCGACGCCACCTTGATGCGCACCCTGTACGTGCACCTGCCCGACGACGGCACCCCCGACGGACTCGGCGACATCTTCCCCGCCGACGGCACCATCGCCACCATCACCGACCGGGAAGCCGACGGCCTCGCCGCCCAGGGCGACCTGTACGGCGACTGGGACGCACCCGAGCCCGAGGCCGACGGCCCCGGCGGCGGCACCCCGTCCTTCGCGGTGCCGACCGCACCGGTGTTCACCCCGGCCGCGGCCGCCAAGCCGTCCAAGACCAAGGTCAGGGACCAGATCCTCGCCGTGGTCACCCGCCGGATGACCGCCAAGGAGATCCGGGAACTGGTCGACGCAACGCCCGGGACCGTCCGCAACAAGCTGAGCGATCTGGTCGAAGAGGGCCTGCTGCACCAGCCCGAGCACGGCGAGTACGCCCCCGCCGGCGGCCACACCGAACCCGAGCCCGCAGCCGGCGAGGCCCCGGGCACCAAGAGCATGCCCTCGGAGGGCTTCGACGGGGAGCTGCTGCTCCTGGCCACCGAGTTGGTGGTCTCCACCCAGTTCGGCTCCACCTCGATGCTGCAGCGCAAGCTGCGCGTCGGCTTCGCCCTGGCCGGACGGCTCATGGACACCCTCGAAGCGCGCGGCATCGTCGGCCCCGCCGACGGCAGCAAGGCCCGCGAGGTTCTGGTCAAACCGGACGCCGCGGATGAGGTCGTACGCGAACTGCGCGCCGACCTCGCACTCGCCGACGACTAACCCCTGCCCGCCCGGCCCCGGCCCTCGCCGCCAGGGCCGGGCGGCCCGTTCATCCCCGGAAGGACATCCGCATGGTCATTTCCCTCTCCCTCGCCGGCGTCATGGCTCTGATCGTGATCGTTCTGGTGCGCACCGGCTCCCAGCGCATCTGGCCGGGCATCGCCTGTGCCCTGTTCGGCTTCGCGCTCGCCTCCACCGGCCTCGCGCCCGGCATCACCCGCGCGATCCAGACCATCGCCGGACGGGCCCAGTCCCTGTGACCCCGCCACTCCACACGCCGGAGGACCCGTGCTCCGCCCTGAACTACTCGCGCCCAAGCCCTCGCTGATCGTCGTCGATGAAGCCGACGCCCTGTTCCGCACAGGCACCGGCCCGAAGGCGACTCGCCTGATCAACGAACTGCTGGTGACGGGCCGCACCCGCACGATCTGGAGCGCGCCGCCGCGCCCTCGCTGGCAGGACGTCACCCTCGCCGACTTCGTTGCCGCGGCCGAGAGCGGCATCGGCTGACCTGGGAGCTGCCTCATGCACATACTCACCAGCACACCCGCCAGACCGCCCGCCACCCAGGACGCTGCGACGGAGCTCTCCCTGGAAGCCCGCATGGCCATCGTGGACGCGTCCATGACCGTCCGGCTCGATGAAGCGGCCGTCGCCTACGAGGTCCGCACCGCACACATCCCCACCGACCCCGTCGACCTGGCCGACGTCGTCACCGTGCCGCTCACCCCGACCCCGACCCCGAAATTGCCCGCCCCCGCCACACCGATGGCAGCCCTCCTGGAACGCGCCCGCGACCGGATGGAAACCAGCGGCTGGTGCAGCGGCGCCCTCACCGACGAACGCGGCGCGGTCTGCCTGCTCGGTGCGATCCGCAAGGAAGCCGGCGGCAGACTCGGCCTGGAGTCCGACGCCGCCGCCCTCGTCCTGGACTCCATTCGAAAGCGCTTCGGTGACGACGTCGACTCCGTCCCCGGCTTCAACGACTCCTGGGCCAACGGGCGTGTTCCACTCCGGATCCTCGGCGAGGCCGCGAACCTCGCCGACGCACGCGGGATCTGAACCCGGTCGGTCGAAGCCGGTCAGTCGAATTCGATGCGCAACTGGCCGTACTCGTCGATCCACGCGTCGTAGATGACACCGTCGACAACCGCACCGGAGACCGCGACTTCCAGCCCCTCCTCAGCGTCGATCCACAACTGGCCCTCATCATCCGTCCAGGCCGGCCAGATCACCCCGTCGGAATCGACCACTGATTCGAATACCACCACGGGGTCCTCGCGAGAGAACAACCCCATCGCGCCCAACTCCTCCCTGTGCCTGCCCACAGCGTGGCGCACGCCGGGCGCCCGCACCAGATCCCGGATCACCCGCATCGCCCCCGAACTCCGCCCCACAGGACGGAAGTCGAGTGCGGCGCAGGCCACCCGGCCACCGGAACCATCCCACCCCAACCCCCTCAGGAGCCTTGTCATGGCCGATCACACCCCGCGCCAGCTCTTCGAGCTCAAGCCCTACACGCCGCCCAAGCCCGCTGGCCTCTCGCTGTCCCTGAAGGTCGTCGTCAGCGGCCTGCTCCTCCTGGTGCTGTTCCTGGTCGGCCAGTTCAACGGCAACGACGCCCAGGGCGAACAGCACACCGACCGCAGCACCACGACGCAGACCCGCCCGTGACCCTCCGGCCGACCCGCCTGGTCCTCGCCCGCCGCACCTCAGCGGCGCGCGAGGCACGGGCAGGCCGACTGGCCTCGCGCACCGCACAGCCATCCGTCCCCGCAGCACTGCTGCGGAACACCCTCTGGGAGACAACGCCTTGGCGAAACGGCCTGCCGTCATAGGAGTCCTCACCGAACCTGCGCCGCCGACCTGGTGGAGAGCCCACCGCCACCAGGTCTTCCTCATCCTCGGACTCATCGGCGGCTTCTACATCGGCACACACAGCAGCGGCGACGCCGCGACGACCCCCGACAAGCCCCAGCCGACCCACACCGCCCCCGCCAACCCGTCGGTCAAACCGCTGCCCAAGCCGACCCCGTCACCCTCCAAGTCGCGATGACCGTCCGCAGGAGCCGCACTGGCATCGCCTCGCCACCACGCCAGCCCGGCACCTGACCGGCCTGCACACGCACACCGTTCCCAGCCCCGAACCGGCACCCGCTGCGCCCCGCCGACCACCACCTGGTCGGCGGGGCGCAGCGCTGTCACCGACGACCTGGAGGACCTGCTCGTGCTCATCCCCCGCCCGCGCCGCCGCATCGGCCGGCCCCGCCCGCAACGCCCCGGCCCCCGCTACCCGCTGCCCCACCCTCGTCTCCCCGGCTCCTGGAGCCGGTGATGCCGCGTACGCGCAAGCGCCGTCGGCGCGAGGTGACACGGGTTGCGCGCAGCGCCGCGTCCCTGCCGGAGTACGACCGCGGCGCCGCTGTACCCGAAGGCCTGGTCACGCGACGCAAATTGCGGGAGATGGGCCTGAGCCCGGGGGAAAATCAGGGCCCGGTCGCGATCCTGCGCTGCAAGCTCTGTGCGACCCGCCCGCAGTGGTCTTGCCGACACCCCACTCGCGGCTACCTGCTCCGTGTCGACCTGGCGAAGCCGAAGCGCGTCCCGACGCTCGCGCAGGAAGAAGCCCTGGACCGCGCGGTGGCCGCAAGGTCCACTTGCCCGCTCTGCCGCCGCCGGTACTACCACTGCCTGCCGCTGCGGAAGGTGGGCCACTGCGACCCCTGTGAGCGCGGCTACCAGCCCAGCCCCGAGACCGTCATGCACGATCCGGCCTCGATCACCGACCACCGACTGGCTGCCTGACCTGAGAGGACTTCCCGTCATGAACACCGCCGTCCGCGTCTCCGCCTTCAGCGAGCCCGATCGACCCAAGGACCTGCAGATCCGCTACTCCACCGTCGGCGGCGCCTACGTCGACGTCACCGGCGGCGGCGAGCACATGAAGAACCGCTGGAAGTGCCACGGCTGCAAGGACGCCTCGCGCTTCCCCGAGGAGGCCTACCTCTTCGACATGCGCGAGAAGGCCAGCGCGCACGCCTC
This sequence comes from Streptomyces sp. NPDC047525, assembly GCF_040643025.1. Taxonomy (NCBI): domain Bacteria; kingdom Bacillati; phylum Actinomycetota; class Actinomycetes; order Kitasatosporales; family Streptomycetaceae; genus Streptomyces; species Streptomyces sp. NPDC047525. The sequence goes on from NZ_JBEYTL010000025.1 coordinate 77,221, forward strand.
CGCCTGCCGAGCCATCCCGCTGACGTGACCGGCCGCGAGAACGAGGTCCTGATCGTCTCCTGCGAGGACGACCCCCGGGCGGCCGGCCGGATCGGCTACGTCCTCGACGAGGAGCCGCCAGGCGAACTCACGGACTACCGCTGGACGGTGTCCGGGCTCGGGTTCTTCATCGGCGACGTCCTGTGCTTCGACGACGAACTGGAATGGCTCTGATCTCCACCGCCACGAAATCCGGCACCTTCCCGGCCCTGCCCGACCTCACGGGCAGGGCCGTTGTTCTTGCCCACCCCTCCCCTCACCCGCTTCGAGATCAGGAGAAACCCCCACATGCAGCGTCCCGCCGCCCGCCCCCGGCTGGACCGGGTGCGTTCCTCCGCCTCGATCGCCAAGCTCGCCGTCCAGCAGCTCGAGGACGAACTGGGCGACCCGGTCGACCCCGAACTTCTCGCCGGGCTGCTGCGCGAGCTGTTCGACGAGGCCTGCCCGCAGGACGGCCTCTTCGGTGCCCTCAGCCAGCTCCTCACGATGGCCTCCCGCGTCGCCGTGCTCGCGCCGCTGGATGGCGAGGACGCCGAATCCGCGGCCTGCGCGATCGAGGAGGCCGCCGCCTACATCGGCGACTCCGCCGGGATGCGCCTGCACCTGGCCACCTCCACCCTCCACCCGCAAGGAGAACGTGCATGAAGACCACCTTCACCGGCACGATGCAGCCGATCGACACGACCATTCCCGACCCGTCGCTCATCGTCCTGATCGGGGCATCGGGCAGTGGCAAGACGACCCTCGCGAGCACGTGGCCCGCCACGCAGGTCCTGGAGCTCGACCAGTTCAGGGCGATGGTGTCGGACTGCGCTGGCGACCAGACTGCGACGTCGGCCGCGGCCGCCCTCATGCACGCCGCGCTCAAGGCCCGCCTTGCTCGCAGGCTCACCACGGTCATCAGCGCGACGAACACCGAGGCCGTCATTCGCAAGGGCCTGATCGACGTCGCCCGCGCCCATGGCGTGCCGACCGTCGCGCTGCTCGTCTCCACCCCGGCCGACGTCTGCGTGAAGCGCCAGGCCGACCGCGACCCGACCCTGGCCGTGCCCGAGGACGTCGTACGCCGCCAGCACGCCGACGCCGTCAAGGCGTTCCCGCAGCTGCGCGGCGAGGGCTTCGACCACGTGGTGTTCGCCGACAACATCCACCGCCTGGAGCCGCTCCTGCAGCGCGCCAGCGACACCCGCCGCCACGAGATGGGCTGGGACGGCCGCGGCGACGGCCTGGGTGACCTGTTCCTCGTGCGCCGCACCCTCGGCGCCGACGTACTGCCGCTGTGGACGTGGCGCGACAACTCCCAACTGGCGGGCGGCGACCGCGTCGGCGAGATCCGCCTCGGACCCGACCGGCTCGTGCTCGCCCTGCGCACGAACGTCGACGGCGAGGGCGACCTCGGCTTCGACCTGCTCGTGTACTGCCCGTACGACGACGAATGCGACGCGCCCGCCTGGCAGGCCGTCTACTCCGTGACCGACCTCCTGATCGCGCACACCAGCGACCGGCCGCACCCAGACACCGTGTGCACCGTCCACGGCGGCCCCGACGACGTCGACCAGGAGGACGACGACCACGACCGCGACCAGGACGACGACCCCGAGGGCCGCGACGACCTCGCCGCGCAGTACAAGGAGGCGGTCGGCGCGTGAGCCGCGCCGCGCACCGCCGCATCGTCCACGCCAGCGCGGGCGACCCGCGTACCCCGACCGACACCCGGTTATGAGCGGCTCCGGCCGCCAACACCCCTTTACGGAGGACCGCATGGCCCGCAAGCCCGTCACCTGGTACATCGCCACCCCCGCCGACGGCATCATCGAGATGTCCCGCGAGGCCGGGACCCCGGTGAACCTCGCCGCCAGCGTCGGCCAGGTCATCGACCACCCCAACCCCTGCCGCAACAAGTGGTACGACGAGAGCCGCTTCTCCTACTTCCGCATGGTCAAGCGCGTCGGCGAGGCGCTGGAGGACACCGGCATCTGGCCCGTCACCTGGCCCGTCCGGCTGTGGATCGTGGAGCCGCTGGGCGAGACCGGTAACTGGAGCCAGCGCTACTACCCCTACCGGCTGCTCTCCCATCAGATCCGCGTCCTCGAGGAGACCAACGCCCACCTCGCGCTCGGGCCCGCCGGCCGCGACGTCCTGAACGTCATCCAGCAGGAGATCCCCGAGCGGGCCGCGCGCTGGGCGGCGGACTGGGACGCCGATCCCGAGGGCATGCGCGACCGGAAGTGGGACTGGGAGCAGTGCGGCGGCCCCACCTGCGGCAGCGGCCGATGGGCGGACGCCGTCGCCATGTCCACCTCGCACACTCGCCGCGAATCGGCCGCCCAGACCTGGATCGAGCACCTCGCGCGGAACGCCGTCGACCAGGCCCTCGCCGACACTGACGCCAGCATGATGGCGCACTGCTACGCCTACAGCCGCGCCACCGGCCACGCGGTCGCCGCCCAGCACCAGAACCGCTTCGAAGCGTACGTCCTGGACGCGCTGCGCGGCGTCGGTCTCGACTCCCCTGCTGCGGTCGCAGCTGCCTGATCTGCTCGAACAGAAGAGGCGTCCTTGGACCAGCCTGCCGCCAACGACTGAACCCCACGGAGCCGTTCCGGCCCTGCCCGCGCCGGGCCGGAACGGCTCCACCGTCTCCGCCCCACGGCGATCTGACGGGCTTCCCCGCCGCCCTGGCATCACCTCCGAGACCAGGACGGCGCGGTGGCCCCTCACACACCAGGCACGGAAGGAGAGGGTCGTCATGCCGAACCGCGAGGTTTACGAGGTAGACGTCCCGATACACGACACCACCAACCCGGCCCTGCGGGGTCTGCACGTCTTCACCGGCGAGGCGGACTCCCCCACCACGGCCCTGCGGCGCGCGCACGAGGTGTACGACGCCGCGCTCGCCGCACAGCAGGCCGGACTCGACATCCCCGGCAAGCAGCCGGACAGCTGGGGAGCGCGCGGGCTGCGGCCCGGCTGGGCGCTGGACTGGCACGCCGCGAAGGCCGGCCGCTGGCACAACCCGCTCAGCTGCACCCGCCGCAGCGACTTCGCGCTGTAGCTCCGCCCCGGGACAGTCGCCCTGCTTGACCGGCTGACGACTGCCCCGGGCCCATCCATCCCGTACGAGACGAGACGGAGAACTCAAGTATGTCCTCCCTCCTGCGCGTTCAGGCCCGGATCGGGCAGCGCACCCTTTTACTGACCACCGCCGCTCTCCCGCTGACCGGCTGGACCGTCCACGCCCTGACACTCCACCGGCGCCTGGCCGTCGCCCGCAAGGACCAGCTCTCCGGCCTGCCCGGCCGCCCCGAGCTCATCGCGCACGGAGAGCGGCTCCTGCGCACCCGGCACCGCGATGCCCTGCACGTCCTGATGCTGGACGGGGTGGGCTTCAAGGCCGTCAACGACACCCACGGGCACGCTGCGGGCGACGCCGTCATCCAGACCACCGGCCTACGCCTCGCCCACTGGAGCGCGAGCCGCCAGGCGCTCGCTGCCCGGCTGGGCGGCGACGAATTCGCCGTCTCCGTCGTGCTCCCGCCGGCGATCGCGCTCACCGAGATCGCCGAACTGCGCGAGCAGCTGCAACAGCCCTTCCGGCACGAGCAGAACACGCTGCGTCTGGACTTCTCGCTCGGCATCGCCCGCGCCCTGGACCTGCCCGGTGAGTCGACTCGCACGATCCTGCGCGGCGCGGACGCCGCCATGTACAAGGTCAAGAAGGGGCGGGAGACGTTCCCGTACCTCGCGACGCGGGCCGACGCGTACACGGACACCGTCAACGGCCGCCGCACCGGCCGCCGTGGGACGCACCTTCTGGCGCGTGCCACGTGAGCGCCGCCGAACTCGAGGGCGGCGACTGGATTCGCGGCATCACCATCCGCCAGCCCTGGGCGACCTGCATCCTCGCCGGGAAGCGCACGGAGAACAGGCCCGCCCACTGGCCGTGGCGCGGCTGGGTCCTCCTCCACGCCGGGAAGGCGAAGCCGGAGCCCGCCGTGCTGCGCGACCCGCTGGTGGCCACCGCGATCCGCGGCCGCGAACTCCACCTCGGGGCGGTCATCGGTGTCGCCCGGCTCACCGACTGCCACCTGGACCGGGGGCTCGAGCGCTGCCCCAGCCCCTGGGCGCAACGCGACGTCCAGCACCTGGTCCTCGCCGACGTCCACGAACTGCCGCTGCCCGTGCCCGCGACGGGCGCGCTCCCGGCCTGGAAGCCGACGCAGGACCTCGTGGACCGAGTCCTCCAGCAGCTGCCACTCCTGCGGCCCTGACCGCAGGAGCAGCAAGAAGCCATTGTGGGAGCCGGGCCTGATTCCCGGTCCCCGGCGGCTTGCTGGACTGGCGTGACAGCCAGCACTTCGACCGCTGGCAGGACCGCCCCTGCGTGCTGTGTGAGCAGCCCACGCCGATGCGCTCCCACTCCGGGGAGCCCGTTCACAAGGCGTGCGCTGAGAACTGGATCGCCGTGAACCCGGTGAGGCCCGCCTCGGCAGGTTCGCCTCCGACCTCCAGTCCAAGCGCCGGCGCGACGACGACCACGCCTGACTCCTCCACCTGGAGGCCCCCATGAGCAACACCCCACAGCACGACGTCGACCACCTCGCCTACCCCGAGCCGCCCGCCTCCCCGCTGTGGCACCACCGCGGCGCGCCGGCCCGGCCACTCACCGAAGCCGACCAGAAGCGCAACTGCCAGTTCCTGGTCCTCGCGCTACGCACCCCCCGACCCCGCACCCCGCACACCACCAACACCCCGGCGGAGGCCCGCTGATGACCCCTCAATCCCCCTTCACTATCGACGGCTATGTCGACGCCGTCCCGGCCCCCGGCACCGCGTGGGGCACCGCCACGTTCGACCTGATCCACTCCCCCGTCGACGCGGACCAACTCCCCCTCGACACCCCGGACACCGTGTACGCATGCAGCACCGGAGCCCCGCACATCACCCATCTCCTACTGCGCGACGTCCGGCCCGGCGACCTCCTGCGGGTCACCGGCACCGTCGCCCAGCCCGAAGACCCCGACGCGCCGCCGCACGTCACCGTCGATGCCCTGGAAATCCTGGACCCCACCCCGGCCCCCATGCTGCTGGAGCGATTCGGGGACTACGTCGTCATCTTCGACGCCGACCACGACCAGGTCCCCGTCTTCACCGCGTCCGGCACGTGGGTCGGTCTGGCCGCGAACCCCGACGCGATCGGCGCCCTGATCGCAGCCCGCGAGAACGGCGGCCCGCGATGACGACCGACGCCAACGCCCGCACGGTCCTGGAGCGATTCCCCGCCGGCCACCCCCGCGGCTCCTGGCCCGCCGACGACTACGCCCGAGCCAAGCGCGCCCAGGGCATCGACGCACAGGTCGTGATGGACCTGCCCACCGACACGTTCCTCGTGGTCACTCCGCACGCCCCCGTCGGTACCTGAACTCCCCGGCACCTCTCACCACACAGAACGGAACCGTGATGCTCACACAGCAGCTCTGGGTCGGCACCTACCACGGCAGCCACGACGGAGACCGCGTCGTCGTCACCACGACCCGCGACGACGACCGGGCACTCCCCTACGGCCTGGAGTGCACCTGCGGCCTCTCCCAGCGCTACACGGAGCCCGTCAGCCTGGACCGCGCCGCCTGGCGCCACACCCATCCCACCCTCTGGGACCGATGGAAGCAGAAGATCCCGGGGCTGCGCCGCCCTACCCCGCCCCCGACCAACGACAACGCGACGGCCGCCTGAGCCAGTTCAACACGAAGGCCCGTACTCCCTGCGAATGCCGCAGGAGGTACGGGCTGTCGCATGGGAGGACACGTAGATGACCACGTTCATGGACCGCTTCACCGACCGCGTCACCGAGGTCACCACCGAACTCGCCACCCTGGACATGCCGCTCACCGTCCCGGCCGGCCCCTTCACCACCGATGAGTACGGCTGGATCGACTTCACCCCGGAGATCGACCGCTCCAGCCTCGCCTGGTGCACCGCCGTCCGGATGCTCACTAACCGCCACCAGACGCCCCTTGCCCGGCAGATCCTCAGCGCCGACGCGCTCCTGCGCGAGCTGGGCGTTCCCGGCCTCGCCACCCTGCACCGCGACCTGGTCGGCGCACCCATCGACTACGCCTACACACGCTGCCCCTACTGCGACGGCATGGGCGAAGACCCCACCGTCCCCACCTGCGAACAGCTCGGCTGCCGTATCCCGGCGAGCATCGCCGACCACCCCCACGGCTGCCCCGTCTGCCGGGGCGAGAACTGCGAGCCCGATTACTACGTGGAACGGCAGATGGACGAGGTGGAACGGTTGTGGGCCGACGCCCGCGCAGCCAAAACACCGCCCCGCCGCTCGTGGCGCACCCTGCTACGACGCCGCTGAAGTTCCACCCGCACAACGGCCCGGGGCGGCTGCCGACTACGACTCCGGCCGCCCCGGATGCCACCCCATCGGCCGTCACCGAACGTAGCCTTCATGAGCAATCAGACCCGGACCAGCGCGTTCCAGGGGCTTGCGCCCCTGCTGGCTGACGGGGGGCGGATCATCAACGTCTCCTCCTCCCTCAGCCGCCACACCAGTGCCGACACCTCGGTCTACTCGGCCTCCAAGGCGGCGGTCGAGGTCCTCATCCGGACCTTGGCCGTGGAGCTAGGGGCGGGCAAGATCCGCGTCAATGCCATCGCGCCGGGGCCGACCGCCACCGACTTCAACGGCGGCGCCATGCGGGACGACGCGCAGATGCGCGAGGGCTTGGGCGCGCAGACCGCGCTCGGCCGCGTCGGTGAACCGCAGGAGATCGGCGACGCGATTGCCGCGCTCGCCTCCGAGGACCTGCGATGGGTCACCGCCCAGCGCCTCGAGGTGTCCGGCGGCGCCCTGTTGTAGGGCTCGCGCCCATACCGTGTGCCCCGCCCTCCCGGACCTCTTTCCGGACGGCAGGCCGACTCCCGGCAGGATCCCTGCCGGGAAGCGAGGGTGTTTGTCTTGCTGGCTCGGAGCTTGTTGTCTGCGGGCAACAAGCCTCAGACGGGGTCCGTCGGAGCCATTCTGCCTGCATGCACCGATGCAACGGCTAGCGTCGGTCAGAGCATGAGAACGAGCGATCAGGAGATACCTTGCTGAGCTTCACGCTAGATACCAATTGCCTGGTAGCGCTCGAAGAACAGCGGGACTCTGCTCCCGGAATTCGAGCTCTCCTGAGCAGGCATGCCGATGGGACGGCGATAGTGCAGATCGCCGCAACGACTGCCGCTGAGAACCAGGTAGACGGGGAGACACTGACGGACTTCGCTGTCTTCCAGAACCGGCTGCAGCTGGCCGGTATGGGACACCTGCCCATCCTGAAGCCTGTGTTGACCTGGGACTTTGCCTACTGGGACTGGGGGGTGTGGCCGGATGATTCCACTGACGATGAGCTGCGCAAGATCCACGAGGTCTTGTTCCCTGCTCTGCCTTACGACTTCACGCCCGACGCCTCGATGAGCGCTGAGGGCCAAGCGAAGGCCAAGCGGAAGTGGCGGAACTACCGCTTGGACGGGCTGGGCTTGCACACGCATATCCAGGCCGGTGGCGACGTGTACGTCACGTCCGATCGGAACTTCATGAAGGTAACCAAGAAGGATCCTCTCGCTCAGCTCGGCGCAGTGATCATCCTGGGTCCCACTGAGGCCAACGCGTATGCAGAACGCCTGGATCAGTAGTGCTGAGAGCCAACCGGCGCACCCGCACAGCTGAGTGCCCGACGACCTGCGTTGGCGTTTGGGTGAAGTCGCTGGGCGTGAGCGACCATGACGACGACTCGTCGCCGGAGTTGCGTTGAGGAAGATGGTGACGCGGGTCTTCCCTCCCCTCAGCCCAGCCGACCCAACGACGTTGGTACAGCCAGGTCAGGGACCCGGCATCGGCCAGCTTCGTTGGGAGGCAGGAGGGGTGTCCGGGACAGGGGGGCCGCTTTGCTGGGGCGCGGTTTGTTGTCCGCGGACAACAAACCCTAGCCAAGGTGCCGCTGCTGAAGCACCCATGGCGCCTTCCGATTCCATGCGGAAACGTGAGTCTGACGACCGCTCGATGAATAGGACCGGGCCAACACCCGCGGCCGGGTGTTCGATTCCTATCAAACAATGAGGGGCCCCCAGATTGTTCTGACGGGCCCCTCATTGTTTGGTGATCGCGAGAATCTGGGACTACTCGTCCTCTTCAGCCTGGAGAAGCCACACCAGCTTCTTGAGGTCTTCCCGGTCCATGCGGCGGCGCACTTGCCGATCGACCCAGGCCGGGTCTGTCCAGGGAAGCGTGTCCACCAGCTCTTGGCTGGCCTGGTGTGGCAGAGCTACACCAGGGGAGTCCGCGACTTTCCCGGCAGCCTTACCGAGGTGCGCGTTGTCGTCCTTCGCGACCGTCCCGGCCGTCTTACTGGGGCGCGACTTGTTGTCCGCGGACAACAAACTCTCATCGCTCTCCGGGACATCAGTCTCGTGCTTGACCGACGGCAGAGGGCTGCTCGCCTTGTTGTCCGCGGACAACAAACCCTGAGCTGCGGGCTGCTCGGCCTGTTGCGGGGGAGCGGCAGCACCGTTGTTGTCCGCGGACAACAACGGAGCCTCACCATTGGCCGGGCGGGCCGTCCTGGCCGCCTGCAGTATCGCCTTCTCTTCCGCCTTGGCCTGGACCTCGCCCTCCTTCAGCGCCTTCAGATGGGCGATGAGATCGGCTGCCTCCAGCCCGGGATGGTCCTTCAGATGGCGAGCCAGGGTGCGCCCGTCCCGCTCCGCGATGTCCCCGGAACTGAGCATTGCCTGCACCTCATGCGGCAGTTCCAGCAGCGCCAACTGATTGGTGATCCAGGACCGGTCCTTGCCGAGCCGCTCTGCAGCCCGGGTGCGGGCACCTCGCGAGGACTGCTCGGAGCAGACCTGTACCAGCTCCTGCACACCGCGGGCACGCTCTATGACGTCGAAGTCCTCCCGGTCAAGGTTCTCCTTGAGTAGGTGGTTGACGAACTCTTCCCGGGAAGAGGCGAGATCGTCACGAACAACGAAGTCGAGGGCCTCCAGCCCGACGTGCACCGCACTGCGATACCGGCGCTCGCCGTTGACCAGGACATGCGCCACGGCGCCGATCTGCGACTCGTGATCGGGCCACAACGCGAGATAGGCATCCCGGGATACGGCGACGCAGGCGGCGAGCTGCGCCTGGCGCAGCTCCTCGCCGAAGCGTGACTTTTCCTCGGCAGAGCCGAAGTTGCGCCGGGGGTTGAGGGGAGTGGGGGCAACCTCGTCCAGGTGGAGCCGTACGAGCTCGTAGGCCGGGACGTCGCCCTGGGCGACGGCCTTGGCGCGGCCGCGGTCGCTGCGCCCGCGCGGAACCTTCCCGAAGGAGGAGCCGGTGCCCAGTCGGTCGGCGGCCTTCATCCGTTCACCGCCACAGCGACGGTGCGCATGGCGTCGGACTGCTCACTGTTGGGCGCGCAGTACAGCAACGGCTGCTTGAGGCGGGCCGCTTCACGCTGCTCCTTGCGCTCGGGGATGACGGCGAGGACGGGGGGATCGCCGATGCCCTTCCAGCTGTCGAGGGAAGAGGTGGCGATGTAGCCCTTGCGGGCGTCGTACATGTTCACGATGAAGCCCAGCTTGGTGATCTGGATGTCGAGGTCGTCGGACAGGTCCTCGATCTGGTCGAAGAGCATGTCGTAGGCGTCGGCGGAGGAGTCCTCGGCCAGCACGGGGATCAGGACCCCCGAGCTGCCCGAGGCTTCGTCGCCGCGGGTGCGCCCGTAGTACAGGGCGGTGTCCATGGAATAGCCCAGGCTGGGTGGGCAGTCGATGACGATGTAGTCGAACTCGGCCTCCAGTGGCTCCAGCGCCTTCTCCAGCGCTGTCTCCTTGATCCGTACGTGTCGGGTGGTGGCCAGCTTGGCGTCCAGCAGGAAGGCGTCCTTGCAGCCGGGCAGCAGGAACAGCCGGCCGCCGAAGCAGCCTTCCTCTATCGGGACGAGCAGCTCACGCAGCTTTCCCTTGCCTTCGCCCAGCATGTGCTTGGCCAGGCTGGGGTCGTCGATGCCGAGCATCGGGTAGCCAAGTTGCTTGGTCAGGTGACACTGCGGGTCGAAGTCGATCAGCAGGACGCGTTTGCCTGCTTCTGCGAGCGCTTCGGCGACACCGGCGGACGTGGCGGTCTTGCCGACACCGCCCTTCTGGTTGCCGAAGACCAGACGCCGGGCCTCCTCCGTCGGGGAAGGCGTACGGCGAGGGGAGGGAGAACTGTCGAGCCAGAGGCGAATTGCCTGCGCGAGACCTTGGTTGAACGCGATCCCACGGGATTTGCAGTCGCTCTTGAGCGCGGCGTACAAGCCGGTCGGCACGTACGTCGAAAAGGAGCTGCCACCCGAGGTGTCGACTTGAGGGCGAGGGGAGGGAGCCGCACGCCAGGCATGGATGCCTTCGGTGACGGCGTCCTTGATGTCCACGCCCAACTCCGCGGCCCGGACCTTGAGTTCCTGGCGCAGAGCGCCTGGCAGCTTGGCGACTACCTTTTCCCGATCATCGGGATCGTATGGGACGGTCATGCGGGTACCTTACTAACCGTCGAAGGTGTGGCAAAAGAACACCGCCAGCGTGTTGCGTGACTGGCGAGGTGTCAGAGTCCGTCTCTCGAAGCACCTCGGACCCTGACACGCCCAGAAGAGGTACAGAGCGCAATGGCGCCCTCGCCCTGTTTAAGCTGCCTGGAAGCGGCCACGGTTGGGCCGCGCTCCCTTGGACGCTTCGGCCCAAACGGTGTCCTGGAGAGGGAGCCAAGGAGGCCAGCTTCACGCCGCTGAATCACACCAAGCAGTCACACGGGAACGGCTCGCTCTCTCGCCGTACCGGCAGGGCCGAACGGTGCGGGGAACAGGACCCTCCTGATGCGTCGTGACCGGATCAGCAAGCTCGCCCAACGGCGTCGCCAGTACACGAACGAGACGTACGCCCAAGCACGCTCGGCACTCTGCCCCGGCCAGCCGCCGATCCCGACCGCTCCGCCCGAGCAGCGAAACTTCGAGGCCGACGTCCTTCACCAGCTACTTGATTCCAACGGTGCCTTCACCCAGTTCACTTTCGGCATCCGCCAGGTACAGCCAGGTACCGACAGCATCCAGCTTGAGGTGGAGAGCCGGGAACGCGCCGACAAGTTTCTCCGCACGATCCTCCCCTCTTACGAACCGGGCGGCGAGGTGCACGGGCTCCCCGGGCTCCGGATCCGACAGCGCACTGCGAAGGCCATCGAGATCCATCAGTTGGGCCGGCAGACATCGGTGTGGCTTTCCGGCCTGTCGCAGGGGGAGTGGAAGCGGGTGGAGTCGGACGCGCTGGACATCCTCGTCGACCTCGCCTGGCGGCCGCTCTGGCGGGGACCATCCGTGATGGCGGAGTGGTCGGCTGAGGAACTGGCCTTTGAGCAACGCTGGAATACGGGGGAGTGGACGCGGAACTTTCAGGCCGGGGCCTGGTGCAGCAGCGGACTGCTGAGGCGCCTAGGGCTCTTCCATACGCTCGTGCCCGCTGACTTCGTCTATGGCTACAAAGGCCTTGGGATCCGCGGATACGACGGGCTCGGCCCGGTGCGTTGGTGCCTCAATCTCGACCACCGCCCCGGCGCCCCGTACCGCCAGGCCGAGTTGGTCGATGCGCTGATGGACCCCGAGTTCGGCCTGCCGATCGCTCCCGCCCGCCATCTCGACAACATCTATGACCCCGACAAAATGAAGAACTGGGTCCGCCTGGATGACACTGACCGAACTGGTCTGATCGAGCTTCGGTTCGCGACTTGCAACCACGACTCGTTCTGGTCGAACCCGAAGTACAAAGCGATGGCGGCAGGAATCAACACACGCGTGAACTTCCTGCTGGCTACCAGCCGAGCTGCAGTCCAGACATCTTCTGCCCGCTGGGCAGGGGCCGAGTGAGGGAGGGACCGCCGAGCGTACGGCGGCACAACGTTTCTTCGGTGAACCTTTTCCCCCACCCGGATGAGGTGTCCGCCGAGGGCCCGGTCAGCGCGCGCGCCAGCGATGATCCTGCCGGGGTGATCAAGAACTTCGTTCGCGGCCTCGCCGCGCTCAGTCTTTCCCTGGCCCCCCTTCTCGCCCCTGCACCGGCGCAGGCTGCCGACCCCACCGAGACCACGACCCTGGCCGACGCCGTGCACCGCATTCCTGTCGCCGAGGAACGCCGCGAGGGCTACACCCGCACCGCGTTCAAGCACTGGAATGCCGGTGAGGTGAAGTCCGACGGCTGCAACACCCGCGCCGAAGTACTGATCGCCGAAGCCAGCGAGGCGCCGTCCGTCGGCGCGAACTGCAAGCTCACCGGCGGCGAATGGCTCTCCTACTACGACGCCCAGGAAGTCGAGGACGCCAAGGCGCTCGACGTCGACCACATGGTCCCGCTCGCCGAGGCCTGGGACTCCGGCGCCTCCACCTGGAGCCCGGCCCGCCGCGAGGCCTACGCCAACGACCTGGGCGCCCCTGCCTCCCTGGTGGCTGTCACCGCCCGCACCAACCGCTCCAAGGCAGACCAGGACCCGTCCCAGTGGCTGCCGCCGCTGCCCGCCGCGCACTGCCGCTACACCGCGGAGTGGGCGGCCACCAAGCTGCGGTGGAACCTTGCCGCCGACCCCGCCGAGCTCGACGCCATCGCCGTCTTCGCCTCCGGCCAGTGCAAGGACACCGCTGTCACCTACACCGCTGTGTAGAACGCAGACCGCCGGGGCCGCGCCCGGACGGGCGGCCAGTGAACCGAACCGGCGGGTGGCCGCGGCCGCCTGGCTGGCCGTCAGACGGCTCCCGGGCGCCCAAGGCACTCCTGCCTGGTGGAGGAGCGGGGCAGCGTCCGCCCTCAGTTGACAGCTGGTTGCGCGGCGCCGTTCCAGAATTCTGGAACGGCGCCGCGCAGCATTTGCATAGCCCCGGTAGTGACCGCGGTGCGGGCGCGATGCCGCCCAAAGCGCCCGCCGTACGGGATCGGCCGTGAAATTCCGGTGAACTCGCCCACCCCACGGGATCGCGCTTTTTTGCAGGTCAGAGCTGGTGTCCGCTGTGGGGATGCTCAGTGTCGCGAAGGTCCAGAGGCGTAACGCGTGGCGGTACTACATACGCGGAGTCGCGTTCGGGGACGGCCGCCGCCCGGTCGGCCAGTCGTTGAAGGACGCCCAGGAGATGGCCAGGCTTCCGCCGGGAAGGTGGCTGGGGCGCGGCCTGAGTGCGCTCGGGCTCACCGAGGGCGCGGAGGCGTCTGAGCGTCAGCTGGAGCTGCTGTTCGGGCAGGGCCGGCACCCCGACGCCGACCGCATCGAGCGCCTTCTGGACGACGGCGTCGACGCGGCCACGGCACGTCGACTGACCGTGCTGGGGCAGCCGATCGAGGAGATCGAGCAGCGCAAGCAGACACCGCTCCTCGCCCTGGACTTCGTGTTCCGGCCGCAGGCGTCGCTGGTCGTGCTGTGGGCGCTGGGGGATGAAGGGACGCGCCGGGTCATCGAGAGGGCACACGAGCAGGCCGTCGCCGCGACCCTTCGCTGGCTGGAGGACGAGGTCGCGGAGACCCGGTGGGCGTCCGGCCGCCAACGCGCGAAAGCCCCGGCCCTGGTCATCGCAGCGTTCCGCCACTTCGACAACAGGAACGGCTTCCCCCTCCTGCACGAGCACTGCCTGATCGCGAATCGGGTGCAGCGCCCGGACGGCTCCTGGTACGCGCTGGACACGGTCCGGCTGTACCAGCACGTCGTGGCGGCCGGGACGCTCTACACCCTTCAGATGACCACCGAGGTGTGCGAGGAGCTCGGGCTGGCGGCCGTGCCCCGGGAGGTGACGCCGGGCCTGCGCCCGGTGATGGAGATAGCCGGGGTCGACCAGGACCTCATCGACTGGTCCTCCACCCGCCGCCGGCGGATCGAGGACGTTCTGGAGGGCGTCACCGACGAGTACATCCAGAAGCACGGGCGGCTGCCCGGTGAGCGCGCCCGCCACAGCCTGGCGTGGTGGGCGGCACAGGAGACCCGCCCGGACAAGAAGGCCCCGCGCCCGCTGGATCAGCTGCTCGCATGGTGGCGCGTCTCCGCGCTCCTGAAATTCGGGCAGCGGATGGTCGACGGGCTGCTTCAGCGGTGCCAGGCGGCCGGGGCGGCGATCCGGGCCCGGGTGGCCCCGCGCGTGGACACCGCGCTCGCCATCGTCGACGTCGCCGCGGTCGTCTTCACCGTGCGCGGCATGTTCACCCGCCGCCACGTCCTGGCCGAAGCGCGCCGGCATCTGCTGGAGACCCTGCGCGGCTGCGCCTACGTGCCCGGCATCGACAGCCACATCGCCAACAAGGCCCTGGAGCGCTATGGCCGTCAGCTCACCGTGCCCCAAAAGGGCCGGCGGACCCCGGCCCCGGATCAGCTCACCTACACCGCTGACTTCGCCTGGCCCGTCCGCTGGTGGATCGCGGGCACCGATGGGAAGCCGCCGCGGGAGTCGTCCCGCTACGAGCGGGCCCGGGTCGCCAGCCTCGCCCTGCAGAACGCGATCCGCGCCGCCCTCACCACCCCGCCCGCCAGCGACCACCACCACGACCAGGCCGCGCCGCATGCCGTCGACTACCCGGGCCGGGACATCGCTCGAACTCCGGCGCAGCGGGCCGCTGCCGTCCAAGCTCACCAGCAGGCCGCGATGCCGCAGGAGTACCTGGAGGGCCGTACGACGGACCCCGCGACGTGGATGACCTCGCCGCGCAACCTCGACCGTATCGCCGCGCTCACCCACGCGGCCGAGGCCCGCGGCCGCACGGTCGAAGAACAGGCGGACCAGACGGACCAGGTGCAGCAGGCCCCGGCCGCCGACCCGGGCCGCCAGCAGCAGCACCCCCCGGCGCAGCCAGGCCAGGGCAGGGGAGCGGGCCCCGAGCAGTGACAGACCAGACGTTCGTGGGTGGCGGCGCGTACGCCGTTGTGATGCCGGGCCAGTTGCCGGACTCCGCCCTGCGGGAGGGGGGGATGAAGTCGCTGCGCCATCTGTCGAGATGCAGCCGTCGCGCACGTCCTGGAGGTGACGGGGAGGGGCGAGGGTGCGCAGACCAACGTCCGCGTCCGGAGGCCGACATGATTGAACCCGCGAAGCTCCACCTCTCGCTGGAGCTCCGGGAGCGCCTGGAGCAGATCGCCGACGCGAGTCGGCTGCGATCGGCGCTGTACCCCTCGCCGGAGCCGCAGCTCATCAGGCGCCGCTCATCACGGCAGTACCCCGGCGGCCGGCCGAACCCGCGGTTCATCGCGCGACTGTGCCGACGACATCAGTGGTAGGTGCGGATACCCGTGCCGGGGCCGGAATCGAACGATCAGCCCGCATGCGGGACTCGGGCCGTTCCGGCATCCGGTGCGCACGGTGCGGGTGATGGACCGCTCCACGCGCACCACGGTGCAGAACATCCCGGCGTCCGGTGTGCTCGGGGCGGTGGCCGCCACTCCCGCACGCCGTCGAGTGGGACCTCAAACGGCCCCCAGCGGGTCAGGGCTGCAGATTCCGCAACTACGGCGGCGGGTCCCGCTCGTCCGCACCTCCTGCGTGGTCAGGAGGGCCGGGAGAGAGGGCCAGGCGAGATGGCGAGCTTCGTTCTCGTTCCCGCTCCTACGAACACGCCTGATCAAGAAGTCGAGTTGTGCCGAGCAACTCTCCACACTGGGCAGGCTCCTGCAGTCCCACCGGTGCAGGCGGTTTGTGGTCAGCACGTAAACGTGACCGTTCGCGACCCGGCCCTTGTAGCGGGCAATGTCCTCCGCCGCCTGAAGCCGCGCACGCCTGATCGTCTGGCACAGCTCGCACTCTCCCGGCCCCGCCGGTGCGCGGCAGGAACACCGGCCGCACTCTCCGCACGCGACGCAGGCGTGCTGCGGGGCAGTTGCACCTGCAGCCGGTGCCACTGGGGAAGCGCTGCTGGGCGCCCTGTCTCGTGTTGCCAGGCGAGCTGAGAGTTCCATGGCGGATGCGGTGGCTACATACCCTGCGGCCATTCCGAGCTTCGTCTGTGCCCGCGTCAGAGCCGATCCGGGGAGATCCTTTCCTAGGACTGCCTGCTGGATGAGCCAGCGCGCCGCCGTCACCGCGTGCAGGGCACCTTCTACCCGCACACCTCCGGGCATCGAGCCCTTGAGGGCAGAAGGCATCCCGATCGCCTGCTGGTCATGAGCTTCGAGGGTTCCTGAGTCGATAGAGCCTGCCAGCGTCTCCTCAACGGCGCGCAGCATGTTGAGCGCGGCTTGCCACTCACGTGATGAGGGCGGGGCAGGATGAGTTTGATCCATGTGCTCTCAACTTGCCACGAGCACCGTGGTCACAGGCGAAGCGGCTGGCAGCCTGTTCGCTGGGGTATTTTCCACGTGATCGGACGTGGTGGAGCCCATCGCACGGTGGACTCCGTCCGCACCGCACCACACTGGAGCCCACCGAGGTGCGGTGCCGAAGCGCACCGAGCGCACCCGATGCGCGCCGCCACGATGCCCGGCATCACGTCTGTGCGCGGGGGAGCGCGGGTGGGGGATTACACGCGCGGGCGCCGCAGGTTCTCCTTGGCCGACAGCAGCCCGAGCACGGCGTGCTCCTGGTGGTGGGCGTGCCAGCGCTCCGCCAGGGCGCGGTCGGTGAACAGGGCTAGGCCTCGCGTCGTGTCGGCGGTCAGGTCGACGGCGTCGAAGCCGTCGGCGGCCTGGACGAACTCCAGCGCGATGTCGTGGAAGCGTGGGCCGCGGAAGTACGAGACGTGCGTGTCGTCGGGGGCCAAGTCCTGGCCGCTTTCGTCGGACACGAGCGTGTGGGATGCCTTGCGGGATTCGTAGTACGTGTTGACCTGCGGCTGGATCTCGGTGCGCATCGCGGCCAGGACACGCTGGCGGTGCGTGGGTGCGTCCAGGCACTTCTGGTACGAGAAGGCGATCTTGCTGCCGTCGACCAGGACCGCCTCCGGGCCTTTGTGGTGACCGCGTGGTGTGGCGATGACGCGGAAGCGGTCCACCCCCGGGCCGACCTTGTCCGCCGCGTCGGGGTGCATGTCGAGCAGGTCCCGCAGCAGCAGGTCGTCGTCCTCCTGGTCGACGGCCTGCCCGATGCCGTAGCGGCCCAGGATCGCCTGCACGGCCTCCTGCCGGGCCTTCTTCGTCGTGTAGCGGCGCGGGCCGATCCAGACCTCGGGCACCTTCAACTCCTCTGCCGAGCGGGTGACGGGAGCGCTCACGCTAGAGCACATCTCCCGGTCCGGACGGAGCTTCACTCTTGCTGTCAGCCTGCCGGGGGACAGGGAGCCGATCGTGACTCCGGTCACGGACAAACACGGACTGCAAGGGGGCGGTCAAGGAGAAATCGGGCGCGTGTTGTCGGTGGTCGTCAGACCGCGGTCAAGGGGTGCTTCCTCACGGTGGCTCCGGCTCGTGCGCAGATCCGCGTGCGGGCCGGACGACTGCCGACCCGGCCCGCAGGCCGGAGAAACCGAGGACACCGTGCCCGCCGAACTCACGCCCGACCCCGCCCACGAGCACCGCGCCGCCCGTGGCCGCCAGCCCTCCGACGACGTGGACCAGGTCCCGCAGGCCCCCTCCATAGGCCCCTCCATCGCCCCCTCCACGGCCACTTCGCCCGCCGGACGCGTTGGCGCAGGTCAGCCCCGTAAGTCAAGGTCCCGCGACGCGTTCGACAACCCTCCTAGGTCGACACAGGTCTGGCAGCCGACCGGAGTGCGAAGGAAGGAAGTGCTGAGGGCTCTGGGCCTCTTCCAGCGCGCTACGGCTGATCAGCTCTGGCGGATGCTGCGCCCCGCAGACCGGCACGACCGGATCACCAGGGACACCCTGAACGCGTTGAAGGACTCGGGCCTGGTGCGGGCGGAGACGCGATTGGAGTCGGGACACCAGCTGTGGGTGCTCACCGAGAAGGGCCACAAGGAAGCCAAGTTGCTGCTGCCGAAGACGGTGCGGGTCTCCGCGTTGCGCAAGCTGGAGTTCGACGACGAAGGCCAACCGGTGGAATCCGGCGGCTACGACGAACACGCCGCCGCCGTCACCTCGACCGCCGCCGTGCTCACCGGGGCCGGGTACGGCACCCCGCTGTCCTGGCAGACCGAGATCGCCCACAAGCTCCCGTACGGCTACACCCAGTACGCCGACCTGACGATGCGCGCCCCGGACGCGTCAGTGCCCGTGATGCTCCTGGAGGTCGACCGCGTCACCGAGCCCGTCGACGAACTGGTGGACAAGCTGCGCCGGTACACCGAGTGGTTCGGTCTCCTGACGCCGAAGGCGGATGCGACCAAGGCGAAGGCCGCCCGGCGCGCGGCGGTCCACGACTTCCGGCTGTGGTCGCGGATCTACCCGGCGACCGGCCGCGAGGGCTATGTGCCGGTGGCATTCGTGTTCACCGGGAAGACCGCAGCGCAGCGTGCGAGCCGGATGCAGCGCCTGGAGCAGGCCACCCGCCGCTACTTCGCGGGGGAGCCGTACCCGGGCCGGGGCGCGGGCATCACGGCCGTCGACTACCACCAGGCAGTGCCCGTGGTCGTCACCGAGCTGGAGCGGATCACCGCCGACCCGGCCGGGGCCGCCGGGAAGGTGTGGCGGCGGCTCAGGCGCGATGAGTGGCAGACCCTCACCGAGGCCCTGGACAACCCGGACGGCGACCGCCTGTACGCCGTGCAGTGGAAGGAAGCCAAGCGCCGCCAGGAGGAGCGTGAGGCCGCGGAGCGGGAGGCACAGCGGCCGGTGTGCACGCGCTGCGGAGAGGGGTTCACCGACGAACGCTGGCAGCTGGTGAAGCGGTCCTCGTGGCCGGGGAAGTGGGACGACCTGTGCGGGCTGTGCGCGACACAGGCCGCTGGCCGCGCGGAGGCTGAGCGCGTCGCGCGCCGCCAGGCGGAGGAAGCCGAACGCGCGGCCGCCGAAGCGCCGGCCGTGAAGCCCCGCAGCCGGTTCGGGATCGGCCGCCGCCGGTAGCCGGGCGGCTTGTGCCTCCGGCCGGAGGGCGCCTTGTCCGCTGCCGTGACGGAACGGAAAGATCGACCAGGACACCGACCATCACCACCGAGGGGTAAGAACACGGTGAGCAACTCGCTGCTGGTACCGGACGGATGGCTCGTGCTGGGGCTGCCCTGGCCGACCGAGACCCACGACGGCTGGGGAGAGTGCGCCCTGGCCATCGCCCCGCAGATGATCCCCCGCAGCCTCGTCAGCAAGGGCGCCGGCACCGCGCTGGACCTTGCGACCGGTCTGGCCCGCGACCCCGCCGACGGGCCGGGCAAGGCCGTCTTCTTATCCGACGTCACCCTCTGGCTCGATAAACAGGGCAAGGACTGGGGAGACCTCGGCATCGACTATGA
The DNA here is from genome assembly GCF_040643025.1 of Streptomyces sp. NPDC047525. Lineage (NCBI taxonomy): Bacteria > Bacillati > Actinomycetota > Actinomycetes > Kitasatosporales > Streptomycetaceae > Streptomyces > Streptomyces sp. NPDC047525. The sequence continues at coordinate 96,622 of NZ_JBEYTL010000025.1, forward strand.
AGCCGTCATCAACGAACTGGTCCAGGCGCCGGTCCCGCAGCTCTACATGACGCTCATGCAGAAGGCCCACGCCATCCTGTGCGACGCGAGCCGCGAAGGCCTGCGCCTGCACTACCGCGACGGCGAAGCTGACACCTCTTCTTCCTTGTGAAGAAGAGGCTGTTCTTTCCCAGTTAGTGGAGCGCGGTTCAGCTCAGCTGCTGGTGGGACGGTCTGCCGATCGCGAATCGGACCGTTGTGGCTCCGCTTCTCCGCGGCCCCTGCCTTCTCGGCTCTGCTGGAACGTGCTGATCGCGGCTACGCCCGCTTCCTCGCCCACACCCCGGCCAGGCCCCGACGACAACACCGTTGGCCACGATGACACGGCTAGGCGCCACGGCCCCCGCTGGGTTCAGTCCGCGCTCTCACCTTCGTGGGTGTCTGTCGTCTCCGATGTCTCGTCATCGTCTGCTTCGTCGTGGGGCGATTCGTCTGTGTGGCTGGACGGCGCGCTTCTCAGACTTGCGATGGTTTTGGCGGCCTCCTGTTGTATGCCCAGGACTGTGGGGGTGACCTTGGGCATCGCTGCGAGGAGCTGTTCCAGCGCGGTCATCTGCGGCGTCTTCAGGAGGCCTGAGGAGTCGAGTTTGGGGAGGCTGGCAGCGATGGTTTTGGCGGCCTCCTGTTGTATGCCCAGGACTGTGGGGGTGACCTTGGGCATCGCTGCGAGGAGCTGTTCCAGCGCGGTCATCTGCGGCGTA
>NZ_JBEYTL010000025.1:97456-99936 GCF_040643025.1 Streptomyces sp. NPDC047525
GCGTCTTCAGGAGGCCTGAGGAGTCGAGTTTGGGGAGGCTGGCAGCGAGCGCGCGTGAGGCGTTCTGATAGGCGCCGATCGTGGACAGATCCGTCTTGGGCAAGGATGCAAGGAATTGGGCTGTGGCAGCAGATGTGGTGGAAGCCGAAACGTTGCGGGTTCCGGTAAGACCACCTGCCACTCGACTCGCCAGCCGGTCGGCAGCCCGCCTGAGGCTTCGTACGGCGTTCATACAACCGGCATCAGCCGTATCAGGCATCAAAGGGGAGCCGGAGAGGATCGTTGGCGATTCGTCTTTCTCGTCCGTCGAGAAAAGGATCTTCATGCGCCATACGCAGGCCACACTCAGCGCGCTCTCGCCGTCGTCGCTCACGGCGCTGCCGTACAGCAGCCACTCGACATCAGCGGTGTACCAGACATGCTGATCGATCTTGTGCCCGGTGACGTTCTTGAGGGAAAGCAACTCGACAGCTGGAGCCGCCAGCCAGGTGCGCCAGGCGATCTCAGCGTCAGAAGCCCCCAGACCGGGGAACCCCACCGCGGAGTCCAGGGCTTCCACAGCCGTCTGCGCCACCTGCTCGCGCATGGCCTTGGACCGCAGTAGTTCTTCCGCAGCAGCTTCGACGGACTCCCCGGACACCTCGGTGGTGAAGGTCGCGACGACCTCGTTGAAGTCTGTCAGTCGGGTCAGTCGGTCTTCCAGGCCCCGGACATCCTCGTCCATCGGATACTTGTAGACCGTCCCGTCACCGAAGTCATTGGTGTTATTAGTGACGAAGTAGACGTGCTCGTCAGGGTTGTCCTCCAGGAACCCCAGGATGGAGAACCAGATGACGACGTCCCGCGCACCCTGTGAGTGATCACCCTTCTCGCAGCGCTTCGCCGGCGGAAGCGCCATAGCCTCGCGGGAGAGTGCCTTGAGAGCGACGTCACCACTGGCCTGGATCACCTCGAACACGTCTGCATAGGCAGCACGCCAGTGATCCAGGAAACGCCCCACATCGATCGGCTCCAGCGCGCTCTCCAGCTCCCAGGGCACTGCACTGCGCAGCTTCGCCAGCGCGTTCAAGACGCCCAAGTACTGATTGGGATAGTGCCTCGACTGATGCGCTGCCAGCTCCTCCAGCACCATCCAAGGCACGGCCACCCGTTGATGCCCAGACCTACGGAGTTTGCGGACGATGTCGGCCTTGACGCCATCTGGCGGGACAAGGTTAAACGCATTCGTGTCAAAAATGATCAACTACGCCTCCATGGTCATGAAGGGGAGTATCTCAACTGAGATCCGTAGGGGCCCGCTTATTTTGGGAGATAGTCAAAGGGACGTGAGCTGAACCGTCGGTGGCGGCCAGAACTCTGCGAGGCGTGCGAAGTCGTCGCGCGGGCGATGACGCTGAACGTCAGCGTGCGGAGGCTGAGGCCCAGCAACGGGCCGGGGCGGAAGCGATGTTCACCTCGGACAAAGGGCGCACCCAAGAGGCTTCGGTGATGTACATCTACTCTGTGAGGCTCCGCTCGGTAGAGAGGCAGACGTTCATGAAACTTCCCGGTACCCCGGCAGTCTGTGCCGTTTTCCGAGGTGAGGGCGGCACCGATGAGCGGCCCATCTTGGGCTGGGACGATGAGGGATACGCGCTGACCGCCGACTGGAACGAGGGGCGGCTGAAGCGGGCGACCGATATAGAGGGCTTCCTACATCTCGACGATCAGCAGGCGATGTACGCAGACATACGTAGCGTTCTGCCCGCGCCAGAGGGTTGGTATCTGGTATCGGGTCCTACCGAGAGCAGAACGGTGTACCCCATCGTCGGATGGACCGTCAACGGATTCGGGTGTGGGGACCCGCTGGTGGTCGATAGCAGTGGGTACATGAACCCGGAGAGCACGCAGGGTAAGACCGTGTGCCCGCCCGGCAGAGATCCGCGGAAGATCGAACTTCGCTGAGGTCGATCTTTGCGCCGCAGAGGTAAGGCGGCTGCCACTCAGCGGTCGGACGGGCGAGGTACGGACTTTTCAAAGTTCCCTGTGCCTGGTTCGTGCACGATCTGAGCGGCGGGGGATGGGAGTGGGTTGATTCCAGAGTCTATCTGGCTGTAAAGAATGAAGCACTCGGCTGTGTGGGGGTTCTCAGTGATGCTTGGATCTTGCTACCGTTCCCTTGTGGCGCCCCCGGGAAGGCAGCCTGACGACTGGCCAGTGTGCGCCCTACGGCGCGAGGCCGGCTTCCACTCGCAGCCCCCACGATCAGTACTACCCCTTACTGCTGCTTCGACCATCAGGCCAGTGACCCCGTAGCCAGCCCGGCCCGCTGTAGCGGGTCTTGACGGTTCTGGAGGCGAAGCCGGAAGGGCCGTTGGGTGGGGGAGCGCAGCGGACCCACCGGGTCGGAGCGCAGCGAAGGCCTGCACTCCGGGAGCGCAGCGGACGGAGTGTCACCCGCCTTGCGCAGCAAGGCGGGTGTGCGTGGGGCGCAGCCCCAC
>NZ_JBEYTL010000026.1:0-91483 GCF_040643025.1 Streptomyces sp. NPDC047525
CTGAGTTCGGCCCGCTCAGGCCTACGGACCCCCGGAAATGCTCAGTCTGCTACAGGCTGTGATGTTTCTGAATGCCAATCACAGAACTATTCCGAGGCCCCATGCGATTAATTGATCTCCCAGGCCGCACGCCACACACTCACCACACGCCCCACCAGGCCGAATGACGCCAACACAAGGCAAAGCACCGCGAGTTGAACAACCAAGGATCTAGGCCAGCGCGGCCCCCTCCCTGTCGGCACAGAGAGGGGGCCGCATTCTTACGGGCTCAACCGCCGCCACAGTCCGTCAGTACAGGTACGAGCCCACGACCCAGCCGACATAACCGCCCGGCAGACCACCCGCTGAACCGCCGCTCAAGGCCACCCGATACCAGGACTGTCCGCCGCTGTCCTGCTTCAGCCCGATCAGCTTCATCCGGTCACCCGTGTAGAGCTGACCCAGGACCCCGTAGTTGGTACTCGGGCCCGTACGCATCCGCAGCCCGTTGACCGTGGCCCGCACGTGCTCACCGCGCGTCAAGCGCCCGTCCGCCAGACCGTTGTCGGCAGTGTTGTGCGGAGCCACAGCGGCACCACTGGAGCCGTTCGGCCCCGGAAGGGGCATTGCGGACGCTCCCGCCGCCCCGACGGTACCCAGCCCCAACACAGCCGCACCAGCAACGACCAGCGCGCGCAGACCCTTGCGGTTTCCCATCATCTGACTGCCTCTCGGTTCGCAACATGACGAGCAGCCACCGACGCGTTCACCGGTTGACCACTCATCCGAATGTGTCATCAGAATGGAGCAGCCGCGACGCGCGGTCAACCACTTATCCGAATGAGTGGCCCGGAAAGGCAATGCGTCGTCCTGCGGCCACGGGCAGAGGGACGCATACGCAGGGGTACAGGCATTCCGTGGCCTATCGGGCAAACCCCAGGCGGGAGTAGCCTTTGGCGTAGTCCGTGGGATGACTGCTGCCGTCAGCGCGGCAACGGCGTACCGGCGACCTCATGGGCCCGGAGTGGGCTCCTCCGCCAGCGGCTGCCCAGCGGGACTCTGCACCCGCCACATGGCACCGCGAGAGACGCCGCCCCCTTTTCGGGGGCTCTCCCTTGGCTTCGCCTGCTCTCGACGGTGCACGGCATCCGGGACCTTCCATGCACGGCTACTTCGCCGACGATTCTCTGATCATCGTGCCGTCGGGCGCCTCCCAAGGTGTGCGCCTGTTCGGGGAAGTCCTCGGCACGCACAAAGGCGCACTGGCCTTGGCCCTGACCGACCAGCGCCGCACCGCGCAAGAGATCACCATCGATCTAACCGGCGTGCACTACCTCGCCAACAGTGCCCTGGAGATCCTCGTAGCTCTCGCCAACAACCTCCAACCGCCCCAATGCCTACTCATCCGCGCCACCCCCGAACTGGCGATGCGAGAAAGACTCACCGCACGCGGATGGGACCTCATCGAAACCCTGCAACTGATCGACGGATAGTCACGCGCTCCGCGATCAAGACCAGCAGTTCAGCAACCCACAGCGGCGCCTGCCGAGCAGACGCAACCCCGTGCAACTCCAGGGTCCGGGGAGTTACACGGGGTTGCGCGGTCGGTGTCGCTACGTCCCCTCCCCGGCCACCGACAGCCGAGGAGGGTGTCTCACTGCCTTGTATGACCCGCTCCGGCCGTTGTCCTCGGTCGCGTGGGAGGAGCGACCGGAGCGGGCTTCATCCGCGCCTGCCGAAGGGACCAACCACAGCAGGGCGGAGCTTCAAAGGTGACCTGACATGGCCAGACCGATCACGGTGAGCAAGGAAGCAACACACGCCACCGTGAGGATGCCTCCCCAGAAGGCCCCATCTGAGGTGATCTTCCATCGCCGTAAGTCCCCGCCCCTCATGCGCTCCACCGCGCAGTCGTCGAGGGGGTGTGCGCCTCAAGGCGGTGTTCCGAGATCGCCGCGTACACGTCGACCGTCGACTGACGCCGCACGATGATCCGTTCGCGCTCCAGGTTGAGTTCGCCGCACCTGCTGCAGCCAGGAACAGGCTTCACCGCGTCGTCAGAGGTCATCTTGGCAACGGCCCTTACGGCAATGTCCCAGTCGTGCATGCCCCTACCGTCAGCACGGGTGCATTGACGAGCATCGGCCCGCCACGAATAGCCAGCCGGACGGGAGAGGGTCAGCGTCTCGTCCGCCTCGCCGATCTCCCTGACTTCCGCAATCGTGCCGCGACTGTGGTCCCGCACGATGTCACCAATGCTGTGCCCGAAGGCTCCGTCCCTGTCCTCTGCCACCATCACTACCTCGTAGGGGGTTGGTATTCGCTCCTCGCAGTTACAGCGTTGCCCTGCGCCGCTACGCTCAACAGCCATCAGGTGTTGACAGACGCGGCTGTCACGTGTGACAACACCCCATGTCACAGGGAGGATTGGGGTCGGTGGCTGTACTCGAAGAGCAAGACGAGACCGACAGCATGCTGAAGTTCTTCGGGGATGAACTACAACGTCTCCGAGCGGAACAGGGCCACTCTCAACAGGCGCTGGCTACGGCGTGCTTTTGCAACCGAACCCTGGTCAACAAGATCGAGAACGCCAAGCGGGTCCCATCCAAGAATTTCGCTCTACATGCAGATGAGTTCTTCCAAACCGGAGGGCACTTCGAGCGACTTTGGCCGCTGGTCATCAAGTACGCGTATCCGAGTTGGTTCCGGCCGTACGTTGAGCTGGAGAAAGCAGCGGCCATCATCCGATCGTTCGAGACCATGGTCATCCCTGGTCTTCTACAGACTCGGCCCTACGCTCACGCCATCCTCGCCGCTGGACGCAGTAACGATGTAGACGGGCTCCTTGATGCGCGCTTAGAACGGCAAGCAATCCTTGAGCGAGATACACCGCCTGAGCTGTGGGTGATCATGGACGAGAACGCAGTGAGGCGCAGGGTAGGAGACGGGTCCGTGATGCGAGACCAGTTGCAGCATCTACTCGACCTGGCGGAGCGCCCATCCGTCGTTATCCAGATCGTTCCGTTGTCGGCAGGTGCCCACGCAGGTATCGGCGGCCCGTTCCACTCGCTAGCCTTCGCCGAGGGCAACCCGGTTGTGCACGTAGACGGCTTCCTGAGGGGCCAACTCCTAGCTGACCCATCAGAGGTCAGAGCAGCGGGCCGGGCCTATGATCTGCTCATGGGTGCTGCCCTCGACGTTCGCAAGTCGGTAGACCTCATCGCCGATGTCATGAAGGAAGTAGGAACGTGATCCGCGCAAACAGCCTGCCGGAGCTGGCATGGCGTAAGAGTTCGTACAGCAGCGACAACGGCGGCGCTTGCATCGAGGTCGCCAACGGAATGGCCAGCGTTGTACCCGTCCGCGATAGCAAGGCCCCGGACGGACCCGCCCTGGTCCTGTCAGACACGGCCTGGAGCGTCTTCGTCGACTGGGCCAAGTCCTGACCACACCGTGAAGCCCCCGCTGTGACGGGGGCTTCACCATGTGAGGGCTGCGACATAGGAGTTCCCAGCTCAAGCCGCCAGCTCAATACGGAACCGCAGAACACACGGCGGAACGGTTCCTGACGCGACGATTGTGAACATCGCGCTCCCGCACATTCAGGACGCTCTCAAATTCTCCACCACCGACCTCACTTGGGTCGTCAGCGCGTACACCCTCACCTTCGGTGGCCTGCTGCTTCTCGGTGGCCGCGCCGGTGACATCCTCGGCCGCCGCCGGGTCTTCATGACCGGCATCCTGGTCTTCACCCTCGCCTCGCTCCTGGGTGGATTCGCCCAGGAGCCCTGGCAGCTGCTGGCGGCGCGCGCCCTTCAGGGCGTAGGTGGCGCGATCGCGTCGCCCACCTCCCTGGCACTCATCACCACGACGTTCCCCGAAGGTCCCGAGCGCAACCGCGCGTTCGGTGTCTTCGCGGCCGTCTCCGCGGGCGGCGGTGCCATCGGCCTGCTGACCGGCGGCATGCTCACGGAGTGGCTCGACTGGCGCTGGGTGCTGTTCGTGAACGTACCCATCGGCATCCTGATCGCCTTCCTCGCCCCGCTCTACATCAGCGAGTCCGAGCGCCATCCAGGCCGCTTCGACATCGCGGGCGCCCTCACGTCGACCCTCGGCATGGCCTCGCTGGTCTACGGATTCATCCGGGCGGCCGAGGACGGCTGGAGCGACAGCATCACCCTGGGGTCGTTCGGCGCGGCCACCGTGCTGCTCCTGGCCTTCGCGCTGATCGAGAGCCGGGCGAAGGAACCGATCACTCCGCTGAGGATGTTCGCGGACCGCAACCGCTCGGGCTCGTATGTGATCATGCTGAGCCTGGCCGCCGCGATGTTCGGCATGTTCTTCTTCATCGTGCTCTTCGTCCAGAACGTGCTGGGCTACACACCGATCGAGGCAGGCCTCGCCTTCCTCCCGGTCACGGTCGCCATCGTGGCGGGCGCCGGCATTTCCCAACGGCTGCTTCCGGTCCTTGGCCCCAAGCCGTTCATGGTGACCGGCTCGGCCCTCGTCGCCGTCGGCCTGGGCTGGCAGACCTTTGTCAGCCCGGAGAGTACGTACGTGAGCGGAGTGCTCGGCCCGATGCTGCTGTTCGGCTTCGGCATGGGTCTGAACTTCGTGACCCTTACATTGACGGCCGTCTCCGGAGTCGCCCCGCACGAGGCGGGCGCGGCATCAGGCCTGCTCAACGCGACGCAGCAGGTGGGTGGTTCACTCGGCCTCTCCATCCTGACCACGGTGTTCGGCACGGCGAGCCGGAACGAGGGCAAGGAACAGATGGCGGACTTCATGGCGAACGGATCGCCGGAACAGAAGGCCGAATTCGCCAAGACCGGCGAGTTGCCAGCGCCCTGGGGACACGAAGTGCTGTCCCAGGGGATCTCTACGGCCTTCATACCCGCCGTCGCGATGGCCCTGCTCGCCCTGGTCACCGCCGTGGTCCTGGTCCGGGTGCGCAAGAGCGACATGGACGCGCTGTCCGGCACGGCGAGCGCGGCCGGTCCCGCGGGCGGCTAACGAGGCGACGACGGGGAACGGACGTGCCGGGCCGTCCACCTCGGGCGAGGCGGCGGCCCGGCACTCGCCCGCAGTGTCGGCCCGCCACTCACCCGCAGTGGACGACCCCGGCCCGCCACTCGCCCGCAGTGCACAGCCACACCCGCGCCCTCGCGAAGCCGGCCACGCCACGCCACCGCCACGCCACCGGCTCGCGAAAGGCGCACGGCCGGCTCGCGAGAGCGCACCTCAGCGGTGTGAGGCCTCCTGGCCGGCACGGTTGCAGTCCGCCACGGTTGCCTCGGACGGCCGTTCCTCGATGATCTCCCTGGCTCGCGCCTCCCCCAGGCTGGTGGCGTACCAAGGGGCTCGCTCGGACCCGAGGCCGTTCGCGATGCCTTCAAGGGCGCAGGAGCGCAAGGGCTCCGGCAGTCCGTCGACGGCCGGTGCGGCATCCGCGGACAGGCCGCGCGCGTACTCCAGGTCGAACTTCCCGGTGTCCTCGTAGCGCTGGACATTGCGCTCGGCGATGAGTCCGTCGGGCGAGAGGAGCCCGAAGGCCAGCACTCCGGCCGCCGCACTCGCGGCGACGGCGCGCGGCAGCCACCGGGCGCCCCACACCCCCGCCGCCATGATCAGCACGATGACCAGGCCGAGCCAGAGCTCCACGGCCACGACCGACACCCTCAGCCGGGTCAGGCCGTAGGCGTCCACGTACATGTCCATGCGCCGCACCGCCGACGCCACGACGACGAGCGTGAGGGCGCAGAGCGTGCCGAGCACGGCCCGCACCAGACCGCGGTCGCGTGACCCGTCACGCGGCGCCCAGCGCAGGGCGAGGATGATGACGACCAGGGTGAGCAGGGTGGCGAGCAGCAGCTGCCAGAAGCCCTGGCGCGCATACGCGGCGTACGAGAGGTCGGTCTTCTCCAGGACCGCGTCGTACCCACCGAAGAGCACGGCCAGCTGCACCACGTTGAACGCGGCGAACAGCAGGTTCAGGACGATCAGCGGCAGCGCCCACTCGACGCGGCCCCGCTCCCGGCCAGGCCCCACGACGAGGCGGTCCCAGCGCACGGGCGCGGCAGCGGTGTGCGCGGCGGCGAGCGCTCCGACGACACCTGCCGCGAAGAGCAGCACACGCCACGGCCCGTCCGAAACGGAAGCATCGGGCATCAGATCGCCCAGCAGCCCCGCGAAGGCGGCGTCGGCCCCGGCAAACAGCGCGCCGAAGACCAGCAGCAGCACGGCGGTCACCGCGACCGCCCGCAGGACGGGCCCGCTCCTGGACCCGCTCGCGCGGCCCCGCACCCCGCGCCAGCCCCAGCCAAGGCCGGAGAGCACGGCGTCGAAGAGACCGAGCGGGCCGAGCAGGAGGCCCGGCCAGGTGCGGCAGCCGTGCAGCGCGAGCGAGCCGAGCGCGACGGCGGAGACGATGGCGAGGAACGAGGGCCAGCCCGCGTCCCGCAGCGCGGGCACGGCCAGCAGCGCGAGGCCACCGATCGCCCAGGCCAGGGTCCAGGGCCGCGGCCTGCGACCGGCCTGTTGTGCGGCGAAGTACGCGGCGAGCGCGGCGGGCACGGCGACGATCAGCAGATTGAGCGCGAGCCCGTCGCCGAGCAGCAGCATGCTCAACAGGCCGGTTGCGAGCACCGCGACGAGCGTGCCTGTCCGGACCGGGGCGGGCGGATCGGCCCGAAGGTCGGCCAGGAACGGCTCGTGCTTGTACGCGCCCGCCGGGTACGCCCAGTCGACGCGAGGCTGCGGGCTCCCCTCCGCGGCACGCTGCCGGGGCACTGCGTCCTCGGGCTCCTCGAACCCCTCGGGCTCGTCGAACTCGGACTTCTCAGGCGCCGCAGGTGCCTCGGCGTCGCTGTCTGCTCGTGGATCTGCCACATCTGATGGCTCTGGCGTGGACGGTGTATCGGACACGGGACCCCCTCCCGGCCGGTCCGCACGTGCAGCGGACGGCACGCACGCGTGGCGGGGCCGCCGGGCGACCGGCATCTCGTTGAGGACACGCAAGTCATGATCAACTCGCGGCCTGGCGGTAAGAGTAGCCGCGAGACAGCGGACGGCCCCCGCATCGGCCATGCTGTGGCATGACCGTGACAGTCACACCGGAACCCCGGAGTCAGTCCGCCGCGACCGGCACCCAGGCGGGCAACACCTCGGTCCGCTCCAGCCACTCCGCGGAGGGCGCACCACCCGCGCCGGAAGCGACCACTCCGCCCACGATGGCGCAGGTCGTGTCCATGTCGCCGCCCACCTGAGCGGTGGACCAGATGGCCCGCTCATAGTCACCGAGGCCACGGGCGGCCGACCACAGCGCGAACGGCACCGTGTCATGAGCGGTCGTACGACGCCCGCAGCCGAGCACCGCGGCGACCGTCGCGGCGTCTCCGTAGTCGAGCATGTCCCGGGCCCGGCGCAGCCCCGCCCCCACGGCGCTGCGGGGCACCAGGTCGATGACACCGTCGAGCAGCGCCTTCGGCGCGGGTGGCCCCGCCGGGTCGGCAGCCAGGGCCGAGGCGGCGGCCACCGCCATGGCCCCCACGACCGCCTCACGGTGCTGATGCGTGGGGTACGCGGAGATCTCCGCCTGGTGCGTCGCCTGCTCCGGATCGTCCGCGTACCAGGCGCCCAGCGGCGCGATCCGCATGGCCGCTCCGTTGCCCCAGGAGCCCTGCCCCTTGAACAGCGCTGAGGCCAGCTCCCGCCAGTCCCCGCCCTCCCGGACCTGCCTGAGCAGCCGGTTCACGGCGGGGCCGTAGCCACGGTCGAAGTCATGGTGCTCGGCGAAGGACAGGGCGAGCGCGTCCTGGTCGATCCGGTCCTGGCGGACCAGGACCGCGAACACGGAGCAGGCCATCTCGGTGTCGTCGGTCCACTGCCAGGGGCCTGGGGGCGCTTCCCGTCGCTTCAGCAGCGGGTAGTTCGCGGGCACGAAGAACTGAGAGCCCAGCGCGTCCCCCACCGCCAGTCCACGCAGGCTGGCCAGAGCGCGGGCCAGGCGCCGGTCGGGAGAGGAGTCAGCGGTCATCGCTCTGCCACTCTATCCGGTGACGCCGTACGGTTCGGGTTCGCGCCAGCGTTCGAACGGCCGGTCCAGTGTGTACTTGCCGTCGTCGCCGAGCACCAGCGTCCGCATCTCGCCGTTGCCGGGGTTGGACAGCGACTCGAAGTCCGCCACCGACCAGTGGAACCAGCGCATGCAGAAAAGCCGCATGGTCAGGCCGTGGGTGACCAGGAGGACGTTCGGCGGATGGTCCGGGGCCTCGAAGCTCCGGTACAGGCTCTCCAGGAACGCCCCCACCCTGTCGTAGACGTCGGCCCCCGACTCGCCCTGGGCGAAGCGGTAGAAGAAGTGTCCGTACGCGTCGCGGTACGCCTTCTGCAGCTTGACGTCGTCCCTGTCCTGCCAGTTCCCCCAGTCCTGCTCCCGCAGCCGCGGCTCCTCGCGCACCCGCACGAGGTCGGGGTCGAGCCGCAGGGCCCGGAAGGTCTCGTGGGTGCGGCGATAGGGCGAGACGTACACACTCACCCGCTCAAGGCCGACGGCGTCCCGTAGCTGCCCGCCCGTCTCGTCCGCCTGCCGCCACCCCTTCTCGGTGAGCGCAAGCGCGTGGTCGGGTTCGCGTTCGTACACGGTGTCGTCGGCGTTTCCGGCCGACTCGCCGTGCCGGACAAGGAAGATGCGCCGCGGACGTGCCATATGGAAACCCTAGATCGGCCCTTCCCAGGCGGCTCAACCGGTCGGCCGTCCGGGCTCCATCCGGCGTATACGGCCGCCACCCACGGTTGCGCCACGGCAGGTCATCCCGCGCGACGTCACACCGTCCACGACGGCTCCAGTTCCACGATGTCACCGGCCAGCGCCGCGACATCGGCCTCGGTCTGGGCGCGCAGCGAGAGGCGCTCCACCCGCTCCCTGCGGTACTTGCCGTGCTCGGCGGCCGACAGCCACATCGAGAGGACGAGGAACTCGTGCCCGGGCGCCTCTCCGAAGAGTCCGCGCACCATCCCCGGGGAGCCCGCCATCGCCGGGTTCCAGACCTTCTCCTGCATCAGCGCGAAGTGCTCCACCCGCGCCTCACGGACCCGGCAGTGCGCCACCCGCACCACGTCGGCGTCCGCGAAGCGCGGCTCGAAGCCCGTCTTCACGTCGAAACGGTGGTCGAAGAGCTTGATCTGGATGTCTTTGAAGGTGCCTGACTGCGTGGCGGCGAGCCGGTCATGGGAGCGCGCCATGAAGGAGTCGTAGAAGGCCCGGCTCTCCCAGAAGCCGAAAACGTGCGCCACGCCCGGCCGCTCACGGCTCCACCCTCCACCCTGTCCCCGGAACCCCGGCTCCCCCAGAAGCCCCGCCCACTTTCGCTGTCCCCGCTCGAACCCCCGTCGGTCCACCACGGTGCAGCGAATCCACTTGACCAGCACCGCGCCATCGTACGGCGCCGAGCGTGGCCCGGGTCACGCTCCGGCGTAGTGCGCCCGGATCAGCTCGGCGCAATCATCGGCGTTCAGTTCAATACCGAACTCCCGGACGAGGACCTCCCCCAACTCAGCGGCGGATACGTCGCGTTCGTCCGATGTGCCGTCCGGCCGCGTCACCGTCAAGTGCTCGCCGACCAAGGTGCGGCGCACCTCCGGAGCGGCCCTCTGGAGCACGGGGCGGCGGATGAACGACGACCTGGGGTGGGTCGATGTGTAGTGGTTCATCACTACGTAGTCGACGGGAAGCCGTTCTTCCAGGGTGTATTCGTAGAGATCGAACCAGCCGTCCGCGTGCTCGGTCCGCAACACCCGTGCACCGTTTGCTTCCTGGACGATCCCGAACCGCCACTCTCCTTGTCGCACGTCTTGCCGTACGTCTTCTTGTACGTCGCCCACGCCCCCCATGAGGATCGGTTCGAGCAGCCCTTCGGCGCCGAAACCGACGTCACAGTGCCACTGCCGCCCGTCCGCCTCGACCCTCAGGAGCATGTGCGTCACCGCGCGACGCGACGATGCACCCGCCCTGACCCGCGCGCCAAGTCCCGTGACGGCGAAGCCGATCCGTTCCAGAACTGCCGCGAACAGGAGGTTCTGCTCATAGCAGTAGCCACCTCTCCGCTGTCGCACCAGCTTGTCCTGCAGTGCGGTCAGGTCCAGCGGCACGGGCCGGCCGAGCATCATCTCCAGGTTCTCGAAGGGGATCTCCGCCACATGCGCCCGGTGGAGCGCACGGAGTGTGTCGAAGTCGGGCTTCGTCTCTCCTCGGTGACCGATCCTGGCCAAGTAGGCCTCGATGTCCAGTTCTTCCCCGCTCCATGTCATGGGTCCAATGATCGTCGCGCCCGCGTGGGTGTGCCACCGGAAACGCCCGGGGTGGGTCCAACGGCCCTGCCGACCACGAAACTTCAGCGATGTCAGTCATCCGTCGTAGCGTGTCTGTAGGGCGTGCCGTGTGGACATGTCTTGTGCGTGAGCGTCAGCCGGGACCAGCAGGAGGGGGAATTCCGTGAGCAGTGTCAGCAAGGGGATCAAGAAGGTCGAGGTGGGGCTCAAATGGGATCCGAGTCCTGTCGGCACGCCGCCGCATGATCTCGACATCATCGCCGCGACCTATACCGCGGACGCCCCGTACGACAGCCCGGTGTACCTGGTGCACTTCGACAGCCGCGCCCCCGACGGGACGATCACCCTCAACAGGGACAGCAAGACAGGGCAGGGCTTCGGTTTCGACGAGGTCATGACCCTGGAGCTCGACCGGCTCGCGGCGACGTACGCGCGCGTGGTGGTCGGTGTGGCCATACAGCCTCACGAGGGGCACAAGGTGTTCGGCGACATCCCGAACACCGCGGTGCGCATCCGCGAAGGACACAGGGACCTCGCGCAGAGCGACCTCTCCGCGGTCTCCGGGCACACAGCCGCGACGATCGTCGAGTTCACCCGGGGCGAGTCGGGCGCATGGTCCTTCCGCGAGTTCCTCCACGGGTTCGAGGCCGACCCGACATCCTTCGCGGCCGTGATGGGGACCGAGATCTGAGAACCGACGCACCGTCACGTACGGCGCGAAGGACGGCTCACGAGAAACGCCAAGGGCGGCGGACCGATTTCTCGGTGCCACCGCCCTTGGCGTTCAGGCCTCACTCCTGGTCAGTGCCCGGAGCTCCGGCCGGTGCGGCAATCAGCTGCAACCGCTGGTCGAGCCGCAGCCCTCGCAGATGTAGCAGGAGCCGGCACGCTGCATCTTCGTCCCGCAGGAGAAGCACAGCGGCGCGTCGGCCTGGATGCCCAGCTGCATCTCCACGAGCTCGGCGCTGGTGTGCGCCTGCTGCGGAGCCGGCTTCTCGGCCTCGACCTTCGGCACGGCGACCGACTTCAGGACCTCGGGCTGCCGCGGGGCCGACTGGGCCAGACCCTCGACGTCGACCTCGGACTCGTCCATGGAGGGCTCGTACGAACCGGTCTCCAGGTGACGCTGACGCTCCTCGGCCGAGTGGATGCCGAGCGCGGAGCGCGTCTCGAAGGGCAGGAAGTCCAGCGCCAGGCGGCGGAAGATGTAGTCGACGATCGACTGCGCCATCCGCACGTCCGGGTCGTCCGTCATGCCTGCCGGCTCGAAGCGCATGTTCGTGAACTTCGAGACGTAGGTCTCCAGCGGAACGCCGTACTGCAGGCCCACGGAGACGGCGATCGAGAAGGCGTCCATCATGCCCGCGAGGGTCGAACCCTGCTTGGACATCTTCAGGAAGACCTCGCCGAGACCGTCGTCCGGGTAGGAGTTGGCGGTCATGTAGCCCTCGGCGCCACCCACGGTGAAGGAGGTGGTGATCCCCGGGCGGCCCTTGGGAAGGCGCTTGCGGACGGGGCGGTACTCGACCACCTTCTCGACCGCGGCACGGATCGTGTCCTCGGCCTTCTCGGTGACCTCGGCGTTCCCGTCGCCCTTCTTCTTGGCGGAGAGGGGCTGGCCGACCTTGCAGTTGTCGCGGTAGATGGCGAGCGCCTTGACGCCCATCTTCCAGGCCTCGTAATAGACCTCTTCGACGTCCTCGACGGTGGCCGTCTCCGGGAGGTTGACCGTCTTGGAGAGCGCGCCGGAGATCCACGGCTGGATGGCCGCCATCATCCGGACGTGACCCATCGCGGAGATGGAGCGCTCGCCCATCGCGCAGTCGAAGACCTCGTAGTGCTCGGTCTTGAGACCCGGGGCGTCGATCACATTGCCGTTCTCGGCGATGTGGGCGACGATCGCCTCGATCTGCTCCTCCTGGTAACCCAGGCGACGCAGGGCCTGCGGCACGGTGCCGTTGACGATCTGCATCGAGCCGCCGCCGACGAGCTTCTTGAACTTGACCAGGGCGAGGTCGGGCTCCAGGCCCGTGGTGTCGCAGGACATCGCGAGACCGATGGTGCCGGTCGGGGCGATGACGGACGCCTGAGAGTTACGGAAACCGTTCTTCTCACCGAGGCGGAGCACGTCCTGCCAGGCCTCCGTGGCGGCGGCCCAGATCGGCGTGTCCAGGTCGTCCACACGGGGCGCCGTGGCGTTGGCGTCGGAGTGCTGCTTCATGACGCGCTTGTGCGGCGTGGCGTTCTTGGCGTAGCCGTCGTAGGGGCCGACGACCGCGGCGAGCTCGGCCGAGCGCTTGTACGACGTGCCCGTCATCAGCGAGGTGATGGCGCCGGCCAGGGAGCGGCCACCGTCCGAGTCGTACGCGTGGCCGGTGGCCATCAGCAGGGCGCCGAGGTTGGCGTAACCGATGCCCAGCTGGCGGAAGGCGCGGGTGTTCTCGCCGATCTTCTGCGTCGGGAAGTCCGCGAAGCAGATCGAGATGTCCATCGCGGTGATGACCAGCTCGACGACCTTCGAGAAGCGCTCGGCGTCGAAGGACTGCGTCCCCAGGCCGTCGTCCTTGAGGAACTTCATCAGGTTCAGCGAGGCGAGGTTGCAGGACGTGTTGTCCAGGTGCATGTACTCGCTGCACGGGTTCGAGCCGTTGATCCGGCCGGACTCCGGGCAGGTGTGCCAGGCGTTGATGGTGTCGTCGTACTGGATGCCGGGGTCGGCGCAGGCCCAGGCGGCCTCGGCCATCTTGCGGAAGAGCGACTTGGCGTCGACCTCCTCGATGACGTCACCCGTCATGCGGGACGTGAGGCCGAACTTGCCGCCCTCCTCGACCGCCTTCATGAACGTGTCGTTCACGCGGACCGAGTTGTTGGCGTTCTGGTACTGGACGGACGTGATGTCGTCGCCGCCCAGGTCCATGTCGAAGCCCGCGTCACGCAGGGCGCGGATCTTCTCCTCTTCCTTCACCTTGGTCTCGATGAAGCCCTCGATGTCGGGGTGGTCGACGTCGAGGATGACCATCTTGGCCGCGCGGCGCGTGGCGCCACCCGACTTGATCGTTCCTGCGGACGCGTCGGCACCGCGCATGAAGGAGACCGGACCCGAGGCGTTGCCGCCGGAGGAGAGGAGTTCCTTGGAGGAACGGATGCGGGAGAGGTTCAGGCCGGCGCCGGAGCCGCCCTTGAAGATCATCCCCTCTTCCTTGTACCAGTCGAGGATCGAGTCCATGGAGTCGTCCACGGCCAGGATGAAGCAGGCGGAGACCTGCTGCGGCTGGGGCGTGCCGACGTTGAACCAGACCGGCGAGTTGAAGCTGAAGATCTGGTGCAGGAGGGCGTACGCCAGCTCGTGCTCGAAGATCTCGGCGTCGGCGGGCGAGGCGAAGTAGCTGTAGTCCTCGCCTGCCTTCCGGTACGTCTTCACGATGCGGTCGATCAGCTGCTTGAGGCCGGTCTCGCGCTGCGGGGTGCCAACGGCCCCGCGGAAGTACTTGCTGGTGACGATGTTGACCGCGTTCACCGACCAGAAGTCGGGGAACTCGACGCCACGCTGCTCGAAGTTGACCGAGCCGTCGCGCCAGTTGGTCATGACGACGTCTCGGCGCTCCCAGACCACCTCGTCGTACGGATGCACGCCGGGCGTCGTATGGATGCGCTCGATACGCAGACCCTTGCTGGCCTTGGATCCCTTGGCGCGGGAACCTCGTGCCGGGCCGCTCGTCGTCTCGGTCATGCCGCCTCCCTGTATCAGGCTAAAACGCCCTGAAGTGCCACGTTCTTCCCGTGACACGATGTTGTCTGGTGCCGCGAAAACCCGCGAAGGTCACCGCAACAGGTCTGTGTGTGCCGCCGTCGGCCGTTCAGCCGGTCAGTCGGCGGCAGTGGCGGGCACCGGGACTTCGACAGTCCCTCCGGGCCCGCAGTCTTTCGCGCCGTGCTCGCCGCCGGCGCCCTGCGGCTCATCGTCGAGCCGCTTTTCCCGCTGGTCCCTCAGCTCCCCGATGGCAGCCTCGAAGTCCTCAAGTGAGTCGAACGCCCGATACACGGACGCGAAGCGCAGGTAGGCCACGAGGTCCAGCTCCTGCAGCGGACCGAGTATGGCCAGACCCACGTCGTGCGTGGTCAGTTCCGCGCTTCCGGTGGCCCGCACCGCCTCTTCGACCCGCTGGCCGAGCTGGGCGAGGGCATCCTCGGTCACCGGCCGCCCCTGGCACGCCTTGCGTACGCCGTTGATCACCTTCGTACGGCTGAAAGGCTCCGTCACGCCGCTGCGCTTGACCACCATCAGCGAACACGTCTCCACCGTCGTGAAACGGCGGGAGCAGTCGGGACACTGACGGCGCCTGCGGATCGACGTGCCGTCGTCGGTGGTGCGACTGTCGACTACGCGACTGTCGGGGTGCCTGCAGAAGGGGCAGTGCATGGAACTCCCAACCCTCCTTCATGACACGACTCATAGGCCTCAACAGGCCCATGGGGCCCTCGAAGCAGCCCCAAGCATAGGCGATGCCCGAGGCCTGAAAAGACCGGGGACCACAACTTCTGGGCCGCGGTCGCAATCCAACCACTAGATCTGGGGTTTGGCCGTAAATTCGACCCCATCGCGTGTCGCACACCCACGGCCCGCCGTGAAGGTTACGAGCCCGCCCCGCGCGCCGCACGAGAAGGGGGCGGTGCCGGGTTGACCGGACGATGAGTGGCAGTATGGGAGCCCCACCGAGGGGGCCACGACCCCGGCGGTGAAGCGTACCGTAATGAACCGAAATGCCATTCGGCTCGAACGTTAGCCATACACCCAGACGCATGATCCCGGCAGGCATTCTGCGATTTTTCACTCGAACGTGTGTTTGGCGCAACCTTTCGAAAGCAACTACCGTTGGCTAACTAGGGAGAACATCTCGAGAGGGGCCGACAGACGTGACCACCACCGCAGACAGCGCCACCATCACTGCCCAGGACCGCCAGAGCCGACTCGAGCCGGTGCATGCCATGAATGACGCAAGCACGAACCAGGAGGGCCCCAAGCCCACACGCTCCCTACCGGGCCGACCTCCTGGTATCCGCGCCGACAGCTCGGGGCTCACCGACCGGCAGCGCCGGGTCATCGAGGTCATCAGGGACTCCGTGCAGCGGCGGGGCTACCCGCCGTCGATGCGGGAGATCGGGCAGGCGGTGGGCCTCTCCAGCACCTCGTCGGTGGCCCATCAGCTGATGGCCCTGGAGCGCAAGGGCTTCCTGCGCCGCGACCCGCACCGTCCGCGTGCGTACGAGGTGCGCGGCTCGGACCAGCCGAGCAGCCAGCCCACGGACACGGCAGGCAAGCCCGCCGCTTCGTACGTCCCGCTGGTCGGCCGCATCGCGGCCGGTGGTCCGATCCTCGCCGAGGAGTCGGTGGAGGACGTCTTCCCGCTCCCCAGGCAGCTGGTCGGCGACGGTGAGCTGTTCGTCCTCAAGGTCGTCGGTGACTCGATGATCGAGGCCGCGATCTGCGACGGCGACTGGGTGACGGTGCGCCGCCAGCCCGTCGCGGAGAACGGCGACATCGTCGCCGCCATGCTCGACGGCGAAGCGACGGTCAAGCGGTTCAAGCGCGAAGACGGACACGTGTGGCTACTGCCTCACAACTCCGCGTATCAGCCCATCCCCGGTGACGAGGCGACGATCCTCGGCAAGGTGGTGGCGGTGCTGCGGCGGGTGTGAGCCTCCGCCCCTGACCGGGCCCCGGAACCAACTGCGCCGGTTCCGGGGCCCTGCTGCGTCCGGGGGCGGTACGCGGGCCACGCTCGCCCGCGCCCAAGCCCTACTCCTCGGCGGCCTGCTCCTCGGCGGCCTCGTCCTCAGCGGCAGCCTTGGGTGCGGCCTTGGCCGCCGCGTCGATCGCGGACAAGGAGCGGCGCACCTGATTGCGGTCCGTCGTGTACCAGAAGTCGGGAAGCGAGGCCCGCAGATAGCTGCCGTAGCGCGCGGTCGCGAGCCGCGGGTCCAGGACGGCGACCACTCCACGGTCCTCTGACGCCCGCACGAGCCGTCCCGCGCCCTGCGCCATCAGGAGCGCCGCGTGCGTCGCGGCGATGGCCATGAAGCCGTTGCCTCCGTTGTCGTCCACCGCCTTCTGGCGGGCGCTCATCAGCGGGTCGTCGGGACGCGGGAACGGGATCTTGTCCATGACCACCAACTGGCAGCTGACGCCCGGCACATCGACGCCCTGCCACAGCGAAAGCGTCCCGAACAGACAGGTCTGCTCGTCCGCCGCGAAGTTCTTGATCAGCTCGCCCAGCGTCTCCTCGCCCTGCAGCAGGATGGGCACGTCGAGCCGGCCGCGGAGCTCCTCGGCGGCGTTCTGAGCGGCGCGCATGGACGAGAACAGGCCGAGCGTGCGGCCGCCCGCCGCCTCGATCAGCTCCGCCAGCTCGTCGATCATGTCGCTGCGCGTGCCCTCACGGCCCGGCCTGGCCAGGTGCTGGGCGACGTACAGAATCCCCTGCTTGCGATAGTCGAAGGGCGAGCCGACGTCGAGGCCCTTCCACACCGGGGCGTCTTCGGACTCGGTGCCCTCGGGAGCGAGCCCCAAGGACGCCCCCACTCCGTTGAAGTCGCCGCCGAGCTTGAGGGTGGCCGACGTGAGGACCACGGAGCGGTCGCTGAAGAGCTTCTCGCGGAGCAGGCCCGAAACGGACATGGGCGCCACGCGCAGCGAGGCTCCGAAGCGGTCGTGGCGCTCGTACCAGACGACGTCCCACTCGGAGCCGTTCGCGATGCGCTCCGCCACGTCGTGGATCGACTCGACGGAGGCGAGAGCCTGTTTGCGTACGGCGTCCTCGTCCTGGACCGACTTGTCGCGGGTGGAGCCGAGCGCCGAGATGACCGTGCGGGCGGCGTCACGCAGGGCCATCAGTGCATACCCGAGGTCCTCGGGGACCTCCTCGATGCGGCCGGGCAGTGCCAGCTCCATCACCCGTTCGAAGCTCTCGGACGCGGTCTGGAGCTGATCGGCCGCCTTCTCGTTGACGAGTTTGGCGGCTCGGCGCACAGCGCGGTTGACCTGCCCCGGGGTGAGCTCTCCGGTGGCGACGCCGGTGACCCGGGAGACCAGCTCATGGGCCTCGTCCACGATCAGCACCTCGTGCTGGGGCAGGACCGGGGCGCCCTCGATGGCATCGATCGCAAGGAGCGCGTGGTTGGTGACCACGACCTCGGAGAGCTTGGCCCGCTCACGCGCCGCCTCGGCGAAGCACTCCGCTCCGTACGCGCACTTCGTCGCCCCCAGGCACTCCCTGGAGGAGACGGACACCTGCGACCATGCGCGGTCGGAGACCCCGGGCGTGAGGGCGTCCCGGTCGCCCGTCTCGGTCTCGTCCGCCCAGTCGC
This sequence comes from Streptomyces sp. NPDC047525, assembly GCF_040643025.1. Classification (NCBI taxonomy): domain Bacteria; kingdom Bacillati; phylum Actinomycetota; class Actinomycetes; order Kitasatosporales; family Streptomycetaceae; genus Streptomyces; species Streptomyces sp. NPDC047525. Next base: position 17,674 of record NZ_JBEYTL010000026.1, read on the forward strand.
GCATTCGCAGCAGGTCCTGGCCGAGCTTGCTGGTGGGGGCGGCGGCCTCGAACTGGTCGAAGAGGCCGGGGCCCTCCTCCTCTTCCTGCGGCACTCCCTCGTGGAGACGGTGCAGGCACAGGTAGTTCGAGCGGCCCTTGAGCATGGCGAACTGGGGGCGGCGGCGCAGCAGCGGATGCAGGGCGTCCACCGTGCGCGGCAGGTCACGCTCCACGAGCTGGCGTTGCAGTGCCAGCGTGGCCGTCGCGACCACGACGCGCTCGCCGTGCGCGAGAGCGGGCACCAGATAGCCGAGGGACTTGCCCGTGCCGGTACCGGCCTGGATCAGCAGGTGGGAGCCGTCGTCGATCGCCTCTGCGACGGTCTCGGCCATGGTCACCTGGCCAGGGCGCTCTGTGCCGCCGACGGCGGTGACGGCGGCGTGCAGGAGCTCGGGAAGGGAGGGCTTTGTCATAGCGCGACTACCCTACGGGTCTCCACTGACAATCCCTCGATCAAGGCCGGTGGAGGGGGTTCGGGACGCTCCCGTGGACGGCGGCGTGCGGACGCTCGGGGCGGTCACGGTATCCGTCGAGATGAAGCCGGTTCCGGTTCAGGCAGAGCCGCTCGATGCGCGGGGTCAGCAGGTCGAACATCTCGTACCGCTCCTTGAGCTGCGGCGCGCGCGCCTGATGGCGGAGGATCTCGGCGCGGACGAGGGACCAGAAGTCGCTCTCCGGGATGCCCAGCTGCTCGTGGCAGAGCGGGGCGAGATAGCGGAAGACGCCCACGAAGAGCCCGGAGTGGATGAACTGCGTGAGGAAGTCGGGGCGTTCGGTGAGCAGTACGTCGCGGACGTCGTCCGGCATCGACGCATGCTCCGGAAGGGCCTCGGCGCTGACGTTGATGTCATCGACGAAGTCCTTCACCGCGAGCCGGACGGGCACGTCCTCGTCGTCGAAGACGACGATGGCGTTCTCCCCGTGAGGGGAGAACACGGTGCCGTACCGGTAGAGGAACTGCAGGAGCGGAGGCAGCAGCGCCGCGAAGAGGTGCCGCAGCCAGACCTCGGGGGCCAGGCCTGAGCGCTCGACCAGCTCGGCGACGAAGGCCTTGCCCTGCGGGTCGGTGTGCAACAAGGAGGCGAGCGTGCGGGCGCGCTCATCGGGAGCGAGATACCGGGTGATCGGTTCGCGCCAGATCGCGCCGAGCAGTTCCTTGTACTGGTAAGGGACCTCGGGGAGGTCGTCGTACAGCGGGTGGGCGACGGTCACCGACGCGACCTCGCCGAGCAGGATCACCCGGCATTCGTCACGCAGGAAGGGGTCCGCTTCGCGCAGGGCGTGCATCCAGGCGGTGACGGCGGGGGCGGCCAGGGTGCGCTCGGTCGGGAGTCCGCGCCACACCAGGGTGTTGAGGACCGACAGCGGCAGCTTGACGGTGTGCCGGTCGGGACGGGACACGTTCAGGAACGTACGAATGGACTGCTGGGGCAGCCGCAGATCTCCGTCGGTGGTGAGGGGCACGATCGTTCCCGCGGCGACGGAAGGGGCGAAGAGGGGCAGGACGACGTCGTCCCACTGCCACGGGTGGACCGGCAAGTAGAGATAGGCGTGCGGGTCTAGGCCGCGTGCCCTGAGTATGTCCGCGAAGGACTCCCGGGTGGCGGGGGTGAGCTCACGTGCGTACAGCCGCTCCGCCGTGTCCAGGCCGCCGACGCCTCGGTAGGCGGCGAGGTCGGTGTGGACCGCGATCCAGGGAAGCCGCGCGGTGCGACGGGCCTCGGGCGCCCAGCGCGCGGCGTCGCTCGCGGAGAAGCCGATGCGGCCCTTGTTGAGGACGAGCCAAGGGTGGCCGGTCTGATGCCCTTCGAGTTCCGCGTAGCCGAGGTCGGCGAGCTGCGATGCGCTGAGGGCGGTCTGGTCGAGCCGGGCGTCGGCGGAGAGTGTGACGGTCAGCTCCCGGATGAGGTGGCCGAGCGTGGCGCCGTCGATTCCCAGGGTGCGGCGGGCCCGGGTGAGGAAGCGGAGGGGGTCGCTGAAGGGGAGCGGCGGCCCTTCGCCCTCGGCCAGGGCCAGGCTGGCCGGGTCGACGTGCCAGCTGCCGTACGAGCCGCGGCGGGCACGGAAGAGGAGGCGGGCCGCTCTCGACCGCCCGGGTTCGCTGTGCCCGCTGCCTTCGCTCTCTTCGCAATCGTCATGGTCACCGCCATCGAGGACGAGGCTGTAGCTGTCCGTGTCGCCCGGTCCGGCGGGGGCGGGCTTGATGATCTCCTCGTAGGCGAACTCGCCGACCATTTTGGCGAGGAGGCGGCGCCCGCCGCTCGCCCACCTGTCCGGGGTCAGCTCGGGCGGGTCGTAGAGAGCGGACGGTTCGCGGGACGTCGGGGGGACGGACGGATTCGGCACGGGGACTCCTGAGGAGGGAACCGGATCAGGTCGAGCGGTGTACCAAGAGTGAGCGGGTCAGAGCACTGCGCGCAGGGCCCGGTCACGGACCATGAGCGCCGCGCGTTTGTCGGGGAGATCCACCTCGGCGGCGAATCGGAAACCGGCGCTGAGGAACGCGGAGACGGAGGGGGTGTTGCGCAGGTCGGGTTCTGCGATGACGCGTGCGCATGCGGCGCGGTGATCGAGCACAAGGTCGGCGACGGCTCTCAGCAGAGAGGTGCCGAGCCCCCGGCCGCGGTCGGCGACACCGCCGATGAGGAGGTGAAGACCGGTGTCGTGCGGGCGGGCCGGGTAGTGGCGGGCGAGGGCGTCGAGGTCCGCACGGTAGACCTCCCAGTAGCTCATCGGTGTGCCGTCCAGAACGCCGAGGCACGGGACGCTGCGTCCGTCTCCGTCGATCTGGTCGCGCAGATGCGTCTGTGTGACGTCATCGGCTCCGGCCAGTTCCCAGAACGCCGCCACGGCGGGGTCGTTCATCCACCGGCTGATGAGAGGGAGGTCGCGTTCGACGCGTACAGGTACGAGTTGGAAGACACCGGCAGAGGTGGTCGCAGGGCCCCAGTCGGCGACGTTGTCGAGCAGATCGTCGGCTGACGAGGCGGCCGACGGTGCCGGGGCACGGTCGGCCGTGCGCGCGCCGGCACCGGCACGCCCCACGCCTGCGCCTGCGCCTGCGCCCACACCCTGCGCGACTTGCACGCCCTGCACGGCCTCTGCATCAGCCGTGCCGCTCGTGCCGAACAGGGCGATGAGCTCGTCCGGGAGGCGCAGGTCCAGGGTGTCTTGGACGTCTGCCTTGTCGGCGTGGGAGGACTCGGTGGCGGACTCAGGGGTCGTCTCGGTTCCTGCGTCGGCGCTCGTGTCGGGGGGAGGCGGAGGCACGGCGTCGCTCCTCTCAGAAAGGGTCAGAAAGGTGGGTCATGTTCCTCAGGAATGAAGGGGGTTGGCGATGGAGACGTAGACGGACTGGGTGTCGACCGGGCCCACGAGCTCGTCGAGCCCGCGAAGCCGGGTCAGCAGGTTGGCCTTGCAGCGCAGCACCGGTGAGTCGAGAAGCAGGGCGGGCAGCGGCGAACGCAGAGGAGCGGGACCGGAGACGACGTCGCCGAGGAAGCGGCGGAACCCCGCGAGCAACAGCTGCTCGTCGGCCAGGCGTTGGGCGCCGAGCGCTCCGATGAGGCCGAGGACGTTGTTGATGCCGAGGTAGTAGGCGAACCGCTCGTCTGCCACCTCGTCGGACACGAACGTGTCGCTGTGGTCGCCGATTCCGGGGAGCCGTCGCTCGAGTTCGGTGCGGCGGGACTCACGGAAGTAGTAGCCCTGGTTGTCGCGGTAGCGGCCGCCCACCGGCCAGCCGTCGGCGTCGAGCAGCAGGAGCGTGTTCTGCTGGTGGGCCTCCAGGGCGACACCTGCCTCGCTGTCCAGCCAGAGCACAGGGCGTACGACGTTCTCCAGGTAGCGCAGGAACCACTCCGTGGCGACGGCTCCCCGGGGGCGGCCCGTCCGTCCGGCCAGGCGGGTGACGATCTCGCCGAGCCGGGAGCGCATCGGGGCGCGGTCATGCCCGGTGGAGTGCGGTGACGGCCAGGGCGAGACGAGTCCGGCGATGCAGGTGACGTCGTCGCCGGGGCCGAAGGGGTTGTGCCGGATCATGACGTCGAGTCCGGTGACGGGCGCGCCGTCGGGGCCGTTCACGGCGAGCCAGGCCGGGTCGCGGATCACGTCGAAGCCCGGGTGAGCTGCCTGCCACTGCTCGGCGAGACCGCTGCGCAGCAGCCGGTGGACCTCGACGCCGCGGTGGAGTTCCTTGCGGAGGTTCTCACGACGGGAGTTGGTGATGCGCAGGCCGAGGGAGAGCTTCAGCATGGCTGGGGCGCCGGAGCGGTAAAGGGTGCGCACGGAGGAGGTCGGGTACCACGGTGCTCCGTGAGGGCCGAGGTCCTGGAGGAGTCCGGCTTCCAGGAGCGCGGCGGTCGCGGGGCGGTGCCTGAGCTCACGCATCTGCCAGGGGTGCAGGGGCAGCGCGGCGCTGCCTTCCGGCAGTGGCAGGTCGTGGCCTGCGAGGCGGGCGGTGAGCTGCTCGGCCGGGAGGGTGCGGCCCCGCTCGGTCCAGGCCGAGTCCGCGGCGAGCACGGAGGGGTCGACGGCGAGCCAGTGCAGCGCGAAGGCGCCGCGCAACTCCGGGGAGTAGAGGCGGGATTCGGTGTCGGAGAGTCCCTCGCGGCTCTTCGGGGTGGGGTGCAGGGGGTGGCCGAGGAGCAGGGACTGTTCGGCGGCGAGGAAGAGGTCGGGTTCGTCGCCGGGGTTGTTCCTGCGGTCGGCGATGAAGGTGGCGGTGCGCCGCACCGAGTCGGCGACGCGGCCGACGAGGTCCCCTCCCTCGACCCGCTCGCCGTCGCTGCCGGGGCCTGCGTCGGCACGGGCGTCGGTGCCGGAGTCGGTACTGGCGTCGGTGCCGGAGTCGGTACTGGCGTCGGTGCGGCCGTGCTCGCGTTGTGCGTCAGCCTCTCCCTGCCCGTCTGCCCGCTCCTCCGACTGTCCCTCCCCCTGGCCGTCCGGATCGGCGGCTTGGCTCGGTCGGCCCGTTTCGCGGCCGAGGAGGGCGGCGACGGTGACGGCGTCGGCCGGGGGTGCGGTCCGGGGGCCGTCCTCCAGGTACGGGAGGCCGAAGCGGTGCCAGCCGGTGGCCGACCAGTAGTACACGGGGACGAGGAGAGCCGTGCCGCTGGCGTCGAGCGGGATGCGCAGGGCGCCGTGCTCGGGGGCAGGGAAGTCGTTCTCGCGCACCCAGCAGCGCAGGAGGTTCTCGATGGCCGCCACCTGGGCGGCGGTGTGCGGATCGGGGTGCTCCAGGAGGTCGGCGGTCGCGCCGCGCAGCTGCTCGGTCCGACCGCCTCCCTTCTGCCGGGGAACCGTACCGGGCTCCGCCACCAGCGAGGATTGCTTGCCGCACGCGCCTGGGACGTGGGGGTGGGGTGGGCCTTCGGATGCGGGGGTGGCGTTCAAGAGGACTTCCTTGTGAGGTCGTTCGGGCTCCAGGGCGACGGGCCGGAGCTGTGCTGATGTCTCTTGGCCGCCCGCGGGACGGCCCGGGTCCGGCGTGGCTATCCGTGGTGCGGACGCTCTGCCGCGGAGATCGCGTCGGCGAGGCGGTCCAGGATCGCGGCCGCTTGCTCGTCCGTGATCGTGAGAGGAGGAAGGAGGCGTACGACGCTGGAGTGCCGTCCGCCCAGCTCGACGATGAGTCCGCGGCGCAGGCATTCCCGTTGCACCGCGGCAGCGAGTTCGGGTGCCGGGGGAAGCGGCCGCGGGAAGCGGTCGAGGGTCAGAGGGCGGGCGGCTCCGGCAGCTCCCGCGACTCCGGCAGCTCCGGCAGCTCCGGCAGCTCCGGCAGGCAGAGGGTGACCGGCCGAAGCGCCACCCGAAGTGCCCCCCGATGCGCCCGTGCTGCCTGCCCTGCCCGTGCTGCCCGCCGACGGAACCGGCACGTGGTCCACCGACCGCGGGCCCGGCACGGGCTGGGCCGCGGCGGCCGGGTCCACGAGTTCGACGCCGATCATCAGGCCTCTGCCGCGGACGTCGCCGATGCAGGGATGTTCGGCGGCCAGGGAGCGCAGCTGGGTGAGCATACGGGTGCCAAGGACTCCAGCGCGTTCCGCGAGGCCGTTCTCACGGACGTACTCAAGGGTGGCCGCGCCCGCCGCCATGGCGAGCTGGTTGCCGCGGAAGGTGCCCGCGTGGGCGCCGGGCGGCCAGACGTCGAGGTCGTCGCGGTAGACCACGACGGCCAGTGGGAGGCTGCCGCCGATGGCCTTGGAGAGCACCATCACGTCCGGGACGACGCCGCTGTGCTCGACGGCCCAGAAGGTGCCGGTGCGCCCGACGCCGGTCTGGACCTCGTCCGCGATGAGCGGGATCGTGCGGGCGGCGGTGATCTCGCGCATCCGGCGCAGCCAGTCGTCGGGGGCGGGGATCACGCCGCCCTCACCCTGCACCGGTTCGAGGATCATCCCGGCCGGTAGCGGCACACCCGACTTGGGGTCGTCGAGGAGGCTCTCGGTCCAGCGGGCCGCGAGTTCGGCGCCGTCCGCACCGCCGATGCCGAACGGGCAGCGGTAGTCCTGCGGGTAGGGCAGGCGCGCGACGCGTACGTCCTGTGCGCCGCCGGACACGTCGAGCGCCCCTGCCGTCATCCCGTGGTAGGCGCCGGTGAAGGCGAGCATGCCGTCGCGCCCGGTCGCCGTACGCACGAGTTTGAGCGCGGCCTCCACCGCGTCCGTGCCTGCGGGGCCGCAGAACTGGATCCGGGCGCGGTCCGCGAGCGCGGGGGGCAGTGTGCGGAACAGCTCGGTGGTGAAAGCGTCCTTGACCGGTGTGGCCAGGTCGAGGACGTGCAGCGGTGCCCCCGATTCAAGGACCTTTCTGATCGCTTCGAGCACGACCGGATGGTTGTGCCCGAGGGCCAGGGTCCCCGCGCCCGAGAGGCAGTCGAGGTAGCGCTGCCCGTCGGCGCCCTCGATCGTCAGGCCGCGCGCCCGCACGGGCACGATCGGCAGGGCGCGCGCATAGGTGCGCGCCGCCGACTCGCGCGCCGACTGGCGTCGCAGGATCCCCTCGTGTGCTGCGGAGTGCGCCGCGGAAATCGCCGCGGGCGCCGGCTCGGTCACGGCCACGACTGTTGGTCCTCCCGCTGGGAACGGGCGCTTCCCCCTCGATCCGGGCCAGCGCGCCTTCGAGTTGACAGGGGAGTTGAGCGCAGGCCGCCAGTCCCCCGTACGTACCAACGACGAGGGCTGCGGAGGAACACGGGTCGTCGGAAGATCCTTGCCGTGGCGGAACCGTTGCCGGTCCAGGGCCTGGTCACCACCGCCCGGCAGAAGTCCGGGCTCGACGGTCGCCGCCCGGCTGAAGCGGGGGTAGGCGAGCACGGTGGACGCATCCCGCGCTCGTCTCGGTCGGCAGCGTCGCCGAGTGAGCGCCGGTGAACCGGATGCCGAGGACGGGCGCCGCGATGAGCAGCATGATGGAGAAGGCGGGATTGAGCGTGCCCGTGGAGACGTTCATGAACGAGCGCTTCGCGACGGAGGGCTCCGCCATCACGCGCGAGGCCTTCTGCACGGACTGGTCGAGTAACGACGGGTCGAGCAATTCATAGGGACGTGGCCATGACGGAGACGTCAAATCGGCTGCTCTCCGGACAATTGCCAGGTCAGCAAGGTCGTAGCGAAACCGTTGCCGTTCCGTCGGCAGTCCCCCACGGCACCGGCATAGTGTGAGGTGCCGTTCCACCGCGGCAGGGTGTGCGGCGCCACGCGAACTCGGCGCTCAAAGCACCGTGCGGCACGCGGTGTCCGGCACGTGAACCATCTCGAAGCCCAGGGGGAATCTCTCTATGCGACCCATACGCCCGCTCAAGACCGCCAGTCGTGGGAGGAGCGCGCGCGGCAGAACCTCCCCTGTGGCGGCCGCTGTCGCGATCGGCGCGGCGCTCGTTCTGACCGCGACGGCCTGCGGCCCGAGCGAGGACAACGCGGGCGACGAACCCTCCGCGTCCCAGCCCGCCGACGACGGCAACGGCAACGGCAAGGTCAAGATTCCGCAGGACATCCAGGACCGGCTCAAGGAGCACGGCATCGACCTGGACAAGTGGAAGGACGGGGCCTGGAAGAACTGGGACAAGGACGACTGGCTCCGCGAGGCCGGTGACTACGTCAACCCGATCATCGAGGGCCTGTGGGACTCGGACCGTATGCGGGACGCGGACAAGAACCCCGACCGCGGTGTCGACGACAACGACATCTCCGGTGACCAGGGCGTGACCGACCCGACGCCCGAGCCGGTGGAGGCGGCGGCCCTGAAGACGCCGTACGACGCCAGCGCTCCCGCCTCGGGCAAGCTGTTCTTCGACGGCCCCGAAGGCTCGATGGTCTGCTCGGCCACGGTCGTCGAGGACCCGGCGCACCCGGGCAAGTCCAACATGGTGTGGACCGCGGGCCACTGCGTGCACGCGGGCGCGAAGGGCGGCTGGTACCGCAACATCGCCTTCGTCCCCTCGTACAACAACAGCGGCAAGTCGGCCGACGAGCTGCAGAACGCCCCCAAGGAAGAAGTCGCTCCGCACGGCGTCTGGTGGGGCGACTGGGCCCAGACCTCCGACCAGTGGATCGAGCAGGGCGGCCCGACGGGCGGCACGGGCGCGCCGTACGACTTCGCGGCCATCCACGTGACGCCCGAGAAGGGCAGCGAGGGCAAGTCCCTGGAGGAGCAGGTCGGTTCGGCTCTCCCGGTGGACTTCAACGCCCCGGCCGTGCCCCAGATCGCCGACATGACGGCGACCGGCTACCCGGCGGCTCCGCCGTTCGACGGCCAGAAGGCGTTCCAGTGCGCCGACAAGCCGGGCCGGCTCTCGATCAGCAAGCCCGACCCGACGATGTACCGCATCGGCTGCACGATGACCGGTGGTTCGTCCGGCGGCGGCTGGGTCGCCGAGGGCTCGGACGGCAAGCCCGCCCTGGTGTCCAACACCTCCATCGGCCCGGTGACGGCCGGCTGGCTCGCCGGTCCGCGGCTCGGCAAGGAAGCCAAGGGCATCTACGGCGCGGTCAGCAAGAAGTTCGCCGACAAGTAGCCGGTCGGCAGCCGACCGGCAGGCGTCTGATGTACGACGGCGGGGTCGCCGCAAACCTTCACGACCCCGCCGTCATTCGTCCCCAATCACACAGGCATAGTGGGGTGTTGCGTTCGGCGGGGCGCTCGTGGAGCTGCCAGGCCGACACATGACAAGTACATGGCAAATGCAGCAATCACACGTTCAATTCGGGGGTTACAGCACCATGCGTTCCACTCGTGCGCCCTTCGCGCGCAGTCGCGGGCGACGTCTCGCACTCGCCGCCACCGGGCTCGCCGCGACCCTGGCACTCACCGCCACGGCCTGCGGTCCGAGCGACGACAAGGCAAGCGACAAGGCTGATTCCGGCACTTCCCAGGGCGCGGACAAGGGTTCCGACACCGGCACTGACACCGGCTCCGATGCCAAGCTGCCCGGCGACATCGCCGACAAGCTGAAGGACCACGGCATCGACCCGGACAAGTGGAAGGACGGGGCCTGGAAGAACTGGGACAAGGACGACTGGCTCCGCGAGTCCAAGGACTTCGTCAACCCGGTCATCGAAGGGCTCTGGAAGCCCGAGCGGATGAAGAAGGCCAAGGACCCGAACAAGACGATCGCGGCGAAGGACGCCCCCTCCGATCAGGGCGCGACCGACCCCGAGCCGTCGCCGGTCCAGGCCAAGCGCGAGAAGACGCCGTACCACGAGAACGCCGCCCCGGTCGGCAAGATCTTCTTCGACTCCCCCGAGGGCTCGATGGTCTGCTCCGGCACGGTCGTGAAGGACCCGCGCAACCCGGGCAAGTCCAACCTCGTGTGGACCGCGGGCCACTGCGTGCACGCCGGTTCCGCCGGTGGCTGGTACCGCAACATCACCTTCGTGCCGGCCTACAACGACCTCGGCAAGTCCGAGGCCGAGCTGAGCAACGCCGCCCCGCAGGAAGTCGCCCCCTACGGCCAGTACTGGGCCGACTGGGTCTCGACCTCCGCCGAGTGGATCGACGAGGGCGCCGCTTCGGGCGGTGCCGGTGCGCCGTACGACTACGCCGTGATGCACGTGAAGCCGGAGCAGGGCTCCAAGTCCCTCGAGGAGACGGTCGGCAACGCGCTGGACGTCGACTTCTCGACTCCGTCGGCGCAGAGCGTGAGCTCGATGGGCGCCTGGGGCTACCCCGCCGCTCCCCCGTTCGACGGCCAGATCATGCACAAGTGCGTCGACAAGCCGGGCCGTCTCTCGCTGACCTCCACCCAGCCGACGATGTACCGCATCGGCTGCACCATGACCGGTGGTTCGTCCGGCGGCGGCTGGTTCCGGATGGTGGGCGACAAGACCCGCCTGGTCTCGAACACCTCGATCGGCCCGGCCGAGAACACCTGGCTGGCAGGACCGCAGCTGGGCAAGGGCGCCAAGCAGGTCTACGACATGATGAGCGAGAAGTACGGCTCCAAGTAGCCGCACGGCGGGCGACCCCCGCACCTCGCACATGACGCGGCGAAGGCCCGCCCCCACGAAAGGGGGCGGGCCTTCGTCATGCGGAGAACCGAACCGCACGGACCGAACCGCGCGCAACCGAACCGCGCCTGTCCGGGCCTGCGTTCAGCCCGCGACCGGGACGTACGGCGCGAGATCCGCCGCCAGTTCCGCGTGCACCTTCGCCTTGAGCAGCGTGCCCTCGGCCGTGTGCTCCTCGGAGAGCACATCGCCCTCCGCGTGCGCCCGCGAGATGAGCTGGCCCTGCGTGTACGGCACGAGGGCCTCGATCTCGACCTCGGGCCGCGGCAGTTCGGCGTCGATCAGCGCGAGCAGCTCTTCGATGCCCGCGCCCGTGCGCGCGGAGACAGCGATCGCGTGCTTCTCGTTGCGCAGCAGCCGCTGGAGGACCAGCGGATCGGCCGCGTCCGCCTTGTTCACGATCACGATCTCGGGCACGTCGGTCGCGCCCACATCGCGGATCACCTCGCGCACGGCGGCCAGCTGCTCCTCCGGCACCGGGTGCGAACCGTCCACCACGTGCAGGATCAGGTCGGACTCGCCGACCTCTTCCATCGTGGAGCGGAATGCCTCGACGAGGTGGTGCGGCAGATGCCGTACGAACCCGACGGTGTCGGCCAGGGTGTAGATCCGGCCGCTCGGCGTCTCGGCCCGGCGCACGGTCGGGTCGAGGGTGGCGAACAGGGAGTTCTCCACCAGGACGCCCGCGCCCGTGAGGCGGTTGAGCAGGGAGGACTTGCCCGCGTTCGTGTAACCGGCGATCGCGACCGAGGGCACCTTGTTGCGCTTGCGCTCCTGGCGCTTGATCTCGCGGCCGGTCTTCATCTCCGCGATCTCCCGGCGCATCTTCGCCATCTTCTCGCGGATCCGACGCCGGTCCGTCTCGATCTTGGTCTCACCGGGACCACGCGTCGCCATGCCACCGCCACCGCTGGATCCGCCGCCGCCCATCTGACGGGAGAGCGACTGACCCCAGCCACGGAGGCGCGGGAGCATGTACTGCATCTGGGCAAGGGCGACCTGCGCCTTGCCCTCTCGGGACTTGGCGTGCTGGGCAAAGATGTCGAGGATCAGGGCGGTCCTGTCGACCACCTTGACCTTGACGACGTCCTCGAGGTGAATCAGCTGGCCAGGGCTCAGCTCACCGTCACAGACGACGGTGTCGGCCCCGGTCTCGAGGACGATGTCACGCAGCTCGAGGGCCTTGCCGGATCCGATGTACGTCGCCGGGTCGGGCTTGTCGCGGCGCTGAATGACGCCGTCGAGCACGAGCGCACCCGCCGTCTCGGCGAGGGCGGCCAGCTCGGCGACCGAGTTCTCCGCGTCCTGCACTGTGCCCGAGGTCCACACGCCGACGAGGACCACTCGCTCCAGACGGAGCTGGCGGTACTCGACTTCGGTGACGTCCTCGAGCTCGGTGGAGAGGCCGGCGACGCGGCGCAGGGCCGCGCGCTCGGAGCGGTCGAACTGTTCGCCGTCCCGCTCTCCGTCGATCTCGTGGCTCCAGGCGACGTCCTCTTCCATCAGGGCATCGGCCCGAAGACCTTCGGGGTAGTTCTGCGCGAGGCTCTGCGCGTCCTGGGAAGGGGAAGAAGAGGAGGTCATTGGATCCTTACGTCGATGGGATTCGTCATAGTGCTCAACGCTCGGGGCCGCCCCGAGATTCCCCGGGCCGGCCGGCAGGGGCCCTGACATCACCCCGAGGGGTTTGCCCGGACCCGCAGCGGCGCCGACCTGAAGATGGTTGCACGGAACGGCCCGTCTCGTCACGTGGGTTATTTCCCCGCGGGAGCGGCCTTACGCCAGTCCGGGTGCCCCGGCATCGGCGGCGTCTTCGCGCCGTACAGCCAGGCGTCGAAGAAACCGCTCAGATCGCGGCCCGCGGTCGACGAGGCGAGCCGCACGAAGTCCGCGGTCGTCGCGTTCCCGTCACGGTAGGTGTGCACCCAGTCCCGCTCCAGGCGGTCGAAGTCCCGCTGCCCGATCTCCTGGCGCAGCGCGTAGAGCACCAGAGCGCTGCCGTCGTACACGACCGGCCGGAAGATGCTGATCTTCTGGCCCGGCGCGGGCCCCTTCGGCGCGGCCGGCGGTCCGCCCGCCTGCCGCCAGCCGTCCGACTGCCGGTAGGCCTCACGCATCCGCTTCTGGAGCGGCTTCTTCGACTTCTCCTCGGCGAAGAGCGCCTCGTACCAGGTGGCGTGCCCTTCGTTGAGCCAGAGATCGGACCAGGAGCTCGGGCTCACGCTGTCGCCGAACCACTGGTGCGCCAGCTCATGGACCATGATCGAGTCCACGTACCACTCGGGGAACTCGGGCCGCTTGAACAGGTCGCGTTCGAAGAGCGAGAGGGTCTGCGTCTCGAGCTCGAAGCCGGTCTGCGCCTGGGCGATCAGCAGGCCGTACGTCTCGAAGGGGTAGCGGCCGACCTTCCCCTCCATCCAGTCGATCTGGTCCGGCGTCTTCTTCAGCCAGCGCTCCATCGCCTTGCGGTCCTTGGTGGGCACCACATCGCGTACGGGGAGGCCGTTCGGCCCGTGGCGGTGCACCACGGTGGAGCGTCCGATGGAGACCTGCGCCAGTTCCGTCGCCATGGGGTGGCGGGTGCGGAAGGCCCGGGTCGTGGTGGCCCCCCTGTGCGCCGTGGCGACGGGCAGGCCGTTGGCGACGGCGGTGAGCCCCTTCGGGGTGGTGATGCGGAACGTGAACTGTGCCTTGTCGGCGGGGTGGTCGTTGGACGGGAACACGCGGTGCCCGGCGTCGGCCTGGTTGGCCATGGCGAGCCCGTCCGCCGTGGGCACCCAGCCGCCGTCCTGGTCCTTCGTGGGCCTGGGATCACTGGTGTGCCGGACGGTGATCCGCATCCGCTCGCCCCGGTCCACCGGCCGCGACGGCGTGACGACCAGGTCCTCACCGGTGGATTCGAAGCGGGCGGGGGCGCCGTTGACGGCCACGGAGCGGACCTTGCCGTGCGCGAAGTCGAGGTTGACCCGCTTCAGCGGCGCGGTCGCGCGGGCGTCGATCACCGTCACGGCGTCGAGCGGCTTCTTGTTGTCGCCGCGGTACGTGAGGTCGATGTCGTACGCCATGACGTCGTACCCGGGATTGCCCAGGTGCGGGAAGAGCCGGTCGCCGATGCCGAGCGGTCTGGCCGGTGACGGTGCCGTCGCGGCGAGGAGGGTGGCGGAGGTGGCCGCGGCCAGGAGCGCGGTCGCGATGCGAAGAGTCTTCGGCCGCGAGGCCTTGACCCGGGGGGTGAGCAGCATGAACTACCGCTATCAGCGCGGAGCTTCCGCACCGGTGTCGGCGCGCGCCATGCCACTCGAACGAGTCGTCAGGAGGCGGCCAGGGCGACGCCGACGCCCCATGGCACGCTGCTACGAAGTCGCCGCCGCAGGATGCTGGGCACGGCTGACGTCGTACACCCCGGGCACCGCGCGCATCGCGCGCATCAGCCCCGGGAGGTGGGCCGCGTCCGGGAGTTGCAGCGTGTACGTGTGGCGCACGCGCTGCTGGGTCGGCGGTTCGACGGTCGCCGACATGATCTCGACGCCCTCCAGGGCGATGGCTTCAGTGAGGTCGGCGAGGAGATGCGCCCGCCCGAACGACTCGGCGATCAGCGTGACCCGGCACTCGGCGCTGTCTCCCCAGCGCACTCCCACCTCGGCGCGCCCCACTTCCTTCATGCGCCCGACGGCGGGGCACTCGACGCGGTGGACGGTGACGACGCCGCCGCGCACGGCGAAGGCGGTCACCTCGTCGGGCGGCACGGGCGTACAACAGCCCGCGAGGCGGACGCTCGCGCCTTCCCTGTCCACGACGGCGTTGGCCGCCGCGGGGCGCGGGAAGTCGGAGGTCTGCGGCGGGGGCGAGGGCTTCTCCGGGGTCGATGCCGCGGGAGCCGACGCGGGCGTGGGGTGGGTGGTGAGCCAGCGCCGGATGGCGATGCGGGCGCCGGGGGTGCGCGCGTGGTCGAGCCACTCTCGGGAGGGCCCGGACGCCGCGTCCTGCCCCATGAGCAGCTGGACCGTGTCGCCGTCCCGCAGGACCGTGCTCAGCGTCGCCAGGCGGCCGTTGACACGTGCACCGATACAGGCGTGGGCGTCCTCGCCGTACTGCGCGTACGCGGCGTCCACGCAGCTCGCGCCCGCGGGCAGCCCGAGCGTGCCGCCGTCGGGGCGGAAGACGGCGATCTCGCGGTCCTGGGCGAGGTCTTCGCGGAGCGTGGACCAGAACGTGTCCGGGTCGGGGGCCGCTTCCTGCCAGTCGAGCAGGCGGGAGAGCCAGCCGGGCCGGGTCGGGTCCGCGCGCTCGCCCTCGAAGGCGTCCGCGGAAGGGGCGTCCGGACCGGCGTCGGACTGCTCCTCCGAAGGAGGAGCGTACGGATTGCGCAGCGCGACGACGCCGGCCTCGGCGACCTTGTGCATCTGGTGCGTACGGATGAGGACTTCGGCGACCTCTCCGTCCGGCCGGGCCACGGCCGTGTGCAGCGACTGGTAGAGGTTGAACTTCGGTACGGCGATGAAGTCCTTGAACTCCGAGACCACCGGCGTGAAGCACGTGTGCAGCTCGCCGAGGACGCCGTAGCAGTCCGCGTCCTCGTTCACCAGGACCAGGAGGCGCCCGAAGTCCGCCGCGCGCATCTCGCCGCGTTTGCGGTGCACCCGGTGGACGGAGACGAAGTGCCGTGGCCTGATGAGGACTTCCGCGGCGATGCCCGCCTCGCGCAGCACCGCGCGGACGTCGTCCGCCGTCCCTTCCAGGGGGTCTCCGCCGCCCACGGCGTTGGCCGCGATCAGCTCCTGGACCTGGGAGTACTCCTCCGGGTGGAGGATCGCGAAGACGAGGTCCTCCAGCTCGGTCTTGAGGGCCTGCACGCCGAGGCGTTCGGCGAGCGGAATGAGCACGTCCCGCGTCACCTTGGCGATCCGTGCCTGCTTCTCGGGGCGCATGACGCCGAGCGTGCGCATGTTGTGCAGGCGGTCGGCCAGCTTGATCGACATGACGCGTACGTCATTGCCGGTGGCCACCAGCATCTTGCGGAACGTCTCGGGCTCCGCGGCCGCTCCGTAGTCGACCTTCTCCAGCTTCGTGACGCCGTCGACCAGATAGCAGACGTCGTCGCCGAATTCCGTGCGCACCTGATCGAGCGTCACATCCGTGTCCTCGACGGTGTCGTGGAGCAGGGACGCGGTCAGGGTCGTGGTCTCGGCGCCCAGCTGGGCGAGGATCAGGGTCACCGCGAGCGGATGTGTGATGTACGGCTCACCGCTCTTGCGCATCTGGCCGCGGTGCGAGGACTCCGCGAGGACCCACGCACGCCGCAGCGGCTCCAGATCCGCGTCGGGATAGTGGGCGCGATGGGCTTCCGCCACATGGCCGATCGCGTCCGGCAGCCGGTCCCGGGTGGCGGGCCCCATCAGGGCCGCGCGGCCGAGCCTGCGCAGGTCGAGCCGCGGACGGCCGCGCCTGCGCTGCGCACCGGGCGTCACGGGGCCAGGCATCGCGGGGTTTGTGGCCTCCGCACTCATGGGCACCTCCGGCTGCTCCGACCGGCGGTGAGCGGACGACGGCGTGCTCCGTCCGGGCCGGTGCTTGATGCTACCGAGCCCATCACGCGCCGCTGACCGCCTCTCGCCGAGCGTGAAACGGATCACCCATTCGAGCGACAGTTCACGGGTTTACAGTTTCGAGCCATTCCGCGTCGATCTCGCCTTCGGCGACGATCACCGCGGGACCCGTCATCTCGATCTCTCCGTCGGGCCGCTCGGTGATCACCAGGCTCCCACCAGGCAGATCGACGGTGTACGTCACCGGCGAACCGGTGGCAGCAGGGTCCGCCCCGTCCCTGCGGGCCGCCGCGACGGCGACGGCGCACGCGCCCGTGCCGCACGAGCGGGTCTCGCCCGAGCCGCGCTCATGCACGCGCATGGCGACGTGGCGCGGGCCGCGGTCGACGACGAACTCGACGTTCACGCCGTCCGGGTAGGCCGCGGCGGGGCTGAAGGGCGGCGGGTCGTACAGGTTGCCCGCGTCGGCCAGGTCGGCCACGAAGGCGACCGCGTGCGGGTTTCCCATGTTCACGTTGCGCGCGGGCCAGTGCCGGTCGGCCACGGACACGGTGACGTCCCCTTCGGGGAGGAGCGCCTTGCCCATGCCGACGGTGATGTCGCCGCCGGCCGCGGCCTTGGCGATGTGCACGGTCTTCACGCCGCCCCGGGTGGCGATGGCCAGATCACCCTCGCCCACCAGTCCGGCGCGCTGGAGGTAACGGGCGAAGACGCGCACGCCGTTGCCGCACATCTCGGCGATCGAACCGTCGCCGTTGCGGTAGTCCATGAACCACTCGGCCTCGGCGGCCAGATGGCGCACCTCCGGGTGCACCGCGGACCGTACGACATGGAGCAGGCCGTCGCCCCCGATACCCGCGCGGCGGTCGCACAGGGCGGCCACGGCGGCCGGGGACAGCTCAAGGGCGTTGTCGGGGTCCGGGACGATCACGAAGTCGTTCTCGGTCCCGTGCCCCTTGAGGAAGGCGATCCGCGTGCTCATTCCTCGATCGTACGGGGTAGCCACGACACTCGGTTCGTACGGTGCCCACCAGGGCCCTGACCTCGTACGACGCCGTCAGCGAAGGCGTGCGACGCGCCACACGGCGAGGAAGGCGACGGCCAGGAACACCAGGGCGTACGCGGAGACGATCCGCCAGTCCGGGCGGCCTCCGGAACCGCGCTCCGGCAGCCCCGGCCAGGTGTGCCCCACGCGGCGCGCGGCCATCATGCCCCAGCCTGCGGCGCACGAGCTGATCAGGAGCCCGAGCATGGCGACGACGGCGCCACCGTCACCGAAGTCGAAGGCCAGCGGGAAGGCGAACATCAGCGATCCGGCGGCGGCGAGTATGACGATCGGCGCGAGCTGCCAGATGCGCAGACGGCGCTGCGGGCGCAGTTCGACCTCGACCTCGGCGACGGCCATGTCGTCCGCGCCGGGGCCGTCAGCGGTCACGCCGTCCGGTGGCCCGTCAGGGCCGTCCGGAGTCAGCTCGCCGCCGTCATGCGCGGTGTCACGAGGGCCGGCCTCCATCGCCATCCGCCCTCCCACTTCGGACTCCACTGGTCGATCGATGACCGATGATGGCACGGCGCCAGGGGCCGGGATGACCGCCGGAGCGTCCCGATGCCATCACGTGATCAGGCTGTGACCGGTCGTTCGACCAACGCCAGTGCCCGCCCTGGGAGTTCCCCTCGATCGGCCATGGCGCCACTGAGCCAGTGCACCCGGGGATCGCGGCGGAACCACGAGTCCTGACGGCGTGCGAAGCGCTTGGTCGCGCGCACGGTCTCCGCACGCGCCTCGTCGTCGGTGCACTCCCCCGCGAGCGCCGCGAGCACCTGCTGGTACCCGAGCGCACGCGACGCCGTACGCCCCTCGCGGAGCCCCACGGCCTCCAGCGCACGCACCTCGTCGACGAGGCCCGCGTCCCACATGCGGTCCACGCGCGTGGCGATGCGATCGTCGAGTTCGGGGCGGCCGACGTCCACGCCGATCTGGACGGTGTCGTAGACCGAGTCGTGGCCGGGGAGGTTGGCGGTGAAGGGCTTGCCGGTGATCTCGATGACCTCAAGGGCGCGGACGATCCGGCGGCCGTTGCTGGGCAGGATGGCCTGGGCCGCTCCGGGGTCGGCGGCGGCCAGGCGGGTGTGGAGCGCGCCGGGGCCCTGGAGCGCGAGCTCTTCCTCCAGGCGGGCCCGGACCACGGGATCCGTGCCGGGGAACTCCAGATGGTCGACGGCCCCCCTGACGTAGAGCCCGGAGCCGCCGACCAGGATCGGCCAGCGCCCTTCGGCGAGGAGGCGGTCGACCTCGGCTCGCGCGAGCTTCTGGTACTCGGCGACGCTCGCCGCCTCCGTGACGTCCCAGATGTCGAGGAGGTGGTGCGGCACTCCGTCGCGCTCTTCGAGCGTCAGCTTGGCGGTCCCGATGTCCATCCCTCTGTAGAGCTGCATGGAGTCGGCGTTGACGACTTCGCCGCCGAGACGCTGGGCGAGGAAAACGCCCAGATCGGACTTTCCTGCCGCGGTCGGCCCGACGACGGCGATGACCCGCGGTGCGGGAGCTGCTCTACTCACCGCCCCAGTCTCGCAAACCCTGCGACCACTTCCCGAACGAGCTACGTGACGCCACAGGCCCGGGGTCGTTGCCTGTTGCGAGGTTCCGGCCGCCGGTTTCGAGGATCGGCGACCCGGGCGGCGCAACAGGGCGCACCGGGCGGCGCGGGATTTCGCCCACACGAGTACCGTATGGAGTAGATATGGGCGTTTTTGCACGGTTCCGCCGGAAGTCCAAGGACACGGAAGAAGCGTCAACAACCGAGGCGGCAGCCGGCACCCTGACGGCCGAGCCGGAAGCGGCAGGGGAGCCCCCCGAGGCCGGGGCCGGCACGGAAGAGGCCAAGGCCGAAGCTGCCGCCGAGGACAAGGCCGAGGCCGGCACGGAGACCGACGAAGCCAAGGCCGAAGCTGCCGCCGACGCCGAGACCGAGGGCAAGACGGAGAACACCGAAGAGGCTGCCGCGGAGAACGTGGACATCCCAAAGCAGCAGTCCGCGGAGAAGGCCGCCGACAACGACGAGGCCGACGAGGGCGCCCGCAAGTGACTCTCCCGGCGAGGGAAGGTAACCGATGGGCTTCCTGCAGAGCCTGAAAGACAAGCTCGCCCCGGCGAAGGACAAGGTCGCGGGCCTCGCGCAGCAGCACGGGGACAAGATCGACCAAGGTCTCGACAAGGCCGCCAAGGTGGTCGACGACAAGACCAAGGGCAAGTACAGCGACAAGATCCAGACGGGGACGGGCAAGGCGAAGGATGCCGTGGACCGCCTCGCCGGGACGCCTGACGAGGGCACGGGCAAGGGCGGCGGCACCGCCCCTCCGACGCCCCCTCCGGCTCCCTGAAGCACCGGCTGAACGACACCGGCGGACGGCCGTGGAGCACCACAGGCTCCACGGCCGTCGCCGTGCGTCGGCCACGTGCGCGGTGCGGTCCGGCCAGGACCGCTGGGACCGCCAGAGCCTCTGGGACTGCCAGAACCTCCGGGACTGTCTGGGCCGCTAGGACCAGGCGGCCACGAAATACCCGACGCCGTACGGAGCGTCCTCGTAGAGCAGCTCGCCGCTCAGGCCCGCGCCTTCGGCCGCGCCCGCGAGCACCTGCCACGGCGCCCGGCCCGCCGCTTTCAGTTCGTACGCCAGCTCCTCGTCCACCGCCTTGAGCGCCGCCACGTCCGCGGCCCTCAGCGCACGGGCGATCTCCGCGTCGAACCCCGCGGCCCGCTCGTCGAGATACCCCGGCGCCTTCAGCGTGCGGCACGCGCTGGCGTCGCCCATCACCAGCAGGGCCACCCGGTCGGCCCGCGCCGCGATCTCCCCTCCGACTTGAATACACCGCTCGGCCGCCAGAGGTTCCCCCACCCCGAGTCCTTCCAGCGGGGCCGCCGACCACTCCGTACGGTCGAGCAGCCAGGCGGCGACGGCGAGCGAGGTCGGAAGCCTGCCCTCCGTAGCCTCGCCGCCGGAGCGTCCCAGGCGTACGTCGAGGTCCACGCCGAAGCCGCGGAACGACCCACCGGTGCCCTGCGGATGCGGGCCGCGGCCGCTCTGCTCGGCCGGGCCGACCACGACGAGCCGGTCGGGCCGCGAGGCGGCGAGCACCCCGATGGCGTCCGTGCACGCGGCGCGCGCGGCGTCCAGTTCGGGGGCGGCGCCCGCTGCGACCTCGGGGACGAGCAGGGGCGGGCAGGGGCAGACGGCTGCGGCGACAAGCATGATCCGCAGCGTAATGCCCGCTAATACGTGATCGGGCCCGAGTCCCACTCCAGCTCGCAGATCGAGAAGCGGTACGGGAAGGAGCCCCCGGACGAGCCGTCGCCGATCACCATCCAGCCGTCGGACGTGCGGTAGCGCCGCATCCGTACGGGGTAGCGCGGGTGCTTGGGGCGGTACAGGCGGACGAACTCCGCGAACCGCTCCACCGCCTCCTCGTGCGTGCCGTCAACCGTGGCCATCGTCTCGAACAGATGCCACGCCCCCGGCCCCGGAGGGTTCTCCATCATCAGCGCCCAGCGCGCCATCAGCCCGTCCCCCGTGTGTCTGTCGCTCCCCCGTCGTCCGCCGCCGCCCCGGTCAGCCGAGCGCGCACCCGCCGGTGGTGGCCACCGGAAGCGGCTCGGGCGCGCCTACCTGCGGCAGTCCGAGCATCACGCCTGCGGGCTTGGCGGCCGGCTCGGTGTTGCGCTTCTCCCAGGCGTCACCCGCGCGCGTGGGGCGCACGTTCAGGACGGCGCCCTCGGCGAGCAGGTGGTGCGGCGCCGCGTAGGTGATCTCCACCGTCACGACGTCACCGGGGCGGACCTCGGCGTCCGGCTTGGTGAAGTGCACCAGGCGGTTGTCGGGGGCGCGCCCGGAGAGGCGGTGGGTGGCGCCGTCCTTGCGGCCCTCGCCCTCGGCGACCATCAGGTCGAGGGTCCTGCCGACCTGCTTCTTGTTCTCGTCCCAGGCGATCTCCTCCTGGAGAGCGGACAGACGCATGTAGCGCGCCTGCACGACCTCCTTGGGGATCTGCCCCTCCATGGTCGCCGCAGGCGTACCGGGACGCTTGGAGTACTGGAAGGTGAAGGCGTTGGCGAAGCGCGCCTCGCGGACCACGTGCATCGTCTGCTCGAAGTCCTCCTCGGTCTCCCCGGGGAAGCCGACGATGATGTCGGTGGTGATCGCGGCCTCGGGCATGGCGGCACGGACCTTCTCGATGATCCCGAGGAAGCGGTCCTGGCGGTACGAGCGGCGCATCGCCTTGAGGACCGGGTCCGAGCCCGACTGGAGCGGCATGTGCAGCTGCGGCATCACGTTCGGGGTCTCGGCCATGGCGGCGATCACGTCGTCCGTGAAGTCGCGCGGGTGCGGGGACGTGAAGCGCACGCGCTCCAGGCCCTCGATCTTCCCGCAGGCCCGCAGGAGCTTGCTGAAGGCCTCGCGGTCCCCGATGTCCGAGCCGTACGCGTTCACGTTCTGGCCGAGCAGCGTGATCTCGGAGACGCCCTCGCCGACGAGCGCCTCGATCTCGGCGAGGATGTCGCCGGTCCTGCGGTCCTTCTCCTTACCGCGCAGGGCGGGCACGATGCAGAACGTGCAGGTGTTGTTGCAGCCCACGGAGATGGAGACCCACGCCGCGTACGCGCTCTCGCGGCGCGTGGGCAGCGTCGAGGGGAACGCCTCCAGGGACTCGGCGATCTCCACCTGCGCCTCTTCCTGGACGCGGGCCCGCTCCAGGAGCACCGGCAGCTTGCCGATGTTGTGCGTGCCGAAGACGACGTCCACCCAGGGCGCCTTCTTGACGATGGTGTCGCGGTCCTTCTGCGCCAGGCAGCCGCCGACGGCGATCTGCATGCCGGGCCGCTTGGTCTTCATCGGAGCCAGGCGGCCGAGGTTCCCGTACAGACGGTTGTCGGCGTTCTCCCGTACGGCGCACGTGTTGAAGACCACCACATCGGCGTCGCCGTCCGAGCCCTCGGGCGCGCGTTCGTATCCGGCGCCCTCAAGGAGACCGGAGAGGCGCTCCGAATCGTGGACGTTCATCTGGCACCCGTAGGTGCGCACCTCGTACGTTCCCTTGACGCCCACTGCCTGTCCCCGGTCTCCGCTGCTCATGTGACAAGGGTAGGCGGTCGGGGAAGTGTCCCCGCCGGGAGCTCGGCCCTGGCCATGACAGCGAGTGGCCTGGCAGGATCGCGCGCATGCTCCAGGCACTCCCCCACCTCAGCAGGCGCCGCGCACTCCAGGGTGCGGCGGCCGCCCTCGTGGTCTTCGGACTCCTGATGTGGTGGCTCGTCCCGGTGGCCGACGACTCCCCGAAGGGCCGGATGACGTTCAGTACGGGCGTGAAGAACGCGGTGTACGAGCGGTACGGCAAGCTCCTGCGGACCGCGGCCTCCCATGACATGCCGGACGTCGACATGGAGCTGCTCAACAGCGAGGGGTCGCAGCAGAACGTCGAGCGGGTGGCCACGGGGAAGGCCGATTTCACCATCGCCGCCGCCGACGCCGTCGAGAAGTACCGCCTGGAGGGGCGCACGGGCGCGGAGCGGCTGCGGGGCTGTGCGCGGCTGTACGACGACTACGTACAGCTCGTCGTCCGACGCTCGTCGGACATCGACAAGCCTCAGGAGCTGCGGGGCAAGAAGGTGGCCGTCGGGCAGCCGCGCTCGGGCGTGCGGCTGATAGCGGACCGGGTGCTCAAGGCCGCGGGCCTCGATCTGAGGAAGGACCTGACACCGGTGGACTCCGGCATCGACACGGCGCCCGATCTCCTCAAGAAGGGCGACATCGACGCGTTCTTCTGGTCGGGCGGGCTGCCGACCACCACCGTGCGGACGTTCTCCGAGGAGTTCGACATCCGTCTCGTGCCGCTCGGCACCCTCGTGGACGCGCTGCACAAGCAGGGCGGAGCCTCCCGCTACTACCGGGCTGCCGTAATGCCCGCCGACGCCTATCCCGCCGCCCAGCAGAACGACGCCGTACCGACCCTGGCCGTGGCGAACCTCCTGGTCACCACGGACCGGGCGGACCCGAAGCTGACCGAGGGACTGACCCGCACGGTGATCGACAGCCGTGACCACATCGGTGACAAGGTGCACGCGGCCCAGCTGGTGGACCTGCGGACGGCGCTCTACACGGATCCGCTCGCCCTGCACAAGGGCGCGCGCCGCTACTACCAGTCGGTCAAGCCGTAGCCGTCGGCCCGCAGCCGTCCCGCTCCGGGCCCTGTCAGGCCGTGGACCCGGGTTCCCCGCGCGGGACGCTGACGGTCACCCGCAGTCCGTGCGGCTCGTGCTGCGCGTACGTGATGGAGCCCCCGCCCGCGGTGAGCAGGGCCCGCGAGATCGACAGGCCAAGGCCCGAGCCCTTCACGTTCTGATGGCGGTTGCTGCGCCAGAAGCGGTCGCCGATGCGGGCGAGTTCGTCCTCCGTGAGGCCGGGGCCGCCGTCCGTGATCACAATGGTCGTCCGCTCGCCGCTCCAGGAGACCTCCACGCGCACCTCCTCGCCCTCGGGCGTGAACTTGAGGGCGTTGTCGACCACCGCGTCCAGGGCGCTGGACAGGGCGACCGGGTCGGCCCAGCCGGTGGTCGCGGGGCAGGTGTCCGTCAGCCGCACCCCGCGCTCCTCGGCGAGCGGCCGCCAGGCCCCGACCCGTTCGGCCATGAGCGCACCGATGTCGGTGAGCTGCAGATCGGCGGCCGCGTGCTCGGCCAGCGCGAGGCCGAGGAGGTCGTCGAGAACCTGGGCGAGGCGCTTGCCCTCGGTGCGCACGGAGGCGATCTCCTCGTTCCCCTCGGGCAGTTCGAGGGCGAGCAGCTCGATGCGGAGCAGCAGGGCGGAGAGCGGGTTGCGCAGCTGGTGCGAGGCGTCGGCGACGAAGGCCCGCTGCTGCTCGAGCACGTCCTGGACGTTGTCGGCCATCTCGTTGAACGACCGGGCGAGACGTCGGAGTTCCGGTGGTCCGCCCGCGGCCGCCACCCGCGACTTCAGGCGCCCGGTCGCGATGTCGTGCGTGGTCGCGTCCAGGACCCGTACCGGGCGCAGCACCCAGCCGGTGAGGCGCAGTGCGGCACCGACGGCGAGCAGCATCGCGGCCGACTCACCGGCGCCGATGAGCAGCCATCCCTGCAGCGTCTTCGAACGCATGCGCCCTGTGGGCGACTCGGTGACGACGACGGCGATGACGTCCCCGTCCCTGATCACCGGAGAGGCGACGACGAGCCGGCCGCGCTGCCAGGGCCACACCTGACGCGGATCGTGGCTTCCACGGGACCTGAGGGCCTCCTCGAAGGCCTCCCGCACCTCGGCGCCCCTGGGGGGCAGGAACCAGCTTCCGGGCGCGTGAGCCATGGGCTCACGGTCCCGGAAGAAGACGCCCGCCTTGATCCCGTAGACCTCGTGGTAGTAGTCGAGTTCGGTCTGGAGGGTTTCGCGCCGTTCGTCCTTGTCCCGCAGCCGTGATCCCGTGGGACGTCTCGTGACGAACTGCGCGAGCGACGCGAACCGCGCCGTGTCGTCGATCCGGTCGACGACCACCTTCTGCTGCTGCGCCGCCGCCACGCTCACCGCGAGCGGGAAGCCGAGCGCGAGCAGCACACCCGCCATGAGGACGATGAGCAGCGGGAGGAGGCGAGAGCGCACCTGACCTCGCTACTCGCTACGCGGCCGGGGCGACGAGCCGGTAGCCCACGCCCCGCACGGTCTCGATCAGGGCCGGCATGTGCAACTTGGAGCGCAGGGAAGCGACATGCACCTCAAGGGTGCGCCCCGTCCCCTCCCAGCTGGTGCGCCACACCTCGCTGATGATCTGCTCCCGGCGGAACACCACGCCGGGCCGCTGCGCGAGGAGGGCGAGCAGGTCGAACTCCTTGCGGGTCAGCTGGACCGTCGAACCGTCCACGCTGACCTGGCGGGTGGGCAGTTCGATGCGTACGGAGCCGAGGCGCAGCTCGCTGTCCGCGGGTCCCTCGGCGGCGCCGGACGGGGGCCGCCGGATGACCGCGTGGATGCGGGCGATGAGCTCACCGGTGTCGTACGGCTTCACCACGTAGTCATCGGCCCCGAGATTCAGGCCGTGGATCCGGGAGCGCACATCGGCACGCGCCGTCACCATGATCACGGGCGTCGACCCGCGCTTGCGGATCTTTCCGCACACTTCGTAGCCGTCCTGATCGGGCAGCCCCAGATCGAGGAGCACGACTCCGAAGGGCGCCGTTTTGCCGGGCAGCAGGGCCTGCAGCGCTTCCTCGCCGCTGCGGGCGTGCACGACGTCGAAACCGTGCCTGGCCAGGACCGCGGACAGGGCGGCGGCCACGTGATCGTCGTCCTCGACGAGGAGCAGTCTCATACGGGCCCCCTCCGGTTCATCGGTCGTTCCGTTCGCGCTCGCCGTTGGCCGGTATGCGCGCGTGCACAGGCACCAAGGCATCCACGCCGATGGATAAGGACCGCGTCAAGAGGGTTCGGGTCACGGGCACGTTCCGTTATGCAGCCGGTACGCGGCGGGGCGTCCCCTTCACACGGAGTGTCCGGTTGCGGCCGGATCGTTATGCTCAATTTCCCCTCAGATGTAATGACGCTGGTCGCACCGGGTTATTACTGTCCTCCCAACCGAGGAGGATGGAGCAACAAGCCGTGACCGAAGTATCGGTGACCAAGGACGCCATACCGCCCGGGGCGGACGACCTGGTCGTGCTGAAGAACGTCAACAAGCACTTCGGCGCTCTGCACGTCCTCCAGGACATCGACCTGACCATCACCCGCGGTGAGGTCGTCGTCGTGATCGGCCCCTCCGGGTCGGGCAAGTCGACACTGTGCCGCGCCATCAACCGCCTGGAGACGGTCGAGTCGGGAGACATCTCGATCGACGGCAAGCCGCTGCCCCAGGAGGGCAAGGAGCTCGCCCGTCTCCGTGCGGACGTGGGCATGGTCTTCCAGTCCTTCAACCTTTTCGCGCACAAGACCGTGCTCGAGAACGTGATGCTGGGCCAGATCAAGGTGCGCAAGACGTCCAAGGCGGAAGCAGAGACAAAGGCACGCGGTCTCCTGGACCGCGTGGGTGTCGCCTCGCAGGCCGACAAGTACCCCGCGCAGCTCTCCGGCGGCCAGCAGCAACGCGTCGCGATCGCCCGCGCGCTGGCCATGGACCCGAAGGTGATGCTCTTCGACGAGCCCACTTCGGCGCTCGACCCGGAGATGATCAACGAGGTCCTGGAGGTCATGCAGCAGCTCGCGCGTGACGGCATGACCATGGTCGTGGTCACGCACGAGATGGGCTTCGCCCGGTCCGCGGCCAACCGCGTCGTCTTCATGGCCGACGGCCGGATCGTCGAAGAGGCCGTGCCGGACCAGTTCTTCAGCAACCCGCGCAGCGACCGGGCCAAGGACTTCCTGTCGAAGATCCTTCACCACTGACGCGTCGCTCTCCCCTGCGTCTCAACCCTCTTCTGCCGAAACAAAGGATGTTCACCATGAAGGCTCGCAAAGTCACCGCGGCGGCCGCCGTAGTCCTCGCGCTCTCCGTCTCCGCCACGGCTTGCGGCTCGGACGACAAGGACGACAAGGGTTCCGGTGGTGGCAAGAAGATCACCATCGGCATCAAGTTCGACCAGCCGGGTGTCGGCCTGAAGACGCCGGACGGCTACACCGGCTTCGACGTCGATGTCGCGACCTACGTCGCCAAGGAGCTCGGCTACGAGGCCGGAGACATCGAGTGGAAGGAAACCCCCAGCGCGGACCGCGAGACCGCCCTGCAGCGCGGTGACGTGAAGTTCATCGCGGCGTCGTACTCCATCAACGACGAGCGCAAGGAGAAGGTCGACTTCGCGGGCCCGTACCTCCTTGCCCACCAGGACCTTCTGGTCCGCTCCGATGACAAGATCACCAAGGGCACGGACCTCAACGGCAAGAAGCTCTGCTCGGTCACCGGCTCCACCTCGGCGCAGAACGTCAAGAAGGAAATCGCCCCGAAGGCCCAGCTGCGCGAGTACGGCACGTACTCCGAGTGCATCGACGGACTGGGCAGCGGCGCCGTCGACGCGCTGACCACGGACGACTCGATCCTCGCCGGCTACGCGGCGCAGGAGCAGTACAAGGGCAAGTACAAGCTCGCCGGCCTGAAGCTGACCAACGAGAACTACGGCATCGGCATCAAGAAGGGCGACTCCAAGCTCGAGGACCAGATCAACAAGGCGCTCGAGAAGATGGTCAAGGACAAGTCCTGGGACGCGGCCGTCAAGAAGAACTTCGGCCCGGCCAACTACAAGAACGAGCCCGCCCCGAAGATCGGCGACATCGTCAAGTGACCTCGTGCGAGCGGCTCCTGAAGCCGGTCCACTGACAGGGCACACGCCGGTACGCCGCCGCCCGAGCGCGGCGGCGTACCTCGCCATCACCACATGCGAGAGCGCGGGAGATCGTGTTCGACTTTCTTGAAGACTACGACTTGCTCGAGGCCTTCTGGATGACGGTGAAGCTCACCGTCTTCGCAGGCATCGGTTCCTTGGTCTGGGGCACTCTGCTGGCCGCCATGCGGGTCAGCCCGGTTCCGGTCATGCGCTGGTTCGGTACCGCATACGTCAACATCGTGCGGAACATCCCGCTGACCGTCATCATCGTGTTCAGCTCGCTCGGGCTCGCCGACGTCTTCGGCATCACCCTGGGCGCGGCCGACGACGTCGACGTCATGAGCTTCCGTCTCGCGGTGCTCGGACTCGGCGCCTACACGGCGGCGTTCGTGTGCGAGGCGGTGCGCTCCGGCATCAACACGGTGCCGGTGGGCCAGGCGGAAGCCGCACGCGCCCTCGGGCTGAGCTTCAGCCAGGTCCTCGGTCTCATCGTGCTGCCGCAGGCCTTCCGCTCGGTGATCGGCCCCCTCACCAACGTACTGATCGCCCTGACCAAGAACACCACGGTCGCAGCGGCCATCGGTGTGGCGGAAGCGGCTCTGCTGATGAAGGAAATGATCGAGAATGAGGCGCAGTTGTTCCTCATCACCGCGATATTCGCCTTCGGGTTCGTGGTGCTGACCCTGCCGACGGGCCTCATACTCGGGTGGCTCGGCAAGCGCATGGCGGTGAAGCGATGACCTCCGTCCTCTACGACGCTCCCGGGCCACGCGCCAAACGGCGCAATGTCCTTCTCTCCCTGCTCTTCCTTGTTCTGATGCTGCTGGGCCTCTGGTGGGCCTGGACCATGATGTCCGACAAGGGGCAGCTGGAATGGGCCAAGTGGGAGCCCTGGCTCGCCGACTCCGAGTCATGGACGACCTATCTGCTGCCAGGACTCGCGAACACGCTGAAGGCCGCCGGCCTCGCCATGGTGATCGCCCTTCCGCTGGGCGCGCTCTTCGGTATCGCACGGCTCTCCGACCACCGGTGGATCAGGGTTCCCGCCGGTGTGGTCGTCGAGTTCTTCCGGGCGATCCCGGTGCTGATCCTGATGGTCTTCGCCAACCAGTTCTACTCGGCGTCCACGAACATCAGCGTCGACTCACGCCCGATGTACGCGGTCGTCACCGGCCTGGTGCTCTACAACGCCTCGGTGCTCGCCGAGATCGTGCGAGCGGGCATCCTGTCGCTGCCCAAGGGCCAGACAGAGGCGGCCAAGGCGATCGGCCTGCGCAAGGGCCAGACGATGACGAGCGTGCTGCTGCCGCAGTCCGTGACCGCGATGCTTCCGGCGCTCATCAGCCAGCTCGTCGTCATCGTCAAGGACACCGCACTCGGTGGCGCGATGCTCAGCTTCGCCGAGCTGCTCAGCGCGCGGAAGACGGCGGCGTCGTACTACGCGAGCGTCATCCCCAGCTTCATCGTGGTCGCGGTGGTCTACATCGTGCTGAACCTGATTCTCACCAGCCTGGCTTCCTGGCTCGAACGCCGTATGCGGCGGTCCAAGAAGAGCACGGGTGCCGTGGTGGGCCCCGAGGCGCTCGAGAATCTGGAGACGATCGGCCCCAAGACGATCCGTATGGACCACGGTGAGAACACCGGGGGCGGCGGCGGGGGCGGCGGCTAGCAGCGGCCATCGGGTCAACAGGCAGGACAGAAGACGGAGGCAGCGGCCAAGAAGCCGCTGCCTCCTTCATTTGCGGCGCCTCCTCCCGACGTCGTCACTTGACGCAAGCACCGGCAATGGGTTGCATACGTTCTGTGATCGTGCACCGGGCTCCAACTGCCAGTTTCTGTACGTACGTCCAGCGCTCCCGGGCCCTCGCGGCAGGAGGGGACGCACTGTGGACCCGGTGATCGTCGTCGGCGCGGGCCCCGTGGGGCTCGCGCTCGCCCTGGCTCTCGCGCGTCACTCCGTCCCCACCGTCGTACTCGACGAAGGGCCAGGCAAGGACGAGCAGCGGGCCGCGCGGACCGTCATCCTGCGGGATGACACCGCGGCCCTCATGGAGCGGCTCACCGGTCACTCGTTCGGCGACCAGGAGTCCGGTGCGCGGTGGGGCGGCTGGCGATCCCTGCGGCGCAAGCAGCTGATGCGGGAGCTCACGTTCAGTGATGAGGTGCCGGCCCCGTTGCACGTGGCCCAGCACGTCCTGACCGGTGCACTGCGCGCGGCCATCGCCGAGGAGCGTCTCGTCAAGGTCGCCGTGGAGAGCAAGCTCGACTCCCTGGAGCAGGACGCGGGCGGGCTGACTGCCCACACGCGCGGGCCCAAGGACACCTGGTGGCGCGGCAGTTATCTGGTGGGCTGCGACGGGCCGCGGTCGACGGTGCGCAAGCTTCTGGACATCCGCTTCCCGGGACGTACGGCCGTCGAGCGGCACGCCGTGGCCGCGCTGCGCACGGAACTTCCCAGGCCCGGTGAAGCGTTGTTGCACCGGATGCCTCCGTGGCGCCACGGAGGCGCCGAGGTGACGGGCCGTCCGCTCGCCGGCGGGGTGTGGCGGCTCGACTGGCTGCTGCCGCCACGCGGCGAGCTCGTGACGCCCGACGCCCTCGTGGTGCGCATCCGCGAGACCCTCGCGGGCTGGTGCGGGGGCTCCACACCCCCGTACGAACTGCTCGACACGGGCGTACACACCGTCCACCACCGCCTGGCCCGCCGCTGGCGCGTCGGCCGTGCCTTCCTCGCGGGCGACGCCGCGCATCTGCTCGGCGCGCTCGGCACCCAGGGGCTCGACGAAGGGCTGCGGGACGTGGACAACCTCGCCTGGAAGCTGGCGCTTGCCTGGCACCACGGCGCGCGGGACGCCCTGCTCGACAGCTATCAGGCCGAGCGCCGGGCCGGTGTCGCTGCGCGTCTGCGCGCCGCCGACCAGTCGCTGCCGATACTGCGGGGCGGCGGAGGCCTGCGCTCGTACGTGCCGGGGTCGGCGCGCGGGCACGACATGCTCCTCACCGACGGCCATGTGGGACGGGGGCCGCTCGGCGCGCCCGGATCGTATGCGGAGTCGCCGCTGGCGCCCGCGCCCTCCGAGTCCGAGGTGGCGGTCGGCACGGAGCCGGGAGCACCGGTGGCCGATGTGCCGGTGACGGCACCCGACGGCTCCCTCGTGCGGCTGCGGGACCGGCTCGGCCTGGGGCAGCTGCTCGTCGTCCTTGTCGCGCCCGGCACGGTGGTGTGGGAGCGGCGGCACTGGGTGACGGCCGGGATCATGCCCCGGCTCGCCGCCGCCGTCACGGCGCTGCCGCACCCTGCGGAGCTGCTCGTCGCGGAGAGTTACCCCGGGGCCGCCGCGCACTCGGTGCTGCTCATCCGACCCGACGGCCACCTGGTCACCGCGCTCGGCGGGGTGCGGCCCGCCGAGCTGTATACGGCGGCCGAGGCGGCTCTCGGCGGGGCGGCACCGAAGCGGCGCACGGACAGCAGGGAGACCGCGGAGAAGGCGGAGAGCACGGCGGGCGCGAGCAGGCCGACCACACAGTGAGCATGGGTTGACCGGCACGCAGCGTCATGGTCTACTCCGAAACGTGACCGACACCGATGTACGCCTGTGGCGGAGGGTCCATATGGACCTCGTCCGCTATGCGGGCTGCGTGTGTCGCCCGTCCTTCTGAATTCGCCTTTCCCTTCGCGCGCGCTCTTCTCAGCTTCTCGGCGCGTGCTTCCGCGAACTCCCAGGACGGTGCCTGTGTCTGCCTCCGCGTCTCCTTCTGTCTCCACCACGCCTGCCGCCACCACGCATGCCTCCACGGCGGTGTCCGCGCCCACCGCCGCCGAGCTGCTCGATTTCGTACGTCGCAGTGCCGCCGACCCCGAGCTCATCGCGTCGCTTCCGCTCGACCCCGAGGGGCGCACCTGGGTGCGCCTCGAAGGGCCCGGCGGCAGCGAGGCCTGGCTGATCGGCTGGCCGCCGGGCAGCGGCACCGGCTGGCACGACCACGCGGAGTCGGTCGGCGCCTTCCTCACCGCCGCCGGCACCCTCAAGGAGAACTCGCTCGCCGCCCGGCTGCCCACCGACGGCTGGAAGACCCTTGAGCTGTCCGAAGGGGTCGACCGGGAACGGGAGTTGACGTCCGGCAAGGGCAGGGCGTTCGGCCAGAACCACGTGCATGAGGTTCTGAACGAGTCCACGAGCGAGCACGCCGTCTCCGTGCACGCCTACTATCCGCCGCTGCCGCGCATCCGCCGCTACAGCCGTACGGGCCCGGTCCTGCGCCTCGAGTCCGTGGAGCGCCCGGAGGACTGGCAGTGAGTGAGCATCCCGCAGACGTACGCCCCGTGGGCATCGACGAGTTGCTCGAACGTGTAAGGCTCGACCTCGACCGGGTCACTCCGAAGGAGGCGCGCGACACCGCCGCCGCGGGGGGACTTCTGGTCGACATCCGGTACGCCGCCCTGCGCGAGCGCGACGGACTGATCCCCGGCGCCCTCGTCGTCGAGCGCAATGAGCTGGAGTGGCGCCTCGACCCGCAGGGCAGCCACCGTGCCGCGGAGGCCGTCAGCCATGACCTGCGGGTCGTCGTGATCTGCAACGAGGGCTACGCGTCGAGCCTGGCAGCCGTCTCTCTGCGGCAGTTGGGGCTGCGGCACGCGACCGACCTCATCGGCGGGTTCCAGGCGTGGAAGGCCGCCGGGCTTCCTGTCACGGCGTGAGCACGCGCGCGTGGGTGCCCCTTACCGGATCCGGTAAGGGGCACCCACCATTGCGTACTGCCTCTTACTCCTAGTGCGTACTGCCCCTTACTCCTTGGCTGTCGCCACCGTGACAGGGCGCGGCCTCAGCGCGACCCGGCCCGGGAGCGCGGTCGCGGCGAGGGCGAGCAGAGCCGCGACGGCCACCACGGAGACGTAGACCAGGGGTGTGATCGAGGGCGCGGCGCTGCCGGTCATGCCGACGCTGAAGGCGGTCAGGACGGCGAGCGCGATGCCGCTGCCGATGGCCGTGCCGATGAACAGGACGGACAGGGCTTCGGTGCGGAGCATGCGCAGGACCTGGCGGCGGCTCGCGCCCGCGAGGCGCAGCATCGCGAACTCACGGATGCGCTCGGAGACGGACATCGCGAGGGTGTTGACGACGGCGATCGCGGTGAAGGCCAGGATGAGGCCCATGGCGAGGTAGTTCACCTCGGCGTTCGCCTGCTGGCGCTCGGCCTGGAGGTTGTCGGCGGCGGCCGGGGCGAGCACTCGCACACCCGGGAACTTCGCGACGCCTGCCGCGAGTTGTTCCTGTGAACGGTCGCTCTTGATCAGGACCGTGGCGGCGAGCGGGTTGTCGACGTGGCGGGCGACCAGGTCGTGCGCCATGGTCAGATCCCCGAACCCGAGCCCGCGCGCGTACACGGCGCTGACCTTGAGCGCGGTCTTCGTGCCGTCGCCGAGCGTGAGCTTCAGAGTGCTGCCGGGCTTCAGGCCGAGCTGATCGGCGGCCAGTTCGCTGACGGCGACGCTGTCCTTGCCGAAGCCCTTCAGGGATCCGGCGGTGACGTCCGGGTCCCAGGTGCGGGTGAGTCCGGCCGTGCTGACGCCCTGCGCCGGGTACTTGTCGAGTCCCACGCGCACGGTGGTGCGGACGACTTCGGTGGCGGCCTCGACGCCTTCGGTCGTACGCAGCTTCTGCGCGGCCTGGGCCGGGACGCCGGGCCCCTGCGCCGCCAGGACCCAGTCGGCGCGGATGCCGTCGCGGGCCTGCGCGCGGGCCGCGTCGCCGAGGGTGGGCTGGACGAACAGGACGGTGCAGGTCATGCCGGTGAGGAGGGCGAGCGGGGTGACGGCTGCCGCCATCCGGGCCGCGTTGCCGCGGAGGTTGGCGTGCGCGAGACGGCCGCCGGGACCGGAGAGCCGCAGCGGTCCGCGGAGTATGGCGGCCGCCGCCCTGACCACGAGCGGGCCGAGGAGCGCGACGGCGGAGGACAGGACCACAACGGCCAGGAACGTCACGGGAGTCGACGCGGGCTCGGTGCGCAGCACGCTGAGCACGGCGACCAGTACGGCGCCTCCGGCGAGCACGACGAGACCCACGACGATGCGGCTCCACGGCGGCCTGGCGCGCTCGACACGTGCTTCGGCGAGGGCCTCGGCCGGGCGGATACGGGCGATGCGGCGCGCCGAGAGACGGGCCGCGGCCCAGGCTCCGAGCAGCGTCGCGGCCACGGCGGCGAAGAGCGGGAAGACGCTCACGGTCCGCTCCAGGGTGGCGGGGACCGCGCCCAGGTCCACGAACTTGCCGTGCAGCCAGCCGCCGAGCGGGATTCCGGCGAGCGAGCCGGTGACGCCCGCGGCCGCTCCGACGATCAGTGCCTCGCGGCCGAGGAGCCCCCGGATCTGTTTCGGGGTGGCGGCGATGGCGCGGAGCAGGGCGAGTTCGCGGTGGCGCTGCTGCACGGAGAGGGCGAAGGTGCCGACGACCACGAGGATGGCGACGAGGAGGGAGGTGCCGCCCATGGCTCCGCCCATGCTGACCAGCTTGACGCGGGCGCCCGCCGCGTCGAGGAACTCCACGGGGCCACGGTCGTCGCCTGTGCTGACCTGCGCCTTCGTACCGGCGAGAGCCTCTGTGACCGCCTTCTTGAGGTCATCCGTCGCGGTGCCCCTGGCCGGCATGACGCCGAGGGTGGTGATCCGTCCGGGGTGGGCGGCGAGCCGCTCTGCCTCTCCCGCGGAGAAGAAGAGGGACGTCTGGTGGGCGAGGGCGCCTTCGGCGGGGGACGCGACACCGGTGATGCGGTAGGAGCGCGGGGCCTGGGTCGACTGGACGGTGAGACGGTCGCCGGTGCTGAGGTGGGCACGTCCGGCGAAGTCGCGGTCGATGACGAGGTCGCCGGCGGCGCGCGGGGCCTTGCCCTCGACGAGCCGGAAGGGGGTCAGCGCGGCCGACTCCCAGGCGTGGCCGTACGCGGGCCTGTCGGTGAGATCACCGGCTGCGGGGGTCAACGGCGCGGCGAGGAAGGTGAGTTCGGGCACGACCGTGCCGACGCCGGGCACGTCCTTGAGCTTGTGCGCGATGCCGTCCGGCAGCCAGGCCCGCTCGGCGATCGGCTTGGCCTTGTGCTTGACCTTGGTCTTGCCCTTCTTGTGCTTGACGGTGGTCTGGTGGACGTTCTGGTCGGCGGAGACGACGACGGGGGCCGCGGCGTAGCGCTCGGTCTGGATGGTGCCTCGCAGGCCGGTCTCCAGGAGGGTGCCGCAGGCCGTGATGAGCGCGGCGGCACACATCAATGCCAGGAAGGCGCCGAGGAATCCGCCTTTGCGGTCTCGGACTGTCTGCAGTGCGTAGCGCAGCATCATGATGTCGCCTCGGGCTCGGTGGAGTGGGAGTGCAGAGGGGTGGGAGCTTCGGTCGACGCAGGCGCTTGGGTCGGCGCAAGACCTTCGGTCGACGCAGGCGCGGGGAATGCCAGGAGCCGCGTGAGCACGGTGCGGGCGTCGGCCGGCGTCTCGGCGTCGGGTCGCTTGTAACGGTTGAGCAGGGCGATGTACTCCTCGAAGAACTCGCGGAGTTCGGGGAGCGTCAGCCGGATCGTGCCGCGCGAGTACGGAAACGCGTCGGCCCACTCGTCGGGTTCGGCAGCGCTGTCGCCTGCCGCACCTGCGTCTCGCCGCAGCTGCTCGAAGAGCTCCAGGTCTGCGGCGTACGAGCGGTGGTTCAACTCGTCCATGACGAGCCGCGTCTCGGCGTTCTGCTTGCTGCGCGGCGGGAAACGCCGGTCGCCGGGGACCGCACGCCACCAGCGTTCACGTCCGTGGCCCGCGCCCGCGGTCTCCTCGACGAAGCCGTAGCGGGCGAGCTCGCGCAGGTGGTAGCTGGTGGCCCCGGTGTTGAGGCCGAGCGCCCTGGCGAGCGTCGCGGAGGTGGCCGGGCCGTGCACGGTGAGGTGCTGCAGCATCTGCTGGCGCCGGGGCTGTGCGAGCGCCTTGAGGACGCGGAGGTCGCTCAGCTCCTCGGGGGCGCCATCGGTCGTGCCGGGTTCCTTTGCCATGCGTACACAGTCGCCTGTGCACAGGTTCCTTTGCAGTGCGGTGGACCGGCGTCTTCAGCGGGGGGTTAACCCCACCCCTGAGGCGGAGAGGGGGAGTTGCCCTTGTGTTGCGCGCCCCTTTGATCCTCCCTGATGCGCCCCTGCTGTGCCCCCTTCTGCTGTGCCCCCTCCGAAGCAAGCCGCCGCGGAACGCGAGAGGGCCGGGCCGCGGTTCGCACCGCGTTGCCCGGCCCGGACCTGGGCCCCACCCCCGCGAGGGCCCTGGTCAGCTCATCCCCCGTCGTACCCCAAGTCCCCCGTGTCCTCGCCCTCTTCCTCGAGTGCCTGCCGGACGATCCGCAGGGCCAGGCCTTCCGAGTAGCCCTTGCGGGCGAGCATGCCCGCGAGGCGGCGCAGTCGCTTGTCGCGGTCGAGGCCCCGCGTCGCGCGGAGCTTGCGGGCGACGAGCTCGCGTGCGGTCGCCTCCTCCTGCTCCGAGTCGAGCTGTCCGACGGCCTCCTCGATCAACGTCGCGTCCACGCCCTTCGTGCGCAGCTCCTGCGCGAGCGCTCGTCGGGCCAGACCCCGGCCGTGGTGCCGGGACTCCACCCACGCGCCCGCGAAGGCGCCGTCGTTGATCAGACCGACCTCTTCGAAGCGGGTCAGCACTTCGTCCGCCACGTCGTCCGGGATCTCCCGCTTGCGCAGCGCGTCCGCCAGCTGTTTGCGCGTGCGCGGGGTCCCGGTGAGCAGGCGCAGACAGATCGCTCGCGCCTTCTCACCCGGATCCGTCGGCGGCTCCCCCTTCTTCTCGGCCCTCGACGAGGAAGGGGGGCCGCTGTCCTGTGAACCGTCGCCCCGGCCTTCGCCGAAGCCGCCACGCCGTCGGCGACCCCTCCGGCCGCCGCCCCCGCGGAAGCCGGTGCCGTCACCCTCCTGGTCGGCGCCGCCCTGATCCGCACCGTCCGCGAAGCCTCGGCCCGCGGGGTCGGTGTGGTGCTCGGGGGTGATCTGGTCCGCCCAGTCCGTGCGCCGCGTCATGGATCAGCTCTTGGCCGCGGCGGCCTTGGGCTTGGTGGCCTTGGTCGCCGGTGCGGGCACGGTCTTGGCGGCGTCCTCTGCCGCGTCCCCCGCGTCCTTGGCCGGCTCGGCGGCGGACTCCTCCGTCTTCGGCTTCACGCCGACGCCCAGCTTCTCCTTGATCTTCTTCTCGATCTCGTCGGCGAGATCGGGGTTGTCCTTCAGGAAGTTGCGGGCGTTCTCCTTGCCCTGGCCGAGCTGGTCGCCCTCGTACGTGTACCAGGCGCCCGCCTTGCGGACGAAGCCGTTCTCCACGCCCATGTCGATCAGGCCGCCCTCGCGGCTGATGCCCTGGCCGTAGAGGATGTCGAACTCGGCCTGCTTGAAGGGCGGCGCGACCTTGTTCTTGACGACCTTGACGCGGGTGCGGTTGCCGACCGCGTCGGTGCCGTCCTTCAGCGTCTCGATGCGCCGGATGTCGAGCCGCACGGAGGCGTAGAACTTCAGCGCGCGGCCACCGGTCGTGGTCTCCGGAGAGCCGAACATCACGCCGATCTTCTCGCGCAGCTGGTTGATGAAGATCGCGGTGGTCTTGGACTGGTTGAGCGCGCTGGTGATCTTCCGGAGCGCCTGGCTCATCAGGCGGGCCTGCAGACCCACGTGCGAGTCGCCCATCTCGCCCTCGATTTCCGCGCGCGGCACCAGGGCCGCGACGGAGTCGATGACGATCAGGTCGAGCGCGCCGGAGCGGACCAGCATGTCGACGATCTCCAGAGCCTGCTCGCCGTTGTCCGGCTGGGACAGGATCAGGTTGTCGATGTCGACGCCCAGCTTCTTCGCGTACTCGGGGTCGAGTGCGTGCTCGGCGTCCACGAAGGCGACGGCGCCGCCCGCGCGCTGTGCGTTCGCCACGGCGTGCAGCGTCAGGGTCGTCTTACCGGAGGACTCCGGGCCGTACACCTCCACCACGCGGCCGCGCGGGATGCCGCCGACGCCGAGCGCGACGTCGAGCGCGGTCGATCCCGTGGGGATGACCTCGATGGGGTCGTTCGGCCGCTCGCCCATGCGCATCACTGCGCCCTTGCCGAATTGCCGTTCAATCTGTGCGAGCGCGGCTTCGAGCGCCTTCTCGCGGTCGGTTCCTGCCATGGGTTCCACCCGATTTGCTTGTGTCGATCGCTTCACGTCAATGACGCTAGCGCCTGCCACTGACAATCCGCCCCGACGCCCGTCCGGCCTGTGGATAACTCGAGGCGATCGCCCCGCCGAAATCCGCCGGGGCCCCAGGGATCCCCCCGCGAAAACCCCGGGAAAACGCCGCCAGGCAACCCATAAGAATGGATGTTCGATTTTGGTGTCAAGCGCACCACGCGGCTCCACCGAGGGTACGGAAGGGTCCGGTCCGCCGGGCGCACCTCGCCCCCGCGACCCGCCGCGTCGCGCTCCCGCACCCGCTCCTGCACCCGGGGTACTCCCCCGGGCGTACCCGCATCGCCTTCGGCCGGGCGACGACCGGCCCACGTCTTCCCGCCAGGCCTCGGGCCTCGCGCACCTGCTGGTCTTCGCGGTCGACGGCGGACCGTGGGAGGGGCCCGTCTCCTTCAGGCGTGGCGACGGGTGCCCTCGCACCTCAACAGGGAGAGCGGCTTCGACTCCGCGGTGTCCATGTCTCTCGCGGTGGGCGGCGGAATCCTCGTCGTCCTGCTGTCGGCGTTCACGGTCGCCTCGTGCCGGCACCGGCACCGGCACCGGCACCGGCCCACGGGACCCACCGGCATGCCGCTCGCCCTCCGGTCCGGCTTCGCCGTACTGCTCGTCGCCCTCGCGTCGGGTGCTACGCGGTCGCTGTTCTCGGCGCCGGCATCTGGGGCGTCGTCACCTACTGACGGCCGTCCGAGCCCGGCTCCGGGCCGGGCCCCTGTGCGGAACCGGGCCCCGAACCCGCGGCCTCCTCCGCCGCGACCTCGGCCTCCGACGCCCCGCCCGGCCGGTTCGGCCCGCGCAGAGCACGCCGCACGCGCGTGAGGAGGGACGCTCCGCCCTTGCGCCGGTGCCCGTGGACGCGCGGGTCGTCCGTGACGTCGTACCGCTTCACGTACGCCCCCAGGAAGGCCTGCAGGGTCGCGATCGCCGGGATGGAGATCAGGGCGCCGACCGCGCCGAGGAGCGCCGTGCCCGCGATGACCGACCCGAAGGCGACCGCCGGATGGATGTCCACGCTCTTGGCGGTGAGCTTGGGCTGCAGGACGTAGTTCTCGAACTGCTGGTAGACCACCACGAAGATCAGCACCCACAGCGCGTACCAGGGGTCGACCGTGAAGGCGATCAGCATCGGCAGGGCGCCCGCCAGATACGTGCCGATGGTGGGGATGAACTGCGAGACCAGGCCGACCCACACCGCGAGCACGGGCGCGTACGGCACGCCGAGGGCCTGCAGCAGGATGTAGTGCGCGACTCCGGAGATCAGCGCCATCAGACCGCGCGAGTAGAGATAGCCGCCGGTCTTGTCGACCGCGATCTCCCAGGCACGGAGCACCTCGGCCTGCCGCGCGGGCGGCAGCACCGAGCAGAGCGCGCGCCGCAGCCGCGGTCCGTCGGCCGCGAAGTAGAACGAGAACAGCAGGACCGTCAGGAGCTGGAAGAGGCCGCCGAGGACCTGCGCCGACACGTCCAGGACACCGCTCGCGCTGTTCTGCACGTACTTCTGCAGCCAGTCCGAGTGGACCAGGCTGTCCTGGATCTCGACCCGGGACAGCTCCGTGTGGAACGTCTGGTTGATCCAGCTGATGACGTCGTCGAGGTACTCCGGGAAGTCCTCGACCATGTCCACGATCTGGCCCGCCAGCATCGAGCCCATGAGCGTGATGAAGCCCGCGCTCGCGATCAGGACGCCGAGGAAGACCAGGAAGGTGGCGAAGCCCCTGCGCAGCCCGCGCGCGGCCATCCAGCTCACCGCGGGCTCGACCGCGAGCGCCAGGAAGAACGCGATCAGAATGTTGATCAACAGGCCGGTCAGCTGGTGGAAGGCCCAACTGCCCAGCTGGAAACAGGCGATGAGCGCGAGGGCCAGCACCATGGCACGCGGCAGCCAGCGCGGCATGCTGGCGGCCCGCCCGGGCCCGGCCCCGCCCGGGGGCTGTGCGGGCGGCGTGGTGCCGAGCGGAGCTACGTCCTGGGTGACCTGCGCGGTCTCGTCTGTCGATGACACGGAGCCAGTCTCGCCCACGCCACCGACATTCAGCCGCCGCCCCCGCATCTTCACGCCGAAGGGTGCCCGCGACGAGCGCCTGAGGGCGGCGAACTGTCCGCCCTCAGCGCCTATCGGCCGGTACGTCCATCGCCGTGCACACGGCGCGCCAGACGTCCTTGGCGTCCCAGCCCGCGTCCAGTGCCTGATGCACCGTGCGCCCGCCGAGCTCCGCCATCACGTGATCGCGAGCGAACGAGTCGGCGTACCCCTGTCCGAAGTGGTCCGCCATCCGCTCCCAGAAAATCGTCAACCGCATGCCTTCAGTATCGCGCCCTAGAGAGTGCAGCCGGACCCAGGGGGCTTGCCGAAGACGCGTTCCGGCCTACGGTCTGTGCATGGCCGAAACCGGAGCATCCCCGCACGCCGCGCCCTCGCCGGTCGCACGCGCAGAGCACTTCGTCTGGCTCACCGCGCGCGTCCTCGAGCAGCGGCGGTTCGCGTACCACTTCCTGAGCGGCACGGGCGGCACGGCCGGCCCCGGGGCCGGCCCGTCGGCCGACGCGGTCGAGACCGCCCTGGCCGCGTACGACACCGAGGACGGCGGGTACGGGTACGCGCTCGAACCGGATCTGCGCGGCCCGGTCAGCCAGCCCCTGCACGTCGGGCACGCGCTGCGCGTCCTGGACTCGATCCGGCGCTGCGGCGGGCAGCGGGTGGAGCGTGTGTGCCGCTATCTGACCTCGGTGTCGACGCCCGACGGCGCCCTTCCGGCGATCCATCCCAGCCAGCGCGGCTACCCCTCGGCACCGTTCATGCCCGTGGTGGACGATCCGCCGAGCGAACTCCTCGCCACCGGTCCCGTGGTGGGCCTGTTGCACCGCAACGAGGTGTGGCACGCCTGGCTGTTCAGGGCCACCGACTTCTGCTGGGCCGCCGTCGAATCGCTCGAGAAGTCCCATCCGTACGAGATCCAGGCGGCCGTCGCGTTCCTCGACGGGGCACCCGACCGCCCGCGCGCGGAGGCGGCCGCCGACCGCCTTGGCAGGATCACGCGGGAGCAGCAGCTCGTGGCGCTCGAACCCGAGCGGCTCGACGCGTATCCCGTGGCGCCCGGCTACGCACCGGGTGAGCACCACTTCGCGCACGACTACGCGAAGGCACCCGAGTCGCTCGCGCGCGCGTGGTTCACCGACGAGGAGATGGCGCGCTCCCTGGACCACCTCGAGCAGGGCCAGCAGGAGGACGGCGGCTGGCCGGTCAGCTGGCGTCAGTGGGCCCCTGCCGTCGCCCTCGAAGCGCGCCCGATGGTCACCATCGAGGCGCTGCGCACGCTACGGGCGTACGGACGGTCCATCGCCTGACGGGGGCTCCTCGGCCTCCCTCAGCAGCAGTGCCGCGATGGCCAGTGCCGTGCCGCGCGGCGCCGACAGGTCGATGCCGGTGCGTTCGCCGATCTTCGCCAGGCGGTTGTCGACGGTGTTGGGGTGCAGGCCGAGGGCGGCGGCGGTCGCCCTGCGCTCCTGCTGATGGCCGAGGTGGGTGCGCAGCGTCTCCAGGAGCTCGGGCCGGTCGGCGACCGGGTCGAGCAGCGCGGAGATGAGGTGGCTGCTCTCGTTGCGGCGGGAGAGGTGGTACTCCAGGAGCACGTCGGCCATGCGATGCAGTCCCGGAGGCATCCCGCACGCGCGCGTGATCCGCAGTATCTCGGTCGCGGTACGGGCCGCGTCGGTCACGGCCTCGGGCCCGGCGGCGTCCACTGCGGCGACGCGTACGGGAAGGTCGCAGGCCTTGCTGAGGCGGCGCGGCAGGTCCTCGGGGGGCAGGCACTCCTTGGGGACGATGACCCGGCCTCCGTCGGCCTCAAGGAGGGCGAGCACCTCCAGGTCGAAGGCGTGGTCCAGGGCGGTCTGCACGCGTCGCAGCCGCCGCCGTACGGCCACAGGACCTTCGGCGGGCGCCCCGTCGAAGCCGATCGCGAGGACGAGCACCGGCCCCGCGAGGCGCAGTTGGTCGAGCAGCACGTGGCCGGGCGGCACCATGCCGTCGAGCAGACCGCGGACCAGGGAACTGCGCTGGGCGCGCTGCTCGGCCTCAAGGGCGGAGCGCTCGTCCAGGTAGGTCTCGGCCACGGCACCGACGACCGCGGGGTGCGACTGCAGCAGCACGTCGACGAGTTCGACCAGGGCCGCTTCCTCGCCGGGGCGTGCCGCGTCGCGCAGCGCCTGCCACAGGACGTAGACCCCCAGGGCGTGCGTACGCAGCAGCAGGTGCAGCGGCATGCCCTCTTCCGCCCGCTGCGCGGCCCGCTCGCGGAAGAGCCGGTGGCTGCCGGGCTGATCGGTGACGTGCCGCAGGAAGAGGCGCACTCCGTGGCGTGCGGTCGCGGCTATCTCCAGGTCCTTCACGTCATCGGGGAGCTCCGCGTATCCGGGCAGCTCCTCGAACGACTCACGGGCCATCCTGCGCGCCAGTTCATTGACTCTCGGCTCGCAGCGCGCCGCGAGAGACCTCGCCTCGGAGGACAGTGGCACGGTGTCTCCTCTTCAGGGGGCCACGGTTGTGACGCGTCACATTACCCACGGGACCTGTGTGTGACGGGAGCGGATGTCCGACCGCACGCCAGGGCCCGAAACTCGTGACCTGTGGCCATCCACCACTCCGGACACGAGGAGCCGCGGACATGACCGAGCACAAGGCAGTGGACTATTCCGAGTACGTCGACCGGGTGTGGCGGGGCGAGGAGACGCTCCTGTCCCACCTCACCGGCGCGTACACCGGGGACGAGCTGGTGCGGCTGCGCGAACGGGTGGGCTTCTTCCCGGCGTTCGCGAACGTCGCGGTGTTCGACACGGGCGACGGGGTGGTGCTCGTCGACTCGGGCGACTTCCGCACGGCACAGCAACTGCACACCGCGGTCGGCGGGTTCGGCGCCGGCCCGGTGCGCTCCGTGGTGTTCACGCACGGTCATGTGGACCACGTCTTCGGAGTGTTCCCCTTCGACCGCGAGGCGGAGACGACGGGTGGCCGGCCGCCCGAGGTGATCGCCCACGAAGGCGTCACCGCACGCTTCGACCGCTACATCCGCACCGCTGGCTACAACTCCTGGATCAACCGAAGGCAGTTCGGAGTGCCCTCCCTGGAGTGGCCCACCGCGTACCGCTACCCGGACACCGTCTACCGGGACCGCCACACCGTGCGCCGCGGCGAGCTGACCTTCGAGCTGTTCCACGCGCGCGGGGAGACCGACGACCACACCTATGTGTGGATACCGGAGCTCAAGACGCTCTGCACGGGCGACCTGTTCATCTGGAACTCTCCGAACGCGGGCAACCCCCAGAAGGTGCAGCGCTACCCGGAGGACTGGGCACACGCCCTGCGCGCCATGCAGGAACTCGGCGCCGAACTGCTGCTCCCCGGGCACGGCGTCCCCGTCGTGGGCGCCGATCGCGTGCACCAGGCGCTCGACGACACCGCACGGCTCCTGGAGTCGCTGTGCGAGCAGACCAGGGCGCTGATGAACGCGGGCCACCGGCTTGACGCCGTCATCCACGGCGTCCAGGTTCCCGATGAGCTCCTCGCGAAGCCGTACCTCCATCCCGCCTACGACGAGCCGGAGTTCGTCGTACGCAACCTCTGGCGGCTCTGGGGCGGCTGGTACGACCAGAACCCCGCGCATCTCAAGCCCGCCCCGGAGGCGGCGGTCGCGGCTGAGTTCGCGATGGCCGCGGGAGGTGCCCTCGCCTTGGCGCGGCGGGCCGAGCGGCTGCTGGCCGACGGCGAGCCGCGTCTTGCCGCGCATCTGGCGGAGACGGCCGCGCTGGCCGCACCCGACGACGTCGAGGTGGCACGCGTGCGTGCCGAGGTGTACGCGCTGCGTGCCCTCCAGGAGACGTCGACCATGGCGCGCGGAGTCTTCAACTGGGCGGCCGCGGAGTCGGCCGCCGTGGCCGAAGGAACGGACCTGGAGACGGAGTTGACGCGCACCCCCGAGGGACGCCGCCGCGCCGCCGGGGCGATCAGCGTCGGTGTGATCGACGACGAAGACGGCTGCTGCGGATGAGCGGCGCCTGGCGGACCACCTGGCTGCTCCTGGCCTTCATGGTCGTGAACTTCGCCGACAAGGCGGTCCTGGGGCTCGCGGGGCCGGAGATCCGGGCGGACTTCGGCATCACCCGCCAGGAGTTCGGCACCGCGCAGTCGGCGTTCTTCGCGCTGTTCTCGGTGGCAGCGCTCGTGGTCTCCGCCCTGACCCGGAGGGTGCGGACGACGCCGCTGCTCCTCGTGCTCGCCCTGATGTGGTCGGCGGCCCAGCTGCCGATGCTGTGGGGCGCGGCGGGGTTCGGCACCCTGCTGGCCACGCGGGTGCTGCTCGGCGCGGCCGAGGGGCCCGCGTCACCGGTCGCCATGCACCACGTGCACGGCTGGTTCGCGCAGCGTGAGCGGGCCCTGCCGACCGCGATCCTGCTGGTCGGCGCGGCGGCCGGGGTGGCTGTCGCCTCTCCGGTCCTGACCTGGGTGATCACCCACTGGGGCTGGCGCTGGTCGTTCGGCGCGGTGGGCCTGACCGGCCTGGTCTGGGCGGCGGCCTGGCGGGTCTGGGGCTCGGAGGGTCCGCTGGCGCCGCCGGTCGGCAAGGAGGCGGCGGCAGCGGCGGGAACACCAGGAGCACTCTCCGTAGAGGCCCCCGGGAAGACCCCCGCCGAGGCCGACAGCGTTCCGCTGCGCCGGATCCTCCTGTCCGGCTCGTTCGTGACGGCGGCATTCGGTGCCTTCGCGGCGTACTGGCTGATGAGCACCCTGCTGACATGGACGCCCGACTACTTGGAGAGCGTGGTCGGCTGGGACCTCCACCAGGCGGGCACCCTGGTGGGCGTGGGCGCGCTCGCCAACGGCGTGGTGCTGCTCGTGCACGGCCTGATCGCGCAGCGCTCCGCGCGGCGGGACGGCGCACCCTGGCTGCCGGTGGGCGCGGGGGCCGGGCTGCTCATGACGGTGG
This sequence comes from Streptomyces sp. NPDC047525, assembly GCF_040643025.1. Classification (NCBI taxonomy): domain Bacteria; kingdom Bacillati; phylum Actinomycetota; class Actinomycetes; order Kitasatosporales; family Streptomycetaceae; genus Streptomyces; species Streptomyces sp. NPDC047525. Next base: position 62,342 of record NZ_JBEYTL010000026.1, read on the forward strand.
CGGGCTGCGCCGTCGCCACGTTCGGAGCGGTGGACTCCATGTGGATCAAGGTGCCGCTGATGATGGGCCCGATGGCCCTGGCCATGGTGATGCTCACCGTGGCCACGACGGCCTGCGCATGGATCACTCCGCCCTCGCGGCGGGGCCTCGTCCTGGGCGTGCTCACCTTCGTCTACGCGCTCGGCGGGATCCTCTCGCCCCTGGTCCTGGGCTCCATGGTGGACCGCGCCGCCACGGTGTCCGCGGGCTACGAAGAGGGCTGGCTGCTGACAGCGGTGCTCCTGGTGACCGCGGGCCTCCTCGCGACGCTCTTCTGCCGTCCCGAGAAGGCCGCGCGGCGGCTCGGGGTCCCCGAGACGACGGACACCGCACCGGCGCTCACCCCGCGAGAGCCCGCACCCCCGCGGTGACGACCACCGCCGCCCCGATGACGACCAGGAACGGGGCGCGCAGCAGCAGCGCCACGGCCGCCGCCGCGAGCCCCAGGGCCTTGGCGTCGAGCTCCAGGACCCGCCCGTCGGCGAAGGCCTGCTGGGCCGTGAGGGCGGCGAGCAGCGCCACGGGCAGCAGTGCGGCCATGCGCTTGACGAGCGGGCGCTCCAGGGCGCCCGCGGGCACCAGCAGACCCGCGAGCTTCACGAGGTAGCAACCGACGAAGGTCGCGCCGATCGCGATCCAGATGTTCAACGGTCTTCCCTCTGCGTGTCGTTCTGGATGTCGCCCCGGGAGGCGTTCCGGGTGTCCCCGGGGCTGGCGGCTTCCTTGGCGTCTTCCTTGGCTGCTGCCCTGCGGCCCTCTACGTAGAGCACCGCCGGTGCGGCGAGCGCGGCCACCAGGACCGGCACCCCCGCGGGCAGCACGGGCAGCAGGCCGAGCCCCAGGACGACCGCGATCGCCGCCACGGCCCGCTCCGTGGTCGTCCGCAGCATCGGCGCGAGCAGCGCCAGGAAGACCGCGGGTCCCGCGGCGTCGAGCCCCCACGCGTCGGTGTCACCGATGGCCTCGGCACCGAGCGCCCCGAGGAGCGTGGTGAGGTTCCACAGCACGTAGAGGCTCAGCCCCGTGACGGTGAAGCCGATGCGTGCGGCGCGCCGTGTCGGCTGAGCGAGCGAGACGGCGGTGGTCTCGTCGATGACCCAGTGGGCGGCGAACGGACGCACCGCGCGCGGGAGGGCCAGCAACTGCGAGAGGCGCAGCCCGTAGAACGCGTTGCGTACGCCGAGGAAGAAGGCACCCGCCGCGGCGGTGAACGGGTTCCCGCCGCCCGCGAGCGCCCCGACCAGCGCGAACTGCGAGGCACCGGTGAAGACCAGCAGGCTGAGCGCGCAGGTCTGCAGCACGGTGAGGCCACTGCCCGCCGAGGTCACCCCGAAGGCGAAGCCGGAGAGCCCGACGGCGATCCCGACGCCGAGGGCGTCGCGGACCACGGCGGAATCGGGTTTCTCCGGTGTGCCGACGGACCGGTCGTCGTGCTCGGTCATGCCTGGGGCGTCGTGTCCGGTCATGCCTGGTGCATCGTGCTCGATCATGCCTGGGGCTATGTCTGCGGGATCTGCGGGTGTCGTCTGTTCTGCCACACCCCGGACGGTACGAGCAGGGCCGAACCCCGGTCTTGTACGTTCTTGCGCTCGCCTCGTACGTCCTTGCGCTCGCGCTGGTAGGCCCCGGGCGGCACACCGACGATCCGCGCGAAGTGCCGGTTCAGGTGGGGCTGGTCGGTGAAGCCCACGGCGACGGCCGCCTCCGCGGGCGCCGTCCCCGCGTCCAGGAGGCGCCGTGCGGCGCGCACGCGCGCGTCGGTGAGCCACGCGTGCGGAGGCATCCCGTACGCGTCGCGGAAGGCCCGCAGCAGGGCGAACGGGCCGGCCCCGAGGTCGGTGGCGAGCCGCTCCAGGCTCGGTGGATCGGCGAGCCGCTCCTCCAGGACGGCACGCGCGCGTGCCGCGGTCCTGGCACCCGCGGTGGGCACGGCCCGCTGGGGAACAGGTGCGCCGTTCAGCCGCAGCAGCCGGGTCACGGCCACCCGCAGCAGGGTGTCGGCGGCGAGCGCGTTGCCCTCCTCCGCGGCGCGCAGCACCCGGTGGACGAGGGTCACGGCGTACGGGTCCTCGAGCACCGGGCGGACGAAGCCGGGGGTTCCGCGGATGCCGGTGGTCTCGGCCGCGATGGCGGTGACCAGGTCCGGCGACGGATAGACCGCCGCGTACCGCCAGCCCTCGGGCGCTCCGGCCCGGCCCGTGTGCGTGGTGTCGGGGTTGATCAGGGCGAGCGTGCCCGGCCCCGCGTGCTGATCGGCGCCGCCGTGGTGGAAGACGTCGATGCCCTCGGCGATCGCGGCGATCACGTAGTGCTCGTGGGTGTGCCGCACGAAGGTCTTGTTGATGTAGTGGGCACGCAGCAGGTCGACCCCGGGCAGCTCCGCGTACCGCCAGTGCCGCGCCTGCTCCGCCGAACCTGCCATGACTCCATTCTGCGGCAGCCACGCAAACCCTTTTCCGCAGGTCGGCGCCGTTGTCAGTGGCGGGGTGCACGATGGGGGCATGGTCAGGTCCGCATCCAGTGCCCGCAGCGCCCTTGACGGGTTCTCCCCCGCGACCCGCAGCTGGTTCACGGGGGCCTTCTCCGCGCCCACGTCCGCGCAGGCGGGGGCGTGGAAGGCCATCGGCGAGGGCTCGGACGTGCTGGTCGTCGCGCCCACCGGCTCGGGCAAGACGCTGGCGGCGTTCCTCGCCGCCCTCGACCAGCTGGCCTCGACCCCGCCGCCCGCCGACCCCAAGAAGCGCTGTCGCGTGCTGTACGTATCTCCGCTGAAGGCCCTCGCGGTCGACGTGGAGCGCAATCTGCGCAGCCCGCTGACCGGCATCCGCCAGGAGTCCGTGCGCCTCGGGCTCCCCGAGCCCGAAGTGCGGGTCGGCATCCGCTCGGGCGACACCCCGCCCGCCGAGCGCCGCTCCCTGTCCACGCGCCCGCCGGACATCCTGATCACGACACCCGAGTCGCTCTTCCTGATGCTCACCTCCGCCGCGCGGGACGCGCTGACGGGCATCGAGACGGTGATCCTGGACGAGGTGCACGCCGTCGCGGGCACCAAGCGCGGCGCCCATCTCGCCCTCTCCCTGGAGCGACTCGACGAGCTGCTGCCCAGGCCCGCCCGCCGCATCGGCCTCTCGGCGACGGTCCGCCCGGTGGACGAGGTGGCGCGCTATCTCTCCCCGCAGCGCAGGGTGGAGATCGTCCAGCCGCCGTCCGGCAAGGAGTTCGACCTGTCCGTGGTCGTGCCGGTCGAGGACCTCGCCGAGCTCGGCGGTTCCCCGGTCGCCGACTCCGACCAGGGAGCGGAGCGCCCCTCGATCTGGCCGCACGTCGAGGAGCGCATCACCGACCTCGTCCAGGCACACCGCTCGACGATCGTGTTCGCCAACTCACGCCGCCTCGCGGAGCGCCTGTGCAACAGGCTGAACGAGATCGCGTACGAACGCGCGACGGGTGAGCCCCTCCCCGAAGACCACTCCCCCGCCGAGCTGATGGCCGAGTCGGGCGCGGCCAAGGGCGCCCCTCCGGTCCTCGCCCGTGCCCACCACGGCTCGGTCTCCAAGGAGCAGCGCGCGCTCGTCGAGGAGGACCTGAAGGCGGGCCGCCTGCCTGCCGTCGTCGCCACCTCCAGCCTGGAGCTGGGCATCGACATGGGCGCGGTCGACCTGGTGGTCCAGGTCGAGTCACCGCCCTCGGTGGCCTCCGGCCTGCAGCGGGTCGGCCGGGCAGGACACCAGGTGGGCGCGGTGTCCACCGGCGTCGTCTTCCCGAAGTACCGAGGGGACCTGGTGCAGGCCGCCGTGGTCACCGAGCGGATGCGGACCGGCTCCATCGAGTCGCTGCGCATCCCGGCCAACCCCCTGGACGTCCTGGCGCAGCAGCTCGTCGCGACGGTCTCCCTCGACACCTGGCAGGTCGACGACCTGCTTGCCCTGGTCCGCCGCGCCGCGTCCTTCGCCTCGCTCCCGGAGTCGGCGTTCACGGCCGTCCTGGACATGCTCGCCGGGCGCTATCCGTCGGACGCCTTCGCCGAGTTGCGCCCCCGCGTGGTCTGGGACCGCATCGCCGGCACCGTCACCGGACGGCCGGGCGCGCAGCGCCTCGCGGTCACTTCCGGGGGCACGATCCCCGACCGCGGCCTCTTCGGGGTCTTCCTCGCCGGCGCCGACCCCAAGAAGGGCGGAGGCCGCGTCGGAGAGCTCGACGAGGAGATGGTCTACGAGTCCCGGGTGGGCGACGTCTTCACGCTCGGCACCAGTTCCTGGCGCATCGAGGACATCACCCGCGACCGCGTGCTCGTCTCCCCCGCACCCGGCGTCCCGGGACGGCTCCCCTTCTGGAAGGGCGACCAGCTGGGCCGCCCGCTCGAACTGGGCCGTGCGGTGGGCGCGTTCCTCCGGGAGGTCGGCTCCCTGTCACGCGACGACGCGCGCGTGCGGCTGCTGGCCGCGGGCCTCGACGACTGGGCCGCGGACAACATCCTGACGTACCTCGCCGAGCAGCGAGAGGCCTGCGGCCACATCCCTGACGACCGCACGATCGTGGTCGAGCGGTTCCGCGACGAGCTGGGCGACTGGCGGGTCGTGGTGCACTCCCCCTTCGGCGCGCAGGTGCACGCCCCCTGGGCCCTCGCCCTCGCCTCCAGACTGACCGAGCGGTATGGCATGGACGCCCAGGTCATGCACGCCGACGACGGCATCGTGCTGCGCCTGCCGGACGCCGACCTGATGAGCCTGGACCTGCTCGACCAGGAGCCCAGCGACCAGCATCTGGAGTACGACAGCGATCAGGCGCCCGTAGGAGCGGGAGACGTCGCCTTCGACCAAGGCGAGGTCAACCAGATCGTCACCGACCAGGTGGGCGGCTCGGCCCTGTTCGCCTCACGCTTCCGCGAGTGCGCCGCCCGCGCGCTGCTGCTGCCGCGCCGCAGCCCCGGTAAGCGCACGCCCCTGTGGCAGCAGCGCCAGCGCGCCGCGCAACTGCTCCAGGTGGCCAGCGAGTTCGGGTCCTTCCCCATCGTCCTCGAAGCGGTCAGGGAGTGCCTCCAGGACGTCTTCGACGTCCCCGGCCTCACGGAACTGATGGGCGACATCGAGTCCCGCAAGGTCCGGCTCGTCGAGGTCACCACACCCGAGCCGTCCCCGTTCGCCCGCTCCCTGCTGTTCGGCTACGTGGCGCAGTTCCTGTACGAGGGCGACTCCCCCCTCGCCGAGCGGCGCGCGGCGGCCCTCTCCCTGGACTCCCGGCTGCTCTCCGAGCTCCTCGGCCAGGCCGAGCTGCGCGAGCTGCTCGACGCGGACGTCCTCACGGAACTGGAGCAGGAGCTCCAGTGGCGCACGGAGGACCGCCGCGTCAAGGACGCCGAAGGCGTCGCCGACCTGCTGCGCCTCCTCGGGCCGCTCACCTCCGCCGAGTTGGCCGAGCGCGGCGCCGAGCCTGATTGGGCGCAGGAGCTGGCCTCGGCCCGCCGGGCGATCAGCGTCCGCATCGCCGGGGCCGACCACTGGGCGGCGATCGAGGACGCGGGCCGCCTGCGCGACGCGCTGGGCACCGCGCTGCCGGTCGGCGTCCCGGAGGCATTCACCGAGCCCGTCAAGGACCCCCTCGGCGATCTCGTCGCGCGGTACGCACGCACGCACGGCCCCTTCACCTCGGCCACAGCCGCGGCCCGCTTCGGACTCGGCGTCGCGGTCACCGAGGGCGCACTGCAGCGCCTCGCCGCCAACCAACGCGTCGTACAAGGAGAGTTCCATCCGGCGGGCATCGGCCAGGAGTGGTGCGACGCGGCCGTCCTGCGCCGCCTGCGCCGCCGCTCCCTGGCCGCCCTGCGGCACGAGCTGGAGCCGGTGCCGCCCGCCGCGCTCGCCCAGTTCCTGCCCCAGTGGCAGCACTTGAGCGGACACGGACTTCGAGGCGTGGACGGACTGGTGCGCGCCATCGAGCAGTTGCAGGGGGCGACCGTGCCGGCGTCCGCGCTGGAGAAGCTCGTCCTGCCCTCCCGCGTCACCGGGTACGCACCGGCGATGCTCGACGAACTCACCGCCTCCGGAGAGGTGGTGTGGGCCGGGGCCGGATCCCTGCCGGGCAAGGACGGCTGGATCTCCCTGTATCTGGCCGACGCCGCGCCCCTGCTCCTGCCACCGGCCCACCCCCTGGAGCTCACCGCGCTCCACCAATCGGTCCTCGACACCCTCTCCGGGGGGTATGGCCTGTTCTTCCGGCAGATCGCCGACCAGGTCCGTGCCACCACCCATCCCGATGTCTCCGATCCCCAACTGGCCGACGTGATCTGGGATCTGGCCTGGTCCGGAAGGCTGACGAACGACACGCTCGCCCCCATGCGCTCGCTCCTCGGATCGGGCCGCACCGCGGGCTCCACCGCCCACCGCGCCAAGCGCTCCGCCCCGCGCGGACGCTACGGCACGCTGACGGCCGCCGCCCGGCCCACGTCGCGTACGGGCCCGCCGACCGTGGCGGGCCGCTGGTCGCTGCTCCCCGCCCACGAACCCGACCCCACCCTGCGCGCCCACGCCCTGGCCCGCACCCTCCTGGACCGGCACGGCGTCGTGACCCGTGGGGCAGTCGCGGCGGAGGGGGTCGAGGGCGGCTTCTCGGCGACGTACCGCGTTCTGTCGGCCTTCGAGGACAGCGGTCAGGCACGGCGCGGCTATGTCGTCGAGGGGCTCGGCGCCGCCCAGTTCGCCATGGACGGAGCGGTGGACCGGCTGCGCGCGGCGGCGAACGCCCGTGACCGCACGGACAGTTCACCGTCCGCCATGAACTATTCCCCTCGCTCCCCGCGTTCCTCGGACACCCAGGCCCTCGTCCTGGCCGCCGCCGACCCGGCCAACGCGTACGGAGCCGCGCTCCCCTGGCCCGACCCGCCCACCGACGCGGGCCACAAGCCGGGCCGCAAGGCAGGCTCCCTGGTCGTCCTCGTCGACGGCGAACTGACCCTCTACATGGAGCGTGGCGGCAAGACCCTGCTGGCCTGGCCCGCGACCCCGCAGGACGACACCCCCGCCACCGAGGACGTCCGCCTGCACGCGGCCGCCGAAGCCCTCGCCGCCGCGGCCCGAGCGGGCTCACTCGGCACGGTCACGGTCGAGCGCATCAACGGCAGCTCGTCCCTCACCTCCCCCTTCGCCGCCCTCCTGGAAGGAGCAGGTTTCCACGCCACCCCACGAGGCCTGCGCCTGCGCGCGTAACGCCCCCAGACACACGACCACGCCTGAATCTCCTCACCCTCACCTCGCCCCCGACATGCCACCCTGGACCTCATGCCCGAAGGAGACACCGTCCACCAGGCAGCCCGGCGGCTGCACACCGCGCTCGCCGGGCACACCGTCACGCGCTCCGACCTCCGCGTCCCGAAGCTCGCGACCGTCGACCTCACCGGGCGCACCGTCTTGGACGTCACCCCGCGCGGCAAGCACCTCCTCACCCGCTTCGACGGCGGGCTCACGCTGCACTCCCACCTCCGCATGGACGGCTCCTGGAAGGTGTACGCCCCGGGCGAGCGCTGGAGCGGCGGCCCCGGCCACCAGATCAGGGCGATCCTCGGCACGGCCGACCGCACGGCCGTCGGCTATCGCCTGCCCGTGCTCGAACTCCTCCGCACCGCCGACGAGCACAAGGCCGTGGGACACCTCGGCCCCGACCTCCTTGGCCCCGACTGGGACCCCGAGCAGGCCATCGGCAACCTCCTGACGACCCCCGACCGCCCCCTGGGCGAGGCCCTGCTCGACCAGCGCAATCTCGCGGGCATCGGGAACGTCTACAAGAGCGAGCTCTGCTTCCTCCTGGGCATCACCCCCTGGCTCCCCGTCGGCGAGCTCCCCGCCGAGACGGCATCCCGCCTCCCCGCCCTCGCCAAGAAGCTCCTGGAAGCCAACCGCGACCGCCCGGCACGCACCACCACGGGCCGCGACCGCGCGGGCCAGCGCCTGTACGTCTACGGCCGCGCACCCCGCCCCTGCCTGCGCTGCGGCACCCCCATCCGCACGGCCGAGCAGGGCGACGGCTCCCGCAGCCGCCCCACGTACTGGTGCCCCACCTGCCAACAGGGCCCGACCCCCTGAGCCCACGGCCGCCGTGAACCCACAGCCGCCCTGACCCCACGGCAGGCCAGGCGCACACCCACCCCCACACAGCCGACAACCCACCCCTGCCCACCAGTTGACGCCCCGTCAGATCCCGCCGTACCGTCCCGTCATGCCCCTCACGGCGTACGACCTCAGCGGACGCACCGCATTCGTCACCGGCGCGGCCAGCGGCATCGGCAGGGCCTCGGCCGTGCTCCTCGCGGAAGCGGGCGCCACCGTCCACTGCGCCGACCGCGACGCCCAGGGGCTCCACAAGACGGCCACGCTCATCAAGGCCGCGGGCGGCACCGCGCACACCCACCCCCTGGACGTGGCCGACAGGACCCAGGTCGAGCAGGCCGTCGCGAGCGCCACAGCGGCCACCGGACGTCTTGACGTCATGGCCGCCATCGCCGGGATCATGCACAGCAGCCCGGTCCTGGAGACCCGCGACGAGGACCTCGACCGGGTCCTGAACATCAACTTCAAGGGTGTCCTGTACGCCTGCCAGGCCGCCGCCCGCGCAATGATCGCGGCGAACACCGGCACCCCGCCCGACACCAGCACCAAGACCGACACCGGCACCGGCACCAAGACCGCCACCAGCACAGCGACCAACGGCTCCCGCCACCCAGGCAGCATCATCACCATGGCATCGGGCGCCGTGGACACCGGCGGCCCCGGCCTCCTCTGCTACGGCGCGGCGAAAGCCGCCGTCGTCCAGCTCACGAAGACCCTCGCCACCGAGGTGGGCCCGCACGGCATCCGCGTCAACGCCGTGGCACCGGGCTGGATCCGCACCCCCATGACCGACCGCCACGACTCCGACGCCCAGGCGCACACCGAGGGACTGATGGTCCGCATGTCCCCCCTGGGCCGCGTCGGCGAACCGGAGGACATCGCCCACGCCGTCCTGCATCTGGCATCCGACGCGTCCGCCTTCACGACGGGCCAGATCCTCCGCCCGAACGGCGGCGTCGCCATGCCTTGGTGACAGCGCCACCGGCGGCCTGAGCAGCGGACTTGGCCGTACGCTCCCCAGGCCACCGCAGCGCACCGTCCGGCCGCCGGGCGCGCTCCCTGGACCAGTACGCGGCGCCCACCGCCCGGGACTTCGGCACGCAGTGCACCGGAAGCAGACTCAGCCCCCAGCCACCGGCCGCGACGGCACCCTCCAGGACTCCCGCATCGGGCGCGAGGGCCAGCCGCAGCACGCCCCACCACCAGAGCGCACCGAGCGCCAGAGCCGGCGCCCACCGCACGACTCTCCATGCCACGGCCACCACCTCCACCTGAGGCTCGACGCCCGGTCGACGCTAGACGCCCGGCTTCGCCCGGCGGGAGGGCGCACCGCAGGGCACACGAGGCACGGCGACGACCACCGGAATCAACCGTTCTGCGCGGTCAGCTGTACCCCACGATCAGCCGTACTCCGTGATCAGCTGTTCTCCGCGATCAGCCGTTCCCCCCTGGAGATCAGCCGTTCTCCATCTGGAGATCAGCCGTTCTCCGCCTGGAACATCCAGTGATGCTTCTCCAGATCGGCCGTGATGCCGATGAAGATGTCCTGGCTCACCGGATCCGCCTCGCCGGTCGCCTCGACCCGCTCCCGCATCCGCGTGATCACCGCACCGAGCGCGTCCACGAGCGTCCCCACCGCGTCCGCGTCCTTGACCCAGCCGTCGGCGACCTCGGCGATGCCGCTGCTGCGCGCGACGGTCGCCGCACGGCCGTCGGGCGAGACTCCGAGCGTGGAGGCACGCTCGGCCACCGTGTCGGAGTGCAGCCGCGCCGTGTCCACGACCTCGTCGAGCTGCAGATGGACGGAGCGGAAGCGCGTCCCGACCACGTTCCAGTGGATCTGCTTGGCGACCAGGGAGAGGTCGACCAGGTCCACCAGAGCGCCCTGCAGGGCATCCGAGACCGTCTTCAGATCCGCATCGGACAGAGGGCTCTTCACGACGTACATCCAGCCTCCAAAGCTCATGAAACCCCCGTAATCGAAAATCCCCACCAACAATGGCACAAGTGCACCAATCAGGGCATCTTCGGGCAGACCACAGGCGGCCCCGGGCGGACCACAGGCGGCCCGTGCAGACGGCGGAGCGACACCCGGCCAGACGGCGGAGCAGCACCCGGGCAGAAAAAAGCCCCGGCCGGTGACCCGGCCGGGGCTTCCACACTTCTGAGCGCTCGAGCAGCGTGCGCAGTCAGCGTCAGCGCGACATCACGCCGCGACGACGTCCACCGCTTCCGCAGGCGCCTTGATCGTCACCCGTTCCGGCGGCACACCGCTCACCGAGACGGAATTGAGCATCGGGCGAACCGGTGCGCGCACCGGTTCCGTAGCCGCTGCCGACGCAGCCAGTTCGGCGAGGGAGAGCTCATCGCTCACCTCGCGCATGAGCTCGGACATCCGTACGTCAAGCGCGTCGCAGATCGCGGAAAGCAGCTCGGAGGATGCCTCCTTCTGCCCCCGCTCCACCTCGGAAAGATAGCCGAGCGAGACTCGGGCGGACGAGGAGACTTCGCGCAGAGTACGGCCCTGGCGCTGGCGCTGCCGACGCAGCACGTCACCCAGCAGGCGACGGAGCAGAATCATCGGTGGCTCCCTCCTCGGACCGCGTAGCCGCATCCTTCACGCCCCACCGTACCGCCTTGCGCGGCGGCCGTGCGGGGAGCGATGTCGTGTTCACTCAGGGCTGCAAACATCAATTCCCCCCGTTCTGTTCCGTATCCTGTGCCCGCCCATTCCCAGCACGTTCGCCGGACAGCCGCTCGAGCAGCAGCGTGAGCACGCTCCGTACACTCTCCATACGGATGTCCGAACGCTCACCGTTCAACCGCAGCGCGGCCACTTTCCCCTCAGAGCGAAGAGCGGAACCCGGTCCGCCACCCGTGGAAATCGGCCGGTCGGCCGTGGCATCCGGCCCGTCGAATGCGACGAAAACGGTCCCTACGGCCTGTCCGTCCTGCGGATCCGGCCCCGCGACGCCCGTGGTGGCGATCCCCCAGTCCGCGCCCATGACCTTGCGCACACCGGCCGCCATCTGCAGCGCCACCTCGGCATCCACGGCACCGCGCTCGGCCAGCAGAGTGCCGTCGACCCCGAGCACCTCGTGCTTCAGCTCGGTCGCGTACGCCGTCACGGACCCCCGGAAGACCCGTGAGGCCCCCGGCACCGCCGTCAGCTCGGCGGCCACCAGACCGCCGGTGAGCGACTCGGCGACGGCGAGCGTCTCGCCCCGCGCCTGAAGAAGCCGCAGCACCTCCGCAGCAGGGCCAGGTCCGCCGGCGGACGTCACGTCGCCGACTCCCGAGCCCCCTCGCCGGAGGCCGCGGCGGAAGCGGCGGCCGCTTCCCGCGCCTCCGCAAGGCCGAGCCGACGCAGCACGACGGCCTGGCGCACGTAGTCCAGGCCGGTCACCACGGTCAGGACGACGGCGACCGCCATCACCCAGAACCGCAGCGTGGCGAGCGGCCCGGTCAGCGCCAGGACGTACATCCCGGCCGCCGTGCCCTGCCAGAGCGTCTTCATCTTGCCGCCGCGACTGGCCGGAATGACACCGAAGCGGATCACCCAGAACCGCAGCAGGGTGATGGCGAGCTCACGTCCGAGAATGACGCCCGTCACCCACCAGGGCAGATCGCCGAGGTAGGACAGACAGATCAGCGCGGCGCCCATGATCGCCTTGTCGGCGATGGGGTCGGCGATCTTCCCGAAGTCCGTGACCAGGTTGTACGTACGCGCCAGGTGCCCGTCGAACAGGTCGGTGATCATGGCGACGGCGAAGGCCGCCCAGGCCCATGCGCGCCAGGCCGGGTCGTACCCGCCGTCGGCGAGCAGCAGCATCACGAAACCCGGCACGAGCAGCAGCCGGATCACCGTCAGCAGGTTGGCGACGTTCCACACGCTGGCCTGATTGACGGCCGCAGCGCCCAACTTTCCACCGCGCACCGGCTTGGCGCCCTGCGCGCCGGAGCCGCCCGCCGCGGATGCCGGGACTCCGGTCATCTGCGCGCCTCCTCGGCCGGGATCCGGGGCGAGTCCCCCAGAATTTCGCTGTACTCAGCCACCAGGTCCACGCCTTCCGTGCCGACCACCTTTGCCACGACCATACGACCGACCTGCAGGTCGTCCCCACCCGTGGCACCCGTGAAGCGGATCTGGCCGTCCGTCTCGGGCGCCTGGTGAGCCGCCCGGCCGATCGCGCCGTCCTCGTCGTCCACGGACTCCACGAGCACCTCGACGGTCTCACCGAGACGGTCGTCGGCGCGCTGCGAGGTCAGTTCCTCGGCGAGCCGCGAGATGCGTGCGAGCCGCTCGTCGACGACGTCCTGGTCCAGCTTCTGGTCGTACGTCGCCGCTTCCGTGCCCTCCTCGTCGGAGTACCCGAAGACGCCGATGGCGTCCAGCCGCGCACCCGTGAGGAACCGCTCGAGTTCGTCCACGTCGGCGTCGGTCTCGCCGGGGAAGCCCACGATGAAGTTGGACCGCACACCTGCCTGCGGTGCCTTGGTCCGGATGGTGTCCAGGAGCTCCAGGAACCGGTCGGTGTCCCCGAAGCGCCGCATCGCCCGCAGCACGCCGGGAGCGGAGTGCTGGAAGGACAGGTCGAAGTAGGGGGCGACCTTCTCCGTGGAGGTCAGCACGTCGATGAGTCCGGGGCGCATCTCGGCGGGCTGCAGATAGCTGACGCGCACCCGCTCGATCCCGTCGACGGCGGCCAGCTCGGGCAGCAGCGTCTCCAGGAGCCGGATGTCACCGAGGTCCTTGCCGTACGAGGTGTTGTTCTCGGAGACGAGCATGACCTCCTTGACGCCCTGCTCGGCCAGCCAGCGCGTCTCGCCGAGCACGTCCGAGGGGCGCCGCGAGATGAAGGACCCGCGGAAGGAGGGGATGGCGCAGAAGGAGCAGCGCCGGTCGCAGCCGGATGCCAGCTTCACCGAGGCGACGGGGTTGGTACCCAGGCGCCGCCGCAGCGGGGCACGCGGCCCGGACGCGGGCGCGAGGCCGTCGGGCAGGTCCACGGGCGCGTGCCCGGGCAGCGCGACGTCGGAGCCCGCCTCCTGCCGCTCCGCGGGGCTGATCGGCAGCAGCTTGCGCCGGTCACGCGGGGTGTGAGCCTCGACACTGCCGCCGCTCAGGATGGTGTTCAGGCGGGTGGAGATGTCGGAGTAGTCGTCGAAGCCGAGGACACCGTCGGCTTCGGGCAGGGCTTCGGCGAGTTCCTTGCCGTACCGCTCGGCCATGCAGCCGACGGCCACGACGGCCTGGGTCTTGCCGTGACCCTTGAGGTCATTGGCTTCGAGGAGGGCGTCGACGGAGTCCTTCTTGGCGGCTTCGACGAATCCACAGGTGTTGACTACGGCGACGTCCGCGTCTTCGGCGGCCTCGACGAGCTGCCAGCCGTCCGCCTCCAGGCGGCCTGCCAGCTCCTCCGAGTCCACCTCGTTACGGGCGCAGCCAAGAGTGACAAGGGCGACGGTACGGCGTTCGGGCATGCTCTCAAGACTACTTTGTCCCTGCCCGGCCCCCCGCCGCGAGGGTCCGGGCCTCTGTCACACGGCTCAGCCGACCTCGGGATCACCCTTGGTGTACGTGAGCCGCTCGACCTGACCGGGGTCGAACTCGTTCTCGACTGCCTTGCCGTTCACGAACAGTTTGATCGCGCCCGCGTCACCGAGGACCAGGTCGATCTTCCGCTTGTCCTGGAAGGTCTTCGACTTGCCCTGCTCCAGGACGCCGTCGAAGAGCGTCCGGCCGTTGTGGTCCTTGGCGGAGATCCAGCTGCGGCCGTCCGCCGCGTTGACCTTGACCGTGACCTTGTCCTGCGGGGCGCCTGCGATCGCGCTGTCCGAGGGGTCCGGCTTGGGGTCGGCCGGCTTGTTCGGTGCCGGCTTCGTGGCGGGCTTGCTGGTGGCGGGCGTGGCGCCCTCGGCGACCTGCGACTTCGAGCCGTCGCTGTCGTCCCCGCCGCTGAACGCGGTGAAGCCGACGAAGCCGATCACGGCGACGATCGCGGCGACCATGGCCGCGGTCCAGTTGGGACGGCGCGGATCGGACCTGATCCGCTCGGCCTCGAAGAGCGGCGCCGCCGGGGTGGGCGCGGGCGGGCGCCCGCCGTGCGCCGCGTCGTACTGGGCCAGCAGAAGGGCGGGATCGACCCCCACGGCGCGTGCGAGGGTCCGGATGTGGCCGCGGGCGTACACATCTCCGCCACACCGGGAGAAGTCGTCCTGTTCGATCGCGTGCACGATCGGGATGCGAACCCGGGTGGACGTGCTGATTTCGTCGACGGTCAGGCCCGCGTCAATGCGTGCCTGCTGCAGCGTGCGCCCGATCGAGGGCCGGTCGTCAGCCGGGCTCTCAGCTGCCGGACGGTCGTCAGCGGGCCGGTCGTCAGTGGGTCGGTGGTCTGAAGGGCGGTCGTCTTCAGGGGAGTTGCCGATGGACACGGGGGCGCCTTTCGAGCGTGTAGCCACCTGCCGGATGTTCAGTCTAGGGGGGTTCGGAAAGCCTGGGGCAACTGGGCGACGGAGTTTGTACGCCATCGGAATGGCCGGACATCCTGATGGTGGGGCATGGTGCTGTCCCTCCCCTCAACTTGACGTATGCCGAAGGGAAACGGTTGCCTGCCGCTCCCTTATGGGTGAGCCTCCCCCCGGATCACGGCAAGCACGCCATCCAGCTCATCGCCCTTCACAAGAACGTCACGAGCCTTGGAGCCCTCGCTGGGGCCCACGATGCCGCGCGATTCCATGAGGTCCATGAGCCGTCCGGCCTTCGCGAAACCGACCCGCAGCTTGCGCTGAAGCATCGACGTGGACCCGAACTGCGTGGAAACCACCAGCTCAGCGGCTTGACACAGCAGATCGAGGTCGTCGCCGATGTCCTCGTCGATCTCCTTCTTCTGCTTGGTCCCCACCGTGACGTCGTCCCGGAAGACGGGGGCCATCTGGTCCTTGCAGTGCTGGACGACCGCGTGGATCTCGTCCTCGGTGACGAAGGCGCCCTGCATTCGGGTGGGCTTGTTCGCGCCCATCGGCAGGAAGAGCCCGTCACCCTTGCCGATCAGCTTCTCGGCGCCCGGCTGGTCGAGGATGACCCGGCTGTCGGCGAGCGAGGAGGTGGCGAAGGCGAGCCTCGATGGCACGTTCGCCTTGATCAGACCGGTCACGACGTCCACGGACGGCCGCTGCGTGGCGAGCACCAGGTGGATGCCCGCCGCGCGCGCGAGCTGCGTGATGCGCACGATCGAGTCCTCGACGTCCCGCGGGGCGACCATCATCAGGTCGGCGAGCTCATCGACGATCACCAAGAGGTACGGGTAGGGGGTGAGCTCGCGCTCACTGCCCTCGGGCGTCTTGAGCTTGCCGTCGCGGACGGCCTGGTTGAAGTCGTCGATGTGGCGGTAGCCGAACGCCGCCAGGTCGTCGTAGCGCAGATCCATCTCGCGTACGACCCATTGGAGCGCCTCGGCGGCCCGCTTGGGGTTGGTGATGATCGGCGTGATCAGGTGCGGGATGCCCTCGTACGCGGTGAGCTCGACGCGCTTGGGGTCGACCAGGACCATCCGTACGTCCTCGGGGGTCGCCCGCATCATGATCGACGTGATCAGACAGTTGATGCAGGACGACTTGCCGGAGCCGGTGGCTCCGGCGACCAGGATGTGCGGCATCTTCGCCATGTTGGCCATGACGTAGCCACCCTCGACGTCCTTGCCGAGCGCCACCAGCATGGGGTGGTCGTCCTCGGCCGCGTCCGCCAGACGCAGCACGTCGCCCACGTTGACCATCTCGCGGTCGGTGTTCGGGATCTCGATGCCGACCGCGGACTTGCCGGGGATGGGGCTGATGATGCGGACGTCGGGGCTGGCGACCGCGTACGCGATGTTCTTGGCAAGGGCCGTGATCTTCTCGACCTTCACGGCCGGGCCGAGCTCGATCTCGTACCGCGTGACCGTCGGACCCCGCGTGAAGCCCGTGACGTCCGCGTCGACCTTGAACTCCGTGAAGACATTGCTGAGCGAGGCGACGACCGTGTCGTTCGCGGCACTGCGGGTCTTGCCCGGACCGCCGCGCTCGAGCAGGTCGAGCGAGGGCAGCGAGTACGTGATGTCCCCCGCGAGCTGCAGCTGCTCGGCGCGCGGCGGCAGATCCCGCGGCACGTCCGGAGCGGCCTTCGTCAGGTCCTTCACGCCGGAGCCCGACGTGTCGCGGGACTCCCCCGGCTTCTTGCGGAGCACACCGGGCGGCGGGCTGTCCGTCGCCCGCGCGGTCGGTACGGGGGCGGAGCTCTCCGCGGCCGGCACCGGCGTGGAGCTCTCCGCCGACTGCTCGTCGCGCTTCTCGGAGACGCCCTGCGTGAGGTCGGCGACCAGCGGCGATGGCGGCATGCCGTGCAGGACGGCGCCGTCCAGGGCGGCGGCAGCGGCGGCAGCCACGTCCACCGCGTCCATCGGCCGGTCCAGAGAGGGCTGTGCGGACGCCCTGCGGGGCCTGCGCCGCCGGGTGAGCGCCTCCTCCTCCGCCTGCTCCGGGGCGTACGCCTCAGGCGTCTCTCCGCGCCTGCGCGAGCGGGCGGGCAGCGCCTCGCGCCACTGCTCCTCGTACCGCTCGTCGTCCGCGTAGTCGCCCTGCACCGCTTCGGGCTCCGCCTGGACGACGCCGAGCTTGACGCCGAGCAGCCGCAGCCGCTGCGGGATGGCGTTGACGGGCGTCGCCGTGACGACGAGCAGCCCGAAGACGGTCAGCAGGACGAGCAGCGGTACGGCGAGGACCTCGCCCATGGTGAAGATCAGCGGAGTGGACGTGGCCCAGCCGATGAGGCCGCCCGCGTCCCTTATGGCCTCCATGCCGTCCGCACGGGCCGGCGAACCGCAGGCGATGTGCACCTGACCGAGCACGCCGACGACGAGTGCGGACAGGCCGATCACGATGCGGCCGTTGGCGTCGGGCTTCTCGGGGTGCCTGATGAGGCGTACGCCGATGACCGCGAGCAGTATCGGAAGGAGGAGATCGAGGCGGCCGAAGGCGCCGGTCACCAGCATCTCGACGAGGTCGCCCACGGGACCGCGCAGGTTCGACCACGTGCCCGCGGCGACGATCAGCGCGATGCCGAGCAGCAGCAGCGCGAGGCCGTCCTTGCGGTGCGCCGGATCGAGACCCTTCGCGCCTCGCCCTATGCCGCGGAACAGCGCGCCCACGCTGTGCGCGAGGCCGAGCCAGAGGGCGCGCGCGAGGCGGTACACGCCGCCCGTGGGACTGGGCGCCGGCTTGGGCGCGGGCTTCTTCGCCGCGGCTTTCTTGGCGGGCGCCTTCTTCGCCGGAGCCTTCTTCGGCGGCGGCTTCTTGGCGGCGGCCTTCTTCGCCGGAGCCTTTGTGGGCGCGGCCGCCTTCTTCGCGGGCGTCTTCTTGGCTGCGGACGGACGTGAGGCCATGCGTCTGAGGTTACCGGTGGAGGCCACTGCGGACACGTGTGCCCACTGCTTCACCCGTTTGTGTCGCCCTTGCGGGGGCGGTGAACTGACGGATGTTCACCGCCTCCGCGTCGGCTTGTGCCCCGTGTCCGCGTCGGTTCAGCTCTGCGACGACACCGAAGGCGCACCGCTGCCGGTGCCCGGCTCCAGGGCGTCAAGAGCCCGCCGCAGGCCGGTGAGTTTGCGTTCGAGATGGGCCGCGGTGGCGACAGCGGCGGCATCCGCCGAGTCGTCGTCCAGCTGTTTCGAGAGCGCCTCCGCCTGTTCCTCGACGGCCGCGAGGCGCGCCGAGAGCTCGGCGAGGAGCCCCGCGGGCTCCTTGGCTTCACCCGCCGTGGACTTGCCGCCGCCTTCCAGCTGGAGACGCAGCAGGGCTGCCTGCTCCCGGAGTTGGCAGTTCTTCATGTACAGCTCGACGAACACCGAGACCTTCGCGCGCAGCACCCACGGATCGAACGGTTTGGAGATGTAGTCCACCGCACCCGCCGCGTAACCGCGGAACGTGTGGTGCGGGCCGTGGTTGATGGCGGTGAGGAAGATGATCGGGATGTCCCGGGTCCGTTCTCGCCGCTTGATGTGCGCGGCGGTTTCGAAACCGTCCATGCCTGGCATCTGGACATCCAGCAGAATGACCGCGAAGTCGTCCGTGAGTAGTGCTTTGAGCGCTTCCTCCCCGGACGATGCCCGTACCAGGGTCTGATCGAGCGCAGAGAGGATGGCCTCCAGCGCCAGCAGATTCTCCGGCCGGTCATCGACCAGGAGGATCTTGGCCTTCTGCACCATGGCCCGCCCTCCTCGCCCCGGCGGTACACCGGGCGCCGCCCCAGGGGACGACTCCCTTACGCCGTCCGTCCTTGTGCCGGTCATGGTAGCCGCACCCCGCCTGTCGCCACACCCTGTCACCGCGATGTCACTGTGCACGTAGCAGAAACGCAGTGGGAGACCAGAAGGTTCCCCGAATACCGTGGTTCTACACGGCTTCGGCCACACTCTGTCAGCAACTCCGCGTAATGACGCCTCTTCTCGGTCACTCCCCGCGCATCCACTGCTCCATCACCGAGAGCAGATGATCCGGGTCGACCGGCTTCGTAACGTAATCGGAGGCTCCGGAGTCGATCGCCTTCTCCCGGTCGCCCTTCATGGCCTTCGCGGTGAGCGCGATGATCGGGAGCCCGGCGAACTGAGGCATCCTGCGGATCGCCGTCGTCGTCGCGTACCCGTCCATCTCCGGCATCATGATGTCCATCAGGACGACCGTCACGTCGTCGTGCTGTTCCAGGACTTCGATGCCCTCACGGCCGTTCTCGGCGTACAGCACCGAGAGCCCGTGCTGCTCCAGGACGCTGGTGAGCGCGAAGACGTTGCGGATGTCGTCGTCGACGATGAGTACCTTCTCACCGCCGAACTGGTAGCCGGGACGCGCCTCGGGCGCCTCCTGCCCCGCCGCGGCCCACTGCTCCTGGGACCGCTGCTCCGCGGTCGGCCCCTGCCCCGGCAGGACCGGCGGCTGCTCCGAGGAGGCGTGGGCGGCACGCCGGCGGCGCCTGAAGAGCGTGCCGGAGTCGGGCACCGCGTCGAGCCGCGGCGTCGGCGGCGCCTCGCTCTGCGGCTGCTGCTCGACCGTGGACGGACCCTCTTCCAGAGCGGGCCGCGCGACCGTTCCCGGCAGCGGGGAAAGCTGTGTGTATCCCTGCGGCGGCAGTTCGCTCGGGTGCAGCGGCAAATAGAGCGTGAACGTCGAACCGCGGCCCGGTTCGCTCGCCGCGTGGATCTCTCCGCCGAGCAGCCGAGCGATCTCCCGGCTGATGGAGAGCCCGAGCCCCGTGCCGCCGTACTTCCTGCTCGTCGTGCCGTCGGCCTGCTTGAACGCCTCGAAGATCACCCGCATCTTGCTGCCCGCGATCCCGATGCCGGTGTCGCTCACCGAGAAGGCGATCAGATCCGCGTCCGCGTCCCGCAGCGAACCCGCCTCCAGGAGCTGTTCGCGGATGGCGTTGGGCACATCGGCGTTCGCGTGCCGGATCACCAGCTCGACCGCTCCGGAGTCGGTGAACTTCACCGCGTTGGACAGGAGGTTGCGAAGGACCTGCAGGAGCCGCTGCTCGTCCGTGTGCAGGGTCGCGGGCAGCTCCGGAGACACGCGTACGGAGAAGTCGAGTCCCTTCTCCGCGGTCAGCGGCCGGAAAGTGGCCTCTACGTAGTCCACGAGCTGGACGAGCGCGATGCGCGTCGGGGAGACGTCCATCTTGCCCGCCTCGACCTTCGACAGGTCGAGGATGTCGTTGATCAGCTGCAGCAGGTCCGAGCCCGCCCCGTGGATCGTCTCGGCGAACTCCACCTGCTTGGGGGTGAGGTTCGCGTCGGCGTTGTCGGCCAGCAACTTGGCCAGGATCAGCAGGGAGTTGAGGGGCGTACGCAGCTCGTGCGACATGTTCGCCAGGAACTCGGACTTGTACCGCATCGAGACGGCGAGCTGTTCGGCACGCTCCTCCAGTACCTGCCTGGCCTCTTCGATCTCGGTGTTCTTGACCTCGATGTCGCGGTTCTGCTGAGCCAGCAGCTCGGCCTTCTCCTCCAGTTCGGCGTTGGAGTCCTGCAGTGCCTTCTGCCGGTTCTCCAACTCCGCCGAACGTTCCCGCAGTTGCTCGGTGAGCTCCTGCGACTGCCGGAGCAGCACCTCGGTCTTCGTGTTGACGCTGATGGTGTTGACGCTCGTCGCGATCATCTCGGCGATCTGGCTGAGGAAGTCCTTCTGGATCTGCGTGAACGCCTGGAAGGCGGCCAGCTCGATCACGCCGAGGACGGTCCCTTCGAAGAGCACCGGAAGCACGATCACCTGGGCGGGCGGCGCCTCACCGAGGCCGGAGGCGATCCGCAGATAGCCGGACGGCGCGTTCTCCACGAGGATCGTGCGCCGCTCCTGTGCCGCCGTGCCGATCAGCGTCTCGCCGGGCCGGAAGGACGTCGGCATGGAGCCCATGGAGTAGCCGTAACTGCCCATCATGCGCAGTTCGTACGCGTCTCCCTGCTCGGCACCGGGCTCCGCCCCGTCGTCCGTGGGCAGCGCCAGGAAGAAGGCGCCGTGCTGCGCGGAGACCACGGGCGTCAGCTCGCTCATGATCAGCGAGGCGACGTCCGCCAGGTCGCGGCGGCCCTGCATCAGACCGGAGATGCGGGCCAGGTTGCCCTTGAGCCAGTCCTGTTCCTTGTTGGCCAGGGTGGTGTCGCGGAGGTTGGCGATCATCGAGTTGATGTTGTCCTGGAGGACCTGGATCTCGCCCGCCGCGTCCACGTCGATCTTCAGGTTCAGGTCGCCGCGGGTCACCGCGGTGGCGACCTCGGCGATGGCGCGTACCTGACGGGTCAGGTTCCCGGCCATCTCGTTCACGGATTCGGTGAGGTCACGCCACGTGCCGTCGACGTCCCGCACCCGTGCCTGACCGCCCAACTGCCCTTCCGTGCCCACCTCGCGGGCCACGCGCGTGACCTGCTCGGCGAAGGACGACAGCTGGTCGACCATCGTGTTGATGGTGGTCTTGAGTTCGAGGATCTCGCCCCGGGCGTCGATGTCGATCTTCTTGGTCAGATCGCCCTTGGCGATCGCGGTGGTGACCATCGCGATGTTGCGGACCTGGCCGGTGAGGTTGGAGGCCATGCCGTTCACGGACTCCGTCAGGTCCTTCCACGTACCCGAGACTCCGGGCACACGGGCCTGACCGCCGAGGATGCCGTCGGTGCCCACCTCGCGGGCCACCCGGGTCACCTCGTCCGCGAACGAACTCAGCGTCTTCACCATCGTGTTGACGGTGTCGGCGAGCTGCGCGACCTCGCCGCGCGCCTCCACGGTGACCTTCTTGGTGAGGTCTCCGTTGGCGACCGCCGCGGCGACCTGGGAGATCCCGCGCACCTGCGCGGTCAGGTTGTTCGCCATCAGGTTGACGTTGTCGCTGAGGTCCTTCCAGGTGCCGGTGACGCCCGGGACCCTCGCCTGGCCGCCCAGGTTGCCCTCGGTGCCCACCTCGCGGGCCACGCGGTTGACCTGCTCGGCGAAGTTCGAGAGCTGGTCGACCATCGTGTTCACGGTCGTGACGAGCTCCAGGATCTCGCCCTTGGCGTCGACGGTGATCTTCTTGGAGAGGTCGCCCATGGCGACGGCCGTGGTGACCTCGGCGATGTTGCGGACCTGAAGGGTCAGGTTGTTCGCCATGCCGTTCACGGACTGCGTGAGGTCCTTCCAGGTGCCGGAGACACCCTGCACCTCGGCCTGGCCGCCCAGGATGCCGTCCGTGCCCACCTCGCGGGCCACCCGCGTCACCTGCTCGGCGAAGGCGGAGAGCTGGTCCACCATCGTGTTGAGGGTGTTCTTCAGCTCCAGGATCTCGCCGCGCGCGTCCACGTCGATCTTCTGCGACAGGTCGCCTCGCGCCACCGCGGTCGCCACCTGCGCGATGTTGCGGACCTGGGCGGTGAGGTTGCCGGCCATGCCGTTCACGGAGTCGGTCAGATCGCGCCACACACCGGCCACGCCGGGCACCTGCGCCTGACCGCCGAGACGGCCTTCCGTGCCCACCTCGCGGGCCACCCGCGTCACCTGGTCCGCGAAGGCGGAGAGCTGGTCGACCATCGTGTTGATGGTGTTCTTCAGCTCCAGGATCTCGCCGCGCGCGTCCACGTCGATCTTCTGCGACAGGTCGCCCCGCGCCACCGCCGTGGTGACCTGGGCGATCTGGCGCACCTGCGACGTCAGGTTCCCCGCCATGAAGTTGACGGAGTCGGTCAGTTCCTTCCAGGTGCCGCTGACACCGTCCACGCGGGCCTGGCCGCCGAGGCGTCCTTCGGTGCCCACGTCACGTGCCATCCGCGTGACCTGATCGGCGAAGGACGACAGCTGGTCCACCATCGTGTTCACGGTGTTCTTCAACTGAAGCATCTCGCCGGAGACGTCGACGGTGACCTTCTGCGACAGATCACCGTTGGCGACCGCCGTCGTCACCTGCGCGATGTTGCGGACCTGGCCCGTGAGGTTGCGGAAGGCGGTGTTGACCGAGTCCGTCAGGTCCTTCCACGTGCCGGCCGCGCCCTGCACCTGCGCCTGGCCGCCGAGCTCACCCTCGACACCGATCTCCCGCGCCACACGCGTCACTTCGGCACCGAAGGCGGAGAGCTGATCCACCATCGTGTTCACGGTGTTCTTCAGCTCGAGCATCTCGCCCGCGACATCGACGGTGACCTTCTGCGACAGATCACCGTTGGCGACCGCCGTCGTCACCGTCGCGATGTCCCGCACCTGCGTGGTGAGGTTCCGGAAGACCGTGTTCACCGAGTCGGTGAGGTCCTTCCACGTCCCCGCGGCGCCCGGCACATTCGCCTGACCGCCCAGCTGCCCCTCGGCGCCGACCTCGTTCGCGACCCGGGTGACCTCGTCCGCGAACGTACGCAGCGTCTCGGTCATCTGGTTGATGGTCTCGGCGAGCTGGGCGACCTCGCCGCGCGCGCTCACCGTCACCTTCTGGGACAGATCGCCGTTCGCGACGGCCGTCGTGACCTGGGCGATCCCACGCACCTGGGCGGTGAGATTGCCGGCCATAAGATTCACCGAGTCGGTGAGGTCCTTCCACACTCCCGCCACACCCGGCACCTGCGCCTGGCCGCCGAGCTCACCTTCCGTGCCCACCTCGCGCGCCACACGGGTCACCTCGGAGGAGAACGACGAGAGCTGGTCCACCATCGTGTTGACGGTGTTCTTCAGCTCCAGCATCTCGCCGGCGACGTGAACCGTCACCTTCCGGGACAAGTCACCCTTGGCGACCGCCGTCGTGACGAGAGCAATGTCACGTACCTGCGCGGTGAGCCGGTACGCCATGGTGTTCACCGAATCCGTGAGGTCCTTCCACGAACCGGACATTCCACGTACCCGCGCCTGGCCGCCCAGCTTGCCCTCGGTGCCCACCTCGCTGGCCACCCGCGTGACCTCGTCGGTGAACGTGGAGAGCTGGTCGACCAGGTTGTTGACCGTCCGGCCGACCTTCAGGAACTCCCCGCGCAGCGGATGGCCGTTCCCCTCGTCCGCCTGCGCCCGCAGCTCCATCCGCTGCTCCAGGTCGCCCTCCGCGACCGCGGAGAGCACCCGCCCGACCTCGGAGACGGGGCGTACGAGATCGTCGACGAGGGCGTTCGACGCATCGATCGCCGCAGCCCACGAGCCCTCACTGGCACCGGTCTCCAGCCGTTCCGTGAGCTTTCCCTCACGCCCGACCATGCGCCGCACCCGGGAGAGCTCGCCCGTCAGATGCAGATTCCGGTCGGCCACCTCGTTGAAGACAGCGGCGATCTCGGACATGACGTCGTCGCCGGAGACCGTGAGCCGCTTGCGGAAGTTTCCGTCCCGCATGGCAGCGAGCGCCGCGAGCAGCCTGTTCAGGGCCGCCGTGTCCACAGACGTAGTCGCCCCATGGCGCGGTTTGCGCTGTTTACTCTGGGACTGTCCGTCTTTCGCGCGCGTTTTAGTGCCCCGCGTCGCTGCGCCAGACTCCACTGTGTCCCTCCCGCAAGGGTCGACCGTACTGCTCGGGTTACCTGGGCTCTCTCCAAGAAGCCTGCCCAGTGTTTCACCATGGCTGAACCAGGCCATAACAGTTCGGCAGCTTCGCACACCGTCCGCACACCCTCCGGGCGGAAACACTGACGACCGGCATCAGCATGGACGGCGAAGGTAAGTAACCTGGCATCCGGCTGTCCAACCACCTCGGTCCTGCCCGGCCTGGGCGGTGGCACACGTACAAGCGGGCATCGGAGGGGCGGCCGCACCATGGTGGGAGATCTGGGCGTCGATACTCGTACGAGGAGTTCTGTGATCACCGCGCGCGCGGCTGCGACTTTCGACCCCGTCGGACGTTCCGTCGCGACGGCCCGCTCCTTTGTCCGCGACACCCTCCAGGGCTGGGGGTTCACGGACATCGTCGACGACGCGGTCGTCCTCACCAGCGAGCTGGTCACCAACGCCGTGGTGCACGCGGGAACCGCCGCGGACGTCCTGTGCCTGCGCACCGAGGACGCCGTACGCATCGAGGTCTCCGACCACTATCCGGAACGGGAGATCCCGCTCCAGCAGTCCGCCGTGAACATGGGCAACCCCGACCGCGAGGGCGGCCGCGGCCTCCAGCTGTGCGCGGCGCTCGCCACCCGCTGGGGCGTCGACTACACCCCCACGCAGAAGCAGGTCTGGTTCCAACTCGACCTCCCCGACCGCTCGGTGGGCACCCGCGCGGCGGGCCCCGCCCTCCCCGCCGAGATGCTCCCCATCACCGACGGCAGAGTCCGCGTCGCCGTCGTCCAGATCGACCGCGTGGGCGCGATCTCGGCCTGGAACGAAGACGCCGAAGAGCTCTTCGGGTACGTCGCCGAACAGGTCACCGGCAAACCGCTCACCGACTTCGCCGCCTGGCCGCACACCCCGGGCACCAGCACCGGCATCGTGGAGGCCCTCCAACTCTCCCGCTGGGAGGGCAGTTACGGCATCCGCGGCTCCGACGGCCGCGTCACCCCCGTCTACGCCTCGCACCTGCGCGTCCGCGACACCGACGGCGAACCCTCCACGGTCTGCCTGCTCGTCCGCGACGACGAGCGCGCCGTCCTGCAGACCCCGCTGCGCGGCCCCGCCCCCGAGCCCGGGGCGCTCACCGAGTCGCACACCGCCGACCCCTTCGAGGTCTTCATCGGCTCCCCGGCGCCGGACGACCTCGACGGTCTGCTCCAGCGCACGGTCGAGCGCGCCCGCGACATGCTCGACGGCGACGCCGCCTTCCTGCTCCTCGCCACGGACGACGAGACCGAGCTCGAGGTCCGCGCCTCCACAGGCCTGCCCTCCGCCCGCCAGCGCTTCGCCCGCGTCCCCGTGGAGGCGGGCCCCGGCCGGTACGGCTCCGCGCGCATGCCGGCCGTCCACGAGGACCTCACGGTCGTCCCCGGCGCCGTACCGCTCCTCAGCGGCACGGGCATGCGCTCCGTGGTGACGGTCCCGCTGAAGGTCGAGGGCCGCCTCACGGGCTCCCTCGGCGTCGCGGCCGAGTCCCCCGACCGGTACTCGAACGAAGAGGCCCTGCGCCTCCAGTTCGCTGCCGACCGCATCGCCCTCGCCGTCGAGTCCGCGCGCCTCGGCGAGCTGGAGCGCCTGCGCCGCGGCTCGCTCTCCTTCCTCGTGGAGGCCTCGGATCTCCTCGCGGGCACCCTGGACCGCGACCAGACCCTGGCCCTCATGGCCCAGATGACGGTCCCGACGCTCGCCACCTGGTGCGCCGTCTACACGATCGCCGACCAGGCCTCCGAGCCCTATCTCTCGTACGTCCTCCATGAGGACGAGGAGCGCATCGACGGCCTGAAGGCGCTCCTCTCCAAGATCGCCCCTCCTGACCCCGTGCCGACCCCAGGCGCCCGCGTCTGGGCCGCCCCCTCGGAAGCGGCCCACCAGGCCGCCCTGCGCACCTCCATGCGCAGCCTCGGCCTCGGTGAACCGATGAGCCTCGGCTCGGGAATCGGCACAACGCTCTCCACGGCGTCGGCGGTGGGCGGCGAGACGGTCGTCCTGCCCCTGGTCGCCCGCAACCGCGTCATCGGCATGCTCACCCTGGGCAAGCCGTCCGACGAGCACTTCCGCCAAGAGATCCTGGAACTGGCCGAAGATCTCTCCCGCCGAGCGGCCCTCGCCCTGGACAACGCCCGCCTGTACTCGGAGCGCATGGCCATCAGCCAGTCCCTCCAGCGCAGCCTGCTGCCTCCGGGGCTCCCGCAGATCCCGGGCGTCGAGGTCGAGGTCATCTACCGCGCGGCCGGCGAGGGCAATGAGGTCGGCGGCGACTTCTACGACCTCTTCCCCATCCGCGACGGCGCGTACGGCTTCGCGATCGGCGACGTCTGCGGCACGGGCCCGGAGGCCGCCGCGGTCACCGGCCTGGCCCGCCACGCCCTGCGCCTCCTGGCCCGCGAGGGCTTCGGCGGCCCCGCGGTCCTGGAGCGCCTGAACGCCGCGATCCTCGACGAGGGCGCCCGCAGCCGCTTCCTCACCCTCCTCTACGGGGAGTTGTGGCCGCAGGAGGACGGCTCTGCCGTCCTGAAGATCGTCTGCGCCGGCCACCCGCTCCCGCTCCGCCTGCGCCAGGACGGCACGGTCGAGCCGTACGCGGAGCCGCAGCCGCTCCTCGGCGTCATGGACGACCTGGAGCTCTACGAACAGACGATGACGCTCGACCCGGGCGACGTCCTGCTCTGCGTGACGGACGGAGTCACCGAGCGCCGCGAAGGCACCCGCATGCTCGGCGACGACGGCCTCGCGGACGTCCTCACCACGTGCACGGGCCTCACGGCGGGCGCGGTCGCGGCCCGCATCATGCGCGCGGTGGAGCGCTTCGCGACGGACGCGCCGTCGGACGACATGGCGATCCTCGCGATGCGGGTCCCCGGCCTCCAGAAGGACTGAAGAACCTCACCCGGGGGCCCGTGGGCCCCCGGGAAACGCAGAAAGTCCCCGCCCAACTGGGCGGGGACTTTCCCGACTTGCTCTCTGAGCCCCCAAGCGGAATCGAACCGCTGACCTTCTCCTTACCATGGAGACGCTCTACCGACTGAGCTATAGGGGCCTGTTACGCTCTCGCGGTTTCCCGCTTGGCAACGGAATAGATCATACCCGAAAGCGAAGCTGCCTCGAACCGCCCATTCCTCTGGACCGCCCGCACGACCGCTGCCACTCTGCGCCCATGCCGAGCCGACGTGGCACATCCAAGCGGTACGCCTCACCTCTGGCACTGACCGCCTCGCTCCTGCTGCTCGCAGCCTGCGGATCCGACGACGACAACGGATCCGCGGACCAGAAGCCCACCCGGCCGTCGACCGCGGAGTCCCCGCGCCCCGGCGACCAGAAGGTCACACTCACCTGGAAGGGCAAGAAGCGCGTCTATACGGTCCATGCCCCACCGGGCTACACCCGCGCCGACAAGCTCCCGCTCATCATCGCCATGCACCCCTATCCGGCCAACGGTGCGGCCGCGGCCACGATCAGCGGCCTCAACGCCAAGGCGGACAAGGAGAACTTCCTCGTCGCCTACCCCGACGGCCTCAACCAAGGCTTCAACGCCTTGATCTGCTGCGGCACCGAGGACGACGTGGGCTTCATTCGTACGATGACGAAGAGGCTGACCGGCACCTGGAACGCCGATCCCGACCGCGTCTACGCGACCGGCATCTCCAACGGCGGCGACATGTCCTACAAGCTGGCCGTCGAGCTCCCCGACACCTTCGCGGCCATTGCCCCCGTCAGCGGCGGCTACCTCGGCC
Source organism: Streptomyces sp. NPDC047525 (assembly GCF_040643025.1). Lineage (NCBI taxonomy): Bacteria > Bacillati > Actinomycetota > Actinomycetes > Kitasatosporales > Streptomycetaceae > Streptomyces > Streptomyces sp. NPDC047525. The sequence goes on from NZ_JBEYTL010000026.1 coordinate 90,267, forward strand.
CCGACTCGGCCATGGACTCGTACATGCCCAGGACCCCGGTCTCCGTGATCACCTTCATCGGCGGCCTCGACGAGCACTACACAGGGATGGACGAGGGCATCACGGCCTGGCAGAAACGCCTGTCCTGCAAGACGAGCCGACCCGAGAACCTCAAGAACAAAATCAAAAGGACAACGGCCAAGTGCCGCGACGGCTCGGACGTGATGGTCCACCGACTGCCCGACATGGGCCACTCCTGGCCGGGAGGCGCGGGCGGCAGCATGTCTGACCCCTCGGCCGGCATCGACGCGACAGACCTGATGTGGGAGTTCTTCAAGTCCCACCCCAGGAAGGCGCCGTAGGGAACGGAACCCCTAGAAGGCCGGCTGCAGAAGTCCGCCGAGCGCGTTGCAGGCGGACACGACCCGCTGGAGTTCACGCCGCGACATCGACGCGCCGACCGGAAGCGTCAGCGTCTCGTCCGCGGCACGCTCGGTCTCCGGCAGACAGACGTCCCGCCAGAACTTCGGCGTGCGATGCGCGGGCGTCTTCACGGGCACCCGGCAGTCAATTCCCTTGGCCCGCACAGCACGCGCGAACGCGTCCCGGTCCGGCCGCCCGTTCCCGGGCACGCGCACGACGTACTGCTGATAGCTGTGCCCCTCGACGCCGTCCGGGGTGATCACACCGCCGAGCCGCCCGCTGAGGTAGGCCGCGTGCGCCCGCCGCTGCGCGAGCTCGTCGTACGGTGCGTCCGACTCGCCCTGCTCCAGTACGAGGACGCCGTGCCGCTGCCCGACGTCCCGCAGCCGCCTGACGTCGGCGGGGTGCCCGAAGCGGTGCACGACGGCCACAGCGGCCGTACGGGAGTTCACGGCGGCGGTCACCGCATCAGGATCAAGGCAGTACGTCGCCCGATCTATGTCCGCGAACACGGGCACGGCCCCTGACAGGACCACGGCCTCGGCGATCTCGACGTTTCCGAACGCCGGCACGATGACCTCGTCACCAGCACCGACACCTGCGGCTCGCAACATGCCAACTGTCCCCATGCCTCAAGATGTTGGCTGCGGAACGTGAACGGCAAGTGACGCAAAACAAAAAAGAGCTGGTCCCTGAACCGAAGTTCAGGGACCAGCTCTATTAATAATAGTTCGGCGGCGTCCTACTCTCCCACAGGGTCCCCCCTGCAGTACCATCGGCGCTGTGAGGCTTAGCTTCCGGGTTCGGAATGTAAC
>NZ_JBEYTL010000027.1:0-88953 GCF_040643025.1 Streptomyces sp. NPDC047525
GCCAGGACCGCGTAGTCACCGCAGCCGGGGCACCAGCGCACCTCCTGGTCGGACTTGAAGTCCTTCATGGACTGCTTGGCCTCGGCCTTGGGCACCAGGGAAAGCGCTTCGATCGTGCTCCCGGTGCCTTCGGTCTTCGTGTCAGCCATTGATGGCCTCCTTGAGAGCCGTGGCGAGCTGCTCGGCCTTGAACGGCATTCCATTGACCTGGTTGTACGAGACCGCGTCCACGAGGTACTTGGCGCGGAGCAGTGTGGCGAGCTGCCCGAGGTTCATCTCGGGAATCACCACCTTGTCGTAACGCTTCAGGACCTCGCCCAGATTCCGCGGGAACGGGTTGAGGTGGCGCAGATGGGCCTGCGCGACGCTCTCGCCGACCGCGCGCAGACGGCGTACCGCCGCGGTGATGGGGCCGTAGGTCGAACCCCAGCCGAGGACGAGCAACTTGGCGTCACCGGTCGCGTCGTCGACCTCCAGGTCCGGGACCTCGATGCCGTCGACCTTGGCCTGGCGGGTGCGGACCATGAAGTCGTGGTTGGCCGGGTCGTACGAGATGTTGCCGGTACCGTCCTGTTTCTCGATGCCGCCGATGCGGTGTTCGAGACCGGGCGTGCCGGGGATAGCCCACGGACGGGCCAGTGTCTGCGGGTCGCGCTTGAAGGGCCAGAACACCTCGGTGCCGTCGTCCTCGGTGTGGTTGGTCCCCGAGGCGAACTGCACGCGCAGGTCCGGGAGTTCATCGGTGTCGGGGATGCGCCACGGCTCCGAGCCATTGGCCAGATAGCCGTCGCTCAAGAGGAAGACCGGCGTGCGGTAGGTGACCGCGATGCGGGCCGCCTCGATCGCGGCGTCGAAGCAGTCGGCGGGAGTCTTCGGTGCCACGATCGGCACCGGTGCCTCGCCGTTGCGCCCGAACATGGCCTGGAGCAGATCCGCCTGCTCGGTCTTGGTCGGAAGGCCGGTGGAAGGCCCACCGCGCTGGATGTCCACGATCAGCAGCGGCAGTTCGAGCGAGACCGCGAGCCCGATGGTCTCCGACTTCAGCGCCACACCGGGCCCGGACGTCGTCGTCACCGCGAGCGAGCCGCCGAACGCCGCACCGAGCGCGGCGCCGATGCCCGCGATCTCGTCCTCGGCCTGGAAGGTCCGGACACCGAAGTTCTTGTGCTTGGACAGCTCGTGCAGGATGTCCGAGGCCGGAGTGATCGGATACGAGCCCAAGTAGAGCGGCAGATCGGCCTGTTGGCCCGCGGCGATCAGCCCGTACGACAGGGCGAGGTTCCCCGAGATGTTGCGGTACGTGCCCGCCGGGAAGGCCTTGGTCGCCGGAGCCACCTCGTACGAGACCGCGAAGTCCTCCGTCGTCTCGCCGAAGTTCCAGCCGGCGTGGAAGGCCGTGATGTTGGCCTCGGCGATGTCCGGCTTCTTGGCGAACTTCGCCCGCAGGAACTTCTCGGTGCCCTCGGTCGGACGGTGGTACATCCACGACAGCAGCCCCAGGGCGAACATGTTCTTGCTGCGCCCCGCGTCCTTGCGCGAGAGGTCGAACTCCTTGAGCGCCTCGACCGTGAGTGTCGTCAGCGGCACCGGGTGGACGCTGTAGCCGTCCAGTGAGCCGTCCTCCAGCGGCGAGACCTCGTAGCCGACTTTCTGCATCGCCCGTTTGGAGAACTCGTCCGTGTTGACGATGATCTCCGCGCCCCGCGGCACATCGGCGATGTTCGCCTTCAGCGCCGCCGGGTTCATCGCGACGAGGACGTTCGGCGCGTCGCCCGGCGTGAGGATGTCGTGGTCGGCGAAGTGCAACTGAAAGGACGAGACGCCCGGCAGGGTCCCGGCAGGAGCACGGATCTCGGCGGGGAAGTTCGGCAGTGTCGAGAGGTCGTTCCCGAAGGACGCCGTCTCCGAAGTGAACCGGTCACCGGTGAGTTGCATACCGTCACCGGAGTCACCCGCGAAGCGGATGATCACCCGGTCCAGACGGCGTACGTCCTTCTCACCAGCAGGCTTGCGCTGCTCTCCGACGACTGCCCCATCGGCCTGCTCGGCTGGGCTACTGACCTGGCTGGTCACTGAACTGGACCTCCCTCGGGCGGCTGAGCGGGAAGGGCTGGGCGACCGGCCTTCCCAAGGCCCACCCTACGTCTGTAAGGGTCGCCTTCCCGGGGTAGATCGCATGACGGACGCACTTTTGAGACGTGCATATGCCCCGTTTTGCCATGGTGTGCCTCGCCCCCCGGCCCGACATGGAAGACGCCCCCCACTCATCCTTTGGTTCTAGGACTGTTCTCCGTACTCGCTCTCCGTGCGCTTGCGCTGTCGTTGCTCCGGCTCCCGCTCCGGCTCTCGCCGCAACGAATATCTGACAGGGTGTCAGATTGCTAGGAGTTGAGGTAGGTGAGAACCGCCAGTACGCGCCGGTGGTCCCCGTCGCTCTGGGAGAGACCCAGCTTCAGGAAGATGTTGCTGACGTGCTTCTCGACGGCCCCGTCACTCACCACCAACTGCCGGGCGACCGCGGAGTTCGTCCGCCCCTCGGCCATCAGACCGAGTACCTCGCGTTCGCGCGGTGTAAGCCCCGCGAGGACGTCCTGCTTGCGGCTGCGGCCGAGCAGCTGCGCCACGACCTCCGGGTCGAGCGCGGTGCCGCCCTGCGCGACACGCACCACCGCGTCCACGAACTCGCGTACCTCGGCGACACGGTCCTTGAGCAGATAGCCGACGCCACGGCTGGATCCGGCGAGGAGTTCGGTGGCGTACTGCTCCTCGACGTACTGCGAGAGGACGAGCACCCCGAGCCCGGGGAACTGGTGGCGCAGATGCACCGCGGCCCGCACCCCCTCGTCGGTGTGGGTCGGCGGCATCCGCACGTCGGCGACGACCACATCGGGCAGCGCGCCCTCCGCGGAGAGTTCGTTGACCGTCTTGATCAGCGCCTCCGCGTCGCCCACCCCCGCGACGACGTCGTGCCCGCGGTCGGTCAGCAACCGGGTCAGGCCCTCCCTCAGCAGCACTGAATCCTCGGCGATGACGACCCGCACTTTGTCCTCCACGTTCACGGCCCCCCGGCATATTCGATTCTGGTTGTCCCCCGGCACCTCAGTATCGCGCGTACGAAGGGGCGTTACGGGGTTCGAGGAGATACCGCTTGCCTGTGTTCACTCGCGGCCGACGCGGCGGAACCCACCCGATGGCCCTGTGCTGCGGGGCAATCGGGTGGGTGAGTGGGAAAGATCCGCCGCGAGGCGGCGGGACGGTCTACGCCCGCCAGGGCAGCTCCGCCGTCACGGTCGTGGGCCCGCCCACGGGGGAGTCCACGACCAGAATCCCGTCGACGGCGTCGAGGCGCTCAGCCAGGCCGCCGAGACCGGAGCCACCGGTCACATCCGCGCCCCCGGCCCCGTCGTCGGAGACCTGGAGCATCAGCCGGTCCTCGACCTGCCAGACGTCGACCGAGCCACGGGTCGCCCGCGCGTGCTTGCTGATGTTCTGCAGGAGCTCGGAGACCGTGAAGTACGCGATGCCCTCGATCGCGGCGGCGGGCCGCGCGGGCAGGTCCACCTCGACCTGGACCGGGACCGTGCACCGGGCGGCCAGCGAGGACAGCGCCGCGTCCAGGCCGCGGTCGGTCAGGACCGCGGGGTGGATGCCGCGGGCGAGGTCGCGCAGCTCCTGGAGGGCGACCTTCACCTCGCCGTGCGCCTCGCCCACCATGCGGGCCGCGGCCTCCGGGTCCTCCGTCAGCTTCTCCTTGGCGAGACCCAGGTCCATGGCGAGCGCCACCAGGCGGGCCTGTGCGCCGTCGTGCAGGTCGCGCTCGATGCGGCGCAGGTCGGCCGCCGCCGTGTCGACGACGACTCCGCGGTCCGACTCCAGCTCGACGACGCGCGTCGCCAGGCTGGAGGGGCCGAGCAGACCGACGACCATGACGCGGTCGACGGTGGTCAGGGCCCGGATGATCCAGGGCGTGGCCAGCGTGATCAGCAGGCCGGTGAGGGCGGTGACGCCGATCTCGAAGGGGTTGTCCAGATAGATGCGGTGGTTGTCGTCGCCGTAGAGCTGGATGCCGCCCTGGCCGCCGTACAGCGGGAAGAGCCACTGCCACAGCGGGTACGTGAGCATCGCCCAGCCGTACGTCCAGAAGGCCACCGACACGGTGAAGGAGAAGACCGCCCACGGCATGTGGAGGACGGAGTAGAGGACGTGCCGCCAGGAGACGCCGCTCTTGAGCACGGCGCCCATCCACGCCATCGGGCCGCCGCCCTTGGGCCGCAGCGGCTCCGGGTTCGCCACCTCCACGTCGAGCAGCGCCCGTGCCCGCACCCGCTCCAGGGAGCCGAAGCCGCGGCAGGCGGCGAGCCCGGCGGCGAGCACCGGGATGCCGATGAACGTGATCAGCAGGCCGACGCCGAGCGACAGCATCGTGACCGCGAACGTGAATGTGACGATGCTGATCGGCAGGCTCAGGAGCACATAGCCGAATTCCTTCCAGGCACGGGCCTCGATCGGCGCGCGCAGCCCGGCGGGGACGCGGGGCCGCCGCTCGTCGAGGTCGGATCCCCGGAACTCCGAACGGTCCATGCGTCCGTACTCCTGTCCGTACTCCGTGGCCATCGGTGTCGTCCGTTTCTGCTCGGTCTGCGGTTCGCGGTTCGTGGTCTGCGGTCCGCGGTTCCCGCGGTATCTCCAGAGTGCTGGCCGAGGCTGATCCGGACCATGTGGTGCGTAGGTGTCTTGGACCGGGGGTTTTCCCTACCCCGGCCATCATCCCGGGCGTCACCCCTGGGCTGCGTGGTCCCGGTCCCGCCACGGCAGCTCCGCCGTGATCGTCGTGGGCCCGCCCTCCGGGGAGTCGATCACGAACAGGCCGTCGACCGCGCCGAGCCGGTCCGCGAGCCCCGCCATGCCCGTGCCCCCGTCCAGACTCGCGCCGCCCCGGCCGTCGTCCCACACCTGGATGAGGAGGCGCTGATCGGCGCGCCACACCTCCACGGACGCCGTACGCGCCCCGCTGTGCTTGCTGACGTTCTGCAGGAGCTCGGAGACCGTGAAGTACGCGCTGCCCTCGATCGCCGCGGCCGGGCGCGACGGCAGATCGGCCGTCACCTTCACCGGGACCGTGCACCGGGCGGCCAGCGAGGACAGCGCCGCGTCCAGGCCGCGGTCGGTGAGGACCGCGGGGTGGATGCCGCGGGCGAGGTCGCGCAGCTCCTGGAGGGCGAGCTTCACCTCGCCGTGCGCCTCGTCGACCATCGCCGCCACCGTGTCGTCGGCCTGCCCCTCCAGGAGTTTCTCCTTGGCCAGACCGAGCCCCATGGCGAGCGCCACCAGGCGGGCCTGTGCCCCGTCGTGCAGGTCGCGCTCGATGCGGCGCAGGTCGGCCGCCGCCGTGTCGACCACGACTCCGCGGTCCGACTCCAACTCGACGATGCGCCGCTCCAGTTCGTCGGAGGGCGAGAGAAGTCCGCGCACCATCGCGCGATCGGCGTTGGTCAGTCCGCGCACGATGTAAGGGAGCACCGGCCACAGCACGAAGAGCCCGACCATGCTGACGGTGAAGGTCACCACGCCCCAGGGCAGCCGCATGAACGAGTACAGCATCGTGCGCCAGCCGACCGGATCCTTCAGGCTCGTCCACAGCCAGCTGAAGAAGCCGTGCCCCCGCTGCCTCGGCATCGGACTCGGCTCGTCGATCCGCAGCCCGAGCAGCTTCCGCGCCCGCGCCCGCTCCCACGTGCCGATGAGGCGCGCACCGAGCAGCGCGCCCGCGAGCAGCGGCAGGCCGACGACCGTCACGGCGAGACCGCCGCCGGCCGCGAGCGTCACGACCACATAGACGAAACCGGCCACGCCCAGCGGCAGGTTGGCGAGGAGGTGCGCGATCTCCTTCCAGGTCTGCCGGTCGTACGCCGCGAAGCGCGCGGGCGGTGGCGGTGGCGTGGACGAGGGCCTGGTGCTTGCGGTCATACGCGCCAGAGTGCACGGCTTGTCGCCGCGATGCCATGAGGAGGGCCGCCCGGACTCCCGGGGGATAACCCCACCCGTCGGTGCACCCGCGGTGCACTCGCGGTTCACCCGAGGTGCCCCATCACGGCCGATCAGTCCTTGCCGATGCGTGACGCTCTGCTTACCTCGTCTTTAGCAGGCCCTAGACTCCCGTGCGTACAGATCGTCGAACAGTGATGAGTGTCAGAGGCGGTCAGGGAGTGAGGGGCTGACGTGCACGTGAGAGACGTCGCGGCGAGCTACTACCAGTCGTACTCCGTCGTCGGACTGCTCGCCGTCGTCGGCGTGCTGTTCGTCGCCGTCGCCTTCGGCGCGGGGCGGCTGCTGCGGCCCGTCGTGCCGACGCCCGAGAAGCTCCTGACGTACGAGTGCGGCGTCGACCCGGTCGGCGACGGCTGGGCCCACACCCAGGTCCGCTACTACGTCTACGCGTTCCTCTATGTCATCTTCGCCGTCGACTCGATCTTCCTCTTCCCCTGGGCGACGGTATTCGCCGCGCCCGGCTACGGTGCGACGACGCTGGTGGAGATGTTCATCTTCCTCGGCTTCCTGACCGTGGGCCTGCTGTACGCATACAAGAAGGGCGTCCTGACATGGACGTGACCCCGGAGCCCGTGCTCCTGCCCGAGCCGACCCTGCTCCCCACGCCCGAGCCGCAGAAGCTGGGCGTGCTCTCGCGCCTGGCACCCGAGCCGATGAAGGTGGTCCTCAACTGGGGCCGCCGGTACTCGCTGTGGGTCTTCAACTTCGGCCTCGCCTGTTGCGCCATCGAGTTCATCGCCGCCTCCATGGCCCGGCACGACTTCATCCGGCTCGGCGTGATCCCGTTCGCGCCCGGCCCGCGCCAGGCCGACCTGATGGTGGTGTCGGGCACGGTCACGGACAAGATGGCCCCGGCCGTGAAGCGTCTGTACGAGCAGATGCCCGAGCCCAAGTACGTCATCTCCTTCGGCGCCTGCTCCAACTGCGGCGGTCCGTACTGGGATTCGTACGCGGTGACCAAGGGCGTCGACCAGATCATTCCGGTCGATGTGTACGTACCCGGCTGCCCGCCCCGTCCCGAGGCGCTGCTCCAGGGCATCCTCAAGCTCCAGGAGAAGATCGCTCGGGAGTCGCTTGCGGAGCGGTACGGCAATGGTGGACGCCCTTCGGCGGCGGCTCTGCAGAGCGGACTCGTGAAGCCGCCGGTGCCGGGTGCGTCCGAGTCCGCGTCCGGGTCCGTGGCAGGGGAGGGGAAGGCATGACCGGCTGGCTGCCGAGCCCCGTCGAGGAGCTCTTCGGCACGGAGGCCACGGCGGACGAGTCGTACGACCTCCTGACGGTCGACGTCCCGCCGAGCTCGTGGATCGCGGCGCTCGAAACCGCGCGCACGACCCTGACCTGCACCTACTTCGACTGGCTGAGCGCCGTCGACGAACCGGGCACGGGCTTTCTCGTCTCGGCCCACGTCGTCGCCCTCTCTCCGGTACGTCGCCTCCTCATCCGTACGACCGTCCCGCACGACGCCCCGGTCCTGCCGACCGCGGTCGACGTCTACGCGGGCGCGGCGTGGCACGAGCGCGAGACGCACGAGATGTTCGGCGTCGCTTTCGAGGGCCACCCGCACCTGGTGCCGCTGCTCCTGCCGGACACCTTCGAAGGCCACCCCCTGCGCAAGGACTTCGTCCTGGCGGCGCGGGTCGCGAAGGCGTGGCCCGGCGCGAAGGAGCCGGGGGAGTCGGAGCACGGCGGTCCCAAGCGCCGCCAGATGCTGCCTCCCGGCGTACCCGACCCGAACGAATGGGGCCCCCTGAAGGGCCAACTCCCCGCGGCCCCGGCCCGCCCGGCCCGCGGCGCCGCCCGCGCGGCAGGCGACCGCCCGGTCCGCAGGGCACGCACGGCGGGCGAGGGCTCGGCGAGCCAGGCGGCGGGTGCACAGCCGGCCACCGGTCAGCCCGAGGGCGCGCAGCCGGAGGCGCCTGCTCCGCGCAGGTCGCGCAGCGTGAGCCAGGGCTCGGCGTCACAGCGACCGGCGACGGAGGCAACGCCGAAGCCCGAGCCGAAGCCCGAGCCGAAGCCTGAGCCTGAGGCTGCTTCGGCACCCGAGCCGAAGCCAGAGGCCGCACCGGATGCCGAGGCCAAGCCCGAGGCACCCTCAGCCAGTTCCGACGCCCCATGGCACCAGGCCCGCCCGGCGTTCGAGGACACCAAGAAGCCCGCCGACACCGCCGAAGACAGCGGTCCCGAAGACAGCGGTCCCGAAGACAGCGGTCCCGAAGACAGCAGCCCCGAAGCCAACGACCAGCCCGAGGACAACGACCGCCCAGGAGGCACGGAGTGACCGACGCGCTCGACGTCGCCCTGCGTCTCCTCATCGTCTTCGCCGTCTTCCTCGTCCTGCCCCTGGTCATCGGCCAGACCGAGCACAAGGTGATGGCCCACATGCAGGGCCGCCTCGGCCCCATGTACGCGGGCGGCTTCCACGGCTGGGCCCAGCTCGTCGCCGACGGAGTCAAGTTCGCGCAGAAGGAAGACGTCGTACCGGCCGAGGCCGACCGCCGCATCTTCCAGCTCGCCCCCGCCGTCGCCCTGCTGCCCTACCTCCTCGTCCTGGTGGCCATCCCCATCGGCCCGAGCGAAGGCGCCGTCGGTCAACTCGTCGACGCGGGCATCTTCTTCGTGCTCGCGGTCATGGGCGTCGGCGTACTCGGCTCGCTCATGGCGGGCTGGGCAAGCGCCAACAAGTTCTCCCTCCTCGGCGGCCTGCGCACCGCCGCCCAGCTCCTCGCGTACGAACTCCCGATGCTGCTCGCCGCGGCCTCGGTCGCGATGGCGGCGGGGACGGTGTCGCTGCCCGGCATCCTCAACGCCTTCGAGTGGTGGTGGCTGCCCTGGCAGATCGTCGGCGCCCTCGTCTTCTTCGTCGCGGGCCTCGCCGAACTCCAGCGCCCGCCCTTCGACATGCCGGTCGCCGACTCAGAGATCATCTTCGGTGCGTACACCGAGTACACGGGCCTGCGCTTCGCCCTCTTCCTCCTCGCCGAGTACGCCGGAATCGTCGTCCTGTGCGGTCTCACCACCGTCCTCTTCCTCGGCGGCTGGCACGGCCCCTGGGGCGCCGACGGCCTCGGCTGGGTCTGGACCCTCCTGAAGACGGGCGTACTCGCCTTCCTCGTGATCTGGCTGCGCGTCAGCTACCCCCGTCTCCGCGAGGACCAGCTCCAGAAGCTCTCCTGGACCCTCCTCGTCCCGCTCGCCCTCGCGCAGATCGCGCTCACCGGAATCGTGAAGGTGGCGATCAACTAATGCCTCCGATCCCTGGCAGCGGCCTGGCCAAGGGCCTCGCCGTCACCCTCCGCACGATGACGAAGAAGACCGTCACCGAGCAGTACCCGGAGCACCAGCCCGAACTCCCGCCCCGCACCCGGGGCGTCATCGGTCTCTTCGAGGAGAACTGCACGGTCTGCATGCTCTGCGCCCGGGAGTGCCCGGACTGGTGCATCTACATCGACTCCCACAAGGAGACGGTCCCGCCGGCCGTCGAAGGCGGCCGCGAGCGCAGCCGCAACGTCCTCGACCGCTTCGCCATCGACTTCTCCCTCTGCATGTACTGCGGCATCTGCATCGAGGTCTGCCCCTTCGACGCACTGTTCTGGTCCCCGGAGTTCGAGTACGCCGAGACCGACATCCACGAACTCACCCACGAGCGCGACAAGCTCCGCGACTGGATGTGGACGGTCCCCGCCCCGCCGGCCCTTGACCCCGCGGCCGAGGAGCCCAAGGAGATCGCCACCGCCCGCAAGACGGCGGAGAAGCTGGCCGCCGCCCAGGAAGCCGAAGCAGCCGGACCGGAGGGAGACGCGTGACCCTCGCAGCAACCGCCCCTCTGGCCCCTCTGGCCGCCAACGCCCCCCAGGGCTTCCTCTCCCCGACGGGAGTGGAGATCGCCTTCCTCCTGGTCGGCCTCGTCACCCTCGGCTCGGCGATCGTCACCGTCACCACCAAGCAGCTGGTGCACGCCGCCCTGTGGCTGGTGGCGACGCTCGGCGGCCTGGCCGTCGAGTACCTCCTGCTCACCGCAGAGTTCATCGCCTGGGTGCAGGTCCTCATCTACGTCGGCTCCGTCGTCGTCCTCCTCCTCTTCGGTCTGATGCTGACGCGGGCCCCCATCGGCCGCTCCCCGGACGCCGATTCGGGCAACCGCCCCGTCGCGCTCGCGGTGGCCGTCCTCGCGGCGGCCGCCCTGGTCTGGGTCGTCGTCGACGCCTTCCGGACGACCTGGATCGACCTCGACCGCGCCGCCGACGAGGCCCAGGGCTCCACCGCCGTGACCGGACAGTTCCTCTTCCGGCACTGGGTGCTGCCCTTCGAGGCCCTCTCGGTCCTGCTCCTCGCCGCCCTGGTCGGCGCGATCGTCCTCTCCCGCAGGAACGCCCGCATGACCCGCCTGCCTCGCCAGACCCGTCAGAACGGCGCCCCCGGCGACAGCCCCACGACCGGTGCCCCCAGCGACAAGGAGCAGCGCTGATGCACCTCGCCTATCCCGCCGTCCTGGCCGTCCTCCTCTTCTGCGTAGGCCTGTACGGAGTCCTCGCACGCCGCAACGCGATCCTGGTCCTGATGTCCGTCGAGCTGATGCTCAACGCCGTCAACCTCAACCTGGTCGCCTTCGACGTCTGGCTCCGCGACGCCCTCCACTCCGGCCAGGCCCTGACCCTCTTCACCATCGCCATCGCCGCGGCGGAGATCGGCATCGGCCTCGCGATCGTCCTTGCGGTCTACCGCAACCGCGGCTCCTCCGCCGTCGACGAACTCCGCGACACCGCCGAGGGCCCTGACGTCGAGGACGCCGTCGGCGAAGAGCCCGCCCCGGCACAGAAGGCTGAGGCCACCGCGTGACCACGACCACCCTCGCCGTACTCGTCCCCCTCCTGCCGTTCCTCGGCGCGGTCGCAGGACTGCTGCTCGGCCGCACCGTCCCGGGTCTCGTACGCCCCCTCGCGGTGCTGCCCACCCTGGTGGCGCTGGTCATCGCCGTCCTGGCCGCGGCCCGTCACGGCGGCGGCGCCGACATCGACTCCGCCACCGAGCTCACCCCGACCGGCTCGGTCCCCATCGAACTCGCCCTGCACATCGACGGCTTCGCCGCCCTGGTCGCCGTCCTGGTCGGCGTCGTCGCCTCCTGCGTGCAGATCTACTCGACGGGCTACCTGCGCGACGACCCGCGCTACCCCTCGTACGCCGCTCTCGTCTCCCTCTTCACCTCCGCGATGCTGCTCGTCGTCTACTCCGGCGACCTGATGGTGCTCCTGGTCGGCTGGGAGATCATGGGCATCTGCTCGTACTTCCTCGTCGGCCACTACTGGGAGACGCCCGAAGCCCGCGCCGCCTCCCTCAAGGCCTTCCTGGTCACCAAGCTCGGCGACGTCCCCTTCCTGATCGGCCTGTTCGCGCTCGCCGTCGACGCCGGGTCGTTCCGCATCACGACGATCCTCGCGAAGGTCGCCGACGGCGGACTCGACCACCCGACGCTGATCGCCCTGCTGCTCCTCGCCGGTGTGGCGGGCAAGTCCGCGCAGTTCCCGCTGCACACCTGGCTGCCCGACGCGATGGCCGGCCCGACCCCCGTCTCCGCGCTCATCCACGCCGCGACGATGGTCGCCGCCGGTGTCTACTTCGTGGCCCGGCTCCTCCCGGTCTTCGCCGCCTCGTCGGCAGCCCTGGTCGTCCTCGCCGTCATGGCCGCCGTCACGATGGCGGGATCGGCCCTGGCCGCGCTCGCCCAGGACGACATCAAGCGGGTCCTCGCCTACTCGACGATCGGCCAGCTCGGCTATCTGACCGGCGCCCTCGCCGTCGGCGACCGCGGCGCCGCCGTCTTCCACCTCCTGTCGCACGGCGCCTTCAAGGCGCTCCTCTTCCTCGGCGCGGGCGTGATCATCCACGCCGCCGGCACCAACTCCCTCGCCGCGATGTCCCGCATGAAGGGCCTGCGCGACCGGGTGCCCGACGCCTTCTGGACGATGACCGTGGCGCTCCTCGCGCTCGCCGCGATCCCGCCGTTCAGCGGCTTCTTCTCCAAGGAAGCCGTCCTGGGCGCCGCCGAGCACGCGGCCACCGGACACTCCGAGACCGCCCCCACCGCGGCGGGCTGGATCGTCCTCGTCGCCGGTCTCGTCACCGCCCTGCTCACCGCGGCCTACGCGACGCGCCTGTGGCTCCTCGCCTTCAACGGCCAGGGTCCAGAAGCCCCGGACCACGGCCGCCAGCCCGTCACGATGACCGCCGTGCTCTGGGTGCTCGCCGTGCCCTCACTCGCCTTCGGCCTCACCGTCGGCGTCCTGCCGGACTGGTTCGACGGCCACTCGCTCACCCCGACCCTCACCACCTCCGTCCTCGGCACGGGACTCGCCCTCGTCGGCGGGCTCGTCACGTACGGCGCGTGGCGGCACACCACGGCGCTCGCCGTCCGCCACCCGATGGGCGCGGTCGCCGCCGACGCGGGTGCCGACGGAGGCCTGGTCGAGGCCGAGGCCATCGCCTCGCACGAACCGGCCTACGGAGACGTGGCCGCAGCCCACGACCCGGCCGACCCGGGCCGCCTCCTGCTCGGCCCGCTGCACCGGCACGCCGCCGTCGGCTTCCACCTCGACGCCCTCTACGCCGCGCTGTTCGTGCGCCCCGTCCAGGCCGCCGCGCGCCTCGTCCGGTTCCTCGACCGCGAGGTTGTCGACACGTACGTACGCGGCGCGGGCACCGCACCCCGCTGGCTCGGCGCGGCCGTCCGCCGCGCGCAGACCGGCAACGTGCAGACCTACCTGAGCGCGCTGCTCGCAGGCACCGTCGTCCTGGCTGTCGCCGCCGTCCTCGTCGCCACCGTCGGAGCGTGAGCAGCCGTGATCGATATCAGTGAATCCGTGATGCAGCTTCTTCTGGCGTTGATCGTGGTCGGCCCGCTCATCGGCGCCGTGGCCGCCCTGCTCCCGGCCCCGCCCGGACTGAAGGGGAAGTCGCCCGACCAGGCGGTGCTGCGCCACGGCGTGGTCGTGACCGGCGTGATCCTCATCGCGGCGATCGTCCTGGCGCTCGGCTTCGACCATGACCACCCGTCAAAGATGCAGGCCACGACCGATATCAGCTGGATCCCCGCACTCGACGTGCGCATCCACCTCGGCATCGACGGCATCTCGCTCCCCCTCCTGGTCCTGACCGCGCTGCTGACCTTCCTCTGCGCGCTGTACTCCTACTTCAAAATGCCGTCGGGCCCGTCTCCCAAGGCATTCGTCGCGCTGATCCTCGTGCTCGAGTCCGGCACCCTCGCGACCTTCGCCGTCCTCGATCTGCTGCTGTTCTTCCTGGCGTTCGAGATGGTCCTCATCCCGATGTACTTCCTCATCGCCCGCTGGGGCGGCGCCCAACGCACGCAGGCGGCTTGGAAGTTCATCCTCTACACGCTTCTCGGCTCCGTCGTGATGCTGCTCGGTCTCCTTCTCATCGGCCTCAAGTCCGGCACATTCGACATGGTGGCACTCGCCACTGACAACGGCCGCGGGCTGACCACATCCGTGCAGGTCATCGCCGTTCTGGCGATCGGGATCGGGCTCGCGGTCAAGACGCCGATGTGGCCGCTGCACAGCTGGCTGCCGGACGCGCACACCGCCGCGCCCACCGTCGGCTCGGTCCTGCTGGCCGGTGTGATGCTGAAGATGGGCACGTACGGCTTCGTCCGGATCCTGCTGCCGGTCACGCCCGACGGGATGCACACCTTCGCGCCGTACCTCGCCGCCTTCGCGGTCGTCGGGATCATCTACGGCTCGCTCGCCTGCCTCGCCCTCGCCAAGCAGGGCGCGAAGGGCGACCTCAAGCGCCTCATCGCGTACTCGTCCGTGGGCCACATGGGCTTCGTCCTGCTCGGCATCTCGACGATGAGCCCGACCGGCGTGAACGGCGCGCTGTTCGCCAACATCGCGCACGGCCTCATCACCGGCCTGCTGTTCTTCCTCGTCGGCGCCCTCAAGGACCGCACCGGCACCAGCGACCTCGACACCCTCGCGCAGGAATCGGGCGCCGCGCTCTACGGCAAGGCACCCCGCCTCGGCGGCCTCCTCGCCTTCGGCGCCGTCGCCTCGCTCGGCCTGCCGGGCCTGGCCGGGTTCTGGGGCGAAATGCTCGCCCTGTTCGGCGCGTTCAAGCCCGCCGACGACCTCAGCCGCCCCGCCTTCCTCACCTTCATGGCGATCGCCGCCTTCGGCACCCTGCTCACCGCCGCGTACATGCTCATCGTCGTACGCCGCGTCTGCATGGGCCCGATGCCCCAGGGCGCCGCCACGACCGATACTCCGGCGCTCGCCGACGTCCAGGGCTATGAGTTCGCCGCCTGGACCCCGCTCGTCGCCCTCACCGTCCTCGCCGGACTCTGGCCCGCCGCTCTGCTCGGCCTCACCGACCCGGCCGTGCAGCAGCTCCTCTCAGGAGGCAAGTCGTGACCGTGGCCGCCGAAAGCGCCGCCGGCGTCGTCCAGTCCGTCGACTGGCTCGCGATCGCTCCGCCCACCATCGCGGCCGTCGTCGGTCTCCTCGTGCTCGTCGCCGACCTCTTCGTGGGCGACAAGAAGAAGGCGCTGCTCGGCTGGATCTCCGTGGCGGGCCTCGCCGTCGCCGCGCTCTCCCTGCTGCCGATCCTGAACGACGACCGTTCGACGTTCTGCCTGACCGGCGGCGCGGACGCCTGCAGCTACACCGCCGACCGCTTCACGCTCGTCATCCAGCTGCTCGTACTCGGCGGCGCCCTGCTGGCCGCGCTGCTCTCGATGACCGCGCTCAAGGACGCGAACGGCACGGAGAAGGAACTCCCCGAAGGGGAGTTCTGGTTCCTGCTGCTCTCCTCCGCCGCGGGTGCCGCACTGCTGCCGGCGTCGCGTGACCTGGCGACCCTGATCGTCGCCCTCGAAGTCGCCTCGCTGCCCGCCTTCGCGCTCGTGGGCCTGCGGCACGGCGACAAGCGGTCCTCCGAAGCGGCCCTGAAGTTCTTCCTCTCCTCGGTCACCGCGACCGCCGTGACGCTGATGGGCGTCAGCTTCGTGTACGCCGCCACCGGCACCCTGCACCTCACGGAGATCGCCGAAGAGCTCCAGCACGTCGACGGACAGCTGGACACGCTCGCCCAGACCGGCGTCGCCCTCACCCTGGTCGGCTTCGCCTTCAAGGTGGCCGCCGTGCCCTTCCACTTCTGGGTGCCCGACACCTACGTGGGCGCCCCCTTGCCGGTGGCGGCCTACCTCTCCGTGGTCGGCAAGGCGGTCGGCTTCACCGGCCTGATCCTCGTCACCGTCGTCGCCTTCCCCTCGTACGCGGACGTGTGGGGCCCCGCACTGGCCGTGCTCGCCGCCCTCACCATGACCGCGGGCAACGTGGCGGCGCTGCGCCAGCAGTCCACGCGCGCGTACAGCGCGGTCCGGCTGCTCGCCTGGTCATCGGTCGGCCAGGCGGGATACCTCCTGGTGCCGATCGCCGCCGCCGGATACGCCGACAACCCCGCCGAGGCCGAGAAGGCCATCGGCTCCACCGTCGCGTACGCCCTGATGTACGCGGCCGTGAACCTCGGAGCCTTCGCCGTCGCCGCGCTCGTCGGCCGCACCCAGCGCCTGAACCGCGTCAGCGACTACCGGGGCCTGTACGCGAGGAGCCCCCTCGCGGCCCTGGTGCTCGGCTTCTTCCTGCTCTGCCTCGCGGGCCTGCCGCCGGGCATCATCGGCCTCTTCGCGAAGGTCACCGTCTTCTCGGCGGCGGTCGACGCGGGCCTGGGCTGGCTCACCGTGGTGATGGCCGTGAACGTGGTGATCGCCCTCTTCTACTACCTCCAGTGGACCGCGCTGCTCTTCCGCGCCCCCGAGGGCGAGCCGGTCAAGCACCGCGTCCCCGCGCCCCTGACGGCGGCCATCGCCCTGACCGCGGTCCTCGGCATCGCGCTCTCCGGCGCGCCGCAGCTCGTCCTGAGGTTCTCCGACACCGGCCTCTTCTGACGCGTTCGCCTTCTCCACAAGGTCTCCACAGGGCCGCTCGGGCATCACCCGAGCGGCCCACATCGCTCCTGCGCGCACAAGGGAACTAGTGCTCCCCGCCTGGCGTTGACCAGTACGGGAGGGTCCACTGAAGAGTGGAAGCACCAGTAGACAGAGGGTTCCCCCACGCACCACAGGAGGGCGTACCGTGCACCGCCGGCACAACGGGCTGAAGACCGCCGTACTCCTCGGGGGACTGTCCGCTCTCATCCTCGTCATCGGCAGTTTCTTCGGACGTACGGGCTTGATCGTCGCGCTCTTCGTGGCGCTCGGCACCAACGCGTACGCGTACTGGAACAGCGACAAGCTGGCCCTGCGTGCCATGCGCGCGCGCCCGGTGAGCGAATTCGAGGCACCCGAGCTGTACCGCATGGTCCGCGAGCTCTCGACCCAGGCCCGCCAGCCCATGCCCCGTCTCTACATCTCGCCCACCGAGGCACCGAACGCGTTCGCGACGGGCCGCAATCCGCGCAACGCGGCGGTGTGCTGCACCGACGGCATCCTGCGCCTCCTGGACGAGCGCGAGCTGCGCGGCGTCATCGGCCACGAGCTCAGCCACGTCTACAACCGCGACATCCTGATCTCGTCGGTCGCCGGTGCACTCGCCTCGGTGATCATGTTCCTGGTCAACTTCGCCTGGCTGATCCCGATCGGCAGGTCGAACGACAACGAAGGCCCCGGCATCTTCGGCATGCTCCTGATCATGCTCCTGGGACCCCTGGCCGCCTCCGTCATCCAACTCGCGATCAGCCGCTCCAGGGAGTACGAGGCCGACGCGTCCGGCGCGCAGCTGACGGGGGACCCACTGGCCCTCGCGAGCGCCCTGCGTAAGCTCGACGCGGGCACCAAGCAGCTTCCGCTGCCGCCCGAGCCACGCCTTGAGACGGCAAGTCACATGATGATTGCGAACCCTTTCCGTCCGGGGCAGGGCATGTCCAAGATGTTTTCCACGCACCCGCCGATGGCGGAGCGCATTGCCCGGCTCGAGCAGATGGCAGGTCGCCACCAGTGAAGACAATCCTCAACGTCATTTGGCTCGTCCTGTGCGGCTTCTGGATGTTCCTCGGCTATCTCGTGGCGGGGCTGATCCTGTGCATCACGATCATCGGCATCCCGTTCGGCCTCGCCAGCTTCCGCATCGGCCGCTATGCCCTGTGGCCCTTCGGGTACACGACAGTTGAGCGCCGCGACGCGGGCGCGCCGTCCTGCGTCGGCAACGTCCTGTGGCTGGTCCTGGCGGGCTGGTGGCTCGCGCTCGGCCACATCGTCACGGGCTTCCTCCTGTGCGTCACGATCATCGGCATCCCGCTGGGCGTCGCCAACTTCAAGCTGATCCCCGTGTCCTTGATGCCGCTCGGCCGCGAAATCGTGCGCACGGACCAGCCGTTCGCGCAGCGCTAGCGCGCCGTCCGGGCCGCGGCGCGGCCCGGTAAGCGTGTGTCATACACCGCACCGAGCCGATCACCGCAACCGCGCCCCGCCCCTGTGACGTCTTCCAGGAGGACAGCACAACGAGGGGCAGGTACACCGCATGGGCATCATCAGCTGGATCGTTCTGGGGCTGCTCGCCGGTGCCGTGGCCAAGGTCCTGCTGCCGGGCCGCGACCCGGGCGGCTTCATCGGCACGACCGTCATCGGCATCGCAGGCGCCTTCATCGGCGGATGGATCTCCGCCCGTTATCTCGACCGCCCGATAGCCAACGACTTCTACGACGGCGCGACCTGGGCGGCGGCGATCGGCGGCTCGCTCGTCCTGCTCGTCGCCTACCGCATCTTCTTCGGCCACTCGCGCCGCTGAGGCCGCCCGCACGCTCCGCGCCCCCTGAGGCGCCGATCCCCCGATCTGCGGCCAGCAGCAAGGGCGGGCACCCGAACCGGGTGCCCGCCCTTCGGCGTCGTACGACGAGAAATCACCAGTACTTACTGGCGACTACCGGTAGTTGGCGAACTGCACCGCGAAGTCGAAGTCCTGCCCCTTGAGCAGCGCCTGCACGGCCTGCAGGTCGTCACGGCTCTTCGAGCTGACCCGCAGCTCGTCGCCCTGGACCTGCGCCTTGACGCCCTTCGGGCCCTCATCGCGGATGATCTTGGCGACCTTCTTCGCGTTCTCCTGGGAGATGCCCTCCTCGATCGAGGCGAAGATCTTGTACTCCTTGCCGGACAGCTGCGGCTCGCCCGCGTCCAGCGACTTGAGCGAGATGCCGCGCTTGATCAGCTTGGACTGGAAGATGTCGAGGATCGCCTTGACCCGCTCCTCGCCGTTCGCCTCCATCAGGATCTTCTCGCCGGACCAGGCGATCGAGGCACCCGTGCCCTTGAAGTCGTAGCGCTGCGAGATCTCCTTGGCGGCCTGGTTGAGGGCGTTGTCGACCTCCTGCCGCTCGACCTTCGAGACGATGTCGAAACTGGAGTCGGCCATGTCCTGTGGCTCCTTGTATCGGGGTCTGCGTACTCAGCTGGTGCACGGCCTTCGGTCCCTGGCCGCATCCGCAAAGCCTAGCCACCGCCCCAGCGCCGGGTACTGATCAATCGGGTGGCGAAGCACCCCTGTGCATCAGGTATCGTTTACGTCGTTGCCACGGAGCGCCGCGCAAAGCGAACGATTCCAGGCAGCGACCCAGGCGGTGTGCCCGAGCGGCCAAAGGGAGCAGACTGTAAATCTGCCGGCTCAGCCTTCCCAGGTTCGAATCCTGGCGCCGCCACACGGGAACGAAGGGCCCGTGACCTGCGAGAAATCCAGGTCACGGGCCCTTCGTCATGTCTCCCTGCGACAGGCTTTCTGTCTCACTCTGTCTCGCATTCGAACGCCCCGTCTCGAAGTGTGTGGACGGGCCGTGGACGAACTTGGGCGGCTGGTCAGCCGTGCAGCTCCAGGCGAGCGGAGATTTTGGCGTTAGCGGCCTCGTCTCCGCCGCTGAGGAACTTGGCGTAGACGCGGAACAGCACGGCGATGCTGTGGCCGGCGCGCTTGGCCACGAGCTGAGGCTCCACGCCTGAGCTGAGCCAGGTGGACACGGCAGCGTGACGAAGGTCATACGGCCGCTTGGCCAGCGACGACTCACGTTGTCCGGGCGTGAGCGCCCGTGATCGGGCTTCTGCCCAGACTTCGCCGTATCCGGTGTCCTGGATCAGTCCGCCGCGCTGGGTGCGGAACAGGCGGCCGTCAGGGGCCACGCCGTACGCCGTGACGTGCCACCGGAGCAGAGCGACCAGGTCGGGCGGGATGGGGACCGGCCGGACCGCCTTGCGCGGGCGGTGCTTCAGTCCCCGCTTCTCGTGGGATTCGCCGCTGTCCGTCCACGCTGAACCCGAACGTGGGCGTGTCTCGCGGATCCGCAGCATGCCCCACCCACGGCGCGGCAGGTCGCAGTCTTGGAGCCGGAGCCCGATGACTTCCGCCGGCCGTGCTGCGGCGTAGTACATGCAACCGAAGAACCCCACCAGACGACGACCGCGGGGACTCTGGTCCCGTACGGCCGCCAGGAGCTTCGCAGCCTGCCCGGGGTCCGGCACGCAGGCCGGGTCGACCTCCTCTTCGACTTGCTCGGGAGCCTTCCAATTGAGCCGGGGGAGCGGGTTCTCCGAGATGAGATCGGCCTCTACCGCGTACTCCAGAGCGTTGTAGAAGATCGCCCTCTTCCTGCGGATCGTTCCGGCGGCCGCAGTCTTGCCGTCCAGTTTCTTCGAGGCAGCATCGAGGGCGGCCCGCGCGACCAGGCGGTCTGAGAGTGCCGACGCGGGGAGGGACTTCCGCTCGAACCAGGCGAGAACCTTGGCGACCTCGGGCGGCGGCTCTTCGTCCCAGCGGTTCTTGTTGAACGCCCAGCTATAGAGGGCGGTGCGTACGGCTCTGGCATCGGCCATGCCCTTCGTGTCCTTCACCAGAGCGGGCGTGACGGTCGCCATCGCTTCGGCCAGGGTCCGCCGGGTGGAGCCGGGGGAGTGGGTCCACTTCATCTCGATGTACCGGCGGGCGTGCTCGTACCAAGAGATGTCCCGTTCCTTTACGACCAGGGATTTAGGCAGCCCGCTGGTGACATCGAACGGCTCTCCCTCGCGGGCTGCGGTGATGAGCTGGGCCCGGCGGCTCTCCGCCAGGCCCAGCGTCAGGAACGACTCCGAGTGAGGGCGTAGGCCCACCTTCCAGCGGAGTTGGTACGGCTTCCGGTAGTCGCGCTTCCGGATGGCCCAGATCTTGACGGTGTAGCTCCACTCGGTCACGCGGCGTCCAGTTCTTCCAGGAAGGCGTCCAGAACGCTGCGGCGCATCCGTACGCGGCCGGTCGGTGTGTGTTTCGCCAGGGGGCCGTAGCCCCGATCGCGCCAGCGGTACCAAGTGGCGCGGCTTATGCCGATTTCTTCGAGCGCGTCGGTGAGGGGCACCCATTCGTCGATGGGGGCGCGTCGCCGGCGGGTAGCGGTTGCCATGCGGGATCTCCTTGGACAGAAGGAGGGACAGACGAAGGGAGGGAGGAGCTCGGGCCCCTCCCTCCCAGGTCCGCTACATCCGCTACATCCGCTACAGGGCAGGTCAGGGGCCTGTTTCCTGTAGCGGATGGGCGGGATGTAGCGGATAGGTGGCGCTACGCGCTGCGGTGAGCTGCGGCGGATGTAGCGGCTTCTGCGGAGATGTAGCGGATGCCGGGAAGCTCTTCCGCTACGTTTTCACCCCCGCTGACCTGCGGTGTAGCGGATGTAGCGGGTGTAGCGGACTTCTCGGGGGGTGGGGGGCAGTAGCGGAGCCACGCGTCGGCGAGATCTTCGGCGTAGTAGCCCTTCGGGACGCCCAGTGGAGTGCGGATCGAGCGGGGCCGGATGGCCTTGTTGTCGGCCGTGACGTACTCCCCGAGCATCTTGGACAGCACGCGCGGCGTGAGGACCTTGCCGTTGCCGTCCAGATCGGCCCAGGGGGCGTCGTCGATCGCGCAGAGCGCCTTGATGATCTCGGCGGTGGCCAACCGGTCGGCGCCGCAGAACACGCGGTCGCGCAGGTCCGTCAGGAGCTGCACCCCGAGAGAGGCTTTGTCCTCTTCTCTGGCGGTGATGACGAGATCGATGCAGGCGGCCCGTGCCCGCTCGGGCCAGTCGCCTCCTGCCGCGTCGGCGACGGCGAGCAGGGGCTCCCACACATCGGCGGGGCGGTCGGTCACGCCCTCGGGCATGGCCGGCCAGGCATCTTGGAGGCTCTCGCGCACGGTGTCGGCCCACTGCGCGAGAGAGTCACGCAGCGCGTTGCCCTGCTGCTCGTGCACGCGCCGCCGGTAGGGCTCGATCGTTTCGTTGGGGGCGCGCTTGCGCATCCGGACGATGATCGAGCGCGTCAGGATCGTGTCCGGCAGCGAGCCGAGCCCGGCCATGGCGACGGCGCAGTAGGAGGAGAACTCCTGCACGGTCTGGTTGGCCCCGTCACCGACGCAGCGCCACATCCCAACGCCGCGGCGGTGCCCGGCGTTCAGGAATCCCCGCAGGGGTTCGTTGTCCCCTGCCTTGGGGCCGAACACCGTGTCGACCTCGTCAAAGAGGATCGTGGGACGGGCATCGCCGGCGACCGAGCGGAACATGGCTGAGGCAGAAGCCTGTGCGGCAACCATGCGGTTGGGCACGAGCGTTTCCACGATCTCCAGCGCCCTGCTCTTCCCGGAGCCGGGCTCCGGGGAAAGGAAGGCGATGCGCGGAGTGGAGTCGAACGCGTCGATCAGGTGGGCGTGCGCGTCCCAGAGCGCGACGGCGACGTAGGCGGCCTCACGGGGAAAGACGTTGAAGCGTCGGTGGAACGCTTCGACCTCGTCGAGCAGGGCGGCTCCGTCGATGGACGGCGCGGCCTCGGGGGTGCTGGTCATGCGGCGTTCCTCCCTTCCTGAGTGGTGCGGAGCGGGCAGTGGTCGCGGTGGGCGGTGTGGTGGTCAATGAGGGCGAGAACCTTGCGGTGGCCGACGGCACTGCGGTCCCAGCCGCACAGGCACTTGGAAGTGGCGGTGGGGGTGGCGCCGCGGGGCGCGCGGACACTCAGCCAGGCCACGGGATAGCGCCCATCACCGGCAGACGGGCCGCTTCGGTGCTGTTCGTGGGGAAGGGCTGAAAGGACGCCCTGACGGGCGACTTCCTTTCGGCCGCCCACCCGATCCGGGGCTCCGGCGCTGTCCGCGGAGTCGAGCGGGGATGGCGTGCTGGGGAGGCTTTTCAGGCGCGCGCGGGGTGAGGTGGTCATGCGGCCTCCCGCGGGCGGGCGGTGCGAATCGACCAGTTCAGGGCGCTGCGAATGGTGGCCCTGCACTCGGACACGGACAGTCCGGCCGCCTCCCCGGCCGCCTGAAAAGCCTCCTCCACCACGTGCCGGGGGATCTCGCCCCAGGCCACGAAGCGACCCAGCGCGCGGGCGCCCTCCAACAGCCGCTGATTGCGGCCCCCTTCACCGGTCCGGGCGACCTGGTCGGCCTCCCGATCCAGGGCGGCTTTCGCGCGACGACTTGCCGTGCCGGGTACGAGCAGCGGCGCGAGCCGCGCCGGACCGGATGCCGCGGCCGGGGCCTGGAGGAGTGTGTGGAGCCAGCCGGGCAACTCTGCGACGGGGCCGTCGACGTCGACCGCGTACGCACCCTGGGGGGTGTGGCTTCCGGCGGCGACGATGTTGCCGCCCCAGGCGCGGGTGTCGATGTGGTCGGCGAGGGTTCCCGCTGTGCTCGGCAGGTGGTGGCGGGTGTGGAAGTACAGGTGCAGGCCGCCGCTGGGGGTCCGCACCGTGTAGGTGGCAGGCCACCGGGCGTCGGCGCGCTCGCAGAGCGCCTGGAAGTTCGTCGCGCCGCAAGGCGCGTCCGAACCGTCCTTCCCCTTGGGAATGTCGAGATCGACGACCAAGAGGCGGGCAGGGCCGGGGGCGATGCCGACGTTGAACGCACCGGTCTGCCAGGTTCGGCGGATGCGCTCGGGGTCACAGGTGGCGCGCTGCTCCCACTTCACATGCCCGTTGGTGCAGGGTCCGCGGCCGGTGCAAGCGCGTTCGCCGTGCAGGGCCGAACCCTTGGCGCGAGGGCGCAGCGGGTGGACGGGCCAGCCGCGGGCGGCGGCATTGAGCGCTGCGGAGAGCAGCGTGGGGGCGGGTGGATGGGTCATGCTGGGGGTCTCCTCTTCTGTGATGAGGACGGGAGACCGGGGCGGGCCGCGAAGTCTTTGGCGAGATGGGCGGCCCGCTCCGGGCGTCTATGCGGCGGACGTGAAGTGCTCGGCCCGTGCAGGTGCGAGCAGCAGCCGCAGGGCGTGCACGGCCTGGTGCGGCAGCACACCGTTGCCGAGTGCCTTGAGCTGTGCGCTGCGGGAGAGTCCCGGCACGTCGGTGACGTGCCCGGCGGGCAGGCCCATGAGCCATTCCACGAACGGCGGGTTCAGGCGTCCCACAGCGTCAGTTGGCCGGGGAGCGGGGCGTCCGCAGGCGGCTTCCCAGCGGGCGATGGCGGGGCCGTACTCGGCCCAGTCGGCGCCGCCGGGACCGGCAGGCTGGCCACCTCTGCGGCCAGGCATTTGCCGTGTGTCCCGGCTTCCTGTGACGGGCTGCGCTTGGTCTGCCGGTTCTCGCTCTCCGACGCCCTGGGGGTGGGCAGCAGGGAGACGACGTGCCGCAGGTTCATCCCGCCCTGCGCCGCGTGCCCCGGACCGGTGTTCTCGGATGTAGAAGGCGTCGGCAGCAGGGAGACCGCGGTGGGGAGCTGTCCGCTCTGCCCGCCACCGCGCCAGTCCCTGGCGGCCGGGGTCGGCAGGCCAGGCGAGCAGGAAGAGCCGGTTGCGCTGGTGGGCGGCGCCGATGTCGGACGCGCGTACACAGATCCAGTCCGCATCGAACCGGATGCGGGCAAGGTCAGCGAGGACAGTGTCGAATCCGAGAGAAAGGTGCCCTGCGACGTTTTCAAAGACCGCGAGCCGGGGTCGTAGAACGCCAAGGGCACGGGCAATGTCGGGCCAGATGTGGCGGGCATCTTTGGTTCCCTTCCGATGGCCGGCGGAGCTGAAGGGCTGGCACGGGTAGCCGCCGGTGACGATGTCGACCGGCTCCAGGGCGGCCCAGCGGACGGCGGTGATGTCGCCCAGGTTGGGTACGTCCGGGTAGCGGTGGGCCAGGATGCGGGCGGCTCCGGCGTCGTTGTCCGCGACCCAGGCGAGGGAGCCGCCGAAGGTCTGCTGTACGGCCATGTCCAGGCCGCCGTAGCCGGTGCACAGCGAACCGAGCCGCGGTAAGGCGGGAGTGTTCACCACACGGGTCTCCTCTTGTGTGATCAGAACGGGAGACCGGGGCGAGCCGCGAAGTCTTTGGCGAGATGGGCGGCCCGCCCCGGGCGGATCTAGAACGGGGGCTTCTCGCTGAACTTCGCGTCGGCAGAGGCGCCGTCGGTGGCCCACGCGTCGCTGGACGCACCGGCCTTGGCTGCGGTCTTGCCGTTGATGGCGACGGTGGTGAAGCGCAGCGAGGCGCCGATCTCGTCGACCTCGACGGCAAGCATCGAGCGGTTCTCGCCCTCGGGGGTCTCCCAGTTGTGCTGTCGGATGCGCCCGAAGGCGACGACGTGGGAGCCCTTGGTCAGGGACTCCGCGATGTGTTCAGCAAGGCGGCGCCAGGCCGAGCAGCGGAAGAACGTGGACGTGCCGTCCTTCCACTGATTGCTCTCGCGGTCGAAGACGCGCGGGGTGGCGGCGATGGTGAACTTGGCGAGCGCGGCCCCGCCGGTGGTGAACTTGATCTCGGGGTCGGCGGTCAGGTTGCCGACGATGCTGATCGGGGTTTCTCCGAGCGACATGCTGATTCTCCTTGGTGTCATTCGCCCTTGGTGCGGGCGAGTTTGAGGGTGATCCCGCCGATGCCGAGGGAGCCCGCTGCGCTTCCGGCGAGGAGTTCGGCGGTGTGGGCGGCGAAGTCGATCAGGGCCAGGAACATGGCGACGGTGCCGAGCAGGCCGATGGATCCGGCGGTGGCGACGGCGATGGGGTAGAGGTAGTGGCGCAGCGGGCGTCCGGTCTGCGGGGTGGACTGGACAACGATGACGACGGGCTGCCCGGTGGCTTCCGCGCGCCGGTAGGCATCGGCGGGGATGTGCGGGGCGAGGATTCCGGGCGGTTCGGTGTGGTGCATAGGGTGCTCCCTTCCGGACCGTGCCGGGTTGTCAGGAGACGGAGCTGAGGGCGCCGACCAACGCGCGGCAGATGGCGCGGACGGCATCGGCCGCGCCGGTGTCGGCGGTGAAGAAGCCGAACAGGAAGAGCACGAGTGCGGCGAGCGGGCCGACGTAGCGACCGCGCATCAGGACGAAGGTCAGCACCCCAAAGAGGGCGACGGCGGACAGAGTCACGAGCACAAGCGGCCTCCCGGGAACGCAGAACAGGCGGCATCACTGAGGTGATGCCGCCTGCCGGATGGTTACTGTGTGTGGTTGTAGTGGGGTGGGGATACTGGGTAGTGGGTAGTGGGGTCCCGAGTAGAAATACGCCTGTTCACGGGATGTGGCCCGCTAGTGGGGTGTTCTAGTGGGTAGTGGGGTGTGCCCCACTACCCACTACCCGGTAGCGGTGAGTGACCGGCTTCAGGCGTGGTCGGGGTGGATGTAGGCGGAATGCGGGCCGTTCTCGCGGTAGACCAACTCACCGCGGGCGACCGCCTCTTGCAGGGCGGCGCGGACCGTCTTGCGGTCCTTGCGGACCAGGTCCGCGACGGCGGAGGGCCGCATGCCCATCGCGCCGGCCGATTCGATCGCGTCGATCGCCTCCCCGAGCCACTCCGGGCCGCTCTCGCTTCCAGCGGCCTTCTCGGCGGGCTGGTCGTTGTCGGTCTTGCGGAAGGCGGACAGGTTCAGGCCCGGCCGCTCCGGGCGCGGCTCGCGCTTGGGGCGGGGTTCTTCGGTGGTGCCGAACTGCTTGTCGATCTGTTCCAGGAAGCGGGCGGCGAGTTCGTCCTCCGCGCTCGGTTCGGATCCGGCGCTCTGGTCCGGCTCGCGCAGCGCGGACAGGTTCAGTCCGCGCCGCTCACCCGGTGTCTCGACACCGGGCACCGCCGGGCCTTGCCCGGTGTCGGCGGGGGCGGCGTCGGGCGAGCGCATCCAGGCGATGCGGTCGGCGTCCCAGCGCCGCGCGTATGCCTCTCCGGCGGCCTTGGCGGACACGGCATCCATGCGCGGGTGCCGTTCCGAGGTGGCCGTGACGATCTCGCTGATCTGCTGAGGCAGGATCCGCCACACCTTGAACAGCCCGGCCGGTGATTCCGGAGTGGCCATGAACCCCGAGCCCTTGTACGGCGCCTGCTCGGGACGCAGGCCGCGCGATCCGGGGAACATCTTGGAGAGGTCCATGCCCTCGGTCTCGCCGCCGGTGAGCGCGGCGCGCACCTTGGCTTCCCGGCGGATCATCAGGTTGCCGAGCACGGAGCCGGTGGCCCCCAGCGCGGTGAGCACGGTGCGCAGGCCCATCGCGCGGGCGATCCGGATCGTCTCCAGGATCTTCTCGGCGAGCTTGCGCATCTGGCGGTCGGTGCTGACCAGGATCTCCGCGCCCTCGTCGATGACCAGCTCGATCTGCGGAATCGACGGGCTGATCGGCAGCAGGTCGGTGTTCTCCCGCGCGAGCAGCTCCTGGTAGGCCACCTTGCGATGCCGGGCCACCGCGAGCGCGGTCTCGAGCATCGTGAGGGCTTCGTCGTAGGTGGAGGCGAGCCAGTCAATGCCCGGCCGCACCGGACGCCCGGACCCGCTCGATTCGAGCGCGGGCAGCACCCAAGGCAGGCCCGCCGACCCGGCGTTCAGGTCGATCACCCACGTCAGGACGTCGGTGGCGCGGGCGAACCCGGCCAGGATGACGTGCACCATGTTCGTCTTGCCCGACCCGGTCGGACCGACCACCAGCGCGCACTGCTCGCGCAGGTAGGTGAGGATCTCCTCCGCGTTGGAACGATACCCCCACGGGATGCCGGTGTGGATGGACAGCGGCCCATACCCGGTGGGGTAGGTGGATTCCTTCATCAGGACGTTGACGGTGCCCACGTCGATGAGGGTGCGGCCCTGGTGGACACCAGGTCCGGAGGTGACGGTGCAGCCGTGCGGGAGTTGCGCGTCGGCAGACAGGGCCGCGGACTTCTTGGCGATCGCGTCGTAGGTGGCACCGCCGGGCAGCTCCGCGTCGATGGTGAACCCGGTCCCGGCCGCCCACTTCTCGATGGCCAGGATCCGGATACGCAGACCACAGACGCGCTCGATGCGGGCCGCCCACTCCTCAGCGACCGCACGGCGCTCGGCGGACAACTCCGCGACGACCTGCCGCTGTCCGGCCGCGAGGGCTTCTTCCTCGCGGGCCTCTTCGTAGAGGTTGGTTGAGCGGGTGGCCGCGCCCATGCCCACGCCGATAGCGGCCAGGGAGCCCAGGGCCTGCCAGGTGAGCGGGCCCTGCGTCATCGCCCACGTGGTCCAGCCGCCTCCTACGAGCCAGGAGGCGGCGCGGGCGGCGATGGTGCGTCCCGCGTTGCGCAGCCGGATCCCGGCCGCAGCATGGCCCAGTGCGCCGGCGGTGCCGACGGCCAGGGCCCAGCCGGGCGGCATGCCGGTGGCGGTGCCGCAGGTGGCCACCGCGAAGGCGCCGGTGGTGGCGGACAGGGCGCCGGTCACAGGTCCGTGACCGGCCGCCCAGTCCCACACCGGGCCAGTAGGCAGGTCCACCGCGGAATCGGCCTTCGTGGTCTTGGAGTTCTTCCTGGTCACGCTGGCCTCGGTGTGTGTCGACATGGTCAGACGTTCCACTTCTTCTCGGCCTCGGACCCGTTGCGGGGGTCTTCGTGGCGGGCGATGTCCTGCTCGTGGACCTGGCGGAAGAACGGGCCCAGCTCGACCGCAGAGTCCACGGCGTTGAGCAGGGTCTTGTAGATGTCGTCGAAGCCGTCGGCGACCTGCTTCTCGAAGGCGAACTCCTGATCTGAGCGCTCCGCGAGGATCAGGAAGGTCTTGGCGACGCACTCCAGCGCGGCGGGAAGGTTGTCGATCATCTCGACGACCTCCATGTTGGTGTCCGGGTCGTACGTCGCCGCGGCGTTCTGCATCTCGCTCGCGGCCTCTTCGAACTTGAAACCAGACACGTTCACAACCTCCGAAGCAGTCGGGTAGGACACCGGGATGAGGCGGGCGGGGCGTTCGACGCGATCCCCGATCGCGTCGTGGCCCGCAGCGTCGGCGTCGGCCTTGGCCTCTTCCTCGCCACGGGTCTTGCGGATCTGCGCGTCCCGCAGGGCGCGATCCATGCGGGCCGCATCGACCATCCGCCGGTACAGGCGACGGCCGGGGTGGATGAGCCAGGGAATGCCGAGCTTGCGGCCGATCGGGCTGGTCACGAAGCCGACCAGTCCCAGCGCACCGCCCAGGACCCCGGCCAGCACCCGTCGGCCGAACATCCGGGCCGCGGAGCGCCACAGCGCCCACCGGGCCTTCCTGCGTGCAGGCGCCTTCCTCGCGGCGGCTCGCTGGTCGGCGAGCTTGGCGTCGGTGGCCCGATCGCGGCGATCGCGCGCCCGGTTGATCAGTGCACGCGCTCCGGAGGCGGCCTTGCGGCCACCCCAGGCAGCGGCGCGGCCAAGCCGCCCGCGGCCCTGGTCGTCCTTGGCCTGCCGAGCAGCCGTCTTGGCGTCCCGGCGGGCATCGGCGACCGCCCGCCGGTCCTGTTTGGCCTGGTTGCGGGCGGCCGAACGGGTTGGGTTCTGCCGGGTGTTGGCCGCGCGCGCCGCGCGCGCCTGGCTCAGCTTCCCCGCACCGCCTCCGGCCGTCCCGGAACGGGCTCCCAGCCCCTTGGGGGCCTTGTGGGCGCCGCCCGCACGGTCGGTTCGGCCTGCGGGCGCCTTGTGCTTGCCCAGGCCGCCCCGTCCGGAGCCGGTGCGCCCGCCCGCCTTGGACGGACCGCTGCGGCCCGAACTGGGCGACGCCGTACGCGCATTGCCTGTCTTCCCCCGGCCAGCGGGGCCGCCGGTGCGCGAGCCGTTGCTGCTCGTGCCGCCCGCACGCGAGCCGCGGCCCTGCGAGGGGGCGGGCGAGGCGGGCTTGCGGGCACCGCTGCCAGTACCAGCGCCTTTGGCGGGGGTAGTAGTGCGGCCGGTGGTGGCCGCGCGCGGATCCGCCTTCCGCTCCTCGGCGGCCAGACGGCGCGCCCGAGTCAGGGCGGCGATGCTGCCGAGCAGCGCCACTCCGCCAGCCGCAGCGGCGGCGCCGATCGGGCCACCGGCCAAGCCACCTGCGCCGATGACGCCCGCGGTGGTGTTCGCACCGGACAAGGCCAGGGGCAGCACCGGGTAGCCGCCCGGTGTGTGCGCCAACTCGCCCGTCGTGTCGTCTGCCGGGGCAGTGTCGGGAGTGGGTGGGGTGTCGGGGGGTGCTTCGGGAGCGGCCGGGGCCACTACCGGTTCGGTACTCAGGTCGGTCATGCTGTGTGCACTCCTTCGGGAGGAGGCAGGGCCCGGTCGCACCGGTCGAAGGGAGGCGGCCGGGCCCTGCGCATGGCTTCGGGAACGTGCAGGTCAGAGCGCGTTGCGTTCGAGCGAGAAGAACAGAACGAGGAAGGCGCCGTAGCCGAACTTGCGGGCCGCGAACTCGCGGATGTGCTGGTACAGGTCCGCGCGGGAAACGCGCGCCGGGTCGGCCTGGATGACGTCGGAGAGCGTCGCCCGATCGCCGTCACGGAGCTGCGCGGTCAGGATGTAGTGGAAGCTGACCAGCCCAACGGCAGTGTCAGCAGCGGTCGGAGCGGTCACGGCGGGACTCCTCACGGGCATCGGCCGGTCAGACACGGTGGGCGGGGTGCGCGGCGGCGATCTCCTGCCAACGCCGTTCCTCGACCGCATCCGCGTTCTGCAGGCGGACCTGGAAGGTGCAGCCGTGCGCGGTGCAGCGGTGCACCGTCGCGCCGATGGCCTCTTCCACGCGGATCAGCAGCCACACGGAGGACGACAGGACCGCGAGCACGCACGGGATGATCAGGGCGAGCGGCACGCCGTAGGAGGCGAGCCGGACACCGATGGAGACGGCGACCGTCAGGGCCATGCCGATGATGAGCAGCGAGATGACGCGACGGCGCACAGACGTGGTTTTCACGGGAAACTCCCAGGTGAAGTGGGTTCAGGCGATGCGCTGTTCCTCGGTGGCGATGCACAGGCCGCAGATGCCTTTCGAGCGCGGGATGCAGTAGCCGACATCCAGCTCGCAGCGCGGGCAGGTGCGGCGAGCGAGCATCGCCAGCGCCAGTGCACCCCACTTGCGCGAGGTCATCGGACGGACTTTGGCCGCGCGGTCGATGCGGTAGAGGTAGGCGACCCGGACTCCGCCGGCGCGACGGTTTTGGACCATGACCTGTGCGGCGATCGGCTGTCCGCCGGGCCGCAGGCCCCGGGCCCGTAACTGCCGCCGGGTGGCCAGGCCATCGGGAGCCAGCCGCCACAGGAAGGTGGGGATGCCGTAGCGGGCGCCGGTGGGGTCGTAGCACTTGCCCCAGGCCGCCGACATCAGCCCCCACCGCCGACGGTCAGAGCCAGTTGCGCGGGCTCTTCCTGCGAGGCGTTCAGCCGGGCGTAGACGGTCTGGACGTAGGACGGTGAACGGGTGGACTGCCGAGCAGCCGCCCGGATGGACTCCCCCTGCATCCAGCACACGCGGATGACGTCCAGGGCCTGTTCAGTGGACAGCCGCTCCACCTCCCGCCCGCCGTCGGACTCTTCGTCCGTGCGCGGGGGGACAGGCAGCGTGTACACGTTCTGTGCCCCGCAGATGACCAGCGCAGATGCGGCCGGAGCCGTCCGCTCCACCGGAGCGGGTGCGGGCGGGGTGGACGGGGCGGACACCGGGTGTCCGGCGGGGGTGTCCACCGTCGGGTGCGGGGTGTCCACCTGGTCACGCAGGACGGCGATGCGGTCAAGGATCGCGCGCCGGTAGAACGTGATGGCTTCCGCCAGAACGATCAGCAGGACAGGCGGAATCGAGTGCAGCACCAGCCCGGCCGGGTCGACCTGCCGCGGTACCCCGAACGGGGCCCCGGAGGGCCACAGCGAGGACCAGCAGTTCATGAGCCACGTGCTCAGGCCGGTGAACCAGCGCAGCCCAGTGGCCCACCCCGAGGGGTGCACCCCGTGCTCCGAGAGCCTGCCGTCCACGATCAGGACGGCGCCCAGGGCGACGGCCACTATCGGATCCAGGAGCCAGGCGATCACGGCGGGGATGTGGTGCTCGATGGCGAACAGCGTCACGTTCGTCGCTGTGAAGGCCATCGCCACCACCGCGACCGTGACCAGGACGCGCGTCAGGTTCGACTGAAGGTCCTGCAACGCCTGGATCTGTTCCTCGGGCGATGTCTTACGCCGCATCACAGCCCCCCACCACGGTGAGGGGGCGACGCAGCACGTCGCCGTAGGCGATCAGCTTCACGCGGGCGCCGGCGTAGTCGGTGCTGGCGCACAGGACCCACGTACGGCCGTCGCTCTGCGTGTGGAAGTCGATGTCCTCACGGGCGATCCGCAGTGCGATCCGCCACGGCTCGAACGCCCCCAAGTCGTCGTGCAGGGCGAGATCCAGCACCGTCGGGTAAATCGGCGTGACGCGCACGGTGGGCGCTGGCATCTCGGGGAAGTCCACGGACAGGACCCGCAGCGCCGTCAGCGCGGGCGACAGGCCATCCATCGTGTCGGCGTACCTCATGCCGCCACCGCCAGGCCCTGCGAGGCGCACACGGAGGGCCGACGTCCCTTGCGGGACCTGCGGGGCCGCGGCGCCCGCTTGGGGAGGTCGCTCACCGTCAGCAGCTCCCTGGCGTACGCGGCGGCGATCGGGTCCGCCTCCCGCAGCTCCGCGAGCACTTCGCGGGCCACGTCCAACCGGGCCGCACGATCCTTCGCGGACTCCGTGGCCGTGCCGATGAACAGCTCCACATCGAACCCCGCCGAACGCTCAGCGAAGCCCAACGCCAGCTCCGCGAACTCGCCTGCGGTAACAGCGATATGACCAGCAACGATGCACTTCATGGGTCGTGTCTCCTTAGTCGGTGCAACGGCCCGAACAGCGCCCTCGGAGTAGCCGCTCCGGGGGCGCCCGCCGTGGAAGGGGAAAGCCGCCATGACAGCGGCACGGCCGCCGACGGCGACCAGAGAGCCCCGGGCCGGATTCGATCCGGCACCCTCGCGGCAGATCGCCGGGGCTGTGATGCAGCGAGCGGCCAGCCCTTGGAAGGGCTGTACCGGGCTTAGTTGGCGGACAGCGGGTGCGTGTGCAGCGGGTGTTCGGCGCACTCATCGGCCCAGCACTGATGCGTCCAGCACGTCCGGCGGTCGTCGCCGTGCATCCCCGCGGCTTCCCGCCGGTTGTCTTCCTCGATCGCCTTGGCCAGCAGCTCGTGCATGTACGCCGCGTACTCGGCCTGGTCCAGCGCCTCGTAGCCGGCGTTCATCTGTTCCAACTCGGCCTTGTGCTGGTCGTACTCGGCTTCCGTCATGCGGCGGCCTCCAGTCGTGACGTCGTTCCGGACTGCACCAGGGCCTTCGCGAGGGCGAGCCCGGACGGGGTGAGGTGCTCGCGGTCGACCAGGTCGGCCGCGTACAGGCTCATCAGGGCGTCGGCATTCTTCGACGTCACCCTGTGGTCATCGCGCTGAGCAGCGCGAACGAGGATCCGCTGTTGCACGTGCGGCATCTCAAGCATGCGAACTCCAACCGATCTCGACTCCGGCTCCTCTCAACCCCGCCCGTACGGACCGCTCCGCAGAACGCCCGGACGGGCAGGGCGAGCAACCGGCGCAGCGCTGTTCGCCGCGCGTCGGTGGAAGTGACCGGTCGCCCGCCACGGTGCTTGCGGGCTGGGGATGGAACGGCGCCGCCATGCCGGTCAAATCACGGCCGCGCCCAACGCTTTCGTCGACTCACTGCCACTCCTTCAGACCGCTGAACAGGGGATGTGCACTGCAAGGGGGACCAAGTCCCCACCCTCCGGCCGTTGCTCGCGGTCACCGGGCCACCTCGCCAGTCGGGCCGGAGCCCTGATTTCTGGCCTTTAGCGGGATTGCAGCGTCCCCGCCCTCTGCCTGCGCACCTTGGATCGGAGGCGACTCCGCCATCTGGTGCGCACCAGTAGAGAAGCATCTGGTGCGCACCAGAGTCAAGGGCTTGTGGAGAGTCGAGCCGCACTCGTCCTCTCCGGTGCATCTCTAGAAGACCGGCTGGGGTGGGTGGGTCGGTAGCCAACAGGACTTAACTCCCGTCCTGTTAACCCCTGTTGACCTGCGGTGATGTGAGGCATCCTGGGGAAGTCAGTGCATGGACTAACCGGACGGTGGCCTGTGAGCACAGGACTGCGGAGCGCGCGAACGGCACGGGGCTGGTCTCAGGAGCGACTGGTTCGCGAGATCGAGCAGTACGCCCGACGGCATGTCACCGATGTCGCTTCGACCGCGAGTTTGCGCGTCTACGTGTCGGAGTGGGAGAACGGGAAGCGCACCATCTCGGACCGCTACGCGGTGATCCTGCGGCAGCTCCTCGGCGCCACGGACGCGGAGTTGCGAGGTGGCCCTGTCGCGGCGGCTCCAGCAACTGCCGACGGATACGACGAACTGCTGAACCGGATCGATTCGGCCAGCAGCGTCAGTGAACCAATGGTGAAAGCGTTCAACGACCAGACCGAGTTACTGCGCACGATGGACCGGCAGATGGGCGCGGCTGGTCTCGTGGATCAGATGGCGGGGCATCTCTCGGCCCTTGAAGACGCACTGAACTTCACCGTGCTCCCCAGCGCGCGTCGGCCTGTCGCTCTCGCGCTTGCGGGGGCGTCGACCCTCGCGGCATGGCAGGCGATTGACTCCGGGGCGGTCCAACGCGCCTGGCGTCACTACGAACTCGCCAAGCGTGCGGCGCGAGACGCTGAGGCTCCGATGTACCTGGCTCACGCGATGGCAGAGCAGGCGTACGTACTCTGTGAGGCCGGTCGGCCGTCCCTCGCCGTTGAATTGGTCCGCGACGCGCAACGCACCCTCGCCGGAGACGGGTCTCCCCGCCTCCGGGCGTGGCTGTATGCGGCTGAAGCCGAGATGTGTGCCCATGCCGGAATGCCGGATGACTGCCGGCGTGCACTTGATGCAGCCGGGGCGACCATCCCTTCCGAATCCGGAGATCGAGACCCGGACATGCTGAGCATCTTCCTGAACGGCGCCCACCTCACCCGATGGCGCGGCAACGTCCTTGCCTTGCTCGGGGATGATGAGGCAGTGACCAGCCTGTACGGCGCCTTGGAGGCCGTGGACCCGACCTTTGTCCGCGCGCAAGGCGGCCTGCATACCGACCTCGCACAGGCCCACTTGGCGCGCGCTGAATACGACGATGCGAACACCCACCTGAGGCAGGCGCGGCTGTTGGCCAGCCGCACCGGCTCAGTACGCCAGCGTCGCCGCGTTGATCTCCTCAGCGCGCGGTTGTAGCTCCCTGTCGCCCGCGGCTTGCCAGAATGTGAAGCAGGGCAACGAGCGTGCCGGATCCCATCAGCTCACCACGAGCCATCAGCCCCGGAATGTCAGCGAGCGGCACCCACTCGATGTGCCCTGCCTCTTCCAGGTCCGTCGGCGGGCCGACCCGCTTCGCCTGGTGCCCCACGAAGATCTCGTGGGGGGAGTCGACCATGCCCACCATGGGTTGATAGCTGACGACGTGCTCCACCGACTTCGGTCGCCAACCGGTCTCTTCTTCGACTTCTCGGAGTGCCGTGGTCGCGGGGTCCTCTCCCTCGTCCACGATGCCGCCCGGCAGTTCCCAACCCCACTGCTGGGGAACAAAGCGGTACCGCCACAGCATCAGGACGCGGTCCTGGTCGTCCAGAACTGCGGTGATAGCCACGTGATGGAGTTTCACCACGTGATGCTCGAAACGCTTCAAGCCAGGAGGCTCTACGTCCCAAAGCTGGAGCTTGACCCAACGGTTGTCATAGAGGTCCCGTTCGCCGTGGATGCGCCACGGCTCCAGCCCTTCGGGAGTCTCGACACTCACCGAGCCGGGCACTCGGTACGAACTCCTGCCCCGAACCTCCAATGCGCCTTCCGACACAAGCCGGGCCAGCACTTGACGAAGCGCCGTCCGGCCGATGCTGAGTTCCTCCGAAAGCGTTCGCTCCGAGGGCATCTTGTCGCCGGGGGCGTACTCGCCAGACGCGAGCCGCGCACGAATCGTCTCGTAAACCTTGGCTGTCTTCGGCCCCATCCGCGGCGCACTCTCCATTCTGAGGTGGTGCGTACCAGCGTAACGGGGGAGGGTCGCTCTACCTTCGGCCGTATCTATGGGAAACCCCCTGAGGATTTCAAGATCAGGACGAGACGCGGACGGGATTCGACCACGAGTCGTCCACCGAACCCAAAGTGCCTGGTCAGGACTTTCGAGCACGAGTGACCTTGGGTGGACTGTAAATCTGCCGGCTCAGCCTTCCCAGGTTCGAATCCTGGCGCCGCCACACGAAGGAGACCCTCTCCGGTCTTGCGGAAACGCAAGCTGGAGGGGGTCTTTTCGTACGCTGAGGCCATGTCGTCCATGTCATCCATGCCTTCCTCATCGCGCCGCAGGAACTGCCCCGAGTGCCGCCGGGAAATCGCCGTCGTCGGTGGCCGGTTCGCCCGTCACGATCCGCCGGGGCAGCGCGGCAGCGGCGACCTCGTCTCCTGTCCGGGTTCGCGCAGGCAGGCCCTGCTGGGCGCCGCACAGCCCGCTCTGGACGGCTACACGGTCCCGGACTTCCCCGGCCAGCTCCCGCTGTTCTGAGGCGCTGTGACGGCCCTCCAGGGCGTCCTGGGGCATCTGTGGGGCATCTGTGGGGCGGCTACGGCTGCCGTACGTCCATCCGGCTCACCAGGCCGTCGTCGCGGAACGTGTAGACGTGCTCGACCGTCGTCGGTGCCCAGTGGTCGCCCGTCCCGTCCCGCAGCCCTGGCCGCACGGTCGCCACGACCCGCCGTCCGTCGTCGTCGAGCCGCAGCCGCTCCAGGTGCACCAGGGGGTGCATCACCGCGAACTGCCGTGCCCAGTAGGCGCGGACCGCCGGGATGCCGCGGGCGCGGGTGTTGTCCAGGAGGTTCGGCCAGTCCACGTCGGGTGCCAGGGAGCGGGGGATGAACGCGTCGCGCTCTTCGGTACTGAAGACGGCGTACATCCGCCGCAGGAGAGCTTCGTGCGCGGCGGGCACATCGGCGGCGGGCATGGTGTTCCTCACGTAGGCGGTGCCTACAGCCAAGCACCGCCCCCCGCGCGGGACATCCCTCAGGAGACCGACTTCGCCGTACGGACGTCAGTTCCCCGCAACGGACTTGACCGCCACGGACACCGGTGTGGACCCGCTGACCAGCTCCAGCGTCAGGCCCGCCGTCGCCGACGAGTCGACGAGCTCCGCGAGCACCGCGGCCACGTCGTCACGCGGGATCGGCCCGCGTCCGGTCGAGGCCTCCAGGCGCACGAGTCCGGTGCCCGCGTCGTCCGTCAGCATGCCGGGGCGCAGGATCGTCCAGTCCAGGGCCCTGCGGCCGCGTACGGATGCGTCGGCCTCGCCCTTGGCCCGCAGATAGGCGTCGAAGATCTCGTCGCCCTTGTGCGCGGGATCCGCGCCCATCGACGACACGACCACATAGCGCCGCACTCCGGCGCGCTCCGCGGCGTCCGCGAAGAGCACGGCGGCGTCGCGGTCCACGGTGTTCTTGCGGTCGGCCCCGCTGCCCGGCCCCGCGCCCGCGGCGAAGACGGCCGCGTCGGCGCCCTCCAGAAGCCCGGCGACCTCGTCGACGGACGCCGACTCCAGGTCGCACAGCGCGGCTTCGGCACCCGCGTCCCGCAGATCGGCTTCCTGCCCGCTTCTGCGGACGAGCCCGACGACCTCGTCACCCCGCGCGGCGAGCAACCGCTCGAGCCGCAGCGCGATCTGACCATGACCTCCAGCGATGACAATGCGCATGCCTCCGACCGTACGGCAGCCCCCGCAAGATCGCCCCGCGCACGCGGGGGCGCGTCAGGAACCGCCGCCCGCCCTCAAGCCCTTCTGCGAGCCCTTCTGCGATCCCCTTCTCAAGCCCGCCCTCACGACGGTTCCGCGCCCTTCGACCGCCCAGGGCCGCCAGGACCGCCCTTCTTCGAGCGGCCCTGCCGCGGCAGGTCGAGCGCCACGGCGGCAGCCGAGTCGCAGTACTCCCGCACCGCGCTCGTCCGTGCCACCACGCGCCCCCGGTGCACCACAATGCGGCTGTAGGCGAGCGAGAGAGCCCCCGCGAGATGGTCGCCGCGCACCGCGAGCAGCTCGGCGGGGAAGCCCGCCTCCACCCGCACCTGGGGAAGCCCCATCGCGGCCCGCGCCGCCGCGCTCACCGCTCCGTACGCGTCCTCGGGGCGCAGCCCGCACCGCGAGGCCAGCAGATAGGCGGCCTCCAGCGGATCCCCGCGCCCCACGGGGTTCGACACGTCCCGCATGGCCCCGCTGCCCGCGGCCACCCGCACCCCGGCCGCCCGCAGCAGCCGGACCGGCGCCACGGCGCCCCGTCGGTCCACGCTTCCGCACCCGCCCTGCGGCAGGCACACCACCGTCACTCCGGCCGCCGCCAGCTGTTCCGCGGTCCGCGCGGCCACGTCCGACGGCAGCCGCCCGAGCCCGCCGCACGGCCCGATCGTCACCCCCGGCCGCAGCCCGCCCGCCATCGCCGCGAGCCGCCCGAGCCGCGCCGGATCGCTGCCGTCGGTGTGCAGATCGACGGGGCAGCCGTGCTCGGCGGCGACCTCGAGCACCGCCTCCACGTACCCGGTCGGATCGGGGTCCAGGTCGGGGCAGCCGCCCACCACGGAGGCGCCCATCTTCACCGCGTCCCGCAGCATCGCGAGCCCGTCGGCGCCGGCCACTCCGGTCAGAAGCCGCGGCACGGCCACGGTCGTCAGGTCGACCAGGCCGCGCAGCGAACGCCGCGCCTGCAGCACCGCCTCCATCGACGTGAGCCCCGGGACGTCACCGATCCGCACGTGCGAGCGCAGCGCCGTCGCGCCGTGCCCGAGCTGGAGCAGGGCGGCCTCGGTGGTCCGGCGCTGGACGTCGGCGAGTTCGTACGAGACCGGGCCCTCCGCGTCGGCGGAGAGCGCCGTGTCGCTGTGCGCGTGCGGTTCGGCCGCGGCCGGCAGCAGGAGGTAGCCGCCGAGGTCCACGCGCGCGGCGTGCGCGGTCAGGCTGCCCGCCGTGCCGACCGCTTCGATGCGCCCGGAGCCGAGCCGCACGTCCACGGTCCTGCCGTCGGTCAGCCGGGCGCCGCTCAGGAGCAGCGCGGTGGCGTCGGCGTCATCACCTGAGGAGCCGGAAGAGCCTGAGGAGCCGGAGGAGTGGGGCTGCGGCTGACTGTCGGGCATCGCGCTCCTGAGGTTCGGGGGCGGCTGCGGGGCGTGGCGTCGTGCGGCACCGAGGTGTCCGGATCCAAGGCGTCCAAGATCACGCAGCGTGGGTCGAGCCTAGGGCGACGACCGGCCCTCTTCGAGGAGGAGCGAAATAGTCGTACCGGCGTGGTGCGGGGCTCCGGAGAAGCGTGCTGCCGGGCTCCGGACGGGCACGGCGGGAGGGGCCGAACCGGTGTGGCGCATGGCGTCGAAGTGACGTGGTGAGGCGCCCGTGACGCTTGCCGAGATGCCCCTGGACAGCCCCGGCGAAACGGATTTGGGCGATCGGCGACCAACCGTGTAATGTCTTCATCGCTCGCCCCAATAGCTCAGTCGGTAGAGCGTCTCCATGGTAAGGAGAAGGTCTACGGTTCGATTCCGTATTGGGGCTCTGATGTCGAGTGATCCTCGCCTTCGGGCGAGGGGATCCGGCATCTACAGCGGTGTAGCTCAGTCGGTAGAGCAAGCGGCTCATAATCGCTGTGTCACCGGTTCAAGTCCGGTCACCGCTACTCAATTGGTAGCCGATTGTGGGGTCGGACCTTCGATCGGCTACTCTTTTTTTGCGTTCATCCGTCCATCCGTCCGTCAAGGAGCACTCACGTGGCTGCCACAGACGTCCGCCCGAAGATCACGCTGGCCTGCGTGGAGTGCAAGGAGCGGAACTACATCACCAAGAAGAACCGGCGTAACGACCCGGACCGTCTTGAGATGAAGAAGCACTGCCCGCGCTGCAACGCGCACACTGCGCACCGCGAAACGCGCTAGATACAGGCTCGTACACGAGGCCGTCCCCGATTTCTGGGGGCGGCCTCGCGTCGTTTACCCATACCTGCAGGAGGTACCGAGTCCATGGCGCTCGACCAGTCCTTCGTGGGGCGGTCCTACCCGCCCACCGATCCCTATGAGGTCGGCCGGGAGAAGATCCGTGAGTTCGCCGAGGCGGTGGGCGACACCAACCCCGCGTACACGGACGCGGAGGCCGCCAAGGCGTTCGGGCACCCCGATGTGATCGCTCCGCCGACTTTTGTGTTCGCCATCTCGTTCAAGGCCGCCGGTCTGGTCATCGAGGACCCGCAGCTGGGGCTCGACTACAGCCGCGTCGTGCACGGCGACCAGAAGTTCGCGTACACCCGGCCGGTGCGTGCGGGGGACCGGCTCACGGTCACCTCGACCATCGAGGCCATCAAGTCGCTGGCGGGCAACGACATCCTGGACATCCGCGGCGAGGTCCACGACGAGGCGGGCGAGCACGTCGTCACCGCCTGGACCAAGCTCGTCGCGCGTGCGGCGGAGCCCGCGGCAGAGGGAGCGTGAGTCGATGACCGCCAAGATTTCGTACGACAGCGTCGAGGTCGGCACCGAGCTGACGGCCCAGAGTTTCCCTGTGACGCGCGCCACGCTGGTGCGGTACGCGGGCGCCTCCGGTGACTTCAACCCGATCCACTGGAACGAGAAGTTCGCGGTGGAGGTCGGCCTTCCCGACGTCATCGCGCACGGCATGTTCACCATGGCCGAGGCGATCCGTGTGGTGACGGACTGGGTCGGCGACCCGGCCGCCGTCGTCGAGTACGGCGTGCGCTTCACCAAGCCCGTCGTGGTCCCGAACGACGACAAGGGCGCGCTGATCGAGGTCAGCGCCAAGGTCGCCGTGAAGCTCGACGACAACCGGGTCCGGGTGGACCTGGTGGCGATGAGCGGGGGCCAGAAGGTCCTTGGCATGTCCCGCGCCGTGGTCCAGCTCGCCTGACCTTCGCACGCAGGAAGTCAGTAAGGGGCATCCGCCGTGGGCGGATGCCCCTTACTCGTGTACTCGTGCCCCTTCTTGTGCGCGCTGCGCGCTTGCCGCTCCTTCGCCGCGGGTCTCTTGACTGGGTAGTGATTGGCCACTAACTTTGCCGCATGGTCAGGATGAGCGCAGAGGAGCGGCGCGAGAGCGTCATCCGCGCGGCGATGATCGAGTTCGCCCGCGGTGGCTACAACGGCACGTCCACCGAGGTGATCGCCAAGCGGGTGGGCGTCTCGCAGCCGTATCTCTTCCGCCTCTTCCCGGGGAAGCGGGCGATCTTCCTCGCCGCGTCCGGGCGTTGCTGCCAGGAGGTCGCCGAGGTCTTCAGGAAGGCGTCCGAGGGGCTCGACGGGAATGAGGCCCTGGATGCGATGGGTGAGGCCTATCAGGCGCTCATCGCCGACGACCCCGACATGCTGCTCATGCAGATGCAGATGTACGTCGCCGTGGCCTCCGCCGAGGCGTCCGGTGACCGCGAGTTCGGTGAGGCGCTGCGGGCCGGCTGGATGGAGATGTACGACACGGTCCGCCTCGCGCTGGGGCCGGACGTCGGCGACACGGCGCAGTTCCTCGCCGACGGGATGCTGATCAACGTCCTGGTGTCGATGGGGTTCAAGTCCGATCACCGGGTGTGGGCCGGCTTCTACGACTCGTCTCAGCCCAAGAGCTGAAGTCGCGTGCGTCAGGGGGTGCGTCTTTTTGCGCCCATGAAAGTTAGTCATCAATAACTAACCACAGGGGAAAGCAATGTCACAACAGACAGCACGGCGCGGGGAAGCG
The DNA here is from genome assembly GCF_040643025.1 of Streptomyces sp. NPDC047525. Classification (NCBI taxonomy): domain Bacteria; kingdom Bacillati; phylum Actinomycetota; class Actinomycetes; order Kitasatosporales; family Streptomycetaceae; genus Streptomyces; species Streptomyces sp. NPDC047525. The sequence continues at coordinate 41,016 of NZ_JBEYTL010000027.1, forward strand.
GCCTGGGCCCTCGCCATCACCAGCGTCGCCGGATTCATGGCGGCCCTCGACAACCTCGTCGTCACCACCGCCCTGCCCGCGATCCGCGAGGACTTCGGGGGAGCGCTGCACGACCTCGAATGGACGGTGAGCGCCTACACCCTCACCTTCGCCGTGCTGCTGATGTTCGGCGCGGCCCTGGGCGACCGCTACGGGCGCCGCAAGCTCTTCATCGTCGGCCTCTCGATCTTCACCGGAGCCTCCGCCGCCGCGGCCCTCGCGCCCGGCATCGAGGCGCTGGTCGCCGCCCGCGCGGTCCAGGGCGTCGGCGCCGCGGTCATGATGCCGCTGACGCTGACCCTGCTGACGGCGGCCGTTCCGGTGGCCAAGCGCGGGATGGTGTACGGGATATGGGGCGCCGTCAACGGCCTCGCGGTGGCCAGCGGTCCGCTCATCGGCGGCAGCCTCACCGAACACGTGTCCTGGCAGTGGATCTTCTGGCTGAACGTCCCGCTCGGCCTCGTGGTGCTGCCGCTCGCCCGGCTGCGCCTCGCGGAGTCGTACGGCACGGGCGCACCGCTCGACGCCACCGGAACCGTGCTGGCCAGCGGCGGGCTCTTCGGCATCGTGTACGCGCTGATCCGCGGCAACATCGACGGCTGGACCAGTGCGACCGTCCTCACCGGTCTGATCGGCGGCGGCGTGCTCCTGGCGCTCTTCGTGCGCCACGGCATCCGCAGCGAGAACCCGATGCTGCCGATGCGGCTCTTCCGCAACCGCGCGTTCTCCGCGATCAACGCCGCGAGCTTGCTGATGTTCGTCGGGATGTTCGGCGCGATCTTCCTGCTCAGCCAGTTCCTGCAGACCGTCCTCGGCTACTCGCCCACGGAGGCGGGCCTGCGGATGCTCCCCTGGACCGGTATGCCGATGATCGTCTCTCCCGTCGCGGCCTATCTCGCCGACCGGTTCGGCGGCCGCCCCGTCGTCACCGCGGGCCTCGCGCTCCAGGCCGTCGGCCTCGGCTGGTACGCGGTCATCGTGGACCCCGGCGTGTCGTACGCCGCCCAGCTGCCCGCCCTGATCATCAGCGGCATCGGCATGGCGCTGTACTTCGCCCCCGCCGCGAACCTGGTGATGTCCAGCGTCCGCCCGTCCGAGCAGGGCATCGCGTCCGGCGCCAACAACGCCCTGCGGGAGGTCGGCGGCGCCCTCGGCATCGCGATCCTCGCCTCGGTCTTCTCCGCCCAGGGCGGCTACGGCCTTGCCCAGTACTTCGTGGACGGCCTCGCGCCCGCGCTGTGGGTCGGCGCCGCGCTGGTCGGCGTGGGCGCGGTGGCGGCAGCGCTGCTCCCGGGGCGGACCGGGGCCGGGGAGCAGGCCGGTGCCGTACCGGCAGCGGCCGGGACCGAGGCGCGTACCCACGCCGGCGTCTGAACCGGTTCCGCCCCTCTCACTCCCACGGTCCGTGGCCCCGCCCGAGCGGCGGGGCCACGGACCGTACCCTTGAGCACGTGCAGGAACTCCACGATGCCCCCCTCGCCCCGCTGACCACCTTCCGTCTCGGCGGTCCCGCGGCCCGTCTGATCACCGCGACGACCGACGCCGAGGTGATCGCCGCCGTCCGCGAAGCCGACGAATCCGGGACCCCGCTGCTGCTCATCGGCGGTGGTTCGAACCTCGTCATCGGAGACAAGGGCTTCGACGGCACCGCCCTGCGCATCGCCACGAAGGGCTTCGAACTCGACGGAACGAAGCTGGAGTTGGCCGCCGGTGAGGTGTGGACCGACGCGGTGGCCCGCGTCGTGGACGCCGGTCTCGCGGGCATCGAGTGCCTCGCCGGGATCCCCGGCTCCGCGGGCGCGACGCCGATCCAGAACGTGGGGGCGTACGGCCAGGAGGTCTCGTCGACCATCACCGAAGTGATCGCGTACGACAGGAAGACGCACGAGACGGTCTCCGTCACGAACGCCGAGTGCGACTTCTCGTACCGCCACAGCCGTTTCAAGGCCGACCCCGACCGCTTCGTGGTGCTGCGCGTCCGCTTCGAGCTCGAGGACGCCCAGGGGATGAGCGCCCCCCTCAAGTACCCGGAGACGGCCCGCACCCTCGGCGTGAGCGCGGGCGACCGGGTCCCGGCGGCCGTCGCCCGTGAGACCGTCCTGAAGCTGCGGGCGGGCAAGGGCATGGTGCTCGACCCCGAGGACCACGACAGCTGGTCGGCCGGGTCCTTCTTCACCAACCCGATCCTCACGGAGGACGAGTTCGCCGCGTTCCACGCGCGCGTGGTGGACCGTCTCGGCCCGGACGTGGCACCTCCCGCCTTCCCGACGGACGACGGCCGCGTGAAGACCTCCGCGGCCTGGCTCATCGACAAGGCGGGTTTCACCAAGGGCTACGGAGAGGGCCGGGCCCGCATCTCCACCAAGCACACCCTCGCGCTCACCAACCGCGGCGGCGCGACCACGGAGGACCTGCTGGCCCTCGCCCGTGAAGTCGTCGCCGGGGTGCGGGACGCCTTCGGGGTCACGCTGGTCAATGAGCCGGTGACGGTGGGCGTCACCCTCTAGTACGCGACTCTGGCCAGTACGCGACCTCTGGCAGGCGACTAGTAGGCGACGCCCACGCCCTGCTTCACCGTCGACAGGTCGTCGATCACCGACAGCATCGCGTGCGCCACATCGGCCCTCCCGATGAACCGGCCGCTGGCCGGCGTGCCCCCGACGACCTTGCGGTAGACGCCCGTCACCGGCTTGTCCTGCAGCCTCGGCGGGCGCACGGACGTCCAGTCCGTCGCGCTGCCCGCAAGGCCGGCCTCCATGGCCCGCAGGTCGTCGTACACGGGCTTCAGGATCTTGCTGACCAGGGCCACCGTGATCCGGTCGACCGCCGGCTGACGCTCGGCCGGAGGGCCGACCGGCGCCGCGCTCACCACCACCAGCCTGCGCACCCCCTCGGCCTCCATCGCGTGCACCACCGAGCGCGTGAGCGCGGCCGCGATCCCCGCGTCCGCCTTCTTGCGCGCACCGAGCCCCGACAGGACCGCGTCCCGTCCGGTCACCGCGGCGCGCAGGGACTCCGGGTCGGTCAGATCGGCCCGGACCACCTCCAAGGCCTCTCCCGTCGCGCCCAGCCGTGCGGGGTCGCGCACGACGGCCGTGACCTCGTGGCCCGCCGTGAGCGCCTGCCGGACGATCTCCCCGCCGACACCGCCGGTCGCACCGAACACTGTGAGCTTCATTGCGCACCCTCCCCAGGTGGGTAAGTATTCACTCACCCTTAGAGTGAGTATTCACTCACCCATTCGTCAAGGTTGGTTGGACAGCACATGCAGCAGAAGCCCACCCGGGCCCGCATCCTCGACGCGGCCCACGACCTCATGCGCACCATCGGCCTCGCCCGTGCCACCACCAAGGAGATCGCCAAGGCGGCGGGCTGCTCCGAAGCGGCGCTCTACAAGCACTTCGCGAGCAAGGAGGAGCTGTTCGTGGCCGTCCTCCAGGAGCGGCTGCCGCGCCTCGGCCCGCTCCTGCGCCGCCTCGCCGAGGACCCGGGGGAGCGCTCCGTGGAGGAGAACCTCGCCGAGATCGCCCGCCTGGCCAGCCACTTCTACGCCCAGAGCTTCCCGATCGCCGCGTCCCTGTACGCCGAGACCAAGCTCAAGCGCCGCCACGAAGACTCCATGCAGGAGATGGGCACGGGCCCGCACATGCCCATCGAGGCCCTCGACGCCTACCTCCGCACCGAACGCGACGCCGGCCGCATCGCCCCCGGAGCCGACACCTTCGCGGCCGCCTCGCTCCTCCTGGGCGCCTGTGCGCAGCGCGCCTTCGCCTACGACTCCAAGGTCGGCAAGCAGCCCCCGCAGCCCGTCGAGGAGTTCGCCGCGGCCCTCGCCCGCACCCTCCTCGCGGGCATCAGCCGCTGAGCCACTCCTCGATCCCCGACAGCAGCTTCGCCTGTATGTCGACCGGGGCGGCCGAGCCGCGCACCGACTGCCGGGCCAGCTCGGCCAGGTCGCCGTCGTCGAAGGCGTGGTGCTTGCGCGCGATCTCGTACTGCGCGGCGAGCCGTGACCCGAAGAGCAGCGGGTCGTCGGCCCCCAGAGCCATCGGCACCCCGGCGTCGTACAAGGTGCGCAGCGGCACGTCCTCGGGCTTCTCGTAGACGCCCAGCGCCACGTTGGACGCCGGGCACACCTCGCAGGTCACGCCCCGCTCGGCGAGCCGCTTCAGGAGCCGGGGGTCCTCGGCCGCCCGCACCCCGTGCCCGATCCGCCCCGCGTGCAGGTCGTCGAGGCAGTCCCGCACCGAAGCGGGCCCGCTGAGCTCGCCGCCGTGCGGGGCCGCGAGCAGGCCGCCGTCCCGCGCGATCGCGAAGGCCCGGTCGAAGTCCCGTGCGAAGCCCCGGCGTTCGTCGTTGGAGAGCCCGAAGCCGACGATGCCGCGATCGGCGTAGCGCACGGCGAGCCGGGCCAGCGTGCGGGCGTCCAGAGGGTGCTTCATGCGGTTCGCGGCGACGAGCACGCGCATTCCGAGGCCGGTGTCCCGCGAGGCGCTCTCGACGGCGTCCAGGATGATTTCCAGGGCCGGGATGAGCCCGCCGAGCCGCGGTGCGTACGACGTCGGGTCGACCTGGATCTCCAGCCACCCCGACCCGTCCCGCAGATCCTCCTCGGCGGCCTCCCGCACCAGGCGCTGGATGTCCTCCGGCTCCCGCAGGCAGGACCGCGCCATGTCGTAGAGCCGCTGGAAGCGGAACCACCCGCGCTCATCGGTCGCCCGCAGCTGCGGAGGCTCGCCGCCGGTCAGAGCCGGGGGCAGCCGCACCCCGTACTTGTCGGCGAGTTCCAGCAGGGTCGTGGGCCGCATCGACCCGGTGAAGTGCAGATGCAGATGGGCCTTCGGCAGCTCTCTTACGTCCCGTACACGCTCCATTCAAGGATCTTGCCGCACGTACATGGCCTCCCGGTAGCCACTTTCCCCTTCGTGCACATCCCCGAACGAAGAAACGGGCCGCCTCCCCGGAGAAGGGAGACGGCCCGCACGCGCGCGTGGAGCGCGGAAACTCGCTCGAGACGTCAGTCCCGGGCCTCGGCCAGGAGCTTCTGGAGCCGCGAGACGCCCTCGACGAGGTCCTCGTCACCCAGGGCGTACGAAAGACGCAGGTAACCCGGCGTCCCGAAGGCCTCGCCCGGAACGACCGCGACCTCGGCCTCCTCCAGGATCAGCGCGGCGAGCTCCACGGAGTCCTGCGGGCGCTTGCCGCGGATCTCCTTGCCGATCAGGCCCTTCACCGACGGGTACGCGTAGAAGGCGCCCTCCGGCTCGGGGCAGAGCACGCCGTCGATGTCGTTCAGCATCCGCACGATGGTCTTGCGGCGCCGGTCGAAGGCCTCGCGCATCTTGTCGACGGCGGTCAGGTCGCCGGACACGGCCGCGATGGCCGCGACCTGCGCGACGTTGGAGACGTTCGACGTGGCGTGCGACTGGAGGTTCGTCGCGGCCTTCACCACGTCCCTGGGGCCCACGATCCACCCCACGCGCCAGCCGGTCATCGCGTACGTCTTGGCCACGCCGTTGACCACGATGCACTTGTCGCGCAGCTCGGGCAGGATTGCGGGGAGCGAGGTGAACTTCGCGTCTCCGTAGACGAGGTGTTCGTAGATCTCGTCCGTCAGCACCCACAGGCCGTGCTCGACGGCCCAGCGGCCGATTGCCTCGGCGTCGGCCTCGCTGTAGACGGCACCCGTCGGGTTGGACGGCGACACGAAGAGGACGACCTTCGTGCGCTCCGTGCGCGCGGCCTCCAGCTGCTCCACCGAGACGCGGTAGCCCGTGGTCTCGTCGGCGACAACCTCGACCGGCACGCCGCCCGCGAGACGGATCGACTCCGGGTACGTCGTCCAGTAGGGAGCCGGGACGATGACCTCGTCGCCCGGGTCGAGGATCGCGGCGAACGCCTGGTAGATCGCCTGCTTGCCGCCGTTGGTCACCAGGACCTGCGAGGCGTCGACCTCGTAGCCCGAGTCGCGCAGCGTCTTCGCGGCGATCGCGGCCTTGAGCTCGGGGAGCCCGCCGGCCGGGGTGTAGCGGTGGTACTTCGGGTTCCTGCAGGCCTCGATGGCGGCTTCGACGATGTAGTCGGGCGTCGGGAAGTCGGGCTCACCCGCGCCGAAACCGATCACCGGCCGCCCGGCGGCCTTGAGGGCCTTCGCCTTGGCGTCGACGGCGAGGGTCGCGGACTCGGAGATCGCGCCGATGCGGGCGGAGACCCGGCGCTCGGTGGGAGAAGTGGAAGCGCTCATCGCCCCATCGTTCCAGACCCGAAACGCCCCCGGCACAGGGGTTTCGGTGTTTGCCGGGCACCGCCGGAGCCGATTCTGTTCGACGGAGGGCCGCGAAGCACGTACACTCACTGCTCGTTGGCCCTCACCGGCCGCACCCTCTCATCGCACTCTGTGCACCCGGGCGGATGCGGTAGGTTGGGGGAAATCAAAGGGTCGTAGCTCAATTGGTAGAGCACTGGTCTCCAAAACCAGCGGTTGGGGGTTCAAGTCCCTCCGGCCCTGCTACACACTCCTCTCGGATGTGTGCGCATGTACGTACTGCATTGCACCGCCGTGCGGCTCATACCGGGCGCGGCACGGCCACGACCCGGAATCAGGTGAGGACGAGTGACGGACGCCGTGGGCTCCATCGACATGCCTGATGCCCAGGACGAGGCGCCGGAGTCCAAGAAGAAGGCCCGCAAGGGCGGCAAGCGCGGCAAGAAGGGCCCCTTCGGCCGTCTCGCGCTCTTCTACCGCCAGATCGTCGCGGAACTCCGCAAGGTCGTCTGGCCGACTCGCAGTCAGCTCACGACGTACACCACCGTGGTGATTGTCTTCGTCGTCATCATGATCGGCCTTGTGACCGTGATTGACTATGGGTTCAACCAGGCCGTCAAGTACGTCTTCGGCTGAGCCGATGGCTGAGCCGAGAGCGAAGGGCGCCGTACCCGGCGCCCGTTTCGCGCGTTCCACCCCTCTGTATCCAGGAAGAAGCAGCCACCGTGTCTGACCCGAACCTGAACGACGCCATCGAGTCGGCGGAGTCCGTGGAGGACCAGCTCGACATCGTCGAGGCGTCGGACGCCGAGGACCCGGACCAGGCCGAGGCTGCCGACGCCGTCGCCGGTGAGCCCGCCGAAGAGGCCGCTCTGCACGTCGAGGGCGAGGCCGAGGCTGTCGTCGAGTCCGACGAGGATGCCGAAGCCGTCGCCGACGCGGAGTCCGACGAGGACGCCGAGGCTGAGGCCGTCGAGTCCGACGAGGCCGCTGAGTCCGCCGAGGACGAGGAGGAGGCCGAGCCGGTCGACCCGATCGTGGCGCTGCGCGAAGAGCTCCGCACCCTCCCCGGCGAGTGGTACGTCATCCACACGTACGCCGGTTACGAGAACCGCGTGAAGACCAACCTCGAGCAGCGTGCCGTCTCGCTGAACGTCGAGGACTTCATCTTCCAGGCCGAGGTGCCGCAGGAAGAGGTCGCGCAGATCAAGAACGGCGAGCGCAAGACGGTCCGTCAGAACAAGCTCCCCGGATACGTCCTGGTGCGCATGGACCTGACGAACGAGTCCTGGGGCGTCGTCCGCAACACCCCCGGCGTCACCGGCTTCGTGGGCAACGCCTACGACCCGTACCCGCTGACCCTGGACGAGATCGTCAAGATGCTCGCCCCCGAGGCCGAGGAGAAGGCAGCCCGCGAGGCCGCCGAGGCCGAGGGCAAGCCGGCTCCGTCCCGCAAGGTCGAGGTCCAGGTCCTGGACTTCGAGGTGGGCGACTCGGTCACCGTCACCGACGGCCCGTTCGCGACGCTGCAGGCGACGATCAACGAGATCAACGCAGACTCGAAGAAGGTCAAGGGTCTCGTCGAGATCTTCGGCCGCGAGACCCCGGTCGAGCTCAGCTTCGACCAGATCCAGAAGAACTAGCCTCCGCGGCTTCCTCTGGAACATACGCCTCCGACCAGGTCAGACGGGCTCTCAAAGCCTGTCTGACCTGCTCGGTTTTTGGCCGCGCGACTATACCCGTTATCGTGGTGCGGTATGCCTCCATCCGGATGACTGGATGGTGGCTGGAAACTCTCACTAGGACCCGGAGAGAGCAATGCCTCCCAAGAAGAAGAAGGTCACGGGGCTTATCAAGCTCCAGATCCAGGCCGGCGCAGCCAACCCGGCCCCGCCGGTCGGCCCCGCGCTGGGCCAGCACGGCGTCAACATCATGGAGTTCTGCAAGGCCTACAACGCCGCGACCGAGTCGCAGCGTGGCTGGGTCATCCCGGTGGAGATCACGGTCTACGAAGACCGCTCCTTCACCTTCGTGACCAAGACTCCGCCGGCCGCCAAGATGATCCTCAAGGCCGCGGGTGTCGAGAAGGGCTCCGGCGAGCCGCACAAGACCAAGGTCGCCAAGATTACCGAGGCGCAGGTCCGCGAGATCGCCACCACCAAGATGGAAGACCTCAACGCCAACGACCTGGACGCCGCGTCGAAGATCATCGCCGGCACCGCCCGTTCCATGGGCATCACGGTCGAGGGCTAAGAGCTTTCCCCGTCTGACCTTTCTCAGTGGTAGGGCCAAGCGCTGGTCCGCACCACGACTCCACACCTGAAACCACAGGAGCAGAAGTGAAGCGCAGCAAGACTCTCCGCGCTGCGGACGCCAAGATCGACCGGGACAAGCTCTACGCCCCGCTCGAGGCCGTCCGTCTCGCCAAGGAGACCTCCTCGACCAAGTTCGACGGCACCGTCGAGGTCGCCTTCCGCCTGGGTGTCGACCCGCGCAAGGCCGACCAGATGGTCCGTGGCACCGTGAACCTCCCGCACGGCACCGGCAAGACCGCCCGGGTCCTGGTCTTCGCGACCGGTGACCGTGCTGCGGCCGCGGAAGCCGCTGGGGCCGACATCGTCGGCGCCGACGAGCTGATCGACGAGGTCGCGAAGGGCCGCCTGGACTTCGACGCCGTCGTCGCCACCCCGGACCTCATGGGCAAGGTCGGCCGCCTCGGCCGCGTGCTCGGTCCGCGTGGTCTGATGCCGAACCCGAAGACCGGCACCGTGACCCCCGATGTCGTGAAGGCTGTCAACGACATCAAGGGCGGCAAGATCGAGTTCCGCGTCGACAAGCACTCGAACCTGCACTTCATCATCGGCAAGGTGTCCTTCGACGACACCAAGCTGGTGGAGAACTACGCCGCCGCGCTGGACGAGATCCTTCGTCTGAAGCCGTCGGCCGCCAAGGGTCGCTACATCAAGAAGGCCGCGCTGGCCACCACGATGGGCCCCGGCATTCCGCTGGACAGCAACCGCACCCGCAACCTCCTCGTCGAGGAGGACCCGGCCGCCGTCTGAATCTGACGGCAGTCGCGTCGCGTACGCGTTTGTGATGACGGGCCCCGCAACCTTTCGAGGTGCGGGGCCCGTCCTCGTATTCGTGCATGTCCGTCAGAGCTGTCGGGGGACTGCGCTAGCGTGCAGGATTCACACGAGTGCAAGGGGTGGGATGTCATGAACAGCACGACCATGCGACGCGCGGGCCTTTCGATCGCGGTGGCCGCCGCGCTGTCCGGGGTCGCGGCCTGTGGCTCCTCCGGCGGCTCCGGAGGAGGCGACGGCGTCGGGAAGGGCAAGGACAAGGGCTCTGTGGCCCTCAGCCCGATAGCCGCCCTGCGCACCATCGAGAACAAGACCGACAACGCCGACTCGGCCAAGGTCGAGGGCAAGACGGTCATGGGCGCCCAGATGTCGATGGACATGAAGGGCGTCATGGGCTGGAAGGACGGCGTGACCGGCGAGGTGACGGCGACCCTCACCGGCGGCACCGCGGCCCAGCAGATGGAACAGCTCGGCCAGTCCACGATCGACTACCGCTATCTGCCCGACGCGTACTACGCGAACATGGGCGACAAGTTCGCGTCCCAGTCCGGCGGCAAGCACTGGATCGAGTACGACTACGCCACGCTGGCCGAGATGGGCGGCGCCGCGGGCGAGGCCTTCAAGGACCAGATGCAGAACACCACGCCCAACTCCTCGGTGAAGATGCTCCTCGCGTCCGGCGACGTGAAGCGCGTGGGCGAGGAGAGCGTCCGTGGCACGAAGGCGACCCACTACTCGGGGACCGTCGACGTCGCGGACCTCACCGGCAAGAACACGGACCTCGACGCCGAGCAGATGGACGAGCTGAAGAAGCAGTTCAAGCAGGCCGGCATGAGCACCGAGAAGATCGACATCTGGGTCAACGGCGACGACCTGCTGGTCAAGAAGACCGAGAAGGCCGACATGAAGACCGGCTCCTTCTCCCAGACGGTCTACTACAGCGACTACGGCACCCCGGTCTCCGCCGAGAAGCCGCCGGCCGGGGACACCATGAGCTTCAAGGACCTCATGAACCAGCAGCCGCAGGCCTGACCTCGGACGTCAGGTATTCTCGCCGGACCGAATTGTGTCGATCATGTGTTCCTAGGGGTGGGGTCATGACTGTGAAGAGAGCTGCGGGCGCCGTGCTCGCCACCGCGCTGCTGTGTACGGGTGCGGTGGCTTGTGGAGGCTCGGACGACGGCAAGAAGGCCAAGGGGGCGGGCTCGGGGGAGACCCAGTCCCGGTCGCAGGTGACCGAGGTCATCACGGCGGCGTACGAGAAGACCGCGAAGGCCAAGTCGGCCAAGGTCGAGATGACGATGACGGCGCCGAAGTCGATGGGTGCCGACGCCGGCGAGATGAAGATGTCCGGCGTCATGGGCTGGGACCCGACCGTCATGGATATGACGATGACGGGCTCGGCGCTCACCGAGGGCGACCCCGAGGCTCCGGAGAAGATCCGGATGCTCTGGCTCGACAATGTCATGTACATGGACATGGGGGCGGCCGCCGCCAAGGACATGGACGGCAAGCAGTGGGTCAAGATGGACCTGAACTCCATCGCCGAGCAGGCCGGTGACGAGAAGCTCGCCAAGCAGATGACCGGCGGCCTGGACAGCATGAACCAGGACCCGGCGCAGCAGCTCGCGATGCTCCTCGACTCGCCGAACCTGAAGCACGCCGGTCCGGCCAAGGTCGACGGCGTTCAGACTCAGCGCTACAAGGGCCGCCTCTCCGTCAAGGAAATGATGGAGTCGAACAAGGGCCTCGACGAGGTGCTCGGCAAGAGCGAGCGCGAGGAGCTGTTCAAGAACATCGAGAAGTCGGGCATCAAGGGGTACGACACCGAGGTCTGGGTCAACGAGGACGACTACCCCGTCCGTATGGACATCGACATCAAGTCCCCCGAGGGCACGGTGAAGACGTCCCAGAAGTTCTCCGAGTACGGCGCCGCTGCCAAGGTGACCGCACCGCCCGCGGGTAAGACCTTCGACCTGATGGACATGTTCAAGGAGCTCGAGAAGAGCGGTGCCGGTGCCGGTGCCGGTGCCGGTGCTGGCGCGGACAGCGGTATCTGACCCGATTTGCTTGACGCGAACCCGTTCGCGTACTCTTCCCCAGAAGCCAAAGACCGCTGGTCGTTGCCGTGTGCTCGCAAGAGGATGCGGTGGCCGAAGGATCCGCTGAAACTGCGGACGACCCGCGTAGGTGACTGTGGAAGTGAGTGCTCCCGGACGGAATTCCGTCAGGTCGAGCTCATGCCCCGGCGCCTGCGCCGGGGCGTTTTGTTTTGTCAGCCCCTTTTGAGCGGTCCTCATCACCCGGAAGGAGGCCGACGCTCTATGCCGACGCCCGACAAGGCTGCCGCGGTAGCCGAGCTCACGGACAAGTTCCGCAGCTCGAACGCCGCCGTGCTGACCGAGTACCGGGGTCTCACCGTGGCCCAGCTCAAGCAGCTGCGCCGCTCCCTCGGTGAGAACTCCGAGTACGCCGTGGTGAAGAACACGCTGACCAAGATCGCGGCCAATGAGGCCGGGATCAACCAGCTGGACGACCTGTTCTCGGGTCCGACCGCTGTTGCCTTCGTCACCGGTGACCCGGTGGTGTCGGCGAAGGGTCTTCGTGACTTCGCCAAGGACAACCCGAACCTCATCATCAAGGGCGGTGTCCTTGACGGTAAGGCGCTGTCCGCCGATGAGATCAAGAAGCTCGCGGACCTCGAGTCCCGCGAGGTTCTGCTCGCCAAGCTGGCCGGTGCCATGAAGGGCAAGCAGACGCAGACTGCGCAGCTCTTCCAGGCTCTGCCGTCGAAGTTCGTCCGCACCGCGGAGGCGCTTCGTGCCAAGAAGGCCGAGCAGGGCGGTGCCGAGTAATTCGGCTCGCGCATTGATCGACGTCCGATAGGGCGACGGTCGCAGCGGGCCCAACGTACGCCCGCCTTCATGTACACCCGGCACCAGCCGAATTAGTGGAAGGATCGCCCATCATGGCGAAGCTCAGCCAGGAAGACCTGCTTGCTCAGTTCGAGGAGCTCACCCTCATCGAGCTCTCCGAGTTCGTGAAGGCCTTCGAGGAGAAGTTCGACGTCACCGCCGCCGCCGCGGTCGCCGCTGCCCCGGCCGGCCCGGGCGCCGTCGCCGAGGCCGTCGAGGAGCAGGACGAGTTCGACGTCATCCTCACCGGCGCCGGCGAGAAGAAGATCCAGGTCATCAAGGTCGTGCGTGAGCTGACCTCGCTGGGTCTCAAGGAGGCCAAGGACCTCGTCGACGGCACCCCGAAGCCGGTCCTCGAGAAGGTCGCCAAGGAGGCCGCCGAGAAGGCTGCCGAGTCCCTCAAGGCTGCCGGCGCCTCGGTCGAGGTCAAGTAACCTCGCGAGTCGTCTGACTCCTTTTGAGCGTCGTTCACGCGACGCCTGCCAAGGGCGATCACCCATCTGGGTGGTCGCCCTTCGGCGTTCTCCAACGCACCCCGACGGCTGCCTTGCGCAGCCCGCCGCGACGAGTATGGTGATCTTCGTTGTGCCTCGGAACAGCCGTGACGGCGACCTCTGAGAGCCAAGTCGGGGCAGGGGGGCCTTGACGAACCGCACGCAGCGCGCAATTCTCAGGACGCGTCGTCACATCGATCCGCATCCGAGGCATGGATCGACGGCGAAGAGGGCAGTATCGATGTGCATCGAGGGCGTGGCTTGCAGCAGGGGTTGAGAACAACGAGGGTCTTCAAAAACCCGCACTGGACATCAGTGGGCCTAGTGGCTACACTGACCCTTTGCGCTGCCTGTTAGCTGCCTCCTGCCCGTCACCAGGGGCATGCCCATGCTTGAGCACTGTGGAACGAAACTTCCCTGACCGGGGATTTCTGTCTCTGTGTCCAGCCTGGGACCGGTACGCGCGTAGTGAGTCCGAGCCCTCGGAAGGACCCCCTCTTGGCCGCCTCGCGCACTGCCTCGACCGCGAATACGAACAACGGCGCCAGCACCGCCCCGCTGCGCATCTCCTTTGCAAAGATCAGGGAGCCCCTCGAGGTTCCGAACCTTCTTGCGCTGCAGACCGAGAGCTTTGACTGGCTGCTCGGCAATGAAGCGTGGAAGGCTCGTGTCGAGGCGGCTCTCGACAGTGGACAGGACGTCCCCACCAAGTCCGGTCTGGAGGAGATCTTCGAGGAGATCTCTCCGATCGAGGACTTCTCCGGGTCGATGTCCTTGACGTTCCGCGACCACCGTTTTGAGCCTCCGAAGAACTCCATCGACGAGTGCAAGGAGCGCGACTTCACGTTCGCCGCCCCGCTCTTCGTCACCGCTGAGTTCACCAACAACGAGACCGGCGAGATCAAGTCCCAGACGGTCTTCATGGGCGATTTCCCGCTCATGACGAACAAGGGCACCTTCGTCATCAACGGCACCGAGCGTGTCGTCGTGTCGCAGCTGGTCCGTTCGCCGGGTGTCTACTTCGATTCCTCGATCGACAAGACGTCCGACAAGGACATCTTCTCCGCCAAGATCATCCCGTCCCGGGGTGCCTGGCTGGAGATGGAGATCGACAAGCGCGACATGGTCGGTGTGCGCATCGACCGCAAGCGCAAGCAGTCGGTCACCGTTCTGCTCAAGGCTCTCGGTTGGACGACCGAGCAGATCCTTGAAGAGTTCGGCGAGTACGAGTCCATGCGCGCCACCCTGGAGAAGGACCACACCCAGGGCCAGGACGACGCGCTGCTCGACATCTACCGCAAGCTCCGTCCGGGCGAGCCGCCGACGCGCGAGGCTGCTCAGACGCTGCTTGAGAACCTCTACTTCAACCCCAAGCGCTACGACCTCGCGAAGGTCGGCCGCTACAAGGTCAACAAGAAGCTGGGTGCGGACGCTCCGCTCGACGCGGGCATCCTCACGGTCGAGGACATCATCGCCTCGATCAAGTACCTGGTGAAGCTGCACGCCGGTGAGACCGAGACCGTTGGCGACAGCGGTACGTCGATCGTCGTCGAGACCGACGACATCGACCACTTCGGCAACCGTCGTCTGCGCAACGTCGGCGAGCTCATCCAGAACCAGGTCCGCACGGGTCTGGCTCGTATGGAGCGCGTCGTGCGTGAGCGCATGACGACCCAGGACGTCGAGGCGATCACGCCGCAGACCCTGATCAACATCCGGCCGGTCGTCGCCTCCATCAAGGAGTTCTTCGGCACCAGCCAGCTGTCGCAGTTCATGGACCAGAACAACCCGCTGTCGGGTCTCACCCACAAGCGCCGTCTGTCGGCGCTTGGCCCGGGTGGTCTCTCCCGTGAGCGGGCCGGCTTCGAGGTCCGTGACGTGCACCCGTCTCACTACGGCCGCATGTGCCCCATTGAGACGCCTGAAGGCCCCAACATTGGTCTGATCGGTTCGCTCGCCTCGTACGGCCGCGTCAACGCGTTCGGCTTCGTCGAGACGCCGTACCGCAAGGTCGTCGAGGGCGTCGTCACCGACGACGTCGACTACCTCACGGCCGATGAAGAAGACCGCTTCGTGATCGCCCAGGCCAACGCCGTGCTCGGCGAGGACATGCGCTTCACCGAGTCGCGCGTCCTGGTCCGCCGTCGTGGCGGCGAGATCGACTACATCCCCGGCGACGACGTCGACTACATGGACGTCTCGCCGCGCCAGATGGTGTCGGTCGCGACCGCGATGATCCCGTTCCTCGAGCACGACGACGCCAACCGTGCCCTCATGGGCGCGAACATGATGCGTCAGGCCGTGCCGCTGATCACCGCCGAGGCTCCCCTCGTCGGCACCGGCATGGAGTACCGCTGTGCGGTCGACGCCGGTGACGTGATCAAGGCCGAGAAGGCGGGTGTGGTCCAGGAGGTCTCCGCGGACTACGTCACGGTCACGAACGACGACGGCACGTACACCACGTACCGCATCGCCAAGTTCTCCCGGTCGAACCAGGGCACCTCGGTCAACCAGAAGGTTGTCGTCGACGAGGGCGCCCGCGTGATCGAGGGCCAGGTCCTGGCCGACGGTCCCGCGACCGAAGAGGGCGAGATGGCCCTCGGCAAGAACCTGCTCGTGGCGTTCATGCCTTGGGAAGGTCACAACTACGAGGACGCGATCATCCTGTCGCAGCGCCTCGTGCAGGACGACGTCCTCTCCTCGATCCACATCGAGGAGCACGAGGTCGACGCCCGTGACACGAAGCTGGGTCCGGAGGAGATCACCCGGGACATCCCGAACGTCTCCGAAGAGGTCCTCGCCGACCTCGACGAGCGCGGCATCATCCGTATCGGTGCCGAGGTCGTCGCCGGCGACATCCTCGTCGGCAAGGTCACGCCCAAGGGTGAGACCGAGCTGACCCCCGAGGAGCGTCTGCTCCGCGCGATCTTCGGTGAGAAGGCGCGCGAGGTGCGCGACACCTCGCTGAAGGTGCCGCACGGTGAGATCGGCAAGGTCATCGGCGTCCGCGTCTTCGACCGTGAAGAGGGCGACGAGCTGCCGCCGGGCGTGAACCAGCTGGTTCGTGTCTACGTGGCGCAGAAGCGCAAGATCACGGACGGTGACAAGCTCGCCGGTCGTCACGGCAACAAGGGCGTCATCTCCAAGATCCTTCCGATCGAGGACATGCCCTTCCTTGAGGACGGCACGCCGGTCGACATCATCCTCAACCCGCTGGGTGTCCCGTCCCGAATGAACCCGGGTCAGGTCCTGGAGATCCACCTCGGCTGGCTCGCCAGCCAGGGCTGGGACGTCTCCGGTCTCAGCGAGGAGTGGGCGCAGAGCCTGCAGCGCATCGGCGCCGACCAGGTCGCCCCGCGGACGAACGTCGCGACTCCGGTCTTCGACGGCGCCCGCGAGGACGAGCTGACCGGCCTCCTCGAGCACACCGTCCCGAACCGCGACGGCGACCGCATGGTCCTGCCGTCCGGCAAGGCGCGGCTGTTCGACGGACGCTCGGGCGAGCCGTTCCCGGACCCGATCTCGATCGGGTACATGTACATCCTCAAGCTGCACCACCTGGTCGACGACAAGCTCCACGCTCGTTCGACCGGTCCGTACTCCATGATCACCCAGCAGCCGCTGGGTGGTAAGGCTCAGTTCGGTGGCCAGCGCTTCGGTGAGATGGAGGTGTGGGCGCTTGAGGCTTATGGCGCCGCTTACGCCCTCCAGGAGCTGCTGACGATCAAGTCCGACGACGTGACCGGCCGCGTGAAGGTCTACGAGGCCATCGTCAAGGGCGAGAACATCCCCGAGCCCGGCATTCCCGAGTCCTTCAAGGTGCTCATCAAGGAAATGCAGTCGCTCTGCCTCAACGTGGAGGTGCTGTCCTCGGACGGCATGTCCATCGAGATGCGCGACACCGACGAGGACGTCTTCCGCGCGGCGGAAGAGCTCGGTATCGACCTGTCCCGGCGCGAGCCGAGCAGCGTCGAAGAGGTCTGACGGGTTGGCCGGCCGGACCTCGTGTCCGGCCGGCTCTCCCCGGACCCGTTCAGACCATGATTGAGACTCGACCCCGAAAGAGGGATTGACGACAAAGTGCTCGACGTCAACTTCTTCGACGAGCTGCGGATCGGCCTTGCCACCGCGGACGACATCCGACAGTGGTCCCACGGCGAGGTCAAGAAGCCGGAGACCATCAACTACCGCACGCTCAAGCCCGAAAAGGACGGACTCTTCTGCGAGAAGATCTTCGGTCCGACCCGGGACTGGGAGTGCTACTGCGGTAAGTACAAGCGTGTCCGCTTCAAGGGCATCATCTGCGAGCGCTGCGGCGTCGAGGTCACTCGCGCCAAGGTGCGTCGTGAGCGGATGGGCCACATTGAGCTGGCCGCCCCTGTCACGCACATCTGGTACTTCAAGGGCGTCCCGTCGCGCCTCGGCTACCTGCTTGATCTCGCCCCGAAGGACCTCGAAAAGGTCATCTACTTCGCGGCGTACATGATCACGTTCGTGGACGAGGAGCGCCGTACGCGTGACCTGCCCTCCCTGGAGGCGCACGTCTCCGTGGAGCGTCAGCAGGTCGAGAACCGTCGCGACTCCGACCTGGAGGCCCGCGCCAAGAAGCTCGAGACCGACCTGGCCGAGCTCGAGGCCGAGGGCGCCAAGGCCGACGTACGCCGCAAGGTGCGCGAAGGTGCCGAGCGTGAGATGAAGCAGCTGCGCGACCGTGCGCAGCGCGAGATCGACCGTCTCGACGAGGTCTGGAACCGCTTCAAGAACCTCAAGGTCCAGGACCTGGAGGGTGACGAGCTGCTCTACCGCGAGCTGCGTGACCGCTTCGGCACGTACTTCGACGGTTCGATGGGTGCCGCTGCACTGCAGAAGCGCCTTGAGTCGTTCGACCTGGATGAGGAAGCCGAGCGGCTTCGCGAGATCATCCGTACCGGCAAGGGCCAGAAGAAGACCCGTGCGCTCAAGCGCCTCAAGGTCGTCTCCGCGTTCCTGCAGACCAGCAACAGCCCCAAGGGCATGGTGCTCGACTGCGTGCCGGTCATCCCGCCGGACCTGCGTCCGATGGTGCAGCTGGACGGTGGCCGCTTCGCGACCTCCGACCTGAACGACCTGTACCGCCGCGTGATCAACCGCAACAACCGCCTGAAGCGGCTTCTCGACCTCGGTGCTCCCGAGATCATCGTGAACAACGAGAAGCGCATGCTCCAGGAGGCCGTGGACGCCCTCTTCGACAACGGTCGTCGTGGTCGCCCGGTCACCGGTCCCGGTAACCGCCCGCTGAAGTCCCTGAGCGACATGCTCAAGGGCAAGCAGGGTCGATTCCGTCAGAACCTTCTCGGTAAGCGTGTGGACTACTCCGCGCGTTCCGTGATCGTCGTCGGCCCGCAGCTGAAGCTGCACCAGTGTGGTCTGCCCAAGGCCATGGCGCTGGAGCTCTTCAAGCCGTTCGTGATGAAGCGCCTGGTCGACCTGAACCACGCGCAGAACATCAAGTCGGCGAAGCGCATGGTCGAGCGCGGCCGCACGGTCGTGTACGACGTCCTGGAAGAGGTCATCGCCGAGCACCCGGTTCTCCTGAACCGTGCGCCGACGCTGCACCGCCTCGGCATCCAGGCCTTCGAGCCGCAGCTGGTCGAGGGCAAGGCCATTCAGATCCACCCGCTCGTCTGCACCGCGTTCAACGCGGACTTCGACGGTGACCAGATGGCCGTGCACCTGCCGCTCTCCGCGGAGGCGCAGGCCGAGGCCCGCATCCTGATGCTGTCCTCGAACAACATCCTGAAGCCGGCAGACGGCCGTCCCGTCACCATGCCGACCCAGGACATGGTCCTTGGCCTCTTCTTCCTCACGACGGACGAGGAAGAGCGCAAGGTCATCGGTGAGGGCCGTTCGTTCGGTTCCTCCGCCGAGGCGACCATGGCGTTCGACGCCAAGGAGCTCTCGCTCCAGGCGAAGGTCGACATCCGCTTCCCGGTGGGCACCATCCCGCCGCGCGGCTGGACCCCGCCGGCCGTCGAAGAGGGCGAGCCGGAGTACCAGCAGGGCGACAGCTTCCGGCTGCGTACGACCCTGGGCCGCGCGCTCTTCAACGAGCTGCTGCCCGAGGACTACCCGTTCGTCGACTACTCGGTGGGCAAGAAGCAGCTCTCCGAGATCGTCAACGACCTGGCCGAGCGCTACCCCAAGGTCATCGTGGCGGCGACGCTCGACAACCTGAAGGCAGCGGGCTTCTACTGGGCGACCCGTTCCGGCGTCACCGTGGCCATCTCCGACGTCGTGGTCCCCGAGGCCAAGAAGGCGATCGTCGCGGGCTACGAGGCGCAGGACGAGAAGGTCCAGAAGCAGTACGAGCGCGGTCTGATCACCAAGGACGAGCGCACGCAGGAGCTCATCGCGATCTGGACCAAGGCGACCAACGAGGTTGCCGAGGCGATGAACGCGAACTTCCCCAAGACGAACCCCATCTTCATGATGGTTGACTCGGGTGCCCGAGGAAACATGATGCAGATGCGTCAGATCGCCGGTATGCGTGGTCTGGTGTCGAACGCCAAGAACGAGACGATCCCGCGCCCGATTAAGGCTTCGTTCCGCGAAGGCCTGTCGGTGCTCGAGTACTTCATCTCGACTCACGGTGCTCGTAAGGGTCTTGCGGACACGGCTCTCCGTACCGCCGACTCCGGTTACCTCACCCGTCGTCTGGTCGACGTCTCTCAGGACGTCATCATTCGCGAGGAGGACTGTGGCACCGAGCGCGGTCTGAAGCTCAAGATCGCGGTCAAGGGCGAGGACGGTGTGCTCCGCAAGACGGAGAACGTCGAGACCTCGGTGTACGCCCGCATGCTGGCCGAGGACGTCGTCATCGACGGCAAGGTCATCGCGCCGGCCAACGTCGACCTCGGTGACGTGCTCATCGACGCCCTGGTCGCCAACGGCGTGGAGGAGGTCAAGACCCGCTCGGTCCTGACCTGTGAGTCCGCGGTCGGCACCTGTGCCTTCTGCTACGGCCGTTCGCTCGCCACCGGCAAGCTGGTCGACATCGGTGAGGCGGTCGGCATCATCGCCGCCCAGTCCATCGGTGAGCCCGGCACGCAGCTGACGATGCGTACGTTCCACACCGGTGGTGTGGCCGGTGACGACATCACCCAGGGTCTGCCCCGTGTCGTCGAGCTCTTCGAGGCTCGTACGCCCAAGGGTGTCGCCCCGATCTCGGAGGCGGCTGGCCGCATCCGTATCGAGGAGACCGAGAAGACCAAGAAGATCGTCGTCACGCCGGACGACGGCAGCGACGAGACTCCCTTCCCGATCTCGAAGCGTGCCAAGGTCCTCGTGCGTGAGGGTGACCACGTCGAGGTGGGCCAGAAGCTCACCTTCGGTGCCACCAACCCGCACGACGTGCTGCGGATCCTCGGTCAGCGCGCGGTCCAGGTCCACCTGGTCGGCGAAGTCCAGAAGGTCTACAACAGCCAGGGCGTGTCGATCCACGACAAGCACATCGAGATCATCATCCGGCAGATGCTGCGCCGCGTGACGATCATCGAGTCCGGCGACGCGGAGCTGCTGCCGGGCGAGCTCGTCGAGCGCTCGAAGTTCGAGACCGAGAACCGTCGTGTTGTGACGGAAGGCGGCCACCCGGCCTCCGGCCGTCCGCAGCTGATGGGTATCACCAAGGCCTCGCTGGCGACGGAGTCGTGGCTGTCCGCGGCCTCCTTCCAGGAGACGACCAGGGTCCTGACGGACGCGGCGATCAACGCCAAGTCCGACTCCCTGATCGGCCTCAAGGAGAACGTCATCATCGGTAAGCTCATCCCGGCCGGTACGGGCCTGTCCCGCTACCGCAACATCCGGGTGGAGCCGACCGAGGAAGCCAAGGCTGCGATGTACTCGGCCGTCGGTTACGACGACATCGACTACTCGCCCTTCGGCACGGGCTCCGGCCAGGCTGTTCCGCTGGAGGACTACGACTACGGGCCTTACAACCAGTAGGCGTTGCCAGGTAGTTGTTTGAGTTGACCTGAAGGGCGCTCACCCCGGTTTTGCGGGGTGGGCGCCCTTCGGCGTTTCCTGGGCAGGCCTCAGAGGTGCGTCCGCAGGTAGGGCTCGAGAGCCCGCAGCCGGGTGTGGGTCTCGGGGTGGCTTGAGAGCAGGCGGGACATCGTGCCCCGCTGCTTCACCCGGTATCCGGCCGTGACCGCTCGTGCGCGATCGGCTTCGTCCTGGGCCTGCGTCTGATGCAGGACCTCCGCGAGCATGGGCGCGAAGCCCAGAGCCGCGGCCTGCTGGTCGGCGCGGAGTTCGCCGAGGCGGCCGAAGTGGGCGAGCAGATACGGGGTGATGAGCAGTGGGATCACGACGAACCACAGGGTCGCCGTCACGGCCAGCAGAAAGACGCCGACGACCAGGAGGGCAATGCCGGTAGCTGCCGGCGAGACGTGTCGTGCCACGTAGAACGCGACCAGGGTGATGCGACGGGCCAGGGCCCAGACCACACGCCCCGGCATCGAGTACCACTGGCCGAGCAGACCGGCCCAGGCGTGGCCGCCGGTGTGATGGCCCAGCTCATGGGCGAGTACGGCGGCCAGCTTGCTGCTGGGCAACTGCCTCAGGGAGTACGTCGTGACGCCGACGACGTGGCCGGCGGCGGCGAGCGCGTTGAGCTCGCCACTGTTCTCGACCATCAGCTCGTACGTGTGCGGCTCGATGCCCGCGCGAGCGGTGACCTCCCGCCAGACCGGTTCGAGCCGCATCCGCTCATCGGCCAAGGGCCGGCGCAGGCCGAGGACGTGCCGGGCGAAGGCCAGCTCGGTCGGCCGGTGGAAGACCAGCGCTCCGGACGCGAGCCAGGCGAGGACGACGAACCAGCCAACGGTTCCGAACAGGGCGGCGCAGAGGCCACTGACGATGACGAAGCTCACGACGAACCCGGGCACCTGAACGAGGAGGCGACCCACGGCCGTGGCGTCCGTGCCGCGCTGATGGGCGGCCACATGCAGTCGGGCACCTTGGTGCCGATAGTCGAGGTCGTCGGGGGCCTGGCGCGTCTGCGGCGGGTGGGCCGGGGGCGGCGGGGTGGTGGGGTGTGGTGCGGGGCTTTGCGGGGCCGGGGCCGGGGCAGGGGCAGGGGCTGCCGGTGTGGCGGTGGTTGCGTCTGAGCCCGGATAGGCGGGGGCCGGGTGAGCGGGGGCCGGATAGGCGGGCTCGGGGTACGCAGGAGCGGGGGGAGTGGGCCCGGGGCCTGCGGTGTCTGGGTATATGAGGGCCGGGTACGTGGGCTCGGGGTAGGCGGGCTCCGGGTAGGTCGCCTCGGGATACGCGGGTGAGGGATAGGCGGGTGCGGGGTGTGCGGGCTCGGGGTGTGCGAGGGGTTCCGGGCCGGATGGTCGCTCCGGCGGGGCGGGGTCGCTCGGGTGGGGCGGGGCCATGGACAGGCTCCTTCGCTTCGTGTGGTCGTCAGCTGATGAGGAGGGCGGCGGGCAGCAGCACGGTGCCGACGCCGAAGGCGATCAGGCCCACTCGGATCCACTGGTGCTTGCGGACGGCGATGCGGCTGGTCTCGGCGAGCGCGGCGGTGAGCCCGGACAGGGGGGCGTGCTCGGTCTCGGCGAGCGCCTGGAGCAACCTGCCCTCGCGCACGGCCTGTTGGATGTCTCCGAAGTACGAGAGGGGACGTCCGGCCGTCCACGTCGTGCCGCGCAAGCGCGGCAGCACCGCGAGCAGCAGTGCGAAGAGGGCGGACACAAAAGCCAGCACACCCGCCCACCAGATCGTCGCCCCGGCCGCTGTCAGCTCCCCCGGCTGCCAGTTCCGCCCTGCGAGCAGCCCGCTGAACACGCCGGCTGTCATGCCCAGGGCGGCCACGAGGACTGACGCCTTGCTGTCCGCCCGTGCGATCTCGGACCGCAGGTCGGCGAGGAGGCGTTCGGCGGTGTGCGCGCCGGAGGTCTCGGGAGGCGCGGCGGGCGGCGGGTCGGTGACGCCCGGGGTGCTCATGCGGGCGTGGTGTCGTGCGGCGGCCTGCGCGGGTCGGCGGGTTGGGCGGTCTCGCTCGCGCGGAGCTCGTCCTCGGCGGGCGGTGACGTGTACGCCCCCGCGGTCGGTCCCGGCTCCGGGGGTCCCCAAGCGGCGTACGGCGGCTGGGGTCGCACGTCGGGGGACGCCTGCTCCGTGGACGCTTGATCCGTGTGGGCCCCGGACTGTGCTGCGGGCGCCGAGCCGTCGTACGGCTGCCGTGGTGCTGCCTGCGCGGGCAGAGCGGTCCGCTGCCCGGGGTCCGCGTCGGGCGGGGCCGCGACGGGGCCGAGGCCCTGCTGGTGGAGGAGTTCGTTGACCGCGTTCAGGGCGTACTTCGCCGACTCGGCCTTCTGATAGTCCTCCAGACCGTCACCGCTGATCAGCTCCAGCTGACTCTGGATGAGGGAGAGCTGGTCCTTGCGGATGCTGCTCATCACGAGCTGGGTGTCCTCGGGGTGCTGGGCGAGATGCAGCGCCCACGCCCCGACCCCGCCGTGCTGCAGGTGGTAGCGGTAGAACTCGATCTTCCGTGCGGTCAGTTCCTGGGCCTGCTGCTGGCGCAGCACCTCCAGCTCGTGCTGCTGCCGGGCCTGCTGCAGGTGGTACTGGTGCTCGGGGGCGAGCATCTCGTGCTCATAGCGCAGGCTGCGCTGCCGCCGCCGGTGCGCGACCGCCTCGTCGTCGAGGCGCAGCCGCAGCATGCAGGTGACGGCGACCCCGATTCCCGCCGCGAAGACGCCCGATTCGACGGCCTGCTGCACGGCGCTCTCGGCCGCCGGGCTGTCCTCGATGGAGAAGCGGCGGCTGACCGGTCGGGCGTACTGATGCAGTTCCCGGGTGAGCCGCGTGGGCACGTCACGTTCGCCGCTGCGTACGTACGCGATGGGATCGGCGACCCGCCAGGTCAGATCGGCGGTCACCCCGAACGAGAAGGCGTCGTCGTCGCTGGGCAGCTGCAGGTCCAGCTGGACGGGATGGCTACCCATGTCGACCTCGTACACGGAGATGTAGCGGCGCGTCGCGGCATCCGCCCGGGTGGGCCGGTGCGGCGGGATGTAGACGTCGTACACGCCGGCCGCGGTGGCGAAGACCAGGGCGTGGTCGATCGCGGTGACGGGTCTGCGAGCGGTGTAGTCGAAGCGTGAGATCGGCCGGACGGTGAGCACCGGGTCGATCAACTGGCTGTGCCGGTCGGCCTGTTGCTGCCATTCCGGCTGACGGCGGAACTCCGCCATGGGGCTCAACTCCTCGGTGGTCAGGGCAGAGGTCAGGGATCACGGGGCGGCGGGCATGGCGCCTGCCGGGCGCACAGAGGTCAGGAGCCGGTCGGCGACGGCGGGCCGGGGGCCGCCGTCCTCGGCCCGCAGGGTGTGCAGCAGGTGGACCAGGCGGTCCCGGTCGGCTGCCGTCTTGACCAGGGACGGCAGGAGCAGGGCGAGCGCCTGCTCGGCTTCGGCCCGCTCACCGGCGACGTACACCCAGGTCCGCAGCGCGTCGAGGGCCTCGCGAGTGTGGGCGCGCTCGCCCAGTGCGGTGTGCCAGAGGGTCACGAGGTCCCGGGCCCACTCCGGGCTGTGCACGCCGGACTCCGCGTACCACTCGAGGAGACTCCCCTCCTCGCGGTTGTCGCAGGCACGCACGAAAGCGGCGAGTGCCAGAGCCCGGACGGCAGGGGTGTCCAGGTGCAGCAGTCGCACCAGCTCGGCGAGCATCTCCCCGCGGCTTCCGGCGGACAGGAGCAGCGCCGTCGACTCGATCAGGTTGTGGCGCTCGGCATCGCTGCTGCTCTCCGCTCGCGCCCGGGAGGACAGCGCGTCCAGGGCGGGGCCCGCCAGGTCCGGACGGAGCGGGGCCAGCAGCGCGAAGGCGCGGATCGCCGTCCAGCGCCGGGCCCAATGCCGATCGGTGCACCACTGCGCAAGCAACTGCGGAATGACCGGAGCCCCCGAGAGCTGCGCCAGGGTGAGCGTGTTGGCCGCGGTCACGCGCGGCCCGAAGGAGGGGGAGACCGACCAACCGTCGACCAGGAGCGCCACGGTCGACGGCAGGTCGGCGGCGGCGAGCAGCGCGGTCGCGGCGGCCGCGCGGGTGCGCACCAGGGGACGTCCGTCGCGGGCCATTTGCTTGAGCCAGGCGACCAGGGCCGGACGGGTCGAGGGATGGCCTGTCCACACCTCGGTGAGCAGCGTGCCCGGCATGCGCCCCTCGCTGAAGTACGCCACGTACTGAGGGACGGGCCCCCAGTCCGTCGCCTCGCTGCGCAGCTCCCCGACGGCCCGCGCGAGGTCGAGACGGTCTGTCGGGGCGGGACCGAACACCGGGATCTCCGGTGGCTGTTCCGGGTGCTGGAGCCGTTGGAAGTGGACGAAGAGCGTGTCGGCGAACTCGGCGGCCAGCACGTAGGGCGCCTGGTCGAAGAGGGCGAGCGAGATGAGGAACGCCTTGTCGCGCAGACCGAGTGCGGGATCGCTCAGCCAGTCGCGGCACTGCTTCTCCACGGAGGCGAGGCTGAAGCCGCGCAGCCGGTCGAGCGCCTGCTCCGTCCCGTCGTACGCGGCGAGGCCGGTGGCGAGGTCGACGGCCTCGGCGGGTCTGCGACGGCCGTGCTCAAGGAACTCCCGTACGGGTTCGAGTGCGAGCAGACGCTCGGCGTCGGCCGTGGTGGGGAGGCGGGCGGACAGATGTGCGCGGAGCACGTCGGCGGCGTCGGGAGCCTCCCAGCCGACCGGAGTGACACCCAGCAGATGCGGGGAGTTCTCGACGGTGATCACCAGGTGCCCGCCGGTCTTCTTGAGCTGGTCGCGCGCCGCGTAGAGATGGGTCTCGCGCAGCGGCTTGTTCCGGCTCAGCGGCATGTCGCACAGCACGTGACCGCCGCCGTGGGCGAGCTGGCCGGCAAGGGCGGTGGGGCTGGTTTCGGGCTGAAGGGCGCGCACGGCCGGGACACCGAGGTGGTGCAGAAGCATCAGGGCCGCGGCGCTGCGGCCGGTGGCGTGCGCGCCGCGGAGCACCAGAACGCGTTCCTCGCGCAGGCGCCGCAGGGCGAGCGCGAAGGCGGGACCTTCGACGAACACCTCGGCCAGAGTGTCGAGCCGCTCGCGCGGAATCTCTCCGGAGGCGTACGCGGGTGAGTCGACGGAGCCGTGGTGGTGGATCTCGGTCTTGGCGCCCATGACGACATCGCGGCCGACATGCCCACCGGACACCCCGTGCTGTGCCCCGCCGACCAGGGAACCTCCGAAGGAGGAGGCCGAGCCGAGGATGAACTCCGGTGCATGGGCGAACAGTTCGCGCTGCGCCGCGCGTGCTTCTTGCGCCTGCTCTTCCGGCTCGGGGGCCTCGGCCGGACGGGAGCCCGGCGCCTCCGGCCGGCCCGGCGGGTTCGGGGCCGGGTCCTGTGCCGGGCCTGCCGGTCCCTTTGCCGGGTGCGCGGGGCGGGCCTGTGGCGGCACTGCGCGCGGGGGGACGTTCACGACTCCGCGCCCCGCTCGGGCGCCGGGGTGCCGGAGCCGCCGAGGTGGACGTCACCGTGCACGGTCCCGCCGGACACACCGTGCTGGTCGCTGCCGACCAGGCTGCCGCCGAAGCTGGGCGCGCCGCCGTTGAAGTTGAAGGAGGCGCCGCCCGTCGCGGGTGCCGCGCCCCGCCCCGGCGCCGGACGCTCCCCCGAGCCGGCGTCCGGCGCCGGGGCTTCCCCGGCCCCCCTCTCACTGTGGTCATCGGCCGGGCCCCGCGCGGCGCCGTGCTCCTCGGCCCCGGCGGGGACCGGACCGTGCAGCCATGCCCGCAGAGGCCCGTTCTTGCTCGCCATGGTCACGGGGTGGAAGTCATCGGCCGGTACGCCGGGCCAGTCGTGCCGCACCACCCCCGCGTGCACGCCCTCGGAGACGCAGAGGGCGAAGTCGTTCGTACGTTCCCGCAGGGCCGCACGGAGAACGTCGCCGTCGAGCAGCCGGCAGGCGTGGTTGAGGTCGGAGCCGACCCACCCCTGGAGGTCGTCGACCACCACGTATCCGGTGGCCACCACCGCGCGCAGCCGGATCTGGGCGGAACTGGAAGCCATCCTGTTCACCCCCCGCAGCTGCGCCGGCACCTCGCCGAGCAGGGCACGGAGCAGGGCCTGCACCGAGGCGTTGGCATCGATCAGCTCCATCACGGAGTCGCCGCGGTCGGCGCGCAGGCGCAGGGTCTCGTCGACGCCCGCGCTCTCCAGCGCCCGGTCGGTGATGTCGTACAACATGCGCCGCAGATAGGCCTGCTCGACATCGTCCCTGTCGCTGTACTTCTCGATGTCGAGCAGCAGGATGGTGCGGCTCACGGAGTCGCTCATGGTCGCCTTTCGCCGGGGGAGTTGCGCCGACCTGAAGCGTGCCGACGATGGGATCCCCGTGGTGAGGGCGGATGACGCACTCGGAGTGTGACCGTGTGCACAGAGTCGCTCTCGGGGATGAGGGGGTCACTGCGGGTCATCACGGACGGGCCGCTCGGTGCGCGCGATCCGGCGCAGCAGATCGGGCCGCATGATCACGAGGGCGCGCCGCCCGGTGGCCACGGCATCGCGGTCCCGCAACTCCTTGAGCAGCCGCTGCACCATCTCCCGGGACGCCCCGACGGACCCGGCGAGCTCCTGCTTGCTCAGGGGCACGGCGAGCTCGATGCCCTCGTCCGTACGACGCCCGTGGGTACGGGCCAGATCGAGCAGCAGCGCGGCGAACCGCTCCCGCACGCTCATGGACGCGAACTCAAGGCGTCGCCGGTCGGCGGCCCGGGTGCGGTCGGAGGTCAGCCCGAGCAGGGCGAACGACGCGGCGGGGGAGCGGCCGAGGAAATCCGTGAACCGGTCGTGCTCGACGGCCACCGCGCGCACGGCCTCGAGAGCGGTCACCGTGGCCGAGCGGGGGCGCCCGGTCAGCGCCGCGGATTCGCCGATGATGTCGCCGGGGCCGCGCAGGGCGAGGAGTGCCTCGTATCCGTTGGCTGCCGCCGCGGTCACCTTGGTCCAGCCGTGCACGATGAGCAGGACGTGCGACGAGGGTTCGTTCTGGTGCAGGAGCTGGATGCGGGGCGCGAAGCTCAGCTCGTGGCCGAGGGAGAGGAGAGCGGACCTCTCCTCGTTCTCCAGGCGGGCGAGGAAGGGGACGCGGTCGTCCAGACCGCCGTCCCCGGGTAAGTGGGCCGCCGTCATGGGTCCCCCGATCGTGCAGCGGACCGATCAAGGTACTCAAACCGAGTGCCCCATGAACATGGAATGGACAGGATCGGCCCAGGAGAGGGCGGGAGGGGAGCCGAAAAGCCCGGCGTGTCGCCCCCCACCGCATTTGTTTTGACCGAACCCGATGAGGTAGGTACGCTCAGACCTTGTGCCTGGGGTGTGCCTGGGCTCGCGCGCGTGTCCTCAACCGCATCGTGAGTCCGTGAACGGCCACCGTAATCTGCGCCCCTCCTCGCCTTGCGGCGGGAGTCTGCAGCATTCGACACACCCGACCGCGTGGGTCGGCGACGTTTCAGGTTAGCTTTACTATTCGGCACACAGAAACCGGAGAAGTAGTGCCTACGATCCAGCAGCTGGTCCGGAAGGGCCGGCAGGACAAGGTCGAGAAGAACAAGACGCCCGCACTCGAGGGTTCGCCCCAGCGCCGCGGCGTCTGCACGCGTGTGTTCACGACCACCCCGAAGAAGCCGAACTCGGCCCTCCGTAAGGTCGCGCGTGTGCGTCTGACCTCCGGGATCGAGGTTACGGCCTACATTCCGGGTGAGGGACACAACCTGCAGGAGCACTCCATCGTGCTCGTGCGTGGTGGCCGTGTGAAGGACCTGCCGGGTGTTCGTTACAAGATCATCCGCGGCTCCCTTGACACCCAGGGTGTCAAGAACCGCAAGCAGGCCCGCAGCCGCTACGGCGCCAAGAAGGAGAAGTAGAAATGCCTCGTAAGGGCCCCGCCCCGAAGCGCCCGGTCATCATCGACCCGGTCTATGGTTCTCCTCTGGTGACCTCCCTCATCAACAAGGTGCTGCTGAACGGCAAGCGCTCCACCGCCGAGCGCATCGTGTACGGCGCCATGGAGGGCCTGCGCGAGAAGACCGGCAACGACCCGGTCATCACGCTCAAGCGCGCGCTCGAGAACATCAAGCCGACCCTCGAGGTCAAGTCCCGCCGCGTCGGCGGTGCGACCTACCAGGTTCCGATCGAGGTCAAGCCCGGTCGCGCCAACACGCTGGCCCTGCGCTGGCTGGTGGGTTACTCCCGCGCCCGTCGCGAGAAGACGATGACCGAGCGTCTCCTCAACGAGCTCCTCGACGCCTCCAACGGCCTTGGTGCCGCTGTGAAGAAGCGTGAGGACACCCACAAGATGGCCGAGTCCAACAAGGCCTTCGCGCACTACCGCTGGTAGTCGCTACCCACATCGAGACCGAGAGAAGACTGAGCCGATATGGCTACCACTTCACTTGACCTGGCCAAGGTGCGCAACATCGGCATCATGGCTCACATCGACGCGGGCAAGACGACGACCACCGAGCGGATCCTGTTCTACACCGGTGTCTCGTACAAGATCGGTGAGGTCCACGACGGTGCCGCCACCATGGACTGGATGGAGCAGGAGCAGGAGCGTGGCATCACGATCACCTCTGCTGCCACCACCTGTCACTGGCCGCTGAACGACGTCGACCACACGATCAACATCATCGACACCCCGGGCCACGTCGACTTCACCGTCGAGGTAGAGCGTTCGCTCCGTGTGCTCGACGGTGCCGTGACGGTGTTCGACGGCGTCGCCGGTGTCGAGCCGCAGTCCGAGACCGTGTGGCGTCAGGCTGACCGCTACGGCGTCCCGCGCATCTGCTTCGTCAACAAGCTCGACCGCACGGGTGCCGAGTTCCACCGCTGCGTCGACATGATCATCGACCGCCTCGGTGCGACCCCGATCGTCATGCAGCTGCCCATCGGCGCAGAGGCTGACTTCAAGGGCGTCGTCGACCTCGTCACGATGAAGGCCTTCGTCTGGTCCGCAGAGACCAAGATGGGCGAGGCCTACGACATCGTCGACATCCCGGCGACGCACGTCGAGGCCGCCGACGAGTGGCGCGGCAAGCTGCTCGAGGCTGTCGCCGAGAACGACGAGCAGATGATGGAGCTGTACCTCGAGGGCCAGGAGCCCACCGAGGAGCAGCTGTACGAGGCGATCCGCCGCGTCACCATCGCCTCCGGCAAGGGCGGCGACACCACCGTCACCCCCGTGTTCTGCGGCACCGCGTTCAAGAACAAGGGCGTCCAGCCCCTGCTCGACGCGGTCGTGCGTTACCTGCCTTCCCCCCTGGACGTCGAGGCCATCGAGGGCCACGACGTCAAGGACCCCGAGACGATCGTCAAGCGCAAGCCTTCGGACGAGGAGCCGCTTTCGGCTCTCGCGTTCAAGATTGCGAGCGACCCGCACCTCGGCAAGCTCACCTTCGTCCGGATCTACTCCGGTCGCCTGGAGGCCGGCACTGCGGTGCTGAACTCCGTCAAGGGCAAGAAGGAGCGCATCGGCAAGATCTACCGCATGCACGCGAACAAGCGTGAGGAGATCGCGTCGGTGGGCGCCGGTGACATCGTCGCCGTCATGGGCCTGAAGCAGACCACCACCGGTGAGACGCTGTGTGACGACAAGAAGCCGGTCATCCTGGAGTCCATGGACTTCCCGGCGCCGGTCATTCAGGTCGCCATCGAGCCCAAGTCCAAGGGTGACCAGGAGAAGCTGGGTGTAGCCATCCAGCGTCTCTCGGAGGAGGACCCCTCCTTCCAGGTGCACTCGGACGAGGAGACCGGCCAGACCATCATCGGTGGTATGGGCGAGCTTCACCTCGAGGTGCTCGTCGACCGCATGAAGCGCGAATTCCGCGTCGAGGCGAACGTCGGCAAGCCCCAGGTCGCGTACCGCGAGACGATCCGTCGGGCCGTCGAGCGCGTGGACTACACCCACAAGAAGCAGACCGGTGGTACCGGTCAGTTCGCCAAGGTGCAGATCGCGATCGAGCCCATCGAGGGCGGCGAGGCGTCGTACGAGTTCGTGAACAAGGTCACCGGTGGCCGTATCCCGCGGGAGTACATCCCGTCGGTGGACGCCGGTGCGCAGGAGGCCATGCAGTTCGGCATCCTCGCGGGCTACGAGATGACGGGTGTTCGCATCACGCTTCTCGACGGTGCCTACCACGAGGTCGACTCCTCCGAGCTCGCCTTCAAGATCGCCGGTTCGCAGGCGTTCAAGGAGGCCGCGCGTCAGGCCAAGCCCGTGCTGCTCGAGCCGATGATGGCCGTTGAGGTCACCACGCCCGAGGACTACATGGGCGACGTCATCGGCGACATCAACTCCCGCCGTGGCCAGATCCAGGCCATGGAGGAGCGCAGTGGCGCCCGTGTCGTGAAGGGTCTCGTGCCCCTCTCGGAGATGTTCGGCTACGTCGGAGACCTCCGCAGCAAGA
The DNA here is from genome assembly GCF_040643025.1 of Streptomyces sp. NPDC047525. Lineage (NCBI taxonomy): Bacteria > Bacillati > Actinomycetota > Actinomycetes > Kitasatosporales > Streptomycetaceae > Streptomyces > Streptomyces sp. NPDC047525. The sequence continues at coordinate 72,280 of NZ_JBEYTL010000027.1, forward strand.
CCTCGGGTCGCGCAAGCTACTCGATGCAGTTCGACTCCTACGCCGAGGTTCCGCGGAACGTCGCCGAGGAGATCATCGCGAAGGCCAAGGGCGAGTAACTCAACCTAGTTGACGCTTTAGGCTTGACTCCGGAGCCTCCGGGGCATTCCGACCCTCTTCGGGACGGGTGCCCCGGGCCCCGGGTATCCCAGCAAAGATCACCTGGCGCCGATGAAGCAAGGCGTACAGAACCACTCCGCAGGAGGATTCAGTGGCGAAGGCAAAGTTCGAGCGGACTAAGCCGCACGTCAACATCGGCACCATCGGTCACATTGACCACGGTAAGACGACCCTCACGGCCGCCATTACCAAGGTGCTGCACGACGCGTACCCGGACCTGAACGAGGCCTCGGCCTTCGACCAGATCGACAAGGCTCCCGAGGAGCGCCAGCGCGGTATCACGATCTCGATCGCGCACGTCGAGTACCAGACGGAGACGCGTCACTACGCGCACGTCGACTGCCCGGGTCACGCGGACTACATCAAGAACATGATCACGGGTGCCGCGCAGATGGACGGCGCCATCCTCGTGGTCGCCGCCACCGACGGCCCGATGCCGCAGACCAAGGAGCACGTGCTCCTGGCCCGCCAGGTCGGCGTTCCGTACATCGTCGTCGCCCTGAACAAGGCCGACATGGTGGACGACGAGGAGATCCTGGAGCTCGTCGAGCTCGAGGTCCGTGAGCTCCTCTCCGAGTACGAGTTCCCGGGCGACGACCTGCCGGTCGTCAAGGTCTCGGCGCTCAAGGCGCTCGAGGGCGACAAGGAGTGGGGTGAGTCCGTCCTCAACCTGATGAAGGCTGTCGACGAGTCCATCCCGGAGCCCGAGCGTGACGTCGACAAGCCGTTCCTGATGCCGATCGAGGACGTCTTCACGATCACCGGTCGTGGCACCGTCGTCACCGGTCGTATCGAGCGTGGCATCCTCAAGGTCAACGAGACCGTCGACATCATCGGCATCAAGACCGAGAAGACCACCACCACGGTCACCGGCATCGAGATGTTCCGCAAGCTGCTCGACGAGGGCCAGGCCGGTGAGAACGTCGGTCTGCTCCTCCGTGGCATCAAGCGCGAGGACGTCGAGCGCGGCCAGGTCATCATCAAGCCCGGTTCGGTCACGCCGCACACCGAGTTCGAGGCCCAGGCCTACATCCTGTCGAAGGACGAGGGTGGCCGTCACACCCCCTTCTTCAACAACTACCGCCCGCAGTTCTACTTCCGCACCACGGACGTGACCGGCGTCGTGACCCTCCCCGAGGGCACCGAGATGGTCATGCCGGGCGACAACACTGAGATGACCGTTGAGCTCATCCAGCCCGTCGCGATGGAAGAGGGCCTGAAGTTCGCCATCCGTGAGGGTGGCCGGACCGTCGGCGCCGGCCAGGTCACCAAGATCAACAAGTAAGCTCCGCTTGCCTGTTGATCGGGGAGACCCGGTCGCTCTGAACTGAGCGCAGTGAAGAGCCCCGTCCACCTTCGGGTGGGCGGGGCTCTTCGCGTACGGCTCTTTGCGTACGCGATGGCGGCCGTGGCAGCTTGACAGCTCGGCCCGATTGGCCTTCGGCGTCCCACGTGTGGCACACTGTCCAGGTTGCTCGGTTGAGTGCCGATGCTGCGCGCCTCCCGCCGGGAGGACCGGAAGCGAGTCCCACAGTACTCGTCGCCCCATCTGCCGAAAGGCAGCACTGGAGCGGACGTACGGGAATCTTCTGGGAAGTGCGGTGCGGAGGCTTAACCAGGCGCCCGGTGGGTTTCTTCCCCCGGACCCGCGGTCATCTGGGCCGCAGCCCCTAGCAGGGAAATCCTTCGGGAAATCTCCGTGAGCGGGACTGCGACACGCCCGACCGCGTGGGTCGGAGGAAGTAGAAAAAAGGGCCTCCCGGGAGCCAGAGCGTTCGAGACAAAGGACTACCAAGTAGCCATGGCGGGACAGAAGATCCGCATCCGGCTCAAGGCCTACGACCACGAGGTCATCGACTCTTCGGCGAAGAAGATCGTCGAGACGGTGACTCGCACTGGTGCGTCGGTCGCAGGCCCGGTGCCGCTGCCCACTGAGAAGAACGTGTACTGCGTCATCAAGTCGCCGCACAAGTACAAGGACTCGCGCGAGCACTTCGAGATGCGCACGCACAAGCGCCTGATCGACATCCTCGACCCGACTCCCAAGACCGTTGACTCGTTGATGCGCCTGGACCTTCCGGCCGGCGTCGACATCGAGATCAAGCTCTGAGAGGCGCGGACAGATGACTAAGCAGATCAAGGGCGTCCTGGGCGAGAAGCTCGGCATGACCCAGGTCTGGGACGAGAACAACCGTGTCGTCCCGGTCACCGTCGTCAAGGCCGGGCCCTGCGTCGTTACCCAGGTCCGTACGAATGACTCCGACGGCTACGAGTCGGTCCAGATCGCCTTCGGCGAGATCGACCCTCGCAAGGTGAACAAGCCCCTCAAGGGTCACTTCGCCAAGGCCGACGTGACTCCCCGCCGCCACCTGGTGGAGATCCGCACCCCTGACGCCAGCGAGTACACGCTGGGCCAGGAGGTGACTGCCGAGGTGTTCGAGTCCGGCGTCAAGGTTGACGTCACGGGCAAGAGCAAGGGCAAGGGCTTCGCCGGTGTCATGAAGCGTCACAACTTCAAGGGACTCGGCGCGGGTCACGGTACCCAGCGCAAGCACCGCTCTCCCGGTTCCATCGGTGGCTGTGCCACCCCGGGCCGTGTGTTCAAGGGCCTCCGCATGGCGGGCCGTATGGGCAACGAGCGGGTCACCACCCAGAACCTGACCGTTCACGCCGTTGACGCGGAGAAGGGTCTGCTCCTGATCAAGGGCGCAGTCCCCGGTCCGAACGGTGGCCTCGTCCTGGTCCGTACCGCGGCCAAGGGGGTTTGAGGAACCGATGAGCACCATTGACATCCTTTCGCCGGCAGGCGACAAGGCCGGGACGGTCGAGCTCCCCGCGGAGATCTTCGACGTAGAGAAGATCAGCATCCCGCTTCTCCACCAGGTCGTCGTCGCTCAGCTGGCAGCTGCCCGTCAGGGCACGCACAAGACCAAGCGCCGCGGTGAAGTCCGCGGTGGTGGCAAGAAGCCTTACCGCCAGAAGGGCACCGGCCGCGCCCGCCAGGGTTCGACCCGTGCGCCGCAGTTCGCCGGCGGTGGCGTCGTCCACGGCCCGCAGCCGCGTGACTACTCGCAGCGGACCCCGAAGAAGATGAAGGCCGCGGCCCTGCGCCACGCCCTCACCGACCGGGCCCGCAACGCTCGTATCCACGTTGTCACCAACGTGGTCGAGGGCGACATCTCCACGAAGGCCGCGAAGACGCTGCTCGGCAAGGTCAGCGAGCGCAAGAACGTGCTCCTGGTCATCGACCGTGCGGACGAGACTTCGCTGCTCTCCGCCCGCAACCTGCCCCAGGTGCACATCCTGGAGCCGGGCCAGCTGAACACGTACGACGTGCTCGTCTCGGACGACGTGGTCTTCACCAAGGCCGCCTTCGAGTCCTTCGTGTCTGGCCCCAAGGCCGATGAGACCGAAGGGAGCGAAGCCTGATGGCTACGCGTCACCCGAGCATCGCCCCCAAGGCGGCCAAGGCCGCCAAGGCCGCGCGCCTCGCCAAGGCGAAGCGCCACGCCACCGAGGGCAAGAACACCGTTGAGACGCCGCTGAGCAAGAGCTTCACGGACCCCCGTGACGTCCTCGTCAAGCCGGTCGTCTCTGAGAAGAGCTACGCGCTCCTCGACGAGGGCAAGTACACCTTCGTCGTTGCGCCCGGCGCCAACAAGACCCAGATCAAGCAGGCCGTCGAGGCGGTCTTCTCGGTCAAGGTCACTGGGGTCAACACGATCAACCGCCAGGGCAAGCGCAAGCGCACCCGCACGGGGTTCGGTAAGCGCGCTGACACCAAGCGCGCGATCGTGACCCTTGCTGAGGGCGACCGTATCGACATCTTCGGCCAGGCCTCCTAACGGAGCGCCCTGGTCCGAATATCGGACGAGGACTGAGAAATGGGAATCCGCAAGTACAAGCCGACTACGCCGGGCCGTCGTGGCTCCAGCGTCGCCGACTTCGTCGAGGTAACGCGGTCCACGCCGGAGAAGTCGCTGGTCCGCCCGCTGCACAGCAAGGGCGGCCGTAACAACGCCGGTCGTGTGACCGTTCGCCACCAGGGTGGCGGACACAAGCGCGCCTACCGAGTGATCGACTTCCGTCGTCACGACAAGGACGGCGTGCCGGCGAAGGTCGCGCACATCGAGTACGACCCGAACCGCACCGCGCGCATCGCGCTTCTGCACTACGCGGACGGCGAGAAGCGCTACATCCTGGCCCCCCGCAACCTGTCGCAGGGTGACCGGGTCGAGAACGGACCGGGCGCGGACATCAAGCCGGGCAACAACCTGGCCCTCCGCAACATCCCGGTCGGTACGACCATCCACGCCATCGAGCTGCGGCCCGGCGGCGGCGCGAAGTTCGCCCGCTCCGCGGGTGCCTCCGTGCAGCTGCTGGCGAAGGAGGGCTCCATGGCCCACCTTCGTATGCCGTCCGGTGAGATCCGTCTGGTCGACGTCCGCTGCCGCGCCACCATTGGCGAGGTCGGCAACGCCGAGCAGTCGAACATCAACTGGGGCAAGGCCGGCCGTAAGCGCTGGCTTGGCGTTCGCCCGACCGTTCGCGGTGTGGCGATGAACCCGGTCGACCACCCGCACGGTGGTGGTGAAGGCAAGACTTCCGGTGGTCGCCACCCGGTCTCGCCGTGGGGTCAGAAGGAGGGTCGTACTCGTTCGCCGAAGAAGGCGAGCAACAAGTACATCGTCCGCCGCCGCAAGACGAACAAGAAGCGCTAGGAGCGGGTTTAGATGCCGCGCAGTCTCAAGAAGGGACCCTTCGTCGACGGACACCTCATCAAGAAGGTGGATGTCCAGAACGAAGCAGGTTCCAAGAACGTCATCAAGACCTGGTCCCGTCGCTCGATGATCGTCCCGGCCATGCTGGGCCACACGATCGCGGTGCACAACGGCAAGACCCACATCCCGGTGTTCGTCACCGAGGCGATGGTCGGCCACAAGCTCGGCGAGTTCTCGCCGACTCGCACCTTCCGCGGCCACGTCAAGGACGACCGGAAGTCGAAGCGCCGCTAGCGCGGGGTGGAACGACTATGACTTACACCGAAGGGACAACCATGGAAGCCAGGGCCCAGGCGCGGTACATCCGCGTCACGCCCATGAAGGCCCGCCGAGTGGTGGACCTCATCCGTGGCATGGATGCCACGGAGGCTCAGGCGGTCCTGCGTTTCGCCCCGCAGGCCGCGAGCGTGCCGGTTGGCAAGGTGCTGGACAGCGCCATTGCCAACGCTGCACACAACTACGACCACAGTGACGCCTCTTCGCTGGTCATCAGCGAGGCGTACGTGGATGAGGGCCCGACCCTGAAGCGGTTCCGTCCGCGTGCACAGGGTCGTGCCTACCGGATCCGTAAGCGGACCAGCCACATCACCGTGGTCGTCAGCAGCAAGGAAGGAACCCGGTAATGGGCCAGAAGGTAAACCCGCACGGGTTCCGGCTCGGCATTACCACCGACTTCAAGTCGCGTTGGTACGCCGACAAGCTGTACAAGGACTACGTCAAGGAAGACGTCGCCATCCGTCGGATGATGACGTCCGGCATGGAGCGCGCCGGCATCTCGAAGGTTGAGATCGAGCGCACCCGTGACCGCGTGCGGGTGGACATCCACACCGCGCGTCCCGGCATCGTCATCGGCCGCCGTGGCGCCGAGGCCGACCGCATCCGCGGTGACCTCGAGAAGCTCACGGGCAAGCAGGTCCAGCTGAACATCCTCGAGGTCAAGAACCCCGAGGTCGACGCTCAGCTGGTCGCGCAGGCCGTTGCGGAGCAGCTGTCCTCCCGCGTCTCCTTCCGTCGCGCCATGCGTAAGAGCATGCAGTCGACGATGAAGGCCGGCGCCAAGGGCATCAAGATCCAGTGTGGTGGCCGTCTCGGCGGCGCCGAGATGTCCCGCTCGGAGTTCTACCGCGAGGGCCGCGTGCCCCTGCACACCCTCCGTGCGAACGTCGACTACGGCTTCTTCGAGGCCAAGACGACCTTCGGCCGTATCGGCGTGAAGGTCTGGATCTACAAGGGCGACGTCAAGAACATCGCCGAGGTCCGCGCCGAGAACGCTGCGGCCCGTGCGGGTAACCGCCCGGCCCGTGGTGGCGGCAACGACCGCCCGGCCCGTGGTGGCCGTGGTGGCGAGCGTGGCGGCCGCGGCCGCAAGCCGCAGCAGCAGTCCGCGCCGGCTGCCGAGGCCCCCAAGGCCGACGCTCCCGCCGCAGCTGCCGCTCCGGCTGAGAGCACCGGAACGGAGGCCTGACCGACATGCTGATCCCTCGTAGGGTCAAGCACCGCAAGCAGCACCACCCGAAGCGCAGCGGTATGTCCAAGGGTGGTACGCAGGTTGCGTTCGGCGAGTACGGGATTCAGGCCCTCACTCCGGCGTACGTGACCAACCGCCAGATCGAGGCGGCTCGTATCGCGATGACCCGCCACATCAAGCGTGGCGGCAAGGTCTGGATCAACATCTACCCGGACCGCCCGCTGACGAAGAAGCCCGCCGAGACCCGCATGGGTTCCGGTAAGGGTTCCCCCGAGTGGTGGGTCGCGAACGTCAAGCCCGGACGGGTGATGTTCGAGCTGTCCTACCCGAATGAGAAGACTGCGCGTGAGGCGCTTACCCGCGCTGCTCACAAGCTTCCGATGAAGTGCCGGATTGTTCGGCGCGAGGCAGGTGAGTCGTGATGTCGGCCGGTACCAAGGCGTCCGAGCTGCGCGAACTGGGTGACGAGGAGCTTCTCGCGAAGCTCCGCGAAGCCAAGGAAGAGCTGTTCAACCTCCGCTTCCAGGCGGCGACCGGTCAGCTCGAGAACCACGGGCGGCTCAAGGCCGTCCGTAAGGACATCGCGCGGATCTACACCCTGATGCGTGAGCGCGAGCTGGGCATCGAGACGGTGGAGAGCGCCTGATGAGCGAGAGCAACGTGACTGAGACCAAGACTGACCGCGGATTCCGCAAGACCCGTGAGGGTCTGGTCGTCAGCGACAAGATGGACAAGACCGTCGTCGTCGCTGTCGAGGACCGCGTGAAGCACGCGCTGTACGGCAAGGTCATCCGCCGTACGAACAAGCTCAAGGCGCACGACGAGCAGAACGCTGCCGGCGTCGGCGACCGCGTCCTCCTGATGGAGACGCGTCCGCTGTCGGCGACCAAGCGCTGGCGCATCGTCGAGATCCTCGAGAAGGCCAAGTAATTTCCGAGGGGATTTCCCCTCGGATCAGTTCCGCCAGGCTCGGCGGGGGCCGGTTCCCGTAAGGGATAAAGCCCCCGCCGGGAACCGGCAGACAATCAGGAGATAGACGTGATCCAGCAGGAGTCGCGACTTCGGATCGCCGACAACACGGGTGCGAAGGAAATTCTCACCATTCGTGTTCTCGGTGGCTCGGGTCGCCGCTACGCGGGCATCGGTGACGTCATCGTCGCCACCGTCAAGGACGCGATCCCCGGTGGCAACGTGAAGAAGGGTGACGTCGTCAAGGCCGTCATCGTTCGCACCGTCAAGGAGCGCCGCCGTCCCGACGGCTCGTACATCCGCTTCGACGAGAACGCCGCCGTCATTCTGAAGAACGACGGCGACCCTCGCGGCACCCGTATCTTCGGCCCGGTCGGTCGTGAGCTGCGCGAGAAGAAGTTCATGAAGATCATCTCGCTCGCGCCGGAGGTGCTGTAAGCATGAAGATCAAGAAGGGCGACCTGGTTCAGGTCATCACCGGTAAGGACAAGGGCAAGCAGGGCAAGGTCATTGCCGCTTACCCGCGCGACGAGCGTGTCCTGGTCGAGGGTGTCAACCGGGTCAAGAAGCACACGAAGGCCGGCCCGACCGCCAGCGGTTCGCAGGCCGGCGGCATCGTGACCACCGAAGCCCCTGTCCACGTCTCCAACGTCCAGCTGGTCGTGGAGAAGGACGGCAACAAGGTCGTCACGCGTGTCGGTTTCCGCTTCGACGAAGACGGCAACAAGATCCGCGTTGCCAAGCGGACGGGTGAGGACATCTGATGACGACCACCACCACTCCGCGTCTGAAGACGAAGTACCGCGAGGAGATCGCGGGCAAGCTGCAGGAAGAGTTCTCGTACGAGAACGTCATGCAGACCCCGGGCCTCGTCAAGATCGTGGTCAACATGGGTGTCGGCGACGCCGCCCGTGACTCGAAGCTCATGGACGGTGCCGTCCGTGACCTGACCACCATCACGGGTCAGAAGCCGGCCATCACCAAGGCCCGGAAGTCCATCGCGCAGTTCAAGCTGCGCGAGGGTCAGCCGATCGGCTGCCACGTCACGCTTCGTGGCGACCGCATGTGGGAGTTCCTGGACCGCACCCTGTCGCTCGCGCTTCCGCGCATCCGCGACTTCCGTGGTCTGTCCCCCAAGCAGTTCGACGGCCGTGGCAACTACACCTTCGGTCTCACGGAGCAGGTCATGTTCCACGAGATCGACCAGGACAAGATCGACCGCGTCCGGGGTATGGACATCACCGTGGTCACCACGGCGACCAACGACGCTGAGGGCCGTGCGCTCCTTCGTCACCTCGGCTTCCCGTTCAAGGAGGCGTAAGCGAGATGGCGAAGAAGGCACTTATTGCCAAGGCTGCTCGTAAGCCCAAGTTCGGTGTGCGCGGCTACACCCGCTGCCAGCGTTGTGGCCGTCCGCACTCCGTGTACCGCAAGTTCGGCCTGTGCCGCGTCTGCCTTCGTGAGATGGCTCACCGTGGCGAGCTGCCGGGCGTGACCAAGAGCTCCTGGTAATTCCCCTCTGTCCTTAGGGACTTGGGAATTACTGGAGGCTCTCGGTAAGTATCTGGTCGGTAGGTGGCCCACCTCTCCATGGCTTAGGCTAGGAGGGTTGGGCGCCTGCCGCCCTGACCGACTTACTACGCCGTAGGTCCCCGCGCCGCACCCGTCCCGCCTCTGAGTGGGGAGAGGGATGGCGCAGATAGGAAACCACGGCGAGAGAGGCCGAAGGCCAATTCATGACCATGACTGATCCGATCGCGGACATGCTGACTCGTCTGCGTAACGCGAACTCGGCGTACCACGACTCCGTGGCGATGCCGCACAGCAAGATCAAGTCTCACATCGCGGAGATCCTCCAGCAGGAGGGCTTCATCACGGGCTGGAAGGTCGAGGACGCCGAGGTCGGCAAGAACCTCGTCCTCGAGCTGAAGTTCGGCCCGAACCGTGAGCGCTCCATTGCGGGCATCAAGCGGATCTCCAAGCCCGGTCTCCGGGTTTACGCGAAGTCCACCAACCTGCCGAAGGTGCTCGGCGGCCTGGGCGTGGCGATCATCTCCACGTCCCACGGTCTCCTCACCGGCCAGCAGGCAGGCAAGAAGGGCGTAGGTGGGGAAGTCCTCGCCTACGTCTGGTAGTCGGGAACGGAGGAATAGCTAATGTCGCGTATTGGCAAGCTCCCCATCACGGTTCCCGCCGGCGTGGACGTCACCATCGACGGCCGGACGGTCTCGGTTAAGGGTCCCAAGGGCTCCCTTTCCCACACCGTCGTCGCGCCGATCGACATCGCTAAGGGTGAGGACGGCGTCCTGAGCGTCACCCGCCCCAACGACGAGCGTCAGAACAAGGCCCTGCACGGCCTGTCCCGCACGCTGGTGGCGAACATGATCACCGGCGTGACCACGGGTTACGTGAAGAAGCTCGAGATCAGCGGTGTCGGTTACCGCGTCCTCGCGAAGGGCTCCAACCTGGAGTTCTCGCTGGGCTACAGCCACCCGATCCTGGTCGAGGCCCCTGAGGGCATCACCTTCAAGGTGGAGTCCGCGACCAAGCTTTCGGTCGAGGGCATCGACAAGCAGAAGGTCGGCGAGGTTGCGGCCAACATCCGCAAGCTGCGCAAGCCCGACCCGTACAAGGCCAAGGGCGTCAAGTACGAGGGCGAAGTCATCCGGCGCAAGGTCGGAAAGGCAGGTAAGTAAGCCATGGCATACGGTGTAAAGATCGCCAAGGGTGACGCTTACAAGCGTGCCGCCAAGGCCCGCCGCCACATCCGCATCCGCAAGAACGTGTCGGGTACGGCGGAGCGTCCGCGCCTCGTCGTGACTCGCTCGAACCGCAACATCGTTGCTCAGGTCATCGACGACCTCAAGGGTCACACCCTTGCGTCGGCGTCGACCCTGGACACCACGATCCGCGGTGGCGAGGCCGACAAGTCGGCCCAGGCCAAGCAGGTCGGCGCGCTCGTTGCCGAGCGTGCCAAGGCTGCGGGTGTCGAGACCGTCGTGTTCGACCGCGGTGGCAACAAGTACGCCGGGCGCATTGCCGCTCTGGCGGACGCCGCCCGCGAAGCCGGGCTGAAGTTCTAAGCCCCGGTTCCGGAGCTAGCGGACGTAACAGAGAGAGGTAATTCCAATGGCTGGACCCCAGCGCCGCGGAAGCGGTGCCGGTGGCGGCGAGCGGCGGGACCGAAAGGGTCGCGACGGTGGCGCTGCCGCCGAGAAGACCGCATACGTTGAGCGCGTTGTCGCGATCAACCGTGTCGCCAAGGTAGTCAAGGGTGGTCGCCGCTTCAGCTTCACCGCGCTGGTCGTGGTGGGCGACGGTGACGGCACCGTAGGTGTCGGATACGGCAAGGCCAAGGAAGTTCCCGCGGCCATCGCCAAGGGCGTTGAAGAGGCCAAGAAGAACTTCTTCAAGGTTCCGCGTATCCAGGGCACCATCCCGCACCCGATCACGGGCGAGAAGGCCGCAGGCGTCGTCCTGCTCAAGCCTGCTTCCCCCGGTACCGGTGTTATCGCCGGTGGCCCGGTGCGTGCTGTGCTCGAGTGCGCCGGCGTGCACGACATCCTGTCGAAGTCGCTCGGCTCGTCGAACGCGATCAACATCGTGCACGCGACCGTGGCGGCCCTCAAGGGCCTGCAGCGTCCCGAGGAGATCGCGGCTCGCCGTGGTCTGCCCCTCGAGGACGTCGCTCCCGCGGCCCTGCTTCGTGCACGTGCCGGGGCGGGTGCGTAATGGCTCGCCTCAAGATCACGCAGACGAAGTCGTACATCGGCAGCAAGCAGAACCACCGCGACACGCTGCGTTCGCTCGGGCTCAAGCGCCTGAACGACGTGGTCGTCAAGGAAGACCGCCCCGAGTTCCGCGGAATGGCTAACACCGTCCGCCACCTCGTGACGGTTGAGGAGGTCGACTGACATGGCGGAGCAGAACCCGCTGAAGGTCCACAACCTCCGGCCCGCCCCGGGCGCCAAGACCGCCAAGACCCGTGTGGGTCGTGGTGAGGCGTCCAAGGGTAAGACCGCAGGCCGTGGTACCAAGGGCACCAAGGCCCGTTACCAGGTTCCGGAGCGCTTCGAGGGCGGGCAGATGCCCCTCCACATGCGCCTCCCGAAGCTCAAGGGCTTCAAGAACCCGTTCAAGACCGAGTTCCAGGTCGTGAACCTCGACAAGCTGAGCGCGCTGTTCCCCGAGGGTGGCGAGGTCACCGTCGAGGGTCTCGTCGCCAAGGGTGCCGTTCGCAAGAACAGCCTCGTCAAGGTCCTCGGCCAGGGTGAGGTCACCGTGGCGCTGCAGGTGACGGTTGACGCCGTCTCCGGCTCCGCCAAGGAGAAGATCACCGCCGCCGGCGGTACCGTCACCGAGCTCGTCTGAACTATTCAGGCCACTCGATGACTTGAGCGATTCCCAGCCGGGGATGCCCCACATATGGGGCATCCCCGGTTGGTCGTTCCAAGGGGGGCACGGTCGCCGGTAAGGTGGCGTGCACTGTCTAAGCTCCGTGCGGTCTGCCCGTGCGGTTTTTCTGACTGATATGTATTCGTCGATCCTCAGACCACTACCTCTTGCGCACGCGCGCGGGGGTCGCAGGAGGCACCGTGCTCACCGCGTTCGCCCGGGCGTTCAAGACGCCCGACCTGCGCAAGAAGCTGCTCTTCACGCTCGGCATCATCGTGATCTACCGGATCGGTACGCACGTACCGATTCCCGGTGTCAGCTATAAGAACGTCCAGACCTGCATGGACCAGGCCAACTCCAACCAGGGGTTGTTCGGCCTGGTGAACATGATGAGTGGCGGGGCGCTCCTGCAGATCACGATCTTCGCCCTCGGCATCATGCCGTACATCACGGCGAGCATCATCTTGCAGCTGCTGACCGTGGTGATCCCGCGGCTCGAGGCCCTCAAGAAGGAGGGCCAGGCCGGCACGGCGAAGATCACGCAGTACACGCGTTATCTCACCGTCGCGCTCGCGATCCTCCAGGGGACCGGCCTCGTGGCCACCGCTCGCACGGGCTCGCTGTTCTCCGGCTGCCCCGTCGCCACCGAGATCGTGCCGGACCAGTCCATCTTCGTGACCGTCACCATGGTCATCACGATGACTGCGGGCACGGCCTGCGTCATGTGGCTCGGTGAGCTCATCACCGACCGCGGCATCGGCAACGGCATGTCGATCCTCATGTTCATCTCGATCGCCGCGACCTTCCCGAGCGCCCTGTGGGCCATCAAGAAGCAGGGCTCGCTGGCCGGTGGCTGGATCGAGTTCGGCACGGTGATCGCGGTCGGTCTCGTCATGGTCGGTCTGGTCGTCTTCGTGGAGCAGGCTCAGCGCCGCATTCCCGTCCAGTACGCGAAGCGAATGATCGGCCGCCGTTCCTACGGCGGTACGTCGACGTACATTCCGCTGAAGGTCAATCAGGCGGGCATCATCCCTGTGATCTTCGCCTCTTCGCTGCTCTACATCCCTGCTCTCGTCGCCCAGTTCGCGGGTGGCAACTCGGGGTGGAAGCAGTGGATCGAGGCGAACCTGACCAAGGGCGACCACCCGATTTACATCGCGACGTACTTCTTGCTGATCGTTTTCTTCGCCTTCTTCTACGTGGCTATCTCGTTCAACCCCGAGGAAGTCGCGGACAACATGAAGAAGTATGGTGGCTTCATCCCGGGCATCCGGGCTGGCCGTCCGACCGCTGAGTACTTGAGCTACGTACTCAACCGGATCACGTGGCCGGGCTCGCTGTATCTGGGTCTGATCGCTCTCGTGCCGACGATGGCGTTGGTGGGCTTCGGCGCAAACCAGAACTTCCCGTTCGGCGGGACAAGCATCCTGATCATCGTGGGTGTGGGTCTGGAGACCGTGAAGCAGATCGAGAGCCAGCTCCAGCAGCGCAATTACGAAGGGTTCCTCCGCTGATGCGAATCGTCCTCGTCGGGCCGCCCGGTGCGGGCAAGGGAACGCAGGCCGCGTTCCTCGCCAAGAACCTGAAGATCCCGCACATCTCCACGGGCGACCTCTTCCGCGCCAACATCAGCCAGGGCACGGAGCTGGGCAAGCAGGCGAAGGCGTTCATGGACGCCGGCAACCTCGTTCCCGACGAGGTCACCATCGGCATGGCCCACGACCGCATGACGCAGCCGGACGCCGAGAACGGCTTCCTGCTCGACGGCTTCCCGCGGAACGTGTCGCAGGCCGAGGCCCTGGACGAGTCGCTCAAGACGGACGGCCAGAAGCTCGACGCGGTGCTCGACCTCGAGGTCCCCGAGGACGAGGTGGTCAAGCGCATCGCCGGCCGCCGCATCTGCCGGAACGATTCGAGCCACGTCTTCCACGTGACGTACAGCAAGCCGAAGACCGAGGGCGTCTGCGACGTCTGCGGCGGCGAGCTCTACCAGCGCGGTGACGACCAGGAAGAGACCGTGCGCAAGCGGCTCGACGTGTACCACCGCGAGACCGAGCCGATCATCGACCACTACAAGGCCCAGGGCCTGGTGGTCACGATCTCCGCGCTCGGCAAGGTGGACGAAGTCACCAAGCGCGCGATGGACGCCCTCAAGGGCGACAAGTAGCCAGTACGCTGTCTCGGCCGCGGTGCCCCTCGGGGGACCGCGGCCGTAGTGTTGTGTACGTAGCGGTTACGTACGTAACCGGTTGTCGGACGGATGACGGAGAGCGGAAGCCCCATGGTGCAGATCAAGACCCCCGAGCAGATCGCGAAGATGCGTGAGGCGGGCCTTGTCGTCGCCGCCGTCCACGCCGCGACGCGCGAGGCGGCGGTCCCGGGTGCCACCACGAAGGACCTGGACGACGTCGCCCGCAAGGTGATCGCCGAGCACGGCGCGAAGTCCAACTTCCTGGGGTACGGCGGCTTTCCGGCGACGATCTGCACCTCGGTCAACGAGGTCGTCGTGCACGGCATCCCGGACGACAAGACCGTCCTGAAGGACGGCGACATCATCTCCATCGACGCGGGCGCCATCATCGACGGCTGGCACGGCGACGCCGCCTACACCGCGTTCGTGGGCACCGGTCACGCTCCGGAGCTGATCGAGCTCTCCCGGGTGACCGAGGAGTCGATGTGGGCCGGCCTGGCCGCCATGAAGCAGGGCAACCGCCTCGTCGACATCTCCCGCGCCATCGAGACGTACATCCGCCGCCAGCCGAAGCCCGGCGGCGGCAAGTACGGCATCGTCGAGGACTACGGCGGCCACGGCATCGGCACCGAGATGCACATGGACCCCCACCTCCTGAACTACGTCGAGCGCCGCCGCGGCAAGGGCCCCAAGCTGGTCCCCGGCTTCTGCCTGGCCATCGAGCCCATGGTCTCCCTCGGCACGCCCCGTACGGAGGTCCTGGAGGACGACTGGACCGTCATCACGACGGACGGCACCTGGTCCTCGCACTGGGAGCACTCCATCGCGCTGACGGAGGAGGGCCCGATCGTGCTGACGGCTCCCGACTGCGGCAAGGCGAAGCTGGCGGAGTACGGGGTCACCACGGCGCCGGACCCGCTGGCGAAGTGACCCCCTTGCTTAAGGATCTTGCTCGTGGGGCATTCTTCCTCGATTCGTCTTTCCGGGTGGCCTGACGTAGACTGACGCGTCGGCTCTCGTGCATCCGTGTGTCTGCATGCGGTGAACGAAGTCGATCAAGGTAGTCGATTCGAAGGGCAGAGCGTGGCCAAGAAGCAAGGTGCCATCGAGATCGAGGGCACTGTCGTTGAGTCTCTTCCGAACGCCATGTTCAAGGTTGAGCTCCAGAACGGCCACCAGGTCCTGGCACACATCAGCGGCAAGATGCGTATGCACTACATCCGCATCCTCCCTGACGACCGGGTCGTGGTGGAGTTGTCTCCTTACGACCTGACCCGTGGCCGGATCGTCTACCGGTACAAGTAGATCTTGCCCGTACCTCATTCACGTGGGGTGCGGCACTGACCCGGAGAACCTCACCAATGAAGGTCAAGCCGAGCGTCAAGAAGATCTGCGACAAGTGCAGGGTGATCCGCCGTCACGGCCGGGTCATGGTTATCTGCGACAACCCGCGCCACAAGCAGCGCCAGGGCTGACGCACGACTGCAGTTCGCAGATTTTCGCGCGACGCACGTAAGCACATATGCAGGACGCGTCCCTCTTCAGTGATGGAGGGCGACACCCCCGGTCGGAGGCCGGGGACCCAGGGTGTACCTCGTACGGCACCTGGGACCGGTCCTGCTGAAGACCTCCGAAAATCAACAGGAGCCTTGAATGGCACGCCTTGAAGGTGTTGACCTCCCGCGCGAAAAGCGTGTTGAGGTCGCCCTCACGTACGTGTTCGGCATTGGCCGCACGCTGTCCCAGCAGACGCTGGACGCCACCGGTGTGGACCGCAACACCCGTGTTCGTGATCTGTCCGAAGAGGACCTGATCAAGATCCGCGAGTACGTGGACGCGAACATCCAGACCGAGGGTGACCTCCGTCGCGAGATCCAGGCCGACATCCGCCGCAAGGTCGAGATCGGTTGCTACCAGGGTCTTCGTCACCGTCGTGGCCTGCCCGTCCGCGGTCAGCGCACCAGCACCAACGCCCGCACCCGTAAGGGCCCGCGTCGCGCCATCGCCGGTAAGAAGAAGCCGGGCAAGAAGTAGTCCTCAGCGGTCGATCGACAGCTGTCGCTGCAGGACCGACCACCTCGCGTAGGAGTTAATAGATGCCCCCCAAGGGTCGTCAGGGCGCTGCCAAGAAGGTGCGCCGCAAGGAAAAGAAGAACGTCGCTCACGGGCACGCCCACATCAAGAGCACGTTCAACAACACCATCGTCTCGATCACGGACCCCACGGGCAACGTGATCAGCTGGGCCTCCGCCGGCCACGTCGGCTTCAAGGGCTCGCGCAAGTCGACTCCGTTCGCCGCGCAGATGGCCGCCGAGTCGGCCGCGCGTCGCGCCCAGGAGCACGGCATGCGCAAGGTTGACGTCTTCGTCAAGGGTCCCGGCTCCGGCCGTGAGACCGCGATCCGCTCCCTCCAGGCCACTGGCCTCGAGGTCGGTTCGATCCAGGACGTCACGCCGACGCCGCACAACGGCTGCCGTCCCCCCAAGCGTCGCCGCGTCTGACGCACGTCGTTTGGTTTGAGGATTTCGGGCGGTGCGGCTCTCCGGAGCTGTACCGCCCGTACCCTTGTAACAACATCAGGGCATCAAATAGTGGGTGCCCCTGACTGAAGGACTCACTTCATGCTGATCGCTCAGCGTCCCTCGTTGACCGAAGAGGTCGTCGACGAATTCCGCTCCCGGTTCGTGATCGAGCCGCTGGAGCCGGGCTTC
>NZ_JBEYTL010000028.1:0-87620 GCF_040643025.1 Streptomyces sp. NPDC047525
CTTCGTCGAGCGCGAGCAGGCATATCTCAAAAGCGGCGGCAAGCTCGTCTTCCCCATGCCGACGCTCACCACCGTGACCGCCTGACCGGGCACCGGACACACCTCCGAGGGAAAGGGCCCCCGTGTCGATCGACACCTCGACCGCCGTCCCCAGTCTGGACAGCGATCTCTTCCACATCGACCAGTACGAGACCTACGCCGCCCTGCGCGAGCAGGGGCCGGTGAGCCGGGTCAGTTTCATCGGCCGGGAAGCGTACCTGATCACCCGTCACGCCGAGGCCAAGGCCGCCCTCGGTGACCTGCGGCTGAGCAACGACCAGAAGAAGCAGCCGCCCGAGGTGGAGCTGCCGACCTACCACGGCATCCCCGAGGACGTCCGGCCCTACTTCGCCAACAACATGGGCAGCAACGACCCCCCGGCCCACACCCGCCTGCGCGGGCTCGTCGCCCGGGAGTTCACCGCGCGCCGCGTGGAGTCGATGCGCCCCCGGATCGAGGAACTCGCCGAGCAGCTCCTCGACGGCCTCACCGGCAGGGACGAGGCCGACCTCGTCGAGTCCTTCGCCTACCCGCTGCCGATCACCGTGATCAGTGAGCTGCTGGGCGTCGAGGAGCGCTACCAGGGCGACTTCGGCCGCTGGAGCAACGAGTTCCTGGTCATCGACGCCGACCGCGTCGAGCAGCGCGAGCAGGCGGCCCGCGCACTGGTCGGCTTCATCCTCGACCTGATCGAGCGCCGGCGTGCCGACCCCGGCCCCGACCTCCTCTCGGCACTGATCAATGTGCACGAGGAGGACCAGGACCGGCTCAGCACCGATGAACTGGCCTCCGTGGTCCTGATCCTGCTCATCGCGGGCTTCGAGACCTCGGTCAGTCTCATCGCCATGGCCACCTACCTGCTGCTCACCCACCCCGGGGAGCTCGCCAAGGTCCGCCGTGACCCGGCGGTCCTGCCGAACGCCGTGGACGAGTCGCTGCGCTTCCTGGGCCCCGCCGAGATCACCACGCGCGGCTCGCTGGAGGACCTGGAGATCGGCGGCGTCCACATCCCGGCGCACAGCACCGTGCTCATCGCGGGCGCCGCGGCCAACCGCGACCCCCGCAAGTTCCCCGACCCGGAGCGGTTCGACGTCTCGCGCGACACCGCCGGGCACCTGTCCTTCGGGCACGGCATCCACTTCTGCGTGGGCGGCCCGCTGGCCCGCCTGGAGGGCGAGATCGCACTGCGCGCCCTGCTGCGCCGCTTCCCCGACCTGTCCCTGGCCATCGAGCCGCAGCAGGTGAGCTGGCGCCGGTCCTTCCTGCGCGGCATCGACAGCCTTCCCGTGAGGCTGGGCGGGTGACCTCCCATGGCCCCCTGGCACAGGCCTGGCTGCGGCGGCTGGGACCGCCGGTCGAGGGGGCGCTGCGGCTCGTCTGCTTCCCGCACGCCGGTGGTGGCGCGAGCAGCTTCCACCCGCTCGCCCGTGCCCTGGGCCCGCAGGTGGAGGTACTGGCGGTGCAGTACCCGGGACGGCAGGACCGGCGGCACGAACCGCCGCTGCCGCGGCTGAGCGAGCTGGCCGAGGGGGCCGCCGACGCGCTGCTCGCCTCACCCGGCGGGACGCCGTACGCCCTGTTCGGCCACAGCCTCGGGGCGCTCGTCGCCTACGAGAGCGCCCGGCGTCTGGACCGGGCCGGCGCCACCGCGCACCGGCTCTTCGTGTCCGCCCGCTGCGCGCCCACGACCGGGCCGGGGCCCACCGACCAACTGGCCGGTGACGCCGCGCTGCTGGCCGAGGTCCGCAGGCTCGGCGGCGGCGACGCGCTCGACGACCCCGAGGTGCAGACCCTGGCGCTGCCCGCGCTGCGCGCCGACTACCAGGCCCTGCGGTCCTACACCTGGCGGGACGGGCCGGGCCTGCGCTGCCCGGTCACGGCGATGACCGGCACCCAGGACCCCCTGTGCGCGCCCGGACAAGTGACCGACTGGCTGCGCCTCTCGGTCGTCCCCGGCCGCTCGCGGGTCTTCCCGGGAGGCCACTTCTATCTGCAGGACCGCGTCAGCGAGGTGGCCCGGGCCGTCCTGACGGACCTGGGACTCAGCACGTCGCACGCCGCCTTGGCCCACGCGACCGCCACCTGAGAAAGGGAAGCCCCGTGCGATTGCTCGTCACCGGCGCCGCCGGATTCATCGGGTCCACCTATGTGCGCCACCTGCTCGCCGGAGCGTACGGCGACCCCGGCGACGTGCGGATCACGGCCCTGGACAAACTCACCTACGCGGGCAACACCGCCAACCTCACCGACGTCGCGGGCCATCCGGGCCTGACCTTCGTCAGGGGCGACATCTGCGACGTGGCACTCCTCGCCGACCTCCTGCCGGGACACGACGCGGTGGTCAACTTCGCCGCGGAGAGCCATGTGGACCGCTCGATCGCCGGCGCGGACGACTTCGTGCGCACCAACGTCCTGGGCACCCAGACCCTGCTGTCGGCGGCGCGAGCGGCCCGGGTGCCCCGGTTCGTCCACATCTCCACCGACGAGGTGTACGGGTCGATCGAGACGGGCTCCTGGACCGAGGACTGCGCCCTGATGGCGAACTCGCCCTACGCCGCCTCGAAGGCCGGCGCCGACATCCTGGCGCGCTCCTACGCCCGTACGTACGGGATGGACGTGAGCGTGACCCGCTGCAGCAACAACTACGGGTCTCACCAGTACCCCGAGAAACTCATCCCGCTCTTCGTGACCAATCTGCTGGAGGGCAGGGACGTCCCGCTGTACGGCGACGGCCTGTGCGTCCGCGACTGGCTGCACGTCGACGACCACTGCCGGGGCGTACAGCTGGTCCTGGAGAAGGGCCGGCCCGGCGAGGCCTACAACATCGGCGGCGGCGAGGAGCTGACCAACGTCGCCCTCACCCATCAGCTGCTGCGGGCCTGCGGGGCGGGGCCCGAACGGATCACCTACGTGCCCGACCGGCCGGGCCACGACCGCCGCTACTCCGTCGACGACCGCAAGATCCGGGAGCTCGGGTACGCCCCGCGCGTCTCCTTCGCGGGCGGCCTGGCCCGGACCGTCGACTGGTACCGCGACAACCCGCAGTGGTGGAAGCCGCTGCGCCAGGAGCTGTCGGCCGCGGCCTGAGCAGCCGCATCGGAAGGCAACGCGAAACGGCCCGGGCAGAATCTGCCCGGGCCGTTTCGCGTGGGTCAACGGTCGCGACGGAGGCTGCGTCAGCGGCCGTCGAGGGTGAAGCGGTAGAGCTTGTTGTTGTGGCCGCTCAGGCCTTCGCCCACATTGGAGATGTAGTAGCCGGAGCCCCAGTAGACGCTGCCGTCGACCACGGCCGCCCCGCCCCAGACGGAACCGCCGCTGGCGAAGTCCCAGAGGATCTTGCCGGTCTTTCCGTCGAGCGCGTACATGTTGGTGCCGCTGGGCGCCGAGGAACCCCCGTACATGACGCCGTTGGCGCTGGTGATGAAGGAGCTGTCAAGCCACTTGCCCTCCTTGCCCTGCGGGTCGGCGGTCTGCCACTCGATCTTGCCGGTGGCGGCGTCGACCGCCGCGAAGAACCCGCTCTCGACCGTGGACTTGGTGCCGTCGGCCGCGGTGATCTTCCAGGGCAGGTGATCACCGTTGCTGATGCCGACGTAGATGCGCTTCCCGTCGGTGGCACTGCCCCACTGGATGCCGCCCAGCGCACCGCCGGGGCCGACCTGCGTCTCCCACACGACCTTGCCGGTGGCCGGTTCGAGGGCGTAGTAGACGCCGCTCTTCTGACCTATGCCGAGCAGGTCCTTCGGCTTGCCGTCGATCTTGGTGGTGTAGAGGTTGGGAGCGGAGCCGAAGTCGAAGTCCGGGGCCTGGTTCTGCATGTACATCATCCAGGTGTCGGCCGTCAGCGTGTGGTGGGCCCACTTGATCTTGCCGGTCTTCAGGTCCATGGCGATGACGCTGTCGAAGTGGTTGTCCTTGGACGGCGGCTCGCAGTCGGTCTGCTTCGGGTTGACGCAGACGCCCTCAGGCGAGGTGTAGTTGTTGCCCGAGCCCACGAACACCAGGCCGGTCTTGTGGTCGACCACGGGCTGGCTGCCCCACACGGCGGCGCCGGTGTAGCCCTTGGGGATGGTGTGGGTCTTCCACAGGATCTTGCCGGTGCGGGCGTCGATCGCCAGGACCGCGCCGCGGAACTTCGGCTTGTCGTGCAGGGTCGACGCCTTGGAGGACGTCCCCACGTAGATGATCCCGTTGTCCACGGTGGGGGAGGAGGTGATGACGGTCGTCGGGTCCTCGTCGACCTTGGTCATCCACTTCTTGTCGCCGGTCTTGGCGTCGACGGAGATGATGTAGGCGCTCTTCAGCGCGGTCGTCGTCAGTGTGCCGGTGCCGATGAAGAGGTCGCCCTTCCAGTACGCCGGGCTGGTGCGGGACATGTGCCCCTCGACGCCGTCGTAACTGGTGATGCTGCGCGACCAGACCTTCTTGCCGCTGTCGGCGTCGACGGCCCACAGCTTGCCGCCCCAGTCCGGCGCGTACACCGTGCCGCCCACGACGGTGGGGGTGGCGGAGACGTCACCGTCGGTGGTGAAGGTCCACTTCGGCGCCAGCTTGCCCACGTTCTTCGTGCCGATGGTGCGCTCGGTGGCGGCATGGCGCGTGTTGTGGTTGTTCTGGCCCGCGCTGACCCACTCGGGCTTCACGGGAACGCTTGGCGCCTTGGCGGACTCGGCGTGGCTCGCCGCCGGGGCGCCGGTCTCGGCGGACGCGACGGTGGCCAGCATGAGGGCGGCGCAGCCGGCGGCAGCGACGGACAGCCGCCCCCACAGCCTTCGGCCGCGCATGGGCCGTCGTCCCGTACTGGGGTTCATGGAGTTTCCCTCGTTCCTGTGTGGGGGCCGGCTGGAACACCGGCCACGTGTGGTGTGGTGCGACCGGGCGTGGTTACGGCGCGGCCACCGCGGGCGCCTCGGTCCAGTCGGCGACCGCCAGGCCGATGACGCCGGGGTCGTCGTCGGCGCCGATGACGCCGCCGGAGATCTCCGCGAGGAACTGGCGCGCGGGCGCGTTGCGCGGGGTGGGCCGGTAGGGCAGCCGCAGGGTGCGGCAGCCGGCCGCCGCGGCCCGGGCGCCGAGCATCCGCAGCATCCGCGTCTCCACCCGGCGGTTGAGGACCCGGCAGCTGAGCAGGAAGACCGGGACGTTCAGTACGTCACCGTCAATCTGGGCGAGGATGAGGCCGACGGTGCCGTAGTCGCCGAAGACGTCGCGGACCCGCACCGTCCAGCCGCGGCCGCCCTCGTCGAGCAGCCGCCGCAGCTGGGGCACCGTGAAGGCGGTGCCCGCCAGGGTGAACTGCGTGGTGCGGGAGGTCAGTTGGGCCGCCCGGTCCAGGGCGGAGTCCGAAAGCTCCTCCATCGAGACGTCGATGGCGCAGCGGGCCAGGAACTCCTCGTAGTCCACGAGGGACTGCTCCAGGGCCCGGCGCTCCGGCTCGGAGCTGTACCAGTCGGCCCGCAGCCGGTCCTCGTCCGTCACCGTGAGCTGGTCGAAGGCGGCCTCGTGGGCCAGCTGCCGCGGCGCCGCGTCCGCGTCCCGGGTCAGTTCCACCACGGCGACCTCGGGCAACGCCGCGCGCACCGAGGCGCATTCCACGGCGTCGTCGTCCACGAAGACGAACGAGTTGAGCGCGAGCCCCAGCTCCCGGGAGAGCTCGGCCAGATACTGGGCCTTGGGCTGCCAGCCGATCCGGTGGGCGGTGACGTCCTGCAGGGTGAGCACCATGGCGGGGTTCTCGGCGAACACGGCCCGCACGTCCGCCTCTTCGTTGCGGCTGCACAGGCACAGCAGCTTTCCCTGCGCCCGCTGGTCGCGCATGAACTCCTGGACCGCGCGCCGCCCCGGGCCGATCTCCACCCCGAGCGGCCCGTCCTCGCCGCACACCCCGGCCCACAGGGTGTTGTCGCAGTCCAGGACCACGACCTTGCGGGGCTTGTGCCACGTCGTGGTGGCCAGGCGCACCAGCCAGTCGGCCAGTGCGTCGAAGTACGCGTCGGTGTAGGGGAGATGAGCGATGCGGTCGGCGTACTCGTCGTGCGTCTCCGCCACCTCGTAGCGGCCGGTGAGGTCGTCCAGCGCCACGAGGTGCATGCCCGGCAGCGGGGCGACGGTCTCTTCGACCCGCCGGGCGGCGGCTTCGACCCACCGTGCGCGGGCGGGGTCGGCGAGGGTCCGCGGCGACGGCGGTGTCAGGGCCACCAGCCAGGTGGCCGCGGAGCGGTTGGGGGCGGCGGACAGCGCCGAGAGCAGCTCGTCGAGGAGCCGGTCACCGGCCGACGGGTCCGCGCCGCCGCGGAACAGGTCCTCGGCCCGCAGCAGCACGACATTCACCCCGGCATGGGTCAGCAGCACGCTGCCGGGGTCCAGCAGCGGCTCCAGCAACTGCCCGTAGGGCGCCGCCGCCAGCTCGCGCCCGGCATCCCGCAGCCGCCGTGCCATGGCGTCCGCGAGCCCGTCCGAGGTGAAGCTCGCGGCGACGGCGATGCCCGGCTCCTTCGCGTCGCTCATGCGGCCCGGCCGTCCAGGTGCGCGCCGATGGCCGCGGCGAGTTCGGCGGCGGTCGTGTCGTTGCCGAGCGCGTGCACGGGCAGCTCCACGTCCAGTTCGCGCCAGAGCCGCGACAGCACGCGCACGGCCCGCATCGAGTCCCCGCCCAGCGCGGCGAAGGGGACGTCCGGGTCGACCGCGTCCAGGCCCAGGATCTCGCGGAACACCTCGAGAACCGTGCTTTCCACGGATATGGCCTTTAGTTCGTTCGCTTCCATCTGGAGAACACCCTCGTTTCGGCCGAGAACGGCCAACGCATATGGCTGAAAAGGTGAACAGGGCCAGGCGGCCTTCACCGTGCGGGGAAAACGATGGATTCGGCAGCGTACCTGTTCAGGTTCTTACCGACAGCGTGCTCCCCGCCGGTCAGGCGGCACTCAAGCCGCACTCAAGTCCAGGTGCTGCAAGGGGAGTTGGTGCGTTACGATACCGCCCGCGGTCGTTGCACCCCCCACCGATCTACCGGGAGAAATACCCATGCGCAAAAGCGGGTTGGCCAGTCTCATCCCTCTTTACTTCATCATCCTGATCGACAACTTGAGCGTCAGCCTTATCATCCCGGTCCTGATTCCCATCTCCTATGACGCCGATATCGGCGTCATGAGCAGCGGCGGAACCAGTACCCGCGACCTGTTCTACGGAGTCGCGATCGGCAGTTATTCGCTGGCGATGTTCCTCGGCGCCCCGCTGCTCGGCGCGCTGTCCGACCACTTCCAGCGCAAGAAGACGCTGACCCTGTGTCTGCTGGGCCTGGCACTCGGCTACGCGCTGACCATCTGGGGGCTGGTGAGCCGGGACGTCGCCCTGTTCGTCGCCGGGCGTGTGGTCGGTGGTCTGTTCTCCGGCAGCCTGCCGGTCGCCCAGGCCGCGATCCTGGACGTCACGCCGAAGGAACGCCGCGTGAACTCCATCGGCGTGATCATGTTCTGTGTCTCGACCGGTTACGTCGTGGGCCCGCTCATCGGCGGCTACCTCAGCGACTCCACCCTGGTCTCCTGGTTCAGCCTGAAGACGCCCTTCATCTTCGTCGCGGGCATCACGCTGCTGAACCTGCTGGTGCTGCTGGTCTCCTTCCGCGAGACCCCGGCTCCCAGGCCCGCGGGGCGCATGGCCTTCCCCAACCCGGTCAAGCACCTCATGGAGTCCTTCACCTTCTCCGGGGTCAGGGTGCTCTCCGCGGCCCTGCTCCTGATGTCCCTGGGCTGGACGGCCTTCTTCCAGTTCATCGGCCTGTATCTGACGGCCAACGAAGGCTTCGACCAGCGCGGGGTCACCAACCTCATCTCCGTGGTCGGTGTGGGCCTCGCGGCGTCCTTCCTCTCCCTGGTGCCGCTCTCGATGAAGTACCTCAAGCCGCAGATCGCGGTGGCCGGCGCGCTGGCGGTGATGACCGTGTGCATCGCAGGCACCGCGCTGACCGGCTCGAGGATCGCGCTGTACGCCCTGTGCCTGGTCGGCGCGGCCACCTACGGCATCTCCTACAGCGGTCTGGTGGGCATGATGTCCGCCGCCGTGGACGACAGCCACCAGGGTTCCGTCATGGGCACGGCCGGTGCCATCGCCGCCATCTCCGCGGGCCTGTCCGGCGTCGTGTTCGGCATCATCGACGGCTCCAGCGCGCTGCCCATCTTCTCCGCGGCGGTCTTCGTCCTCCTCGGATTCCTGGTGTTCGCCGCGGCGCGGCCGGGCGCCGCCACCTCCCATGAGGAGCCGCAGGAGAGCGTGGAGAGGACCTCCGCGGTCTGAAGACGGACCTCAGCGGTCTGAACACAGACCTCAGCGGCCTGCGAGCCGCTCCTGGGCGCAGGCGCCCGACCGCGAGCAATTCCCGGGCCCGGTGACCGACTTCGGCACCGGGCCCTCCTCATGCCGGGCCCTTCTTCACACCCGCCCGGCCGGGGACGCCCCGACGAGCTCCTCCTCGCCGATCAGGTGCGCCACTCCGTCGGCGGGCGCGGGCTCCAGCAACCGGCTCACCAGCCGCGCCGCCACCGGCTCCACCGGCCCGGCCGTCTCCCGCGCGCCGGGCGAGTTCGTCTGCTCGGTCCACAGCATCCCCGGCCGCGCGAGGTGGAACGCCACACCGGGGCGGTGCCGGGCGGCCCAGTGGACCAGGCCCTCCACGGCGGACTTCGCCGCGACGTAGTGCGGCCAGTCGCGCGGCGGTTCGCCCAGGGCGGCCGAGGAGATCACCAGGCACTGGCCCCGCCCCGGCTCCAGGAGCGGGAGCAGCCCGGTCATCGGCGCGCTGACCAGCCGCAGCGAACCGGTGAGGAACGCGTCCATGCGCTCCAGGTCGGTGGCGGCCAGGCCCAGCGTGCGCAGGGGCGGGGCCGCGCTGCACACCAGGAAGCCGAGCCGGCCGTGCTCGCGCTCGACGCGGGCGCTCAGTTCGGCGCTCCAGCGCGGGTCCGCGGCATCGCCGGGCACGGAGTGCAGTCGCCCCGGCAGCCCTTCGGCCTCGGCGCACAGGGCCCTGGGCAGCGTGTCACGGTGCCCGACGAAGACCTCGGCGCCTTGCGACGCCAGGGCCAGCGACAGGGCCGCACCCAGGCCGCGGCTGCCGCCGACGACGACGGCCGATGCGCCCCGCAGCCGGGTGGAGGGACTCAGGTGCTCGCCCAGCGCGGCCGAGGTGGCCGGCGGCGCGGGCGTACGCACCATCGCCTCGATCTCGGCCTCGGCGACGACCTCGCCGTCCGCCGTGATCTGCCCGACGATCGACACCAGTCCAAAACGCCGGTCGGTGTGGACCACGCGGGCGCTGTACGACAGCCGCGCGGGCCCCCGCGCGGCGACCGGCAGGAAGCGCAGGCCCACCCGGCCGAGCAGGCAGTTCTCTCCCGGCAGGCTCATCCCGGCCACATAGCTCGACCACAGCAAGCAGGCCAGCGGCGTGCGCCCGAGCAGCCGGGCGGCGGCCGGGAACCGCCCCCGCAGCGCGTCGATCTCCTCCGGGCCGTACCGTCCGGACACCGCGGTGCCCGGCGGCAGGTCCGCGACCGAGTGCCGGGGCGCCGACCGGGCGGGCGGCACGGGCAGCGGATCCAGGTCCGGCGGGGTGCCGGGGCGCACGCGCAGGGTCAGGCAGGTGCGGTCCCCGTCGAGCAGCCGGTAGCCGATGCCGGTCCGGGTCTCGCCCAGCGCCTCGGAGCGGTAACGCACCCCAGGGAACACCGGGTTGCCGAAGTCGGCCTCGACCGCCGTGGCGCCCGCCCAGTCGTCCGCCGCCTGTTCGTCCAGCGTCGCCAGGGCCGCGAGGACGCCGTGGGCGACGGTCCGGCCGAAGGGGGTGCGGCGGGCATGGTCGGGCGAGCAGTGCAGCGCGTTCCGATCGCCGCTGACCCGCGCGAACAGCGCCACGTCGTCTTCCGAGAGCAGCACGTGTGAACCTCCGATGAGGGCGTCGAGTTGGGAGCGGCGGTGTCCAATTGCGGTTCGGAAGCAGTTGAACACCCGACAGCACAATGAGCCCCGTACACGCTGGTGACAAGAGATTCCCGCACGGGGCCACGGGCGCGCCGGAGCGCTGTCCTGCGGAGTCGACCGCAATTCGAGTGCAGGTGGACCGCAGCGGTGTACCAATTATGACGGTGTCCTGGGCGGTTGAAAGGTCTGTGAGCATGACGGAGCGTCAGGCAAGCGCCTATGAGCGCTTTCAGTGGAATCGGCATCAACAGAATCCCGATGACCCGGGACTTACCGTCGGCTATGTGTACGCGCTGACCGGAGACGTGGACACCGACCGTCTCGACGGCGCACTCCGGGAAGTGGTGTCCACCGTATTCCCGCGGCTTCTCAGCTATTTCACCGAAAGAGGCGCGGACCTGGTGGCGAAAAGCCGCCCCGTGCCCCGGCGGGTGCTGCGGCGCTGCGAGCGGCAGGACGACCTCCTCGACGCCGGCGGCATCGACCCCACCGGCCAGGAACTCTTCCGCTTCCGCTACTGGCGCGCGTCCGGCACGAAGCTGCTGCTGCGCCTGGAATTCAGCCATGTGGTGTTCGACGGCGGCTGCTACGCGCCGTTCCTCGCCGCCCTCGGTGCCTGCTGGCGGGGCGAAACCCCGGTCCTCGAAAGGTCGTTCGCCGCGGCGCCCCGGCCCGACGCCGCTCAGGACTCGGCGGCCTACTGGCGATCGGCGCTCGCGGGCCGCCCACTGCACCAGCCGCTCCCCTTCTCGGCCCCGGCGCCCCACGGGCAGGGCCGCCGGATCGCGGTCAAGGAGACGGTCACCGGCGACCAGGCGAAGGACATCCACCGGTTCCTGCGCCACCACGAGCTGAGCCTGCTCCAGTTCGTGGTGGGCGTCACCGGCGCCCTCGTGCATGCCTGCGGTGACGACGACCGCGACGTCGTGGTCGCGCACACCGTGGACACGCGCACGTACGGAGCTCCGTACGGCTGCCACACCAATCTGCTGCCGCTGTGGCTGGACGTCGCCGCACAGCCGTCCGCGCTGGCGTTGTTCGACCAGGTGCGCACGCAGCGCGAGGCGTTGCGCGACCACCAGGGCTTCCCGGCCCTCGACCTGCTCACCCTGGCCGCGGCCGAGCGGAGTGGCGCCGCGGACCGCGGCGGCAGCGTGCTCAACCTCGTGGTGAACTCCTCCTCCGCGATGCTGCCCACCGCGCTGCCGGACCTCGCGGGGGTGGACGCCTCCTGGATCCGCAAGCCCGACACCGGAAGTTCGAGCGAGCTGAGCGTCAACTTCAGCTCCGACGAGCAGGGCATCCACCTCTCCTTCGACTCCTCCACACACGTGCTGTCCCCCCAGGCCCTGTCGGCACTGGCGACCAACTTCCTGCGCCTGGCCCATTTCGTGACGGCCGAGCCGCACCGCCCGCCCGCGCAGTGCGACCTGTCGCGCCCGCTGGAACCGGTGGCCGAGGGGGCCGCCGGGACCGCCGGGTCCGGCAACGGCCTGGGCGCGGCCCTCGTCGAGGCCGCGGGAGCGGATCCCGGCCGGGTGGCCGTCGTGGACGACCACCGCTCGCTCACCTACGGCGAACTGCTGGGCGCCGCACACCGGCTCGGTCACGCCCTGGCCCCCGACGACACGCGGCCGGTCGGCGTCTTCCTGGAGCGGTCGGCCGCGATCCCCGTCGCGTACCTGACCGCGCTGGCCCTGCGCCGCACGTTCGTGCCGCTGGACCCCCGGCTGCCGGACAGCCGCCTCACGTACATGGCCGAGACCGCCGGCCTGGGCGTCGTCCTGGTGGACGCGGCGACCCGTGACCGGGCGGCCGAGCTGTTCCCCGGCATACCCACGCGGGAGGTGGACGGCGCGCCGCCCGCCTCCCCGCGGCACCAGCACGGCTGGCCTGCGGGCCCGGCCGATGCCGACCGCACCGCGTACGTGCTGTTCACCTCGGGATCGACCGGCACCCCCAAAGGCGTCGCGGTCAGCGAGGGCAACCTCGTCAACTTCCTGCACTCCGTGCGCCAGGACCCCGGGATGGGCCCGGACGACCGCATCGTCGCCCTGACCCCGATCGGCTTCGACATCTCTCTCCTGGAGATCCTGCTGCCGCTGCTGTGCGGTGCGACCGTCCAGGTGCTGTCCGAGGAGGCCAGGGCCAGCGCGACGCTGCTGGCCGAGCGCATCGACGCCGGCGGCGCGACCGTCGTCCAGGCCACGCCGTCCACCTGGCGCATCCTGGAGTCCGCGGGCTGGCGGGCCCGGCGGCCCATGACCCTGCTGTGCGGCGGGGAGGCACTGGACCACGACCTCGCGCGGTACCTGCTGAGCCAGAGCGCCGCCGTCTACAACATGTACGGCCCGACCGAGGCCACCATCTGGGCGAGCTGGCAGCGCGTGACCGACGCCGGGCGCATCCACCTGGGCGAGCCCGCGCTGGGCACCCGGTACTACGTGGTGGACGCCGACGGGCGGTCCGTCGCCCCGGGCATGCGCGGCGAGTTGATGATCGCCGGAGACTGCGTGGCCCAGGGGTACCTGAACGCCCCGGCGACCGTCTTCGGCCGTCTGCCCGACGGCACGCCCTCCTACCGGACCGGCGACCTGGTCCGCTACGACGGGACGCCGCACCTCACCTACGTCTCCCGCAAGGACGGCCAGCGCAAGGTCAACGGCCACCGGATCGAACTCGGCGAGGTGGCCGCCGCGGTGGCCACCCAGGCCCCCTCCGCGACCGTGATCGCCGTCGTGCGGCCGGAGCCCGAGCCGCACCTGCGCTGCTTCGTGCGGCTGGACGCCACCGAGCCCTTCGACGCCGACGCGGTGCGCGAGCGGTGCCGCGACACCCTGCCGTACTACATGGTGCCGCAGGCCGTGCACCGGCTGACCGAGATCCCGCTGACGCCCAACGGCAAGACCGACGTCAAGAAGCTCAGCGAGGCCCCGCTGTCCGCGCTCGACCTGTACCCGCAGGACGAGCCGCCCGCGCCGGCGCCCGACGGGCAGCAGGCAGCGGCGGACAGCGACGAGGGCGGACAGGACCTCATCGCCGAGCTGCGGCAGCTCGTCGCCGGTGAACTGGGCCTGCCCCGGCCGGACATCGACCGGCCCCTGGGCTACCAGGGCGTCACCTCGCTCGGCTACAACATCCTCGCCGCACGCATCAGCGAGCGGTACGGCGTCGTCGTCCACGCGCACGACTTCTACCGCATGAACACCCTGCGCACCGTCGCCGAGACCGTCGCGCGGCTCTCGAACGGCCGCGCCGGCCGCGCTGGCGGGCCCCAGAAGCAGCAGGGCGCCCGGCCGGAGGCCGCGCCGCGCCCCGCCGCGGCGCCGCAACGGCCCGGCAGCGACGGCCGCCTGGCCGTGGTCGGCCTCGCGGCGGTGCTGCCCGGCGGCCCGGATCCCGAGACGTTCTGGCAGACCCTGCTCGACGGCAGGGACTGCGTCGGGCCGGCCGGCAGCGAGCGTGAACTGCCCGGCGAGATGGCCGGATTCCTCCCCGGGATCAAGGGGTTCGACGCCCGGTTCTTCTCCATCTCGCCCCGGGAGGCGAGCTGGATGGACCCGCGCCAGCGGCTGCTGCTGCAATCCGTGTGGCACACGCTTGAGGACGCCGGGTACGCGCCTTCCGAGCTGAGCGGCTCACGCACCGGCTGCTACATGGCGGCCACCGGCAACGACTACGCGCTGCTCCAGGCCAGGGCCGGCGCACGGCAGATCCCGTACTCACTGGTGGGGCACTCCATGAGCCTCATCGCCAACCGCATCTCTTCCTGGTTCGACTGGCAGGGCCCCTCCACGGTCCTCGACACCGCCTGCTCGGGATCCCTGGTGGCGCTGGTCAAGGCGTGCCGCGACCTGCGCGCCGGGGTCTGTGACGCGGCCGTGGTCGGCGGCGTCAACCTCATCCTCGACTCCCAGATCAACGAAGGGCTCCACGCAGCGCGGTTCCTCTCCCCGGACCACCGGTGCGCGGCCTTCGACGCCGCGGCCAACGGCTACGTCCGCGGGGAGGGGTACGGAAGCCTCCTGGTCAAGCGACTGGAGGACGCCCTCGCCGACGGCGACGACATCCGAGCGGTCGTCGAGAGCGTGGCGGAGAACCACGGCGGCCGCGCCAACTCGCTCACCGCCCCGAACCCCAACGCCCAGTACGGCCTCCTCCTGGACGCCTACACGCCCGAACTCGCCGCCCGCACCGGCTACATCGAGACCCACGGGACCGGCACGGTACTGGGCGACGCGATCGAGATCGACGCGCTCAAGCGGGCCTGGGAGCAGCTGGTGCCGGAGCCCGCGGGGCGCCGTGTCCGGCTCGGCGCGGTCAAGTCCCACATCGGGCACCTGGAGCCCGCCGCGGGCATCGCCTCCGTGACCAAGGTGATCAAGGCGTTCGAGCACCGGACCCTGCCGGGCAACCTGCACTTCCAGGAACTCAACCCTGGCATCACCCTGGAGGGCACCCCCTTCGAGGTGGTGCACAAGACACGTCCCTGGGACGACGACGAACTCGTCGCCGGGATCAGCTCCTTCGGCTTCGGCGGCACCAACGCGCACGTCGTGCTCTCCGCGCCGCCGACACCTCCCGTCCGGCGCGCCACCCCCGCCCAGGCCCGCCTCGTACCGCTGTCGGCGCGCACCCCACGCGCGCTGCGCCGCCTGACGGCCGGGCTGCTCGACCACATCGAGCGGCGGGGGCCGCTGTCGGACGAGGACCTGCGCGACCTCTCCTACACCCTGTGCCGACGCGAGCACCTGGCCTACCGGCTCGCGTGGTGCCCGTCCTCCGGCGACGAACTGCTCCAGGCGCTGCGCATGGCGGGCGAACCGGTGCAGACACAGGCGCGGGACCAGGCGGGGGACGAGGGACAGCCGACCCCGGAGTCGGCCCGCGAGGCGTACCTGTCCGGTCGGCCGGTCGACTGGCAGGCCCTGTTCGCGCCGCACAGACCGCACCGGCTGCGGCTGCCCGGCTACCCGTTCGACGAGACGGAACTCTGGTTCACCGATGAGGGGCGTACGGCATGACGACCGAAGCCGACAGGACGGCCGGCCCCGCCGCGGTGGAGCCCATCCGGCTGCTCGCCACCGACGAGCCGGGCACCTTCCGGGCGCGCATCGACCCCGGCCACACCTACCTGAAGGAGCACCTGGTCGGCGGCCGCCGCGTCCTGCCCGGTGTCGCCTGCCTGGAGATGGCACTGCACGGAGCCGCTCGACTCCGCCCCGACGCCACGACGTTCGCCGTCAGGGACGCCGCCTGGCTGCGGCCGATCTCCGGTGAAGAGCCGCTGGACGAACTCGTCGTGGCCCTGCGCCCGGCACCCGGCGCGACGACGGTGGACTACACCGTCAGCAATCGCGGTGCGCTCTGCGGCATGGGCACGCTCCTCTTCGAGAAGCTGGACCGGGCCCCCGCGGTGGGCCTGGAGGTGCGTGACGAGATCTGCGCGAACACCACGTCCCACCTCACCCGACGAGAGCTCTACGAAGAGTTCTCGAACATGGGCATCGACTACGGCCCGTACTTCCGCCGCAATACCTATGTCCAGCGGTACGGACAGCGGTCCTTGGCCTGGCTCTCGCACAACGACGGAACGCGTATGGGGGTGGTGAACCTCCTCGACTGTTCCTTCCAATCAGGCATGGCGATCTCCATCGGAGAACACCGTGACAGCTTGATGCCTTTCTCCATGGGGCATATGATCTTTCACGCTCCGGCGCGATTTCCCGCCGACTCTGCTTTTGTCCTGACGGAGAAATTGTCTCCCTTCAGGACCAACTTCACGGTATTCGACGAGGATTACGGACCGCTTCTCTCGGTCATCGACCTCGGTGTGAAACCCGCTCTTTGAACCCGGCGTCCTAGACATAGGGGATTGTGTTGAGTCGCAACGAATGGCGAAGCGGGAATTCCGCGTCCGGTACAGCGCGCCCTGATGTCTCGCTGGTCCGCCGTGCCGCCGTGGACTCGATGGTGTTCGCACCGCAGTGGACGCACGGCCGACTGGACCCGCCGGGCCGCGCCGACCACGGCCCGCGGACCTTCCTGGTGCCGCCCGGACAGGCCGGCCTGTACCAGGAACTGACGGAGGGGTTTCCCGGCAGCAGGGTGCTGCGCCTGGACGCCGAGGCGGTGACCGCACTCGCGACTGCGCCCGCCGCCGACGAACACCTGGTGTTCGTCAGCCGCACCTCATGGGCCGACGGCATCCGCGACGCGGACCTCACGGCCTTCCTCGACCTCGTCCACGCCCTCGACCGGTGGCCGTCGGTCCGCCTCGACGTCTTCACCGACAAGGCGGTGCACAGCCCGCTGTTCACCGCCGCCACTCACCCCGTGGACGGTGTGTACGTCGGCCTGGCCCAGGCCCTGGCCAAGGAGCGGCCCGACTGGTCGGTGCGCTGCTTCTGCCTCGCCGACCTCACCGCGACGTCGCTGGCCGGCGCCCTGGACCGGACCCTGCCGTCCGTCGCGGGCGCGCCCGTCTGCGTCCGCGGCGACGAGTACGCCGTCGCGTCGATGGAGCCTGCGGCCCTCGCGGCGTGGCCGGACCGCTCGGCGTTCCGGGCCGGAGGCACCTACGTCATCCTCGGCGGCACCGGCGGACTCGGCGGCCTGCTCGCCGAGCACCTGGCCGCCACGTACCGGGCCGAGGTGGTCGTCATCGGCCGCCGTCCACCCGAGGACTTCGCCCAAAGGGCGGACAGCCTGCGGGAGTTGGGGGCCCGCGCGGTCCACTACCACCAGGTCGACCTGGCCGACGGTCCGGCACTGAGGCGCGCGCTCGACGCCCACGACGTCATCAACGGCGTCGTGCACTCGGCGCTCGTGCTCCAGGACGCCACCCTCGCCACCATGAGCGAGCGCGTGCTCGCCGACGTACTGCGACCCAAGCTGCACGGCACCCACCACCTGGTGGACGCGCTGCGCGGCAGGGACCTCGACTTCTGTCTCTTCTTCTCCTCCGTGCAGGCCCATATCGCCAGCGCCGGACAGGGCAACTACGCCGCCGCGTGCGTGGCCAAGGACGCCTACGCGGACCTCCTCCACCAGGCCCTGCTGATCGACGCCAAGGTCGTCAACTGGGGCTACTGGGGCGAGATCGGGGTGGTGGCGAAGCCGGAGTACCGGGAGCGGATGCAAGGGCTGGGGATCGGTTCGATCGAACCGGCCGAAGGGCTGGCGGTCATCGAGCGGTTCCTCGCGGCCGACGACCGACGGATCACATGTGTGAAAGGAACGGAAGAGGCGTTGGAACGCATGGGAATCACGCCGCACAAATCCGCAGCCCCCGCGGCGTCGCCCGCGGGCTCCCCGGGAGTCCTCGACGACGTGGTGCCGGCCTTGCGTGACGACGACGCCGACGTCGCCCGCAACCGGGACCTCTCCGAGCGGCTGGAGGCCTACACCCGGTGGCGGCTGCGCCAGGTGCCGCTGCCGGCGACGGCGATCGACAAGTACGCGCTGCTGACCGACGCCATCGGCGCGATGCCGCCGGCGCAGTCGCAGTCGCGGGCCGAACTCCTGCGGGAATACCCGGAGTTGACCGGCCACATCAGGCTCCTCGACCGGTGCCTGGACCATCTGCCCGACGTCCTGAGCGGCGCCACCGACGCGGTGGAGGTGCTCTTCCCGGACGGCTCCTTCGACCTCGTCGCCCCCGTCTACCAGAGCAATCCCATCGCCGACTACTTCAACCGGATCTGCGCGCAGGTGGTGTCCAACTACCAGCGCCGCACGGCGGGCCGCCCGCTGCGCGTCCTGGAGATCGGGGCCGGGACCGGCAGCACCACCAAGTTCGTGCTGCCGCTGCTCGACCCGAACGACGTGAGCTACCACTTCACCGACCTGTCGTACGCGTTCCTGCACAAGGCCCGTGACGCCTTCGGCGGCGATCACCCGTACGTCTCCTACGAGATCTGCAACATCGAGAACCCGCCGCAGGAGTACACCGGGTCCTTCGACATCGTCGTGGCCACCAACGTCCTGCACGCGACGTCGAACGTTCCCGGCACGCTCCGCAACGTGCGCAAGGTCCTGCGGGAGGGCGGAATCCTCGTCCTCAACGAGATCACCACCCGGCAGGACTACGCCACGCTCACCTTCGGCCTCACCGACGGCTGGTGGCTCAGCAACGACCCGTACCGCATCGAGCACAGCCCTCTGCTCAGCAGTGACCAGTGGCAACGGCTCATGCACGAGGCGGGCTTCGGCGCCGTGCGGACCCACGGCGGCGAGGGCCAGCAGGTCCTGGTCGCGCTGGCGGGATCGGCTGCCGAGACCGCTGACGTTCCTGACGTTCCTGGCGTTCCTGGCGTTCCCGATGTTCGGGGGCAGGTGGAGCTGTTTGTCCGTGAGGTGATTGCGGAGACGATGCGGCTGGATGTGTCGGAGGTCGAGCTGGATCGTCCGTTCAGGGACATGGGGATCGATTCGCTGATTTCCATGGAGTTGTTGCGGCCGTTGCGTGAGCGGGTGGGGTATGTGCCCGCGACGGTGTGGTTCGAGTATCCGACGGTGGCTCGGTTGGTGGAGTTCCTGGTCGTCGAGCACGCCGACACGGTGGCCCAGGCGTTCCCGGCCCCGTCTGCCGCTGCCACTGCTGTCGCCCCGGCCGTCGAGACCGCTGACGTTCCTGACGTTTCTGATGTTCCCGATGTTCGGGGGCAGGTGGAGCTGTTTGTCCGTGAGGTGATTGCGGAGACGATGCGGCTGGATGTGTCGGAGGTCGAGCTGGATCGTCCGTTCAGGGACATGGGGATCGATTCGCTGATTTCCATGGAGTTGTTGCGGCCGTTGCGTGAGCGGGTGGGGTATGTGCCCGCGACGGTGTGGTTCGAGTATCCGACGGTGGCGCGGCTGGTGGAGTTCCTGGTCGTCGAGCACGCCGACACGGTGGCCCAGGCGTTCCCCGCTCCGGCCGCTGTCGCCGCTGCCGCCGCTGTCGCCCCGGCCGCCGAGACCGCTGACGTTCCTGACGTTCCTGACGTTCCTGATGTCCGGGGTCAGACGGACCGCACCGAGCGCACCGAGCAAGTCGCCCCGCACACAGCCGAGTTCGTGCCCCGCCCCGACGACATAGCCGTCGTCGGTGTCTCTGCCCGGCTGCCCCGGGCGTCGAACGCCCAGGAGTTCTGGGACAACCTGTTCGAGGGTCTGGACTGCACGTCCACCGTGCCCCCGGAGCGCTTCAGCACGCGCCTCGCGCAGGGCCCCGAGCCCGTCTCGTACACCGACCGCGGCGCCTTCATCGACGGCATCGACGCGTTCGACCACACCTTCTTCAACATCACGCCCCGCGAAGCGGCGCGCATGGACCCCCAGGAACGCCTCGTCCTTGAGCAGACCTATCTGGCGATCCTGGACGCCGGTCACAGCCGCGCCAAGCTCGCAGGCAGCGACACGGGCGTGTTCGTCGGCGTCATGAACGGCGGATACGCCTGGCACACGACCACCGAACCCGGTGCCGAGCCGCCCACCTCGACGTTCTGGTCGATGGCCAACCGCGCCTCGTACCACTTCGACTGGCACGGCCCGAGCATGGCCGTCGACACCGCCTGCTCGGCGTCCCTGACCGCACTGCACCTCGCCTGCCAGTCCCTGCGCACGGGGGAGTGCGACCGCGCGGTCGTCAACGGCGTCAACCTCATCACGCACCCGCGCCAGTACCAGCTCCTGAGCGGCCTGGAGATGCTGTCGCGCACCGGCGAGTGCCGGCCGTTCGGCGCGGGCGCCGACGGCTTCGTGGACGGCGAGGGCGTCATCAGCCTGGTGCTCAGGCCCGCCGAGGACGCCCTGCGCGACGGCGACCGCGTCTACGCGGTCATCAGCGGCTCCGCGATCAACGCCGGCGGCCGGGCCAACGGCTACACCGCGCCCAACCCCGAGGCCCAGTACAGCCTCGTCACCAAGGCCCTCGCGGCGGCCGGAACCGCCCCCGAGGACGTGGGCTACGTCGAGGCCCACGGCACCGGCACCGCCCTGGGCGACCCCATCGAACTGCGGGCCCTGACCAAGGCGTACGCAGCGGCCGGCACCCAGCGGATCCGGCTCGGCTCGGTGAAGTCCAACATCGGCCACCTCGAGTCCGCGGCCGGCCTGAGCGGCGTGCTCAAGGCGGTGCTCCAGATGCGCCACGGCCACCTGGTGCCCTCGCTGCACGCGGAGCGCACCAACCCGCACCTGGACTTCGAGAACACCCCGTTCAAGCTCAGCACGCGGCGCGAGCGGTGGCCCGCGGGCCTTCCCCTGGTGTCCGCCGTCAGCTCCTTCGGCGCGGGCGGCGCCAACGCCCACGTGGTGCTGCGCGGCGTGCCCGAGCAGACGGCGGCCGCAGGACGCCCGCAGCGCGACACCTACGTCATCCCGCTCTCCCACCACACGGGCGCCGGGCTGCAGCTGGCCATGGACGAGCTGGCGCAGTGGCTGCGCGGGCGCAGGGTGGACATGGACGCGCTGGCCCATACGCTCGCGTGCCGCCGCGACAGCTTCACGCACCGCGTGGCGATCGTCTGCCGCGACCAGGACGAGCTCCTGCGCGGCCTCGAACAGGACCTGGGCCGCCGCCCCGCGCCGCGGGCCACGACGGCGGCCGCGGTGCAGGAACTGACCGCCCGCACCGCCCAGGACATCGCGGCCCTGTACGAGTCCGGGGGCTCCCCGCTCTGGGAGAGCTACTACCCGAGGACCAGCCCCGTCGAGCTGCCCGCCTACCCGTTCCTGCGCCACCGCCACTGGATCGAGTCCGCGGAATCCGGCTTCCACTCCCTGGACTCGCTGGTGTCCGCCCACCGCATCGACGGCGCGACCATGGCCCCTGGGGCCTGGGCGCTCGCGGTCCTCGCCGAGCGGGCAGCAGGCCGCGCCCTGGGCAACGTGCTGTGGCAGAAGCCGATCACCGAGCCCGACGCCGTCGAGGTCCGGGAGTTCGGCGCCGAACTGTCCCTGGTCGACCGCGCCACCGGCGTCGTGCACTGCACGGCAGAGGTGACGGCGCCGGCCGCGGTCGGCAGCCCGCCCGCCCCGCCCGCCGGTGCCCGCAGGCACCACAGGCGGGAGATCTACGACACCTTCCGGCGGCTCGGATACGACTACGGCGAGCCGCTGCGCGGCGTGCGCTGGGCCGAGGTCGGGCCCGACGCGGTACGGGCCTTCCTCCACGTCGACCGCGACTGGGGGTACGGCCTGTCGCCCGCGCTGCTCGACTGCGGGATGCAGCTGTCCATCCTGATGGCGGCCGAAGAAGCGCCGGGCGCACCGGTGTTCGTCCCCTATCACCTGGGACGGCTGACCGTCGTCCGGGCCCCGCGGGACGAGGCGGTGTACTGCCACTGCGTGGCCCGGCCCGGCGGCTCCCGGCGGACCCGTACGTACGACTTCTTCTTCACCGACGAGCGCGGTGAGGTCCTGGTGGCCCTGGAGGAAGTCGTGTCCGTGGCCGTCGACGGCAGCGCACCGGCGGCGCAGGCGGCCCCGGCCCCCGCGCCCGCCGCCGCGCCGTTCACCGTCTTCGAGCTGAACTGACGGGGGCGACGATGGCCAGCGATGTCCTGATGTTCCCCGGGCAGGGCTCACAGCGCCTGGGCATGGGCCGGGACGTGTTCGACGCCTATCCCGAGCTCTGCGAGAGGGCCGACGACGTGGTCGGCCACTCCCTGCGCGAGCTGTGTCTGAAGGATCCGCACGGACTGCTCAACGAGACCTCGTACACCCAGCAGGCGATCTACTTCGTCAGCTGCCTGATGTACCTGGCCCACGTCGAGGAGCACGGGGATGAGCCGGTGCGGTGCGTGACGGGCCACAGCCTGGGGCTGTACCCGGCGCTGTTCGCGGCCGGCGTCTTCGACCTCTTCGAGGGGCTGGAGATCGTCTCCAGGCGCGGCGCCCTGATGCAGGAGGCGCGGGGCGGTGCGATGGTCGCGGTCCTCGGGCCGCAGGCGCACGACATCGACGAACACCTCGTGCAACTGGAGGTCTTCGACGTGGACGTGGCCAACTACAACAGCCCGGACCAGGTCGTCCTCAGCGCGGCGAAACCGCGCCTGGAGGAGCTGGTGCCGCGCCTCGAGGAGATCGGCCACCGCTGTGTGTGGCTGCCGGTCAGCGGGGCCTTCCACTCCCGGCACATGGAGCAGGCCCGGCGCGCGTTCGCGGTGTTCCTGCAAGGCCGGGAGTTCGCGCCGCCCACCAAGGCCGTCGTCTCCACGACGAGCGGCCGGACGCTGGGCGCCGAACACCTGCTGGAGGAAATGGTCTTCCAGCTGGTGAAGCCGGTGCGGTGGTGGCAGACCGCGACGTATCTGGCCCGTACGGGACACAAGACCTTTCACGAGATCGGTCCCGGCACGGTGCTGACCAAATTGAGCGCACAGATCCTCGGCGACGAATCCGCGCCGCAGGCCGAGCCCAGGAAGTGATGACCGTGGAATCAGCAAACAGCAGGGTCGCCGTGATCGGTGGCGGCGGTTCAGGTGCCGTCGCGGCCTGGCAGTTGTCCCAGAAGTACGACGTCACGCTCTTCGAGGCGGGCGAGTACCTGGGCGGGCACGCCTACAGCCACCCGGTCGAGACGGACCAGGGAACGCTCCATGTGGACATGGGCGTGGAGCACTTCAACGAGAAGCTCTCGCCCAACCTGTTCCGGGTCCTGACCGACTTCGGCATCGGCACCTACGTCGCCCCGTCCTCCGTGCACGTGGACTTCCCCGGTGACGGACAGACGTGGAACAACCTCGACTTCCTCGGAGCGCTGCGCGAGGAGCTGCACGAGGAGTTCGACCGGTTCCACCTGGAGATGAACCAGCTGACCACCTCGGGCGACGACGCGTACAAGACCATGAGCATCGGCGAGTACCTGGACAAGAACGGGTACTCCAAGAGCTTCAAGTACCAGGCGATGAACCCCATCCTGAGCATCTACTCGGGCTGCCACGCGCCGTCGCTCGACTACAACCTCATGTACGTCGCGCTGTCGTTCAGCATGAACCTGCTCTCCTTCTTCGCCCCCGGCTACTGGCGCAAGGCGCACGGCGGCATCCACAGCTACCTGGCCAGGATCGAGAGCGAGCTGGGCGAGCGCATCCGGCTGAACACACCCGTCGAGTCCGTCGTCCCGACGGACGCGGGCGTGACGGTGGTGGCCGGCGGGCAGGAGCACCGGTTCGACCAGGTCGTGTTCGCCACGCACGCGGACGTGACGCTGTCGCTGCTGCGCACGTCCGACCCGCAGTACCAGGAGCTGCTCGGCGACTTCGCGTACGTGCCGGTCGAGAGCGTGCTGCACCAGGACGAGAGCTGGCTCAGCACGGTGGGCCGGGACGCCTACTGCCAGTTCCGGATGCCGGACGACTTCGAACTCGCCCGCGCCGAGGACCAGATGGGCAGCCTCACCCGCAACTGCAACGTCCTCCACCCCTACCGCAACGTCGAGGCGCCCATCCTGATCACCTTCGACCCGCAGGAGGAGGTCGACGCCGAGCAGGTCATCGTGCGGCGCAAGTGGAAGCTGCCCCAGCTCCGTCCGGCGGACGTGGGCCGCAAGAAGCAGCTGAGCCGCATCCAGGGCCGCAACAACCTCTGGTTCTGCGGCACCGACACCAGCGTCACCGGGCACGAGGGAGCGATCGTCTCCGGCATGGTGATCGCCGACCGGCTGGGTGTCGCGTACCCCTTCCCGGACGATGCGCCGGCCCTCGGCCAGTTCCGCGGCATCAAGGAATTCATGGGCGTATGAGCGAACACCCGCCAGCCTGTCCCGACCTCACTTTCTCTCACGGGGATGACCCATGGAATCGCTAGCCCCTCGGTACACGGACCTCGCTGCCCCGGACGCACCCGGCGAGCCGGCCGGCACCACTGCGGTGGTCACCGACCGGGAGGACATCGCGGCGGCGGCCCGTTCCCTCGGCGCCGAGTGCTGGTACGCCGACCCCGCCACCCAGGGCGAGGAGAGGCTCGGGCAGGAACTGCGGCGGCTCGCCGCCCATGCCACCACCCTGGTGGTGGCATGGGGCGACGGGCCGTCCGGCGGCCCGCTTCAGTACGGTCCAGCGGTGCGGTTCGCCCGCGCCGGGCTCGCTTTGCTGCAGGCCGTACGCGCGTCGGGGCGCCCGATCCGGCTCGTCACGCTCTCCCGCGCCGGTGACGCGCTGCCCGCGCTGCTCGACGGCATGGCCCGGAGCGCCGCGCTGGAGTGCCCGCTCGTCCACACGGCGGTCGAGTACGACGGCCCCGTCACCGAGGAGCGGCTGCGCGCGTGGATCGCGGCCGGTGCCCGCAGGCCGGGGGCGAGGCTGCGGGCCGACGGCGAGCGGATCGCGCTTCTCGAGTACGCGCCGCTGCCGCTGGAACCGGCGGGGCCGCAGGCGGTGTTCGGCGCCGGTGACCGCGTCGTGGTCATCGGCGGCTCCGGGGGCATCGGGCGGCATCTGTGCCGGTATCTGAGCCGGCACTGCGGCGCCGAGGTGTTCGTCCTGGGCCGCGGCACCCCCGGCCCGCAGGCGCAGGAGGCGTTGAAGGAAGCGGGAGTACGCAGCTATCTCAGCGCCCCGGCCCACGACCCCGAGGCGCTCGACGGCGCGCTGCGCTACCTCCACGACCAGTTCGGGCCCGTCAAGGCGGTGTTCAACCTCGCCGGAGCGCTGGACGACAGCCTGCTGTACAACCTGACGCCCGAGCGCCTGGAGAACGTCCTGCGGCCGAAGGTGGCCACCGCCCTCAACCTGGCGGCCCTGACCGGTCCGCACCGGCCCGGCACAGTGGTGCACTTCAGCTCGCTGACGAGCGTCACCGGAAATGTCGGCCAGGCGGCCTACGGAGCGGCCAACGCGTTCCTCGACCGGCTCTCCGCGACCCGGCCCGACTGGTACAGCGTCAACTGGGGCCTGTGGGAGACCGACGGCATGCAGATGCCGGACGCCGGCTCCGGGCTGCGGGCGATGTCCCCCGAGCGGGCCTGCGAGGCGCTGATGTCGGCCCTCGCCACCAAGACGCGTCAACCCGTCCTCTACGACGGGGAGGTGAGCCTCGGCCTCGGCCCGCGCGCCGACGCCTCACCCGAACCCGAACAGCGGGCCGCCGCACCGGGCGTCGCACCGGCCGTCGCCGCGCCCGGATCCGCCGCCGGTGACCTGCCCGCCCGCACGGTCCAGTGGCTGCGGGACCTCGTCGTCCGGCACAGCGGCCTGCGGCGCCTGCGCGACGACGACAACCTGCTGGACCAGGGGCTGGACAGCGTCGGCAGCATCCGCATCAGCAGGGACATCGAGACCCGCCTGGGCATCGCCGGGTCGTCCCGGCTGAGCCGCGCGGTCCTCTTCGAGTACCCGACGGTCGCGACGCTCGGGGCGTACCTCGTCGAGACCTTCCCCACCGAGCTGGAATCCTTCATCGCCCGGGAGCACCCGGCCCCGGCCCCGGAGGCCACCGCGGCCCCGGCAGTTGTCACGGCGCCCCAACCCGCGCCAGAACAGAGGGAGTTGGCGTCACCGGCCCCCGAGCCCGAGGCCGAGCCCGAGCCCGAGGCCACGCCGCCGGCGGACGCCTACCGACCCGACGACATCGCCATCATCGGCATGGCGGGGGAGTTCCCCGGCGGCGCCGACACCGAGGCGTTCTGGCAGGCGCTGCTGAGGGGCGACGACGCGGTCCGCGTCATACCCGGCGACCGCTGGGACTGGCGCGCGGACCACTCCTTCGCGCGGGACGAACCAGGCACGTCCTACGGCCGCCACGGCGGATTCCTCGACCACGCCCTGGACTTCGACCCCGTCTTCTTCAACATCGCGCCCCGCGAGGCGCAGTACATGGACCCGCAGGAGCGCCGCTTCCTGCAGTCCGTCTACCACGCCCTGGAGGACTCCGGGCACTTCGCCCGGCCCACCGACGACGTGGGTGTCTTCGTCGCCGCCATGTTCGGCCACTACCAGGACCTCACCGCCCCCGACCGGGTGATCGGCAGCTCGTTCGCGGCCCTGGCCAACCGGGTCTCCTACGCCTTCGACCTGCACGGCCCCAGCATCGCCCTGGACACCATGTGCTCCGGCGGGCTCACCGCCCTGCACCTGGCCGTCCGCAGCATCCGCGCCGGGGACTGCGCCATGGCCGTGGCCGGCGGCGTCAACCTCATGACGCACCCGGGCAAGTACCGCCTGCTGTCCGAGGGCGAGTTCCTCAGCCCCACCGGCCACTGCCAGGCCTTCGGCGTGGAGGCCGACGGCTACGTGCCCGGTGAGGGCACCGTCGCCGTGGTCCTCAAGCGGCTCTCCGACGCGGTGCGGGACGGCGACCGGGTGCACGCCGTCATCCGGGCGACGGCCGTGAACTCCGGAGGCAGAACGGCCGGCTTCACCGTGCCGTCCGAACGCGCCCAGCACCGCGTGATCACCTCCGCCCTGGCCCAGGCGGACATCGAACCCTCCGCGGTGACCTACGTCGAGGCGCACGGCACGGGCACCCGGCTCGGCGACCCGATCGAGGTGCGCGCGCTGCGCCGGGCCTACGGCGGACCCGAGCACGGCCGCGCCCACCTGGGCTCGGTGAAGAGCAACATCGGGCACCTGGAGTCCGCCGCGGCGATGGCCGGGCTCGTCAAGGTCGTCAAACAGCTCGCCCACCGGACCCTGGCACCCACCCTCCACTGCGCACTGGAGAACCCCGACCTGCACCTCGACGACTCGCGCTTCGCCCTGGTCAAGGAGGAACTGCCCTGGACCAGGGGCAGCGAGCCCACCCGTTTCGCCGGCCTGAGCGCGTTCGGCGCGGGCGGCTCCAACGGGCACGCGATCATCCAGGAGTTCGTGGCACCGGACCCCGGACCGGCCCCCGCGTTCCCGCGCTACTTCGTCCCGCTCTCCGGGCGGGACGAGGCCGCCGTACGGCGACGCGCCGACGACCTGCTCGCGGCGCTGGAGGACGCGCCCGACACGGCGGCGTACCTGTACGGGCTGAGCTACACCCTGTGCCGCGCCCGCCAGCACCACCGGGTCCGGCGCGGCTACTGGGCCGCGAGCGTGCCGGAACTGGCCGCCGCGCTCCGCGGCACGGACGGCGCCCGGCCCGCGGCACCACCGGCGAACGACCCCTGGGCCCAGGCGGCAGCGGTCTACCTCGACGGCGAGAACCCCGACTTCGCGGCGCTGTTCCCGGTCCGGATGCTGGTGGACGCCCCGCTCTACCCCTTCGCCGACGAGCGGTACGTGGCCGACGCGCTCGACCACACCAACCGGGCCCCCCGTGCGGCGCTGGCCGCACCGGTCTCCCGCGCCACGGCCGCCGACGCCGGCGAACTGCTGCTCACCCCGGTGTGGCGCCCGCACCCGGCGGACGGCCCCGCCCAGACCCCGGTGCCCTGCGTCCTGGTCCTCACCGACCGCGGCCAGGAGCACCGGCTCCCCGACCCTCCCGCGGGGACCCGGCTGATCCAGGTGGCCCCCGGCGACGAAGCGGAACACCTCACCGGTGAGCCGGGCCAGGACCACCTGTACTGGGTGGACCTGAGGCGCGAGGTGACGGTGGAGGC
Source organism: Streptomyces sp. NPDC047525 (assembly GCF_040643025.1). Lineage (NCBI taxonomy): Bacteria > Bacillati > Actinomycetota > Actinomycetes > Kitasatosporales > Streptomycetaceae > Streptomyces > Streptomyces sp. NPDC047525. The sequence continues at coordinate 27,533 of NZ_JBEYTL010000028.1, forward strand.
GGAACTGTCCTTCGCCAGGGCCCTCCAGGGCTGCCGCACCCCCTCCACGATCGTCGGTGTGACCCACGAGGACGACCCGGCCGAGGTACGGGCCAGGGCCGGGTTCCTGCACGGCCTCGCGGAGGAGAACCCGCACATCCGCACCGTCCAGGTGCGCCGCTGTGGCCCCGGGGACGCGCTCGCCGACGGCTGGGGACCGCTGCTGGACGAGTTGCGTGCCGCCCGCAGGCCGCTCACCGAGGTCCGGTGGTCGGACGGAGCGCGCCAGACACGCGAGCTGACGGAACTCGGCCTCGCCGACGGCACCCGGCTGCGCACGCGGGGGACGTACCTCCTCACCGGCGGCCTGGGCAAGGTCGGCCGGGCCATCGCCGAGCTCCTGACCGAACGGCACGACGCCACGGTGATCGCCGTCGGCCGCTCCGCGCCGGACGAGGCGCAGCGGCAGTGGATCGACTCGCGGCCCGGACTCCACTACGAGCAGGCGGACATCGTCTCCTCGGCCCGGACCCGGGAACTGATCGAGACGGTCCGCGAACGCTTCGGCGGCCTCGACGGTGTCATCCACTCCGCGGGCGTCGTCAAGGACGCCCTGGTGCAGAACAAGTCGGCGAAGGACGCGGAGGCGGTGCTCGCCCCGAAGGTGCGGGGCACGCAGAACCTGGACCGGTACACCGCCGGGCTGAACCTGGACTTCTTCTGCGTCTTCTCCTCCATCTCCAGCGTCATGGGCAACACCGGGCAGAGCGACTACATCGCCGCCAACCGCTTCCTCGACGAGTTCGCGGCCGAGCGCGCCCGGCGCGTGACCGACGGCGAGCGCAGCGGACTGAGCCTGTCGCTCAACTGGCCGCTGTGGCTGGATGCCGAGGACGAGCGGCGCGAGCAGTACCAGGCGCTCGCCGCCTTCCTGCGCGGCCAGTTCGGGATGGAACCGCTCTCCTCGCGGCGCGGCGCCGAGCTCTTCCTCGACCTGCTCGACGGCCTGCCGCAGACCTGCCACCAGGTCGTGCCGTGCGTCGGCGACGCGGAGCGGATGCGGCAGCGGCTGCTGCCCGCCGCCGCTGCCCCGGCCGTGCAGCGCCCGGCCACGGGCTCCGGCGCGACGCTGGAGGACATCGGGGCACGGCTCGTGGAGCTGGTGCGCGCACAGACCGGCCTGCGGGCGGAGGACATCCCCGTCGACCGTACGTGGGGCGAGCTGAGCTACGACTCGGTGATGCTCCGGAACCTGGCCCAGGAGCTGGGGCCGCGGTTCGGTGTGGAGACCCCGCCCAACGCACTCTTCAAGTACAGCAACATCACCTCGCTGAGCGCCTATCTGAGGGACCAGGGCGCACCGGCCCAGGAGCAGGCGGCCACCGTGCCGCAGCCGGCGGCCGCCCCTGCCCCTGCCCGCGCTTCTGGCCCCGCCTCTGCCCCCGCCCCTGCCCGGACGCAGGGCACCGGGCGCGGCAAGTACGCCGTGGTCGGGATGAGCGGCATCATGCCGGGCGGTGCGGATCTGGCGGACTTCTGGCAGCTGCTCGTCGAGAACGGCAGCGCCATCCGCCCGGTCGACCGCTGGAAGGACCGCGACAAGCAGTACTTCGCGGGCACCATCGACGCCTACGACGCGTTCGACCACTCCTTCTTCGGGATCTCCGCCCGCGAAGCGATGCTCATGGACCCGCAGCACCGGATCTTCCTCCAGAGCGCCTACAACGCCCTGCTGGATGCCGGGTACGCGCCCGGGGCGCTGCGGGAGGTGGGCGTCTTCGCCGGCGTGCAGTTCAGCGAGTACCAGACGGCGCTGCAGCACAGCGAGGACCGGGATCACCCGTACGCCGTCACGGGCAACGCGCACGCCATGCTCGCCAACCGCGTCTCCCACCTGCTCGACTTCACCGGCCCGAGCCAGACGGTCGACACCGCCTGCTCGAGTGGTCTGGTGGCGCTGAACCGGGGCGTGCTCTCGCTCGCGGCGGGGGAGTGCGACGTCGCTCTCGTGGGCGCCGTCAGCGTGCTCGTCGACCCGGCCGCCACCGACGCGGCGAGCAAACTCGGCGTTCTCTCCCCGGACTTCCGCTGCGCCACGTTCGACAAGGACGCCAACGGCTATGTACGGGCGGAGGGCGTGGGTTGTGTGGTGGTCAAGCGGCTCGACGACGCCCGGCGGGACGGCGACGCCGTGCTCGCGGTCATCGAGGGGGTGGCCGAGAACCACGACGGCCGCTCCAACTCGCTGACCGCCCCCAACCCGGAGGCGCAGGTCGCCCTGTTGAACAGGGTCTACACACCGGAGCTGGCCGCCCGCGTCTCCCACATCGAGGCGCACGGCACCGGCACGAATCTGGGTGACCCGATCGAGATCAGCGCGCTGCGGGCCGCGTTCGAGGAGCTGGCCCCCCACCGTGAACCGGGCAGCATCACCCTCGGCGCGGTGAAGACCAACGTGGGCCACCTGGAGCCGGCCGCGGGAATGGCGGGGCTGCTCAAGCTGCTGCTGTGCCTGCGCCACCGGCGGCTGCCTGCCAACGTCAACTTCAAGGAGAGCAACCCGCTGATAGAGCTGGCCGGTTCGCCTTTCCGGCTGCTGCTGGAGAACGAGGGGTGGGAGCGGAGCACACCGCTGGTGGCGGGCGTCAGCTCCTTCGGGTTCGGCGGGTCCAACGCGCACGTGGTCCTCGCCGAGGCGCCCGCCGCGCCACCGGCCCGCGGGGAGTCGCGGCCGCACTGGATCGTCACGCTCAGCGCCCGGTCCAGCGCCTCGCTCACGCGCATGCGGGACAGCCTGCTGGAGTGGCTGGACGGCCCCGAGGGCAAGCACGCGGACCTCGGGGACATCGCCCACACCCTGACGGCGGGCCGCGACCACTTCGAGTACCGCATGGCCTGGATCGTGGCCGACACCGCTCAGCTGCGCCTGCGGCTCCAGGAGGCGCACCCCGACGACGTGGCCAAGAGCCGCCTCCAGCGGCTGACCACGCACCCGGTGACGCTGCCGGAGGCGGCGGATCCCGGTCACCGCGCGGCGCTGGAGGACCTACGGGACCGCTATGTGGCGGGGGAGGAATTCGCATGGGAATCGATGTTCGGCGACGGGCAGTACAGCCGGCTGCATCTGCCGGGCTACGCGTTCGAACAGAACCGGTTCTGGTTCGAGTGACCGGCACCGGCATCGGCACCTGCAAGGCAACGGCGCGCCACGGAATCGGGAGTGGGCATGGACGAGCTGCTTGAGGATGACACCCCGGTCGTGGTCGGCATGTCCTGCCGCTTCGCCGGCAGCGACGGCCTGGAGGAGTACTGGGAACGCCTGCGGCTGGGCCGCAGCGCCCTGGGCACCACCGGGCGCTGGGCGGGGGAGGGGGAGGAGGACGGCGCCGCCTTCGTCGGCGGCTTCCTGGAGGGGCACCAGGACTTCGATGCCCGGTTCTTCCGGATCTCACCGAACGAAGCGCAGTGCATGGACCCGCAGCAGCGGATCCTGCTCCAGTCGGTGCAGCACGCCGTCGACGACAGCTACCTGACGCCCGCGGACCTGCGCGACCTGGACTCCGGCGTGTTCGTCGCCGGGCTGCCCGGCGACTACCGCTCGCTGATGGCGCAGCGCAGCGACCTCGTCCACGGCACCCACAGCTTCCTGGGCAACGCGCCCTCGACGCTGTCGGGCCGCATCTCCTACTTCTACGACATCACCGGCCCGTCGATCACGCTGGACAGCGCGTGCTCCTCGTCGCTCGCGGCGCTGCACGAGGCGGTGCTCAACATCCGGGCCGGACAGTGCCGTTGTGCGGTCGTCGGCGCCGTCTCGGTCTTCAGCACCCCGGAGGTGCTGCGCTTCGCACAGCGGTCCCGGATGAGCTCCCCCGAAGGCACGTCGCTGCCCTTCACCGACGCCGCCGACGGATTCGTCCCGGCCGAGGGCGCCGCGTCACTGGTCGTCATGCGGTACGACGAGGCCCGCGCCCGGGGACTGCGGATCTACGGCGCGATCCAGGCGACCGGCACCAACCACAACGGCACCACCAACGGCCTGATGGCGCCGAGTTCGCAGCCGCAGGCCCGGCTGATCGCCGGTCTCTACGAGCGCGAGCAGATCGACGTCTCGCAGATCGCCTATCTGGAGACGCACGGCACCGGGACGCCGTTGGGCGACCCCATCGAGCTGGAGGGCCTGCGGTCCGCCTTCCGCAAGACCGGCGGCGAGGGCTGCCACCTCGGCGCCGTGAAACCGCTCATCGGGCACACCCTGGTGGCCTCCGGCCTCGCGAGCGTCGTCAAGGCGCTGCTCGCCTTCCACCACGAGACGATCCCGCCGGTGGCCACCACCGGCGATGCGGCCTCCTACCTCGACGTCGCACCGTTCAGGGTCAACGAGGAACCGTTGCCGTGGCCGCAGGACAAGCCGCTGTGCGCCATCAGCGCCTTCGGCTTCACCGGCTCCAACGGGCACGTGGTCCTGCGCAAACTGCCCGGCGGTCCGGCGGTCGGGAAAGCGGTGGACCGCCGCCCCGGGCGGGCGCTGCCCTTCTGCCTGTCGGCCGCGTCGCGCGACAGCCTCGCGGCGCTGGCCGGCCGCACCCGGGCACTGGTCGCCGAGCTGCCCGACGACCGGCTCTGGGACCTCTCCCAACTGCTGCTGCGCCGCCCGCGCCACACGCACGAGCAGGTGCTCGTGGCCCGTACCCGGGACGAACTCCTCACCGCCCTGGACGCGTCGACGCAGCCCGGCCAGGGCGACCGGGCACCCCAGGCAGCGGACATCGACCGTCTCGACGACACCCTGCGCGACCTCGTCGTCCTGTGGCGGGCGCAGGACACCACCTCCGCCCTCGGCCGCAAGCTCGAGGCCCCGGCCGACCTGGCACGGATCGCGCTGCCCGCCTACCCGTTCGAGAAGCGGCGGCACTGGGTGCTCGAGGAGAACCCCGTACCCGAACCCATACCCGTACCCGAACCCGAACCCGAACCGGAAAGGGGGCCGGAACCTGTGGACGACGGCCTCGTCGACCAACTGTGCGCTCAACTGTCGGACCTGCTGGGCTTCGAGGAAGGATCGGGCGAGGTCGTACCCGGCACCAGAATCGTCACGCTCGGCCTGGACTCACTCTCGGCCGTCCAACTCCTGAGCCCCTATCAGAAGGCCGGAAGCCCCATCAAGGCGCACGACCTCTTCCGCCACGAGACGGTGGCCGACCTCGCCGCCGCCATCGGCGCCCGGCCCGCCGGGCAGCGGAAGGAGGCACCGGCCCCGGCCCACGCGGCGGCGGAGCCGGCCCGCCGGGCCCGCCGGACGGAACCGCTGACCCGGTGGGAGCGGTACGGCGACACGGGGCGGCCCACCCTGCTGCTCCCGCCGCTCAACTGTGACCAGCGGGCGTGGACCCAGCAGATCCCGGCGCTGCTCAAGGAAGGGCGCCAGGTCTACGTCCCGGAGTATCCGGGGCACAAGGACATCCCCTTCGACGAGGAGAGCTTCTCCTTCGAGGCGCTCGCGGACGAGGTGGCCGAGTTCCTGCGGGACACCGTGGGCGGCCCGGCAGACCTCGTCGGCTGGTCCCTGGGCGGCTGTGTGTCGACCCTGGCCGCGCTGCGGCACCCGGAGAGCGTCGCCTCGCTGACCCTCGTCAGCTGCGCGCCGCGCTACGGCGAGGACGCCTTCGAGCGGACCCTCGACCTGCGGGAGGAACTGCGCGTGCACGGGGGCCTGCTGGAAGCGGTGTTCGGCGCGGGCGGCAACCTGGCCGAGCGGTTCAGCACCCAGGCCTCCATGGACATCCTGCGCTGCTACTACGCGGCCCTGACGGAGTTCGACGTCGTCGACCGGCTCGCGGACATCACCACGGACTGCCTGGTGGTCCGCGGACTGGGGGACTGCGTCCTGGACGAGGAAGCCGTCGCCCAGTACGCCAAGGTCCCCGGGGCGCGGGTGCGCGAGTTCGGGGACCACGGGCACTACGTGCCGCTCACCGCGGCGCGGGACTTCAACAGGACGCTGACGGAGTTCTGGGCCGAGCGCGCCTGACGCGCGACGCGGTACGGCGCCGTACGACTGCCTCACACATCACTTCACCACCCCACCACTTCACCAAGCCACCACTTCACCAAGCCACCACTTCACCACTCCTCACGAAACGGATCGGTTGCGGGACATGCTGGTAAGCGCGGACAAGGCCTCGGTCGTCCTCTTCGACATGCAGTTGGAGCTCGTCCCACTGCTGATCGAGGGCACCCAACTACTGCACAACACCTGCTGGACGGCGGAGGTGGCGCGGGAGTTCGACCTCCCGGTGCTGCTCACCGAGCACAAGAAGCTGGGCGGGCTCTCCCTGTCGCTGCACGAGGCAGCGGAGGGCGCGACCCGGCTGGAGAAGGAGCACTTCGACCTGCTGCGCGAGCAGCCCATCGCGGAGTACGTGGCGGCCTCCGACCGGGACCAGTACGTGCTGGCCGGCGCGGAGACCCACGTCGTCATCCTCCAGTCGGCACTGAGCCTGCTGGAGCAGGGCAAGACGGTGTTCGTACTGGCCGACACCGTCTCGGCCCGCAACCAGGCGGACCAGGAGCTGGGCCTGGACCGCCTGCGCCGGCTCGGGGTGCACCTGATCACGCGGGAGATGTTCTTCTTCGAGCTGATCCGCAACTCCGAGGACACCCGCTACCTCGACCTGGCCAAGAAGTACCTGGACGGCCGCTACATCCGCTAGGGCCGCTCCAGCCGCCCGTCGGACAGCTCCAGGAGCCGGTCGCGGTGGCGCTCGCGCAGGGCCCGGTCGTGGGTGACGGTGACGACCGGGCCCCTGAAGCGCTCCACCGCCTCCAGCAACTGCTCCACCAGCACCAGACTGAGATGGTTGGTAGGCTCGTCGAGCAGCAGCAGATGCGGCCGCCGGGCGAAGAGCAGCGCGAGGTCCAGGCGCCGCCACTGGCCGATGGAGAGCCGGTTCGCGGGAGTGCCGAAGTCCTCGGGGCCGAACAGACCGAACCGGGTCAACTCGGCTGCGGCGTCCTCGACATGGACCGCGCGCCGCGCGGCGAACGCGTCGAGGAGAGCACGCCGCTCCGCCCCGAAGTCGCTGTCCTGCGGCAGATAGCCGATGCGCAGCCCCGGCGCCCGCCGCACCTCGCCGGCGTCCGGGGCCCGCTCGCCCACCAGTACCGACAGCAACGTCGACTTGCCCGCGCCGTTCGGACCGCTGATCACATACCGGCTGCCGGCGGCCAGTTCCAGGTCCGCGTCCCGCAGCACCTGCCCGACGGTCAGGCCGGTGCCCCGCAGCAGGATGCCGTCGGCCGGCTCCACGACCTCGTCGGCCGCCTCCGCGTCCTGCGGGGGAGCGAAGTCGAGAGGCTCCGGCGGCCGCGGCACCGACTCGTCGAGCAGCCGTCGCAGATGCATCTGGGCGGCGCGTCCCGTCCGGGCGACGGCCCGTTCGGCGCCGCTGCCCGCGGCGTCGTAGGACAACTTGTCGTTGTCGGCCCTGCCGCTGTAGACGCGCCCGCTCGTGGCGGCCCGGTGCACCCGCCGCCGGGCCTCGGCCAGCTCCTTGCTCCACTCGCGGTACCGCTGCCACCAGCGCTCTCGCGCCGCGGCGCGCTCGGCGAGGTAGTCGCGGTAGCCGCCGCCGTAGCGGACGGTGGCACCGCGGGGTCCGTCCAGGTCGACGATGGCGGTGACGGCCGCATCCAGCAGGGCCCGATCGTGCGAGGCGATCAGACACGGACCCTGGTACGCGGCGAGCCACTGGACGAGCCAGTCCACCGCCCGGTCGTCGAGGTGGTTGGTGGGCTCGTCGAGCAGCAGCCCGGCCGGTTCGTCGAGAACCAGCGCGGCCAGGGCGAGACGGGCCCGCTCGCCCCCCGACAGGGTCCGCAGGCCGCGGTTCCGGTCGAGCCCGGACAGGCCGAAGACGTCCAGCACCTCGCCGACGCGGGCGCCGAGCTCCCAGCCGCCGCGCCGGTCGAACTCCTCCTGGAGACGGCCGTACTCCTCCATGACCGCGTCGAGATCGCCCGGGTCGCTCGACATGCGCTCCTCCGCGGCACGCATCCGCTCGGACAGTTCCTCGAACTGCGCGGTCGCCTGTGCCAGCACGTCCTCGATGGTGAAACCGGCCGGGAAGTCCGGCTGTTGGGGCAGGAAGCCCACCCGGCCCGTCACCGCGCGCAGCACCTCGCCGCGCTGCGGGGTGAGTTCGCCGGCGAAGGCGCGCAGCAGGGTGGACTTGCCCCGGCCGTTCTCACCGATCAGGCCCACCCGCTCGCCGTGCGAGACCTTGAGCGAGACGTCGCGCAGCACCACGCGGTCGCCCAGCACGCAGTGCAGGTTCTCGGCGAGCAGGTGTGCGGAACGGTGGTCGGCGGACAGGATGTCCTGCCCGCCGGGCAGGTGTGAGGAGGCGTCACTCATCGTCGGGAGCCCCCGTCTCCTGCAGGCGGCCGTCGGACATCCGCAGCCAGCGGTCCACCCCGATCTCCTTGACGAACCGCGCGTCGTGGCTGACCACGATGAACGCGCCCTCGTAGGAGTTGAGGGCCCCCTCCAGCTGCTCGACGCTGTCGAGGTCGAGATTGTTGGTCGGCTCGTCCAGGAGCAGCAGCTGCGGCGCCGGTTCGGCGCCCAGGACACACGCCAGGGTGGCGCGCAGCCTCTCGCCCCCCGACAGGGACCCGATCGGCAGATGCGCCGCGGCCCCGCGGAAGAGGAAGCGGGCCAGCAGGTTCAGCCGCTCCGCCTCGGGCTTGTGCGGCGCGTAGTCGGCCAGGCACTGGGCGACGGTGCGGTCCAGCGGCAGCGTGTCGAGGCGCTGGGAGAGATAGGCGATACGGCCCTCCGCCCGCTTGAACGCCCCGTGTTCCGCCTCGAGTTCACCACTGATCACGCGCAGCAGGGTGGACTTGCCGACGCCGTTGCTGCCGGTCAGCGCGATCCGCTCGGGCCCCCGGATGGTGAGGTCGACCCCCTTGCCCCTGAACAGCTCCCGCTCTCCGTACCGGACATGGATGCCCTCGCCGAGGAAGACCGTACGTCCCGCCGGCACATTGGTGTCGGGCAGGTCCAGGGTGATCCTGCGGTCGTCACGGAGCATCCGGCTCGCCTCGTCCAGCCGGTTCTTGGCGTCGGCGAGGCGCTGGCCGTGCGTGTCGTTGGACTTGGCAGCCGACTCCTGGGCGCGCCGCTTGAGCGTGCCCGCGGCCATCTTGGAGATGCTGCCCTTCGCGGCGGCCCGCGCTCCGACACCGGCCCGGCGCTGCGCCCGTTCACGGGCCTGCTGCATCTCCCGCTTCTCCCGCTTGACCTGCTGCTCGGCGGTACGGATGTTCTTCTCGGCAGTCTCCTGCTCGGAGCGCACCGCCTCTTCGTAGTCGGTGTAGTTGCCGCCGTACAACCGCATCCCACCCGAGTCGAGCTCGGCGATGGCGTCCATGCGGTCGAGCAGCTCACGGTCGTGACTGACCACCAGCAGACAGCCGTTCCAGCTCTCCAGCACCTGGTAGAGCCGGTGGCGGGCGTCCAGGTCGAGGTTGTTGGTCGGTTCGTCGAGCAGGAGCACATCGGGCTGTTTGATCAGCTGGGTGGCAAGGCCCAGGGAGATGACCTGGCCGCCGCTGAGGGCGTGCAGCCGCTGGGTCAGCGGGATGCCGTCGAGCCCCAGGCGGTCGAGCTGGACACGGCTGCGTTCCTCGATGTCCCAGTCGTCGCCGACCGTGGCGAAGTGCTCCTCGGCCACGTCCCCGGACGCGATGGCGTCCAGCGCCTCGATCACCGGGGCGATGCCGAGCACCTCGGCCACGGTCAGGTCGCCGGTCAGGGGCAGGGTCTGGGGGAGGTAACCGAGCAGGCCCTTGACCGTCACGGACCCGCGGTTCGGGCTCAGTTCGCCCGTGATCAGTTTGAGCAGGGTGGACTTGCCCGCACCGTTCGGTGCGACCAGCCCGGTGTGGCCGTCGCCCACGGTCCAGGACAGGTCCTGGAACACCGGGGCGCCGTCGGGCCAGGAGAAGGAGAGATTCGAGCAGACGATGCTGGCGTCGGACATATGCGCATGCCTCGCAGATGATGCGGGCGCACCAAGGCGCGCCCAGAGGGTGTGGTGGTCAGAGCACGTGAGAGCGGGCCACGCGGCCGCACACACTCAGTGCGCAGCGGTGGCAGTCGACATCCGGGTATCACCCGGTGATGTCGTCGTCACCCGCGATCACCACGGCTACCTCTCCTTCGGGTTACACCATCAGCGCTTCACGCTACCAGAAGGGGAAGTCGCCGCCAGTTGAATCGCGTCACGGACCAACTGCCGCCGGGGACAAGGACGTACGCACTCTTCTGTCGCTCGACAAATACTTGAGCGGAACTCGAGCTCCTGACATTGCCGTCCCTTCACGTGCATCGTTAGTGTCGCCATCGATCATTCGGAAAACACCATTCTGTGAAAAGGAGCGTCGCATGCGAACTGGCGACAAGGAAACCCGTACCAAGACGGCATGGATCCGTCCCGATTTTGTTTCCTTCGACACCGGCATGGAAGTCACCGCCTACTTCAGCCGCGACTGACCCACTGCCGCAGGAAAGGACGCAGGCATTTCGATGTCCGTGACGCATGAGGTAGATGCTCCCTGGAGCGAGGCCGATTTCCGGCGGGAACTCCACGCGCTGGAGTCGTCGTACTGGGACCGCCACCCGTTCCACCAGCGGATGCACGAAGGCCTGCTGGACAAGGACGAGCTGCGGCTGTGGGCGGCCAACCGCTGGTACTACCAGCGGTGCCTGCCCCAGAAGGACGCCGCGATCGTGGCCAACTGCCCGCTGCCCGAGGTGCGGCGGCAGTGGCTGTCCAGGATCGTCTACCACGACGGCACGGACGTCTCTCCCGGCGGTGCGGAGAAATGGCTGCGTCTGGGCGAAGCGGTCGGACTGCGGAAGGACGAGGTGCTCGACGAGCACCTCGTCCTTCCCGGCACACGCTTCGCCGTGGACGCCTACGTGGACTTCGCCCGGCGCCGCCCCTGGCTGGAGGCGGCCGCATCAGGGCTGACCGAGCTGTTCTCCCCGGGCCTGCTCGCCCACCGCCTCGGCCGTCTCCGGGAGCACCACCCGTGGATCGCGGAGGAGGGGTTCGAGTACTTCACCGCACGCATCGCGATGGTCGGCCCCGAGGGCCGCTCCCTGCTGGACCTGGTGGCACAGCACGCCGTCACCCGGCAGCAGCAGGAGGCCTGCGTCCGGGCACTGGCGTTCAAGTGCCAGGTCCTGAACGCCGTTCTGGACTCGCTCGACTACCACACGGGAAACGGAGCCCCACGGTCATGACCAGTCTTCCCGAGCCCACCGTCCCGCGCCTTCGGCCCGGCGTCCGGCTGGCCAGCGATCCGGTCCGCGGCGAGCTGGCCCTGCTGCCCGAACGCGTCGTGGTCCTCAACGACACCGCGGCGGCCGTACTCACCCACTGCGACGGCACCTCCACCGTCGGCCGCATCGTCGAGCACCTCGCACAGGACTACGAAGGCGTACGCACCGAGGACGTCAGCGAGCTGCTCCTGCGCCTCGCGGAGCGCCGGGTGGTGGACCTCGATGGCTGAGCCGACCGTCGGAGCGCCGCTGGGGATGCTGCTCGAACTGACCCACCGCTGCCCCCTGCACTGCCCCTACTGCTCCAACCCCCTCGAACTCGCCGCCCGCTCCGAGGAACTGACCAGCGAGCAGTGGACGGACATCCTCACCCAGGCCCGTGAACTCGGCGTCGTGCAGATGCACTTCTCCGGCGGCGAGCCGCTGGCCCGCCCGGACCTGCCCGAACTGGTCGGCCACGCCCGGCAGCTCGGCGCCTACGTCAACCTGGTCACCAGCGGCGTCGGCCTGACCGCCGACCGCGCACAGGACCTCGCGCAGCGAGGGGTCGACCACGTCCAGCTCTCCCTCCAGGACGCCGATCCCAGGCTCGGCGACCAGATCGCCGGAGCCCGTGTCCACGGGGCCAAGCTCAAGGCCGCCGAGGCCGTCACCGCCACCGGGCTCCCGCTCACCGTCAACGTCGTCCTGCACCGCAGGAACATCGACAGGGTCGAACAGATCGTGGACCTCGCCGTCGACCTGGGCGCCGACCGCATCGAGCTGGCCAACACCCAGTACTACGGCTGGGGGCTGCGCAACCGCACCGCACTGATGCCCACCGCGGACCAGCTCACGGCCGCGCGCCAGGCCATGCAGCGTACCCGCGCGAAGCACGCGGGCGGCCCCGAACTCGTCTACGTGGCGGCTGACTACTACGACGACCGGCCCAAACCCTGCATGGACGGCTGGGGCAACACCCAGCTGACCGTGACCCCCACCGGCGACGTGCTGCCGTGCCCGGCGGCGTACGCCATCACCACCCTGCCGACCGAGAACGTGCTGCGCCGCCCCCTGTCGGAGATCTGGTACGCCTCACGGGCCTTCAACGCCTACCGGGGCACCGGCTGGATGCGCGACCCGTGCCGGACCTGCCCCGAGCGCCACACCGACCACGGCGGCTGCCGCTGTCAGGCCTTCCAGCTCACCGGCGACGCCGCGGCCACCGACCCGGCCTGCGGCCTCTCCCCGCACCGCTCGCTGGTCGACGCGGCGCTCGCGGAAGTCCCCGAAGAGGCGCCACCGCCGTTCGTCCCGCGCCTTCCGGTGGCGCCGTGAAGGTGGTCCTGCTCGGCACCGCAGCGGGCGGCGGCTTCCCGCAGTGGAACTGCGCCTGCGCGCTCTGCGCCCGCTGCCACCGGGGCGAACTGCCGGCGCGCTCCCAGGAGTCGGTCGCCGTCAGCGGCAACGGACGCGACTGGTGGCTGCTCAACGCCTCCCCCGACATCCGCACCCAGCTCCTGGCCGCGCCCGCGCTGCGTCCGGGACCCGGCCCGCGGGACACCCCCGTGCGCGGGGTACTGCTCACCGACGCCGAACTCGACCACACTCTGGGGCTGACCATCCTGCGCGGCGGCCAGGACCTGACCGTGCACGCCGGGCCCCCGGTGCGCGACGCGCTCACCGCCGACCTGCCCCTGCACGGCCTGCTTGACCGCTACGCGCCGTGGGACTGGCACGACAGCACCGTGCCCGGCGGCTTCGCTTTGGCAGGCGGGCTCACCGTCACCGCGCACCCCGTCAGCTCCAAGGCCCCCAAGTACGCGGGAAACCCGGCCCCACACGCCCCGTGGGTCGTCGCCTACCGCATCGAGGACGCGGCGACCGGCGGAGCGCTGGTCTACGCCCCGTGCCTGGCGGCCTGGCCGGAGGGGTTCGACGACCTGCTGGCCTCGGCATCCTGCGTCCTGCTGGACGGAACGTTCTTCAGCGCCGACGAGCTGGGGACGGCCGTGCGCTCCCAGGACCGGGACGCCGGGCAGGCGCTGATGGGCCATCTGCCCGTCAGCGGCCCCGGCGGCAGCCTGGCCGCCCTCGCCCGCCATCCGGGGCTGCGCCGGATCTACACCCACCTCAACAACACCAATCCCCTCCTTGACTCCTCCTCGCCCGCCGGTGGAGCGGTGCGAGAGGCAGGTGTCGAGGTTTTGCCTGACGGCAGTGAATTCACCCTGTAATCCTGAGCCGTTCTCCAGCGTTTCTCCAGCGTTTCTCCACCCATTGTGGCTCGCAGCTCAACGGCATCCGTAACCGGCGAAGGCCGAATCTGTGTACCGTGCAGAACTCGGACAGGCAGTCATGGAGCCGAAATGGTGGGGAGCTGAGTGAGTCACATGCCCGATTCCCGTGCACTTCTTTTCGATTCGGCGCGAGAGGAATCCGAGGTCCCGGCCATGACGGCGGTTTCCGCGGGGACCCTCGACCACGACATCGCCTCCGTACCGGTCGCGTCGCTCGTACCCGGCTACTCACCCCGCCTGCAGGGGGAGGACGCCGCGCACGTCGCCCGGCTGGCAGAACTCGACGAGCCGCTCCCGCCGATCCTCGTCGAGCGGTCCACGATGCGGGTGATCGACGGCATGCACCGCGTCCTGGCCGCGTGCGCGAAGGGCCGCACGACCATCGACGTGCAGTTCTTCGACGGCGCGGCCGAGGAGGCGTTCCTCCTCGCGGTCCGGTCCAACATGGCGCACGGTCTTCCCCTGTCCCGGCAGGACCGCAGGGCAGCCGCGCAGCGCATCCTCGCCCAGTGGTCGCACCTGTCGGACCGGGCCGTGGCACGCACGGCGGGCATCGGCGCCAAGACCGTGGCGGCACTGCGGTCCGCCTCGGCCGACGCGACGCCGCCCCCGCAGGCCCGCAGGGGCAGGGACGGCAGGGTCCGGCCGCTGGACGGCACGGGCGGCCGCCGGAAGGCGGCCGAACTGCTGGCGCAGCGGCCCCAGGCCTCACTGCGCGAGGTGGCCCGGCAGGCCGGCATCTCACCGGCGACGGTCAGCGACGTCCGCAAACGACTTGCCTCCGGCCGTTCCCCCGTACCGGAACGGGACGTGCCGCAGCTGCGGGCGACCGGCGGCACCAAGAGCTGTGCACAGCCGCGGGACAGCGCGGCCGGGGACACCGCGGGCGTGGTCCGCCCCCTCCACCCGGTCGACGTCGCGCCCATCGACAAGCTCCTGCGCGACCCGTCACTGCGGCACAAGGAGAGCGGCCGCCAACTGCTCCGCCTGCTGCAACGCAGCGCCATGGAGCCACGCGACCTGCTGAAGATGGCCGAAGTGGTGCCCACGCACTGCACGGGCCTGGTGGCCGACCTGGCGCGCAAGTACGCGGGCATGTGGGCGGAGTTCGCGCGCGAGGTCGCCGAGTCCGACTGACCCTGCCCGGCGGACCCGCGCCGCCCCGGCCGCGCGGCTGAACACCGGACGGCCCAGGCCATCTCCCCACGGCCGCCCACCCACCACCTACCCCCCCCACCCATCCACCCCAGAAAAGGAATTGCGCCCCATGCGCAGACACATACGCGCACTGCTGAGCCTGCCCCTCACCGCGCTCATCGCCGCTCTCGCCCCGGCGCCCGCCGCACACAGCGCCACCGACACGTTCATCGGCACCTGGGCGGCCCCGCCCACAGCCGTGCCCGCCGCCGACTCCACGGTGTACGAGAAGCAGACGCTGCGGCAGAGGGTGCACCTCTCGGCCGCCGGAACCAGCGTGCGCGTGCGCTTCACGAACGAGTTCGGTACGACGCCGCTGGCGATCGGCGAGGCACACGCCGCCCACCCGGTGGCGGGCGGTCCCGCGACCGCCATCGACGCCGGCACCGACCGGGAACTGCGCTTCGACGGCAGCCCGTCGACCACACTCGCGCCCGGCACACAGCGCTGGAGCGACCCGGTCGAGCTGCCCACGACCGCGGGCGGGGACCTCGTGATCAGCCTGTACCTGCCGCAGGCCACCCCCGCCGACACCACCCACTCCGCGGCGTACCAGAGCAACTTCGTCGCGGACGGCGACGTCACCGGCAAGCCCGACCTGACACCCACCGCGACCACCACGTCGTGGCACTTCCTGTCGGGCGTGTCCGTCAACAGCGCCGAAGGGGCCGCGGATTCGGCGCTGGTGACACTCGGCGACTCCATCACCGACGGCGAACACACCACCGTGGACGCCAACCACCGCTGGCCCGACCTGCTCGCCGAACGGCTGCGCGGAGACGGACAGCTGGCCTCCACGGGAGTCGTGAACGCCGGTATCGGCGGCAACCGGCTGCTGCGCGACCCGAACCCGGTCCCGGGATCGCCCGCCGAGTCCTTCGCGGCGTACTTCGGCGAGAGCGGTCTGAAGAGGTTCGACCGGGACGTGCTGGGCCAGCCCGGGGCACGGGCGGTCACCGTGCTCCTGGGCGTCAACGACCTGGGCACACCGGGCATCGTCGCGCCCGCCTCCGAGGAGGTGACGGCGCCCGAAATCATCGAGGGGTACCGGAAGTTGATCCAGCGCTCCCACGAGCGCGGCCTGAAGATCATCGGAGCGACGATTCTGCCCTTCGAGGGCGACACCGTCGGCTACTACACGCCGCAGCGGGAGTCGGTCCGCCAGAGCGTCAACGAGTGGATCCGCACGAGTGGTTCCTTCGACGGCATCGCGGACTTCGACGCCGCGGTCCGCGACCCCGACCGCCCCGGCCGCCTGCTGCCCGCGTACAACGGCGGAGACGGCCTGCACCCCAACGACGCGGGCATGGCCGCGATGGCCAAGGCGTTCCCGCTGGGGCTGCTGCGCTGAGCCGGGCCACCCCGAACGACAAGGGGAGGCAGTCATGCCAACTCCGGTGTCCGGTAACCCCGTTGCAGGTCTCCTCCCCTGGTGGGAGTTCGGGTTTCGACCGTGGGCGGATGACCGGGAGATCGCCGCATCGGAAGCTTCGGGCATGACTTCTTCACGCACATTGGCTGGAGACCCGGCAGCCATCAGGGTCGAAGGGCTGACCAAGCGATATGGCCGTAGAACGGCAGTCGACGACCTGTCGTTCACGGTCGGGCCCGGAAGGGTGACGGGGTTCTTCGGCCCGAACGGGGCAGGGAAGACCACCGCGCTCAAAGCGGTCGTCGGACTGGCGCGGCCGACCGCGGGCCGGGCGTTCGTACGGGGCACGTCAGCCACGAAGATCAGGCCCGACGCCCGCCTGCTCGGCGTGCACATCGAGCCGTGCGGCGCCCATCCCGGCCGGACCGGTCGGGCGCACCTGCGGTCGCTGGCCGCGCTGGCCGGGCTGCCCCGCCGCCGGGTCGGTGAGGTCCTGGAACTCGTCGGCTTGGAGGAGGCGGCCCGGGGCAGGGTCGGGAAGTATTCGATGGGCATGCGGCAGCGGCTCGGGCTCGCCGCGGCGCTCCTGGGCGATCCGGAGATCCTGGTCCTTGACGAGCCGGTGAACGGCCTGGACCCGCAGGGCATCCGCTGGCTGCGCACGCTGCTGCGGGACCGGGCCGCGAACGGTGGCACGGTCCTGCTGTCCAGCCACATGCTGGGTGAGGCGGCCCAGACCGTCGACGACGTGATCGTGGTCGTCGCACGTACCGCCGAGGCCGAGCGCCTGTCGGGTCTTGTGGACCGGGCCGGTGGCCGCACCAAGCGCGAGGACGGAGACAGGCTGCTGGTCGAAGGGCTCGGCGCCGCGGAGGTCGCACGGCTGGCCCACCGCGACGGCGTTCTGCTGGAGGAGATCGTCCGCCGGACCGCGTCGCTGGACTCCTTGCGGTGTCCTGGTGGCCAGGGGCCTGTCGAACCCGGAGACCGCCGCGCACCTGGTCGTGACCGAGGCGACGGTGAAAAGCCACACCGGCAGCATGTTCGCCAAGCTCCATCTGCGTGACCGCGCCCAAGCGGTGGTATTCGCCTACGAGAACGGCCTCGTCCTCCCAGGCAGCTCAGGCTGAGCCCGCAACTGCTCCGGCAGACGCCTGACTGACTTGCAGGCCGTCAATTCGCCCAGCCAGCGCGCAGGTCGCCGTCGATGAGGCAGGCAGGGGCAGCGCCAGCGGCGAGCCGACGCCGTCATCGAGACCGGTGCCAACCTGGCCCAGCTCGTCGGCATGTCGCCGCCCGCTCAGGGACACCGCCAGCCTGTTGCCCTCCGCGCAACCGGGTGCCGAGCTGCTCCGCGAGCGCGAGCAAGGCGCGCCGGTGCTGGTCGCGTTCGGTCCGGTGCGGGGGACGTATCGCGGAACGCGGATGTGATCTTCGCTTACTCGGTTCCAGTGATCTAAATCCCTTCGATGACATGATCAATGCGGCTTATGTCCATGGAATGATCCTTCATGACCTACCGTCACCTCTCGATCGCAGTGACGGCTGAACATCCCATGGGGGACACGATGAAGCTTTCCGTTGACAAAGCATCGGCGCTGGCCGGTATAGCGGCGGTGGCCGCCTCCGCCATGCTTGTCACCACGGTTCCGGCGTTCGCCGGCACGGGCCGGCCCGTGCCCACGACGGACGCCGCGGCGTCCGTCGTGGAAAACGCCACTGGCACCACCAACCTGACCACCCCGCGGACAGGTGAGGGCAACCTGATCGCGGACGTGGCGGGAACGCGCGTGGAGATGCCTGCCACCAGCTCCGGCAAGATCGCCGTGACTGACCCTGAAGGGACTCGGGTGGCCATCGGCCTGCCGGGCTCGGCTGCCGCATCGGCAAGCGCCACGGCCAACGGCACCGTGATGTACACCCAGCCCGACGGCCCCGTCGACATTGCCGCTCAGGTCGGCCGGGACGGCAGCGCGAGTGCTCTGATCACGCTGAAGAACGCGTCGGCGCCCACCGAGTACCGCTTCCCGCTGGACCTGCCCAGTGGCGCCCACGCCGCGCTCCTGGAAGAAGGCGGCGTCGTGGTGGGCGACAGTGCCGGTGAGGTGGTCGGTCTCTTCGGCACCCCCTGGGCCAAGGACGCCAACGGCAAGCCGGTGCCCACCACCTACCGGCTCGAGGGGAACACCCTCATCCAGACCATCCAGACGGACAAGTCCACCGCCTACCCCGTCGTCGCCGACCCCAAGTGGTGGGACAAGACCAAGGAGATCGCAGGCGGCATGGTCAGCGACACCTGGAATTCCATGAAGTGCGGTGCTGCGCTCGCCGCGGCATTCGCCCCAGGAAAGGCCGCCTTCAAGGTGATCAAGAACGCCGGTGGCGTCAAGAAGGTCCTTGCCACCCTCGCCAGCGTGGACACCAAGAAGGGCGCCATGGCCGCACTCGGATCCGGCGGGTCGACGCTGTTCGGGATCAAGTCCATCAAGAAGGCCTGCTATGACGGCCTGAAGTAGACGTCATCTCTTCCCTGATTTCTTCCCCTGAGGGATTGCTGTGAACACCCAGAACACTGACGCCGCGGGCCGACGGACCGTCCCCTGGCGCGGGGCGGCGATGCTCGCCTTCGGCTACGCCGTCTTCTACATGCCTCTGGCCTACTTCATCGACCACCCGATCAGCCTGCACTGGTTGATATGGCCTGCTGTGGCAGTGGCCGGCCTGACATTCGCCGCCGACTGGAAGGGCATCGGCGACCGCCCCTGGTTCGTCAGGACGATGTTCCTGCTCATCGTCGTGGTCGCGATCATCGGCGCCGTCCTGTCCTGACATCAGACCGCTTCCTGCGGCAACTCCACTGCCGAGTGCGCCGGCTCGGAGGACGGACTCGGGGCAGCAGCAACTGTGGCGGGGCCGGACGCCGCCCCGCCACCCCTGCTACTGAGTACGGGTCTCAGTAGCCGCCCTTCCCGCAGCGGAGTTGGGCTTGGGGAGGCGAGCGTCGCCGTGCCGTCGCAAGCCGCAAGCGGGGCCGCACCTGACGGAGTCACCCGCACCCGCCGCACCCGCCGCCAAGACCCCAGGTGGGGGTGGCTCAACGCGAGTCGCAGCAAATCCCGTTGCACGATCCCGGCAGCGGCCTGACTGTGCTTCTACGGCCGCAGCCACAGCCTGAACGGTCGTTGGCCTATCGAGAAGGACCTCATGCCAGCCGTTGTCGTTGTCGGTGCGGGAATCGTCGGCTCCTCAGTGGCCTACCACCTGGCACGTCGGGGAGTCCCGGTCACCTTGCTTGAGCAAGGACCTGCACCGGCCACCGGGGTGACCGGAGACTCCTTCGCCTGGGTACGCGGCGCGGGAGGCCACTGGCCCGGCGGAGCACAAGACCTTCGCGAACACATCCTGGCGGACTACCGACGCCTGGAGAACGAACTGCCCCACATCACCGTCCGCCGGACCGGCTCGCTGACCTGGACCGGCACACCGGCGCAGGACTCACGGCCGGGGCCAGGCCAGTTCCGCATCGGACGAAGTGACATCGCAGCCCTGGAGCCCAACCTCCGACACCCACCGGACCAGGCCATCCACACTCCGAGCGACGCAGGCGTCGACCCAACGGCCCTGACCCAGGCTCTCGTAGCAGCCGCCGGCGCCCACGGAGCAACCGTGCTCCACAACACCGCGGTCACCTCTTTGCAGGTGACAGGCGGACGCGTCAGGGGAGTGCTGACCGCGACCGGACTCCACGCCGCCGCAACCGTCGTACTCACGGCCGGAACAGGGGTCCCCAAGCTCTGCGAGCCGCTATCGGCCAACCTGGCCATTGCCGCCTCCCCGGCCACCCTCGCGCGGGTCACAGCACCGCCTGGCCTGGTCAAGGCCATCGTGGCCGGCCCTGGTTTCGAGGTCCGAGAGGTACGGGACGGTGACCTCTTGCTGGTCGTGCCGCACGTAGAAGGCACAGCAGCGTTGGAGCAGGCGGCGCAAGACGCGCTCCGGCAGCTGAAGACGACCTTCCAAGGAAGCGACCAGTGCCGCCTGCTGGGCTACAGCACCGGCCAACGCCCCATGCCCGCGCACGGACCCGTCATTGGATTTGTGACCAACGACCGATCCGTCTACGTCGCCGCCATGCACTCCGCCATCTCCCTGGCGCCCACCGCCGGACGGCTCATCGCAGACGAACTCGTGACCGGCAGTCCAGCCCACGAGCTACGACGTTGCCGCCCGCGCGCCCACTGACATCACTTCTCAACGAAATTGATCAAGAAGGTAGGAGTTCAGTGACTCCAGTCAGTGGGGCCAGGCCGTTTCCTTCGGATCACGAAGCGGGGGCCTCCGTCCTGAGCCCGGAGGGGGCGATCGGTGCAGCTAGCCTGGCGGTATGTCCATCTCCTGGCGGTCCAGCGCCGCAGCGTTCGAGCAGATACTGGGTCGGCATGGCGTCGCCGCTGGTGCTTGCTCTATGGAGGCGGCGTGGGCTGCCTTTGAGGAGTTCGTGCAGGTGCCGGTCGAGGGCATTGTGGGGCCTGAGGGCGACGGGGACGGCTTCATCGTTGAGTGGGGCGTCTGGGGCTGGACCGGGACCGGGAACCGGCCCGCGCTGTCTCTTGGACGACTGCTGGCAGTCAACGAGGACGGCGATCGGCAGGATCCGTACTGGCAGCCCCAGTACTGGAAGGTTGAGTTCCAGGCATGCTTTGCCGAGGACCCCGCCTGGGCGGACCTGCACACCAGCGGTGGCGGAGACAGCGGTTTCGATCACACTGCCATCGGCGAGCCCAGAGCGGATGCGCTCACGGCCACACGCCGTTTCATCGATCAGGACCCGCTCCTCGGAGCGATGTGGCGGTCCGCTCCGATCGACAGCGAAGTCACCCTCTACCGGGCAGACTAGCCGCGACTCCGGGTCATCCGTCCGACCAGATGAAGATCCCTGCGAGGTGGAGTCCGGCGAGAAGGACGGCGGACGGCCGCCGAGCCTTCCACGACGTTTGCGGTGCACGGCCTGGCCGGCGGCCGCCGGGTCGAGACAGGCCAAGAAACAGTGAGACAGGACTGTTGGGCTGCAACCGGTGAACGTCGTCCTGGGCAAGAGATCTCCAGGATCATACGGCCGTCCAAACTGTCATGCATGATCGCGACGTTGCGTCCCATCCGCTAGCGCGATGACCACCAGGCGGCCCCGGTACCGGCAGCTGTGGATGTGAGCATGACC
Organism: Streptomyces sp. NPDC047525; assembly: GCF_040643025.1. Lineage (NCBI taxonomy): Bacteria > Bacillati > Actinomycetota > Actinomycetes > Kitasatosporales > Streptomycetaceae > Streptomyces > Streptomyces sp. NPDC047525. The sequence goes on from NZ_JBEYTL010000028.1 coordinate 48,931, forward strand.
AGCCATGCAGGGATGCGCTGGATGGATATGTGCAGGCCGCCCCAGCGTAGTTCAACCTGCGGCGGAGTTCGGCGAGTTGGTGCAGACGGCATGGCGGGCTCCCTGACGTTGAGAAGAGCTGTTCGTGTGCCGTCCGTTGTACCCACTCAGCGCTACGGATCAGAACTATCCGTACCAACGCATTGATCCGCGCACCGGGTTGACGCGACGCCGTCACCAGGGGTGCCGGCCCTGTCGGCGCCGATGTCCACGGCGTCGACCAGCAGGTGGATGAAGCTGCGCACGGTGTTCTTCGACTGCTCCGCGGCGGTGTGGTCGCGGGTGGGCACCAGGGTGCCGTCCACGATGAGCACGGTGTCCTTGCGGGAATCGCTCACGAGGGCTGGAGGACAAGCAACTGGCCGAGGTGATCGATGATCCGGTCCGCGGCCGGCCTCGAGATGCCGAAGAGCGGGACCAGCTGGCGCACCATCCAATTTGTGGGCCAGTAAGCCGTTACCAGGAGGATGCGGTCCTCCAGAGGAAAGCCCCACGGGCGTCCGCGTTGCGGATCCTCCGCCGTGGTCAAACCTGCCATGCGGCGGATCATTTCAGTTGGCAAGGTTCCTTCCGGCAAGTGATCCTGGCGCCATATTGATTGAGGGTCCAGACCTACACTCTGGTCCGGGAGCAGGACGGCCAGTGGCGCATCGCGGCCTTCCACAACACCAAGCGCAAGCCGCTCATGGAGGCCATCTCCTTCAAGGCCGCCCCCGCTCTCGTCCCGGCATCCCAGAAGTGACCGGTGACGCCGCAGAAGACCGACAGCGCGCAGCGACACGACACAAGGGTCACCCCCGGACGGTGTGTCGTCCCACGACGTGACGTCATTTCCCATGACGGTGCACATCTCCCGACAGTTGTCATGCGGCTCCGGCGGCCAGCTGAGGGTCGGAAGGCCGACGTACGACATCAATCGTGCGCAGTCGCATCAGCCCAGGCGCATTCCGTCACCCCAGGAGATGCATTTCGTCCGTCCCCCTCCCGTTGGGGCGGGCCTCATGACGCGCAGTCCACCCCGGATCCGCCGTCGTGAAAGGTGCTGTTGCGAACCCAGCCGTACCGGACGTCGCTGCCGTTGAAGAACCTGGTGTAGGTGTAGCGACGGCCGTCGCCTCCTTTCCTCGAGCAGTGGTAGTCGGCGGTGTGGTCCGGGCCGATGTAGCTGTGGGTGCAGGCGCTGTTCGGGTTTCCGTAGATCTTTGAGCCGGACGGGAGGGGGTTCTTGATGTAGCTCTGGCCGTCCTTGTCCCTGGCGCCCATGACGTTGCACGCCAGGGCTTCGTGGTCCTGCGCTTGTGGTCCATCGCTGTAGCCCGACGCTGGTGCAGCGCTCAGCCCCAGCGCCAGTGACGCTCCGGCCACCGCCATGATCGTGGCCTTGATTCCGCTGTGCATGTGTCTTCCCCCGTTCGTATCCCATTCCATTGGGCAGAGCCAGCGATCGACGTTGGTCCTGCCTGGACGCCTCGCAGGCTAGGGGGGTGTTCGAGACTTCGGACCCTCGCAAGTCAGAGGGAGGTCGCCCCAGGGGCTACCAGTGCACCGGGCGCGGGGGCGCTTACAGGTCGTGGAAGTCCTTGGCCGTGGGGTAGGTGACGTGGGTGCAGCCGCGTCGGGTGGTGATGTCGTCGACGTAGGCGTGGAACAGGGAGCGTCGTGCCTTGTGGCCGAGGACGTCGCTGTAGAGGCGATCGGCGGTGAGGGCGTGCAGGGCGGGTTTGCCGTTGCAGATCGAGGACGCCCACCAGATGCCGTCGCCGCCTCCTGCCGTCCCCGGCTTGAGCCTTAGGTCGTCGCCCGTCGCGTCGTAGCCCACGGAGTTGGCGTCGACGCCGAAGTAGGACACCGTGCGCAGCCACCAGGGCGAGTAGGTGAGCGCGCCCTCGGCGTAGTCGCGCTGATCGCCGTCCAAGCCGCCGGCAATGGCCCGGACCCGGGCGGGGCCGACCGCCAGCAGGCAGCCTTCGGCGGGGTTCGCCGCACGGGCGGGGATCGTCAGAGCGCGGTCGGGCAGTCGGCCTGGCCCCTGTTCCTTGCCCAGTTGGCCGGCCCAGCGGCAGGAGCCGGTGGCCGAGGCGGCCGGGCGCAGCTTCAAGGGGACCGCGGTCATCTGATCGGGCAGGGGCGGTAGTTGGGTCCGGCAGCCAATCCGTTGGGTGAGCTGCTGTGTGGCCGAGCGCGCCAGGCGGGCCAGGCGCTGGCGGTCCTCTGCGGAGACTTCTGGGTACCGGCCCACGGCGGTCACGTGCAGCAGCCTCGGTACCGCTTTGCCACTGCCGGGCCGGCACTCGGCACGGACGGTGGTGCGGATGTTCGTGTAGGAGCCCAGCGTGCCGTCGCCCAGCGGCCACGCTTCAGGCTCGCGGTCGGCGGCCGCGGTGACGTCATCCTTCGGGTAGGAGCCCTCGCGCGTGAGGAAGGGGGAGCCGTCGCCGATCATGTTCACCGGCTCGGCATCGTCGCTGCTCTCGACGATCAGCCGGAACAGATCGGTCTTGCGCGAGCCACTCACCTTGTAGATGGTGCAGGCGCTGGGCAGATGCCGTGCATCGAGCCGGTATGCGTCATCGTCGTCGGACCGCGCTCGGACCATTCCGCCCTGCAGATCCATCACCTGCGGCCCCGACACCAAGTGGTCGCAGGCCGCGGCGATGTCCCGTTCGCTGGAAGCCCGGTCGCGGAAGTCGTCGACGGTCAGCCAGAGCGCGTACAAGCTCAGCCCGATCCCGCCCACGGCCATCGTCAGCCACAGCCTGCGCCGGCCCGCACCCATCATGTTGTCCCCCGTCACTCCCGGCCGCAGCAGCTGCCGCGTCGATCATCGAGCGTAGAGAGGGTGCGCCTGAGCGCCATCGTCGGCATCGCTGTAAGGGGACGTCACTTACCTGCATCGGCATCCATCCGTTCAACCCACTCGCGCACGGTCACTGCTCGTTCGATGCGGCTGACGATGCCCTTCTTGGACGCCGTGTCCAGGGTCTCCGGGATCTTGTCGAAGGTGCCGGGAAGGATGTCGAGGAGACCCCAGATCTGCTCGCCGGTGCTGACGGTCATCAGCTTCTGGCACCTCCACTGCAGCGGTGTCTCGGGACGGTGCGTGAGCCGCTGCACGAGCGTAGGGAACAGGTAGTGCGTCGCCTCTGTGGCGAGCTGTTCTTGGAGCCAGTCGACTGGAAGGCGCTGGCTGAAGCCGTGCAGGGCGGCCTCCTGGGCCAGGTCCAGGAGCTGAGCGGTGTCGACGGCTCGGACGGTGCGGGGAAGGGGCGGGGGCATGCCGAGATGATGCCAAGAAGCCTCTGTGGAGGTACATCATGCCCCGCCCTGTCTGGTCCGGCGCGATCTCGTTGGGCTGGTCACGATCCCGATCAAGGTGCTGGCCGCCACCGAGGACCCTTCGATCGGCTTCCACCAGTACCACCTGGAGGACGGCGGCCGGGTCCGCACGCGAAAGACGTGTGTGCACTTGAGATCGCCATGGCGGCATCAGCGCCGCTGGTATCGCCAACGGCCGTGAGGCTACGGATGGCGGATGGCGGTGCTTGCTGACGGGCATTCAGCAAGACCGCCGTCGTCATCACCGCGAGGTCTGCCGGGCGCAAGGTCTTCGGCCTCGCCGCCACCGCAGGCGTCCGTCTCGCTTGACCTCTTGCGCGTCAGTCCGGCAGCCAGTGCAGCTCGTGCGCCAGGGTTTTGGCGACGGCACGGATGCGGCGGTGCAGCGGCGACTGCTCGCGGGGGAGGACCAGGTGGATCGTCAGGCTGGGCGCGCCCCGCAGCGGTCGCCAGGTGAGACCGGCCGGTTGCGCCGTGGCCGCGGCTTCTCCGGCCGGGGCGAGGGTGACCCCGTCGCGCAGGTCGCGCTGAGACATGTCGAAAGAGACTGCGGGCGTGTGGAATCGGGGGTGTGGTCGGGTGTCTCGGAACAGTGCGGACAGCTGATCGTGGATCACGGGGTTGGCCGCACGGTCCGGGAGTCGCAGCGGATACGCGGCCGCGTCGGCGATCTCGATCTCCGGGTGCTCGGCCAGCGGATGGTGCTGCGCCAGCTGGACCCCGACGCGCGCACGCCGCAGCAGGAACCGGCGCACGCCACGGCCCGGCTGTTCACCGCGGGTGATCCCGGCATCGATGCGGCCGTCGGCGACCGCGGGGGAGATCTCCGGTGTCGCCATCGGGACCGCGCCGACCTCGAGTCCGGGACTGCTGCGAATCAGCCTGTCCACCAGGGCCGGTGCCGTCTCGGCCCCGGTGCTGAGGCTGTATCCGATGCGCAGCGTGCCCAGTTCACCGGCCGCCGCGCTCCGGGCGGTGTCCCATGCCCGGTCCAGCGCCGCCAGCGCGGGCGGCGCGGAGTCCGCCAAAGCCGCACCGGCCGTGGTCAATACGACGCTTCGCGTGTTGCGGACCAGCAGGGCCGTACCGAGTTCCGTTTCCAATCGGCGCATCCGGGCGCTGAGTGCGGGCTGTGCGATACCGATCCGTGCGGCCGCGCGGGTGAAGTTCAACTCCTGTGCCAGCACCAGGAAGTACCGCAGGCTGACCGTGTCCGGAGCCACGTACCCTCCCCGCCGATTGATAACGATCCGTTCTGAGTCTATTCCGTACCGGTCTTTCCCTCGACGGCACATCAAGTCCTAGCCTGCGCATATGGCGATCCAAGTGACCGCAGTACCCGTCGCCGGGATCGATCGATCTGAGTGTCAATTCGAAGTCGGACGTGTCCGGCCCAACGCAGGAGGTTTCCATGGCTAAGGGCTACTGGGTCAGTGTCTACCCCGCCATTTCCGACCCTGAGAGGCTGACTGCCTACGACAAGCTGGCCGGTCCGGCTGTCCAGGCTGGGGGCGGGCGCGTCCTGTCCCGGATCCCGTCCCGTGGCGGTCGAGTCGTCGCCCACGAGGCCGGAATCACGCAACGCGTCGTTCTGATCGAGTTCGACAGCTTTGAACAGGCCGTCGCGGCATACGAGAGCGAGGCTTACCAGAAGGCGCTGGTGGCCCTCCCCGACGGCGTCGAGCGCGACTTCCGCATCATCGACGGCATCGACGGCATCGACTGACCGGCGGGCCCAGCCATCGCTGAGCATCCGTCACCCGCTGGATCCACACCCGTGAGACGTGTGAGCTGGACGCGAAGCAGCTGACCAATTCAGAGATCGGGAGGGGCGGAAGGGCGGGCGCGCAGGGACAACGCCCGGACCCGAGCGCGCTGCAGGCCCAGCGCGGGGCAGTGGGCAGGAAGAAGCGACGGGTTCCATCAACGGGAGCCGTCGGCATCCGGGGGACAGGACCTGCCTCCGGGTCCTGCGAGCGTGCGGTGAGTCCCTTCATGGGGAGATGGGCGCGCGGATTCGTCCGAGCCAGGCGACGGCGGGTGGGCCCGATGCGGGGCGTCCCGCCGTCGCAGGGGCCCTCGTTCGGGGCGCGGGGGTGTTACCAGTTCTGGCGGGTGGGGGAGATGACGAGGTCGTTGACGGTGACGTCGGCGGGCTGGTCGAGGGCGTAGACAACGGCGTCGGCGATGGCTTCGGGACTGATCGCGATGGCGTTGAGCTCTTGGGCGGCCTTGCGTCCGGCGGGGTCGGTGACCTTGTCCGCCCAGCCGGTGTCGATGACACCGGGGCTGATCGTGGATGCCTTGATGCCCTCGCGGACGCCGAGTTCCCTGCGCATGGACTCGGTCATGGCCTGCACGAAGAACTTCGTCGCGCTGTAAACGCCTGCGCCGTCACCGACCTGGTGACCGGCCACCGAGTCCATGTTCAGGATGTGGCCGGACTTCTGACGGAGCATCACGGGCAGGACGGCGTGGACACCGTTGAGGTAGCCGCGGATGTTCACGTCGAGCATCCGGTTCCAGTCGTCGAGGGCGAGGTCCTTCCAGTACGAGAAGAGCATCAGGCCCGCGTTGTTGACGAGGACTTCGATACGCCCGTAGGTGTCGACGGTGAAGTCGGCCAGCGCCTGCATGTCCGCGGCGTCGGTGACGTCGGTGAGCCTGGCGGTGGCGGTGCCGCCGGACTTCTCGATGTCGGCGACCAGCTGGTCGAGGTCTTCCTGGCCGCGGGCGGCAGCAACGATCTTGGCGCCGCGGGCGGCGAGGGCCTTGGCGCTGACGGCGCCGATGCCGGAGGAGGCGCCGGTGACGACGACGACCTTGTCCTGCAGGTGGTTCATGGGGATCTCCCAGTGCGGTGGTGCAGTGCGCCTTCCGTAGTTGGGTCAGCGCGGCGGAGGCTGTAGCTGTACGGGGTGGAGAGGTCAGTGCTTGCGGCGCTTGACGGCGTAGGCGTACTGGTCGGGCCAGGTCGGCTCGGCGTCGAGTGCGAGCGCGGCGTGCTGGGCCCAGTAGGGGTCGCGGAGCAGTTCGCGGCCGAGGAAGACCGCGTCAGCCTGCCCGCTGGTGAGGATCTCCTCCGCCTGCTGTGGCTCTGTGATGATGCCGACAGCGGCCGTGGGGATGCCGGTGGCCTGGCGGGCCTGGGTGGCGAAGGGGACCTGGTAGCTGGGCCCGGCGACGATCTTGGCGTCGCGGACCATGCCGCCGGTGGACACATCCAGCAGGTCGACGCCACGGGCTGTCAGTTCCTTGGCCAGGCGCACGGTGTCGTCCCCGGTCCAGCCCTCGCGCTCGTCCTCGGGGTTCTCGGTCAGCCAGTCGGTGGCCGAGGTGCGGAAGAAGACCGGCAGGTCCTCGGGCCACACGGCGCGGACGGCGTCGACGACCTCCAGGGCGAAGCGGAGCCGGTTCTCGAAGCTGCCGCCGTAGGCGTCGGTGCGGTGGTTGGAGGCCGGGGAGAGGAAGGAGTTGATCAGGTAGCCGTGGGCGCCGTGCACCTCGACCACTTGGAACCCGGCGGCCAGCGCGCGCCGAGCGGAGTCGGCGAAGTCACCTACGAGCTGCTGGATCTCCTCCACGGTCAACTCGTGCGGGACAGCAAGGCCGTCGTAGGCGATCGGGCTGGGGCGACGGGCTGCCAGCCGTTCTCGTCCTCGGTCAGGTAGCGGTCGGACAGCCAGGGCTTGTCCACCGATGCCTTGCGTCCGGCGTGGGCGAGCTGGATGGCGGGGACGGCGCCGTGGGCCTTGATGGCCGCGGTGATGCGGGTGAACGCCTCCTGCTGGCGGTCGTTCCACAGGCCCAGGTCCCAGGGGCTGATGCGCCCGTCGGAGCGGACACCGGTGGCCTCGGCCATGACCAGACCCACACCACCGGCGGCGCGGGAGGCCAGGTGGGCCAGGTGGAAGTCGGTCGGTACACCAGTCTCCGGGCCTTCGGGGGCGGCGGAGTACATGCACATCGGGGACATCCAGACCCGGTTGGGTATCTGAAGGGACCGCAGGGTGAGGGGGGTGAACAGGGAACTCATGCGGGGGGTGCTTCTTTCGTGGTCAGTGATCGATGTCAGTGATCGATGTCGGTGATCGATGACAGCGCGGGGGCCTGCTGCTGTCGGAGGTCAGGCGATGATCGTGTGGAGGCCCGCGATGGCCGGGGCGGCGTAGGCCGCTTCGAGGACCGTGGTGGCTTCCTGGGCGGTGGTGCCTTCGGCCGAGTCGAAGGTGGCGTGCCAGCTGAGGAAGGCGCCGCCGGTGTCGGCGACGGGCTGGACGTGCAGCGTCGAGAGGTAGCCGCGGACCGGCAGCGGTGCCTCGACGATCTCGTACGTCAGCTTCCGCTCGGCATCGTCCAGCGCCACGAGCCGTTCCCGGTAGGTGCTGCCGTCCGCCCCGGTGAGGAGGCGGACCGCACCGGGGTGAGCCCGTCGCCGCCCTCGGTGATCTCGCTCGCCCGGATGGCCGGGTGCCAGTCGGGCAGGCCGTTGAACCGCCGGACGACGGCCCATGTCTGGTCTGCGGAGCTGGTGAAGACTGAGCTCCAGTACGCCTGTGCCGTCAGGCGGGCAGACGGGTGTCGATGACGAAGTTCGTCTCGATGAGCTGGCCGGGGAAGAACAGCGAGGCGACGCCGATGGTGCTGCTGGTGGGGCGGTGGTCGCCGAAGTAGGCGAGATTGGCGGCCGCCATCGCGTTGTTGTACTGCGGCAGGTCAACGATGTACTGGGTCTCGGAGACGACCTGGTTGCGGGTGGCGCCGTAGTGGGCGAGGACCTTCTCGAAGTTGGTGAAGACCTGCGCGCTCTGGGCCTCGAAGTCGTCCGCGTAGAGGAAATTGCCCTCTTCGTCGTGGGAGAGCTGGCCCGAGACATGGATCGTGTGCTCGACCCTGATGGCCTGGGCGAAGCCGAACTCGCGCTCGCCCGAGACGCCGTGGCTGTAGGAATCTATGGCAGTCATGGTGGTTGTCCTTTTCTGATGAGGGATGCGGAGGTACGTGGGGGCGCCGGGCTCAGGCGGCCAGGCGGGCGACCGCGTCCGCGACGGGAGTCTCGCCGGAGGTCAGCTCGACGACGATGCGGCTCAGGCGCGGCTCGTGCAGGGCGGCGTCGATGAACGCGGCGACATCGTCGCGGTGCACGTCGCCGTACTCCACGGCCGGGCCCGCCGTGATCCGGCCGCTGCCGGGGGTGTCCAGCAGGGTTCCGGGACGGACGATCAGCCAGTCGAGATCCGTGCGCGTCAGGTACACGTCGGCGCTCTTCTTGACCTTGATGTAGTGCTCGAAGCCCTCACCGGCCTCGCCGCCGCGCAGCGCGTCGGGGAACACCGAGACCAGCACGAATCGCGTCACCCCGGCGAGCACGGCCGCGTCGGCAGCCTTCTGAAGGCCCTCGCCGTCGATCAGGGTCGTCTTGTCCATGCCGGTGCCGTGCGCACCGGCCGAGAAGACCACCGCGTCATGGCCCTGCATCTTCCGCGCGAGGTCGTCGACCGTGTCGGCGATGAGATCACCGATCACCGGTGTCCCGCCGGCCTCTCGCACGGTCTCGCCCTGAGCGGGCCCGCGGTGCATGCCGGTCACCGAGTCCCCGCGCGAGGTGAGGAGTTGGGTGAGGCGGCGGCCGACTCCACCGGCAGCGCCGATCTGGAACACCTTCATGAGTTCGTCCCGTCGTTCGTGGGTGGGAAAGGGGGGTGGGAAGAGGGGAGTGGGAAGAGGGGAGTGCGGTGTGCGCCGGTCAGGCGGCGAAGACCTGGGAGTCGTCGGCGAACGCCTTGAACTCCAGGGCGTTGCCGGCCGGGTCGAGGAGGAACATCGTGTGCTGCTCGCCCTGCTGGCCCTCGAAGCGGACGTAGGGCTCGATGACGAACTCGACGCCCGCCGCACGCAGCCGGTCGGCGAGCTCCTGGAAGGCGGGGACCGTCAGGATCAGCCCGAAGTGCGGCACCGGGACGTCGTGGCCGTCGACCGGGTTGTGGATGCGCTGGGCGCGCTCCGGTGCGAGGTGGGTGACGAACTGGTGGCCGTGCAGATTCCAGTCCACCCAGGTGTCCGCGCTGCGGCCCTGCTCCAGACCCAGCACGTCTCCGTAGAAGTGACGGGCGGCGGCCAGGTCGTCGACCGGCATGGCCAGGTGGAACCGCGGGATCGGGGAGTCGAGAACAGTCACGGCACTGCCTTTCCGAGGGTGGGTCCAGAGGGTTTAACTCATTGTCCTAATGTTAACAATGAGACAACAACGTGATGTTAACATTAGGACGTAGCTTGAGGAGGTGCAAACCCGAGGAGGTGCAACCAGGCATGAGTGATCAGGGCAAGGTGTCCCCGGCCCGCCGCCGCGGCCTGTCGGACGAGGTCGCAGACCGGATCCGGGAGGCCATCTTCAGCGGGGTCTACGCCCCCGGCGCCCAGCTGCGCGAGGTGGAACTGTCCGCCACGATGGACGTCAGCCGCGGCCCGGTACGTGAAGCGCTGCGCGTACTGGAGCGCGAGGGGCTGGTCCACTGCGCGTGGCACCGCGGGACGACAGTGACGACGGTGTCCGCTGAGGATGTCGCGGAGCTCGACAGCCTGCGTGGCGCACTGGAAGACCTGGCTGTCCGCCAAGTGATCACACGCGCCTCGGACGAGGACCTCGCATCCCTCGCCAAGGCGGCCGAGGTCATGAAGCACGTGATGGACGCCCACGAGATGGTGCGCCTGGACATCGCCTTCCACGACGCCGTCTTCGCCGCCGCCGGCCACCAGCGCCTCGCCGACGCGTGGGACGGCATCCGCTGCCAGGTCCACCTGTTCCTGCTGACCCGGATCAACCTCAGCACCGACGGATACCTCGGCTGCATCCCGCAAGAACACCACGGGCTGGTGACCGCGCTGCGCTCCCGCGACACCGAAACCGCGCTCGACCTCTTCGCCGCACACCGTCGCCACGCCGTCGACGTAGTGACCGCGAACGCCGACCCGAACGCGGTCGTGGGGGAGATGCCGAACAGACCTACGTTCGCAACGCCGCACGCCGGCACCGAATAACGCCGGAGAACCTCGGTACAGTGCGCGCCGGTCTCGGCCCGCGCGCCTTGCAGACCGTCTGGCCCGACCCGACCCCGGACGTCGGCGCCGTCCTCGCCGCATGTCCCCAGGAGGAATCCGTCGACTTCGTCTGGGAGGCGCAGGACGGGACGATCAGCCACGCGATCGTCGACGACACCGACTACCAGGACCTCAGCGCCCACGTGGCCGATGCCCGCGCCGCCTGCGCGCCCGGTGGTGACCGGGTTCGCGCGCCGGGCGAGCCAGCAGGCGCTGTCCATCGAAGTTGTCCTGCCAGGCCAGATGTCGTGCTCAGTCACACGACTGTGACCGGGTGCGATAGGTGGCCCTTGCATGACCTAGTGCCGCATCAGGCGACGTTCGCCCTGTTGACGAGGCCCTGTCCGGTCGAACTTCGTGGCCAGCGATGAGTTACCCCATCGGCCTCCGTCTTACCTGGTGAACGCCAAGGAAGAGGAGGCCAGGGGATGAGCAGGACCACCCACATCACACAGGTGGCCACGGTCGGGATTCGCGTCACCGACCAGCAGAAGGCAATGGAGTTCTACGTCGGTGAGCTCGGTTTCGAATTACGCCGGGACGTACCCTTCGGCGACGGGCGCTGGATCGAGGTGGCACCGCCTGGGGCGACGACGACTGTCGCGCTCGTTCCCGAAGGGGTCCCGGCTGGCATCCGCCTTACGACCCGGGACGCCGACGCCGACCACGCGGACCTGCGCGCACACGGCGTCGATGCGGACGCAGAGGTCGTGCGGATGGGGCCCGCAGTGCCGCCCATGTTCGCCCTGCGCGACCCGGACGGCAACAACCTCATTCTCATCGAAAGCTCCTGAACAGGCGGAATCCATGATGGACAAGCAGTTCACCGCGACCCTGCAGAAGAGCCCGAACAAGGGCGGCTGGACCTACGTCGTGTGGCCCGAGTCGGCCGAGTTCTTCGGAACCCGCGGCCTGGTGAAGGTCCGGGGCACCATCGACGGGCACCCGTTCAACAGTTCGTTCATGGCCTTGGGGGACGGCACGCACAAGCTGCCTGTGAAGGCGGACGTGCGCAAGGCGATCGGCAAGGAGGAAGGGGACACTGTGACCGTCCGCCTGGAGGAGCGGGTGGATGCCTGACATCCGGAATGATTGCCCTTGCCGTGATGTGACGCGCCGTCTGGATTGATCTCCCAGTCGGTTGGCCCCGGCACGATGTGCCGGTGGCAGAGCGAGTACGCGTTCGTGAGATCGATGACGACGAAGGCGGCGCCTGCTGCGGATCATCCGCAGGGGCACGGGATCGGTGGTGACCTGGCGGCGGGCACCGCGGCGGGCACCGCGGGACTCGCTCTACTCGAAGTGCAAAGGGGGTCGAACCAGGGCCTTCACGCCGTCCGAACGCCGGGAGGTCAAGCAGACCCCGAACAACCGACACCGAAGCAGGCCGCGCCTCCGGCCGGGTCCAGCAGGCGTGGGACCTCGACCTCTTGCCGTATGACACCTGCCACCCGCATCCACCGCCCGAGAACTGAGCATGGCGGTTGGCGGATTGGCACGACAGCTGGCGGACTGCGCGCCGCGGGCGGGGACGTTGGGTCGGAGGCCGTGGAGTCTGCGCTGCAGTCGGACGCGGCGTGCGCCTTGGCTCCGCGCAAGGCTCGGCCTGGGGCGTGCTGTGGCCTGACTTCTCCGAGTGCTCTAGGGCGCGTATCGAGCCGTGATCAATGAGCACCGCAGCTTCCGGTCCGGGTGCCCCGTCGGGGGTACGGGACCGGCGATCTGCGGCTGCGCCGTGCGGGCGCGAGTGACCGGAAGCGATGCCGCGGGCAGGCAACCGGGCCCGAGGACCCCGGCCGTGTGCCATCCGGGACGGTGCGTCAGAGCATGGCGAGCCGGTCCACCAGCAGCTCCGTCCTGCGCTCGGCGTCCTCCGGCGGGAGCCGTCCCGCTCGGGTCAGGGTGGCCAGGCCGTGCAGGGACGCCCAGAACGTCTCGGTGAACAGCTCCGGGCGCACGCCGTCCCCGGCGACCTCGCTGAGGCACTCCAGCAGCGCGGCGAAGGCGTCCTTCAACGGTTCGGGGGTGTCCTCCTGCGCGTACGCCAGGCCGCCGTCGAGCTGGAACAAGGCGTCGTAGACCGCCGGGTTGCGCTCGGCGAAGTCGAGGTAGGCGCGCGCCAGAGCGGCGACCCGTTCGCGCGGGCCGTCCGCGCCGGAGGTCGCGTCACGCATGGCCGCGGCCATCTCCGTGGCGCCTTCCAGGGCGACGGCGCCGATGATCTCGCGTTTGCCGCGGAAGTGGCTGTAGAGGACGGGCTGGCTGTACTCGATGCGCTCGGCGAGCTTGCGGGTGGTGACCGCGTCCCAGCCCTGCTGCTCGGCGAGTTCGCGGGCCGTCGCCACGATGAGGCGCTCGCGCTCCGCCCGTTCGCGCTGCTTGCGTTCCTGTACCGACATGATTCGATCCTAGCATCGCTAGACAATCGAGCGGCAGTAGTACTAGCGTTGCCTCGACAGCTAGCAACACTAGATTCCTGGAGAGGTCATCATGCTCGATGCACTTGAGGTCGTCACCATCGTGGTCGTCGGCGTGATGGTGGGGGTGGAGTTCTCCGTCCCCTTCTTCAGCAACCCGATCCTCAACGCACTCCCCGGCGACAACGGCCTGCACGGCCGCGTCCACGGGGCCCGACTGGGCGGCGCCGTGATGCCGTTCTGGTACATCGGCTCGCTCGTCCTCGTCGGGGCCTGGGCCGTCGCCGGATGGGACGACGACGGCACCGGCCTCGTCGTGACCGCCGCCGCGCTGCTGATCGTCAGCGTGCTCATGTCGATCCTGGTACTCGTCCCGATCAACAACCGGGTCAAGACGTGGACCGCCGGCAGCCGGCCGGCCGACTGGAAGGAGCAGATGAAGCGCTGGGACCGCTGGCACTACGTCCGCGTCGCCGTCATCATCGCCGCCTTCGCCTGCCTGGCGGCCGCCCTCACCTGAACCCGCGGGCCGGCGCGGCGCCGGTAGCGCACAATCCCCACTCCCCGGGCGGCAGTTGGCCACCGAAATCCCGATGTCCGGGCATGCGGCTGCCGCGGAGAGTCCACACGTGCGATCCCGACAAGCTACGCCCCCCGATCACCTGCGCGGCTCTCGGCTCTGGCTCGGAGCTCGGCGTCGTGGTCGCCGGGGCGTCCTCCTTTGCGGCCCTTCCTCTTCCGGTTGGCGGCCTGGTCCCGTTTCTCCGGGATGACAGCCTTGATGTCGCACCTGCGCAAGTGGGAGCGGTTGCCGAGGGAGGAGTCCGCGGGAGGAGTACGCCTTGTCCCCGGCGCAGAGTCCGGCTGAAGGCGACGGGCGATGGGGCTTCGCCGCCCGCAGGCGCGAGCCACTGGCGCGGAGGTAGGCGATCCGGATCGACGGTCGGCGACACGGAACGGACGTGCACCCGGCCGTACTCAGTGCCCGCTTGAGAAGTTGCTCAGGGACTGTCTCGAAGTCGAGTGTGAGCCTGTGCCAAGATCGCGGCATGCTGCGACTCACCGATTTCATTATCGACTGCCCGGACACGATGAAGTTGGCGGCTTTCTACTCGGAGGTGACGGGCCGTCCGGTCAAGGAAGGCAGCTCCGAGGACTGGGCCGGCATCCAGTTCGGCGAGATCGAGCTGGCCTTCATCCGAGTGGACGACTACCGCGCTCCGCAGTGGCCCGACAGCGAGCACCCCAAGCAGTTCCACCTCGACTTCGAAGTGGACGAGATCGAGTCCGAGCAGCGCCGCGTCCTCGACCTCGGCGCGACGCTGAGGCAGGACTTCATCGGCCCCAACGGCTATGGCTGGCAGGTCTACACCGACCCGATCGGCCACCCCTTCTGCCTGTGCCGGAACAAGGGCGTCATCTGGACCGACCAGGGCCCGATGTGGCCCAAGCGCGACTAGGTTCTGTCTCTCTGGCCGGTCAGGGTCTGGGGGTGGATCGTTCCGGCTCGCTCTGGACGGGTGGCATCCGTCCGCCGACAGTGGCCTCGCAGCTCTGGTGCTCGTGGGGCGGGGCAGCTGCCAGCCTGGTAGCGGCTCCCCTCCGCTGGGACCCGAGCACGTTCCCGCTGACGCCCTGGCGAAGGGATACAGGCTGGTGACCGGCAAGTCGTGCACGGGGCATCAACCACGGCCTCAACGTCTTTGACCCCGACAGCTACGACAACCCCCATCCCCTTCCAGATCGCCCATCCGGCCGGAAAGGTGATCGCCGTGTGCGATGTCCCGGCATGGAAGCACCCCATCACCGTCGCCGACGTCAGCGGCAGCGCACAGCGCGCACCGTCCCGCCGACCGTCCGCGAACAGGCCCTGGCCCACCTTGGAACTGGAGAGCATCCCCACCCGGCCCGCGCCGTAAAACCGTTGGAAGGGACCGATCACCCCCAGCAAGCAACGTCCAACCGGCGCGTGCTGGAGCTGGCCATCAGCGGCAAGGCGACCTAGGGCCTGTCCGACGGGTCGGCTGGGCGGTCTGCGGTGACCAGCCACGACGTGCTGCGCAGCCGGACCATGCCGTCCGCCGCCTCGTGGCCGCGCAGATGGTCCGTCAGGGCGCGGCGGGCGAGGGCCCGTGCAGTCGCGTCGGCCTGCTCCATCAGGTGGCGACCGGGGCCCGTTTCCAGCAGGAACTCCGCCGCGTCCTCGGCTCGGTCTCCCCATGTCCCGTAGGCCTGCGTCTGGTTGATGGTGATGCCGGTGAATCCAGCCGTGGTGAGGACGTCGCGGATACGGTCCGGGGCGGCCAGGGAGAACATGCCGGGCAGCCCCGGCTGCCCGAAGTCGCCGACCGGGAGGAAGCCGCGCAGTGCTGCCATCGCCGCCACCCAGTCATTGAGCGTGGCATCGGCCGGGCAGACGAATGCCAGGCGCCCGCCGGGTCGCAGCGTCCGGCCGATGTTGCCGAAGGCCGCTACGGGGTCGGCGAAGAACATCACCCCGTAGCGGCTGATCGCCGAGTCGAACGCGCCCGCCTCGAAGGGGTGTGTCTGCGCGTCGCCTTGTGTGAAGGAGGCGTTGGTGATGCCCTCTCGCTCTGCGCGGGCCCGGGCCTCGGCCAGCATCGGGCCGGACAGGTCGAGGCCCAGCGCGCGCCCTTGGGGTGCCCGGAGTGCGGCGAGGCGCGTGGTCTGCCCGGTGCCGCAGCCGAGGTCGAGGGTCCGGTGGTCCCCGGTGATTCCGGCGGCGTCGAGGAGCGGATTGTTGAAGCCCTCGTTCACGGCGTTCCAGCGGTCCTGGTTGCGGGCCCAGTGGGCGCCTTCGGGGCCGTTCCATGCCTGTGCCTGCTCGGTGTTGATGATGTCTGGCACGGGTGCCTCCTGTGGTGGATGACGGAGAATGGGCGTGCGCCCAAACAGTATGGGCGCACGCCCATACTGGCAATCCCCGCTACTATCCGAGGGGTTGTGCGCCGTGAGGGCGGCGGAGGCGGAACGGAAGAGGGCCCATGTCACCGCGCGGAGTAGCGACGCCGGACGTACGCGAGCGGCTGTTCGCGGCCGCCGAGCGCGTCGTGGAAAGGGACGGGCCCGGTGCGCTCACCAGCCGGTCCGTCACGACCGAGGCAGGCTGCGCCAAGGGGCTGTTGCATGCGCACTTCGCGGGGTTCGACGAGTTCGTGGCCGAGTTCTGCCTCGACCGGTTCGCACGGACGGCCGCGAAGGCGCAGGCGCTGTCGGGGCTCGCTGGGCAGCGCACGGTGGCAGGGAATCTCGAGGACGTCGCCCTCGCACTGTTCGCCTCCGGCGGCCCCGCCATCTCAGGCCTCGCCATGACCCGCCCCGCCGCCGCGCTGCGCATCCGCGAGGCCCTGGAAGGAGGGGCGCCGGGCTTCACCGCGATCCAGGAGGCCATCACCGGCTACCTGAAGGACGAGCAGGGACTTGGCCGGGTGGCGGAGACCATCGACCCGTGCACGGTGGCCCTCGCCATCGTCGGCACCGCCCACCACCTCCTGATGACCAGTTGGCCGGGCACATCTGACCCGCGGCCCTCTATGACGCGCTTGGTGGCCGCGCTGGTGGACGGCTAGGGCGTGTCCTGTCGATCCGACTGGCTGAGTGAAAACCAGGTGCGGCCGGTCGCCGCGACGGTGTGAGATGCGGGACATGACGATCGTTTTGAACGAGCCGGGTGTTGACGGGCTGACGGGGGCCGTGGGTGCCCTCCGGGAATGGCAGGACGACCGTACGCCGCTGCAACTCCATCCGGGAGACTTCGGCTGGGCCTGGGCGCTGGGCGCGGAGAAGCTGGCCGCGGAGGTCCGTACCTGGAGCGTGGACGGACGGATCGTTGCCGTCGGATTTCTGGACGGCCCTGATGTGCTGCGCCTGACGACCGCGCCGGATCTGCGACAGGACGGTGAGCTGGCGCGACAGCTGCTGGCGGACCTCGATGATCCGGAGCGCGGGGTCCTGCCGCCCGGGAAGGTCGGCCTGGAACTCCCCAACGGCGCCCTGCTCCGCGAGGTCCTCTTGGAGGCGGGCTGGATTCTGGACGAGCCGTGGACGCCGCTGCGCCGCGACCTCGCCGAGCCGGTGAAGGACTCCGGCCTGCGCATCGAGGTGGCCGGTCCGGAGACGGCGGGGGTGCGGACCGCAGTGCACCGCTCGGCGTTCGGCGGCCAGAAGTTCACCGAGGAGGTCTGGCACGTCCTCGCGGCCGGGCCGGTCTATGCCGACGCCCGCTGTCTGATCGGCTACGACGACCAGGACAACGCGGTGGCCGCGGCGACGGTCTGGTCGGCCGGGCCCGGCAAGCCCGGTCTGCTGGAGCCGATGGGCGTGCACGCCGACCATCGCGGTCACGGCTACGGGACGGCGATCAGCGTCGCCGCTGCGGCGGCGCTGCGTGAAATGGGTGCGTCAAGCGCACTCGTCAGCACCCCGAACTCGAACGCTGCCGCCGTCGCCGCCTACAGGGCAGCTGGATACGAGCCGTCGTCCGAACGGCTGGACGTCAGCCGAGCCGCCTGAAAATGATCAGGCGGCGGTGTCCAGGCGCACGATGACGCGGTCGGGACGATCGAGTGGGCGGTGTCGGTCGACTCCACCATCGCCGGGCCCATCAGCATGCGGCAGGGGCCCCGAAAAAAGGGGGCTGTGGACGGGCGCGACCGTCCACTGTCGATCCTGCTGACGCCCGGACAGGCCGGTGACAACCCGCAGTTGGTGCCGCTACTGGAGGCGATCCAGGTGCCCCGGCTGGGGCCGGGGCGTCCCCGGTCGCGGCCGGATCGGGTCATCGCCGACAAGGCATGCTCGCATCCGTCTACCCGCGCCGAGCTACGCCGGCGCCGGATCGCCACCTCCATCCCCGAGCGTGCTGATCAGAAATCCCGGCACCGCGGCCGACCACCTTGCTTCGACCGCGACCGCGACCGCGACCGTGACCGTGACCGCGACCGCGACCTCTGCCACGACCGGAACGTAGTCGAACGCTGCTTCAACCGGCTCAAGCAATGGCGCGGTCTGGCCACCCGATAGGCCAAGCGCGCCGCGATCTACCGAGCCGAAGTCGTCATCGCCGCCATCATGATCTGGCTCCGCTGATCGACAGGACACGCCCTGGGCAGTGTCCGACGAGTCATGGCGTGTGGTAGGCAGCGGCCGGTTCCTGGGGCGACTCCGCCCTGCTTGTCAGAGGTGCGCAGTACCGTCCTGTCATGGCAGCCAGAATCGATCTGACCCTTGATTGCACGGACGCGCAGCTCCTTGCCGAGTTCTGGAAGACGGCCCTGGGGTACGTCGACGAGCCGCCACCCGCTCCCTACAGCACCCGCGAGGAGTGGCTCGCGCAGTTCAACCTCCCGGATGACGATTCCGTTGACGACGCCGCGTGGCTGTGCGATCCGGACGGCGTCGGCCCCCGGCTCTCCATTCTCAAGGTCCCTGAACCGAAAGCAGCGAAGAACCGACTGCACATCGACGTCCGGGTGCAGGGACATGGCAGTTCCGATGAGCGTTGGGCGCGGATCAAAGCGGAGGCCGAGCGCCTGGTCAAGGCGGGCGGGAGCGTCCTCAGCGAGGTCGACGAGCACCACATCGTGATGGCCGACCCGGAGGGCAACGAGTTCTGCGTCGCTGCGGCCTCGGCGCCTGCGGACTGACAAGGCGTGGCCCGCTTCCGCGGAAGGCCGCATTCGCCGCGTGACTGGGCCTACAGTTCACGTCGCAATCGCCGCTACCTGCGCAGGCGCCAGCCTGCCTCGGCGGTCACGAGAGCACCCAGAGCCGATGAAATTCGGATGCGAGACGGAGCCTGTCAAGGGCTGTCCCCGCAAGCGGTTCGGCAAGGACACGGCGCTCATCGTGGACGGCACCCTCGTCCCTACCCGCGACCACACGATCGCCGAACAACCCAAGAACTAGCGGTACTCCACCAACCACCAGGCCGTCATCGAAGCCGACACCCGCCTGGTCGCCGTGGTCGGCCGGTCACGGCCGGGCAACCGGAGCGACTGCAGGGCGTGGCAGGAATCCTGGGCCGGGGCCGCCATCGGTGAGAACCCATCCTCAAACCGGTGAGAGGCCTGACCGAGATACGGGTCAAAGGGGCAACGGGATGGATAGCTGCCGTGGGTACGAGGTTTGTGACCGTTCTTGTGAGCCCTCGCCGTATTTCAGTGGGGATACCCGCGCTGCTCTGCCAGCGGCAGAACAGCGGCCGGACCGGGCTCGACGATCACTACAGTCCAGTCTCATGACGACGATTACGACGCGTACGGTCGAGTACCCGGCCGACGGTTTGACGATGATCGGGCACCTCGCGCTCCCGGCCGGTGTCGACCGCCGGCCCGCGGTGCTGCTCGGACCAGAGGGCACGGGGCTCAGCGACGTCGAGCGCCGCCGGGCCGATGCTCTCGCCGAGCTGGGATACATAGCGCTGGCCTTCGACCTCCACGGCGGGCGCTATTTGAGCGACCCCGAGGAGATGCTGGCCCGTTGCATGCCACTGCTCGCTGATCCCGACCGGATGCGGAGCATCGGCCATGCAGCGCTCGACGTGTTGCGCACCGAACCGCGGACCGACCCCGACCGGATCGCCGCCGTCGGCTACGGCACCGGGGGAGCCGTCGGGCTGGAACTGGGGCGCGACGGCGCCAACTTGCGCGCGATCGGCACAGTCAACGCAACTACCACGGGCCGACCGGGCGAGGCAGCCCGTATTCGCTGCCCGGTGTGGGCCGGGGTCGGGTCGGAAGACCCGATCATGCCGCCCGCGCAACG
Source organism: Streptomyces sp. NPDC047525 (assembly GCF_040643025.1). Classification (NCBI taxonomy): domain Bacteria; kingdom Bacillati; phylum Actinomycetota; class Actinomycetes; order Kitasatosporales; family Streptomycetaceae; genus Streptomyces; species Streptomyces sp. NPDC047525. Next base: position 68,607 of record NZ_JBEYTL010000028.1, read on the forward strand.
GAACGCGTTCACCGCTGAGATGCAGGACGCGGGCGTCGACTGGCGCCTCGCGGTCTACGGTGGCGCCTTGCACGCCTTCCACCACCCGCCGGTCGATCACCCCACTGTCCCCGGCGTCGGCTACCACCCACAGCACGCGCAGCGAGCCTGGCGCGACGTCGTCGACCTGCTCGCCGAGTGCCTGCCCGTGACGGAGGATCTGGGGGCATGACCCAGGCAAGGTCGGGCGCGGGCCTCGGCCGCCGCCGTTGTTCTTCGCGGCCACGACCCCGGCGAGGTCGGCCTCTTGCGGTCGATCGCGTTATGCCCCAGGGGTAAGTTCACGTAAGTCCGCAGGTCCTGGCTTGAGAGGACTAGGTTGCGCGGGGTAGTCCAAGAGCAACCAAGAGGGCTGAGGAGAGCTCTTCCGCGAACAGCGCCGATCCGGTGAGCGTGTGCCGGATGGCTTCCTCATCGGGCGTCAGTCCGGCAGCAGTTGACCAGGCGAGGGCGCCGGTCACGGCGGGTTCGATGGGGAAGTGCTCCAGCGGTATCTCGTAGCTCTCCGCCATCTCGCGGTTGAGCAGGCCCTCCCAGCCGACGCCGTCCGGCGTGAGGGCCTCGATGAACCCCACATCGCTGTCGTGGAAGGACACCATGACCGCCGGTGTCCCGGTTCTCTGGACGAGGGCCGACAGGCTGCGCTGTCCGGCGTCGGCGAAGTCCGTCACCTGCCAGCCCTCCGCCAACGCCTCCGTGTCGTCGATGCCCGTGAACCCGGCTTCCCGCATGAGGCCGTGCAGTTCCCCTGTGGCTCGGGTCGTCAATGATCCGCCTGAGTTTCCCATGGTCGGCAAGCTAGCGGATGCCTCTGACAAGCCAGCCCGTGCCGCTCAGACACCAGCAAGGGAGGCCGCGACGACGGAACCTGGCGGCCGTTGTCGGTCGAGTTCCTGGGGCGCTCGTTGGGGGCGCTCGTTGGGATGGGAGCAGGGCGTCTTCGGCGGCGAACTGGACGTCCGTCAGCCGTTCGTAGTCGCCCACGGACAGCTCCCAAGTGCGCAGCACTCTTTCGAGGCCGTCACGGACACTGTCGACGTAGGAAGCGTTGCACGCGTGCAGCGTGGGGCGCAGATACCCCCGGACGTCCGGGGCCTGCTCCATATTCAGGTAGGTCCTGATGAAGCGCTCAAGCTCGCTGGTCACGGCTGCTCCTGTAGGAGACGGCGGCTGCGGCACCGGGCCGGGAGACCCGGTTACTTTGCTGGGTACCTCATTCTGTAGCCTCTGACCTGCATATATTTACGCAGTGGTACCGGGGCGGTACCGTTTGGGGCATGCCCGCTCTCAATGTGGAATTCAGCGACCAGGAGCTCGAGGAACTGCGCGCCCTGGCCCAGGAACGCGGCACCACCATGAAGGCCGTCGTCCGCGAGGCGACCGCAGACAAGATCACCCGTCACCGGGCCCTGCGGGAAGCCGCCGAGGTCTTCCAGGCCACCTTCCGCAACCCGGACCTGGCCGCCGCCATCGAGGCCGCCGGAATCGACGACGGGCCCGCCCCCCATGCGTCGGGACGGGCTGCCTGACCCATGGCACCGGTCCTGCACATCGATGTGCCCTGGCTGCTGCAACAGCACGAAGCGGCCCTGCCCCAACAGCCGATGGTCTCTGACTTCTCCGCGCTCGTCGCGGCCGTGGCCCGACACCGCGTCGACCCGCCCCGCCTCGGCTACGACTCCGACCCGTCCTGGCGCGCAGCGGCGCTCCTGCAGACCCTCGCCCTGCTGCGGCCCCTGCCGGCCTACAACGTCCGCTTCGCCTGCGCGACCGTCATCGCCTACATGCACGCCTCCGGACAGGGCCTCGACGCCCCCTATGGGGAACTCGTCGACCTCACCCAGCAGTTGATGACCGCCAAGGCGGACGTCTTCACCGCGGCCGACCAGATCCGCTCCTGGAGGATCTAGGAACCTGGTCGTCGGATGAACAGGAGGAACCCGCCCCCGGCGACAACGAGCCGTCGTCCGCCCAGGGCCCTCTACACGGCGCCCTCGGCACCGCGGCTCGTTCCTATGCCCTCCAGCACGCCCGTTGTGGCGAGAGTGCCCTTGCAGCTCAGGGACGCGGGGGGAGGGAAGAGAGGACCTTCTTCCTGTCCTTGTCCTCCCCGACGGCCACGTAAAGGGTCTTGTCTGCCTTCGGCCCTTCGATGGCAGAGAGGGAACCGCGGGGCTTGGAAGGGGTTGCGGTGTCCCGCGACGCGTACTCGATGACCATGGCGTTCCTGCCGCAGGACACCGAGGCCCACGGCTTGGAGGCTCCGGAGCCGGTTGCCGAGGACTTCAGATACGGACCGGCAGTAAACCGGTTGCTGCCCTGATCGTCGTTCTTGGGCATAGCCGTGTCGAGAGAGAGCACCGGGTGCTTCTCGTCGTCGGAGCGAATCACCTGGAGGCCGCACCGGTGGCCCTCGGTATAGGCGATGAGCCGGTCCGCGCCCCTGCGGAGCTCCCCGACGGCCCGCCGATCGGCGGAGGGGCGCGCGGCGTCAAGGGCAGCGAACGGATCGCCGCTCACACTGATCTCAGGTGCCTTCTGCAAACGGGAGGCCTGGTCCGGCGATGGCGCCGCGGATGAGGGGGCACTCGACGCGCCCTCCCCGCCCGCGCACGCCGCGCATGAGATGACGAGCGTGGCGGGCGGCGGCAGCAGCACCGCCTCAGCGGCCCTCGCCCAGGCACGAGCGCTCAAGCTCAGCCCTCGTAGGCGACGTCCCGCTGCAAAGACTGGGCGGCAAGGCGGCTCCGTGATCGGCATCGGCATGGCATGGCATGGCACTGATCATCACGCCGACCGGCAAGGTCCTGCGCGCCTCCGTCACACGGAACGCGATCCCCGAGGCGAGGAGCCACGACCAACTCCGTGACACTTGCCCAGCACGCGCCCAGCACGCGCCCAGCAAGGATCGGTCACCCCTGTCCAAGGCCGCGTGCACCGCCGCGCACAGCGCTTCGCCTGTGCGCGGCAGGTCGGCGCGTCCAGCCGCAACTTCGGCCTGCGGATCCGGTCCCACACTGTCGCGGCGAGCGTGTAGTACGTGTAGTACGCGTAGTAGGAGAACTGGTCGAAGCAGATCTGCACTTCACCGCGTCGAAGTGCCCGGTGCCGTCGGCCGACCAGCGCGCGGGGGTGGCGAATGCCCGCTGCCTGTGAGTGGCTGCCCGCCCGTCTCTCCCGGCTGCCGTCAGGCGCGCCTGGAAACCTCGTGATTACAGCCCCAGCCGGACCCCTCGGGCCTCGGCGATGACGTCCAGCGCCTCGACGTGCCACCCGTAGAGGTGCGCGGCCGTGAGGCAGTGGGCCAGCACGCGCTCGTGTGCCTCGTCGGTGTTGATCCGCAGCAGGCCGCGCACGGCAGCCTCCCGCGTATGCGGGTGCACGTCGGCATCGAGCAGCGCCGCCAGGGGCTCGACGCAGTCGGGTGTGCCCCGTTCACTCAGCGCGGCGGACGCGGCCCTCTGGGTCGGGGGCGCCGCCGCAAGCCGCCCCAGGGCAGCCGTCGCCTCGGCCTCTGGGCGGGCGGCGAGCGCCGCGACAAGCTGGTCTGCCACATCCTCGCTTACGTCGTCCGCGAGCCGGACGAGGATGGGCAGGCCCGGGGCGCCGATCCGGCCCAGGGCGCGCACGGCGGCCCGTGCGACGTCGGGCTCGGGGCCGTGCGCGACGACCTCCTCGAGCGCCCGGGCCGCCGCCAACACCGGGAACCCGCCCAGCGCCGTCACCGCACGCCCCCGTATCGCCTCGTGCGGGGAGCGGGCGCAGGCCAGCACCACCGGCAGCGTGTCCGGTGCGCCGATCAGGCCGAGGGCCCGCACGGCACGGGCGCGTACGGTGCCGGGCTGCTCCTCGTTCTCGGCCAGGGCCGCGAGCGGCGCGGCTCCCGCCAGGAGCCGAAGGGCCCCGAGCGCGTCCGCGACGGAGGTGCGCACCGCCGTCGGGGCTGTGTCGTCCGCCAGGGCGGCCAGGAGCGACGGTACGGCGGCCGCGTACCGGGCCGCCCCCAATGCCCGGGCTGCGCTGCCCCGTTGACTCGCTGGCCGGTCCGTGTCGGCGAGCAGGGCCAGGACCTCCCGCAGCGGTGGCTTGTGCAGGCCGGCGAGCAGGTCCGGCACCGCGTCGCCGATCCGCGTGTCGCCCAAGGCCTCAAGCAAGGCCGCCTTCGCCCCGGCCCTCGCGCAGGCGGCGAGGGCCCGGGCGGCAGCCCGGCGCACGGTCGGTGCTGCCGCTTCCCGTAGGTGGTGCCGGAGCAGGGCAACGTACGCGTCCTGGCCGGGCGCGTCTACGCCGAAGAGGCCGGGGGCCTCCGCGACGCGGTCGCAGACGGCGGCCACGGCGTGCGGCGGGCACGCTGCATCGTGCGGTGAGTGTGCCGCCGCGCGGAGCACACCCCACAGGTGCTCCCGGCCGTCCTCGGTCCTGGAGAGCAGGGCGGTCGCGAGGCGGCCCGTCTCGGGGTCCGGGTCGCGCTGCGTCTCGCGCAGGACCTCTTCGGCGGACGGGTAGCGGCGTCCGGGCGGCCAGGCGGCGGCGCGCAGCGCGTGCAGCGCCCTGACCGCGGCCCGGCGCAGGTGTGTGTCCGAGGCGGATGAGTGCGCGAGGACGAGGAGCGCGGAGGCCGCGCGCGGGTCGCCGATCGCGCCGAGCGTGCGCACTATGTGTTCGGCGTGGTCGGGCAGGTAGTGCCAGAGCGAGGCGAGGAGCGGTGTCACCGCCTCGCGCGGGCGCAGCTGGGCCAGCGCGTCGAGCACCAGCACGGCCGTGTACCTGTAGCCGTCCATCGCCACTTGGTCGAGTACATCGAGCAGTCCGCGCACGGCCTCCGGCCCGCCGATGGCGGCCAGCGCCCCGCACGTGGGCCGGTCCAGTTGTGCGCTGCCCTGCCGCTCCTCGGCCAGCAGCCGCAGCAGTTCCGGCACCGCGCGTTGCTCCCGCAGCCGCCCCAGTGCCGCGGCGGCCTGCCACCGCAGCCCGGGATACGGCTCGTCCTTCCGTCGCAGACAGGCGAAGAGCGCCTCGACGGCCTCCGGTGACCCCGTGCTGCTGCCCAGCATTGCAGTGGCCGTCACCGCGACGTGATGGTCAGTGGACCGTGTGGCCCGGCACAGGCCCGCGACATCGCCCTCCATGCGCATCCGTACCAGCTCGGCCTGCGACGCCGCCTGCCTCACTCACGCCTCCCCGTCGTCCCCGGGCTTCCGGTCCGACATCGCCACATACATGGGTGTCCCGATGACGACCGCCAGCTCCCGCCCGTCCTCCCGCATCACGGTGCCGCGCATCAACTGCCGGGCCAGGAACTCGCAGTGGACCGGCGGCACCGTCAACGCCTCGGCGCACTGGGCGACTTCGCGCATGAGGGAGTAGCTGTCCGTGCCGAACCCACGGCCCCGCCAGCGCACATTCATCTGGGGCTCCCACTCGGGCGGGAAGTCCCGCAGCAGTCCGAACATGGATGGCAGCCCCGAGAAGCCGACCTTGGGCATGTCGGGCGCGACCTGGTAGCCGATCAGGTGGTGGGCCGACCCGATGAGTGCGACCAGCGTGTCACCGTCCGCGCCCATCATCAGCGTCGGACCGTTCGCGTCGCCATACCCCGCGATCCGCAACGCCAGGTCGCCACGGAACCAGGCTGTCGGCTCCGACATCCAGCTGACGTCGAACTCCCTCTCCAGGTAGGTCTCTACGAGGTCCAGCCGGTCGTAGGCACTCGTGTCGGTACGCGACGACTGCACAGCCACGCTCACGACCTTCAGGTCGACCTTCGCCTCGACTGCGAGCCGCCGCAGGAGCTTCGGCGGGATCTGCCCGTACAACATGTCCACCTTGGCGGTAGAGACGTAGATGTAGTACCGCACGTGTCAGCTGCTCTCAGGGGTGGCGACCCGGGGCAGGGAGAGGGAGGCGGACCATGTCGTCGGGGTGACGGTGAGGCGTCCTCGACCGAGGGCCTTGGAGTCGCGGATGTGGCTGGTGGTGGGCGTGGGTGCCATTTCGCGGCAGTTGCCGTCGCCGCTGCCGCAGTAGCTGGACTTGAACCACTCAAGTCCGGTGCTTTCGCTCATCGCTCTCCTAGCGGCCGGTGCAACAGGCGCTTTGTGCCTAGCCGTTGAGGGTTTTGGTCCGCAGCATTCCATACGTGCGGGCCAAGACCGCCGCTTCGCCCAGGGGCGGTGATCAGACGAGTGAAACATACCGGGCACCAGGCGCGTCGTGTGCAGTGAACACGTGCTCCCGATCCTCTCTCACGGCCCCCTCTGAGACTCCACCGTCCCCTCGGTGATCGAGAGCGCACGGCAATGAGCGTGGAACGGCGGCGAGTTGCAGCGCAGGGTGTGGTGGCCGCGGGGGATGACAGCGACGGAGTAAGGCCGCTACCAATCGGACTTAACGTCGCACTTCACGGGCTGGAATCGGCGCGGCCGACGGCTGCCACTCTCGCCTGAGCAACCCGAACACCCACGAGTCGGATACCTCGCCGTTCACCACGCAGTCTTCCCGCAACGTGCCTTCCCGCACGAAGCCGATCTTCTCCAGGACCCGGGAAGATGTCACGTTGCGCGTATCGGCCTCGGCCTGCACTCGATTCAGGTCCAGCGTGTCGAATGCCCACTGCAGCACGGCGTGCGCGGCCTCCGTCGCATAGCCGTGGCCCCACATCGCTTCGTCGAGGACGTAGCCCAACGACGCACTGCGGTAGTCCGGGTCCCATTCGGTCAGACCGCACCAGCCGACGAAGGCCCCGTCAGAAGCACGGTCGATGGCCACCCGCGCCCCGGTGCCTTCGTCCGCCATCTTCCGGCACATCGCGATGAAACGCTCGGCGCGGGCAGGTTCGGTCCACGGCGGGGAGTCCCAGTAGCGCATCACGTAGGTGCTGCTGTGCAGCGCGAAGAGAAGGTCCGCGTCAGCGTCGGTGAAGGGCCGCAGTCGCAGGCGCGCGGTGTGCAGTACGGGGGTGGCCAAAGTCATGCGCCCCATCTTGTGTCCTCACGGGGCGGGCAGAACACCGAATATCCGACCCCGGCCCAGCCCTCACGCAACTAGAAACGGACTCAACGCCCTCTGAGGGAGCCAGAGTTGACGCGCAGGGCACTCCCGGCATGCCGCCGATCTGCAACTCTGCCGAGCCCTGCCGCTGCGCGGAGAGGTTGTGCACATGGCGTGGAGTCGAAGCTACGTGTGCTGGATCTGGCGCCGGACCAGTGCGGTCGCATGCTGGGGATGCCGGTCCGCCTCGGTCTGCTGCGCGGGCCTGCCTATGCTGCTGCCATGGGTCTGGATCTCACGCTGTTCATGGCGGACTGGCGACAGTTGAGCGCCCTCCCTGTCGAGAACCGGATCAAAGCACTGGACGACACGACCTGGCCCCCGGAGCTCGACGACGAGTACCAGTGCAGGTACGGGCAGGCCAGCGGTTGGCTGTGGCCCCCGGACCCGGCGTCGGCGTGGTGTGCCGAGTACGACTTCTCCACCACCACCACCACCACCGGCGCCTACAGCCCGCATGCCCGCGTAGGCGACGCATGGGGCGACATACGGCTACTCGTCGACGCGTCCGTGCGCGAGGCGATGGATACCTTTCTCGATGGCTTGATCTGGGATGCGGATCCGGCCGATGATCCTGCGCTGACCTGCGGCGAGGGATTCTTCCCGCCTGCCACTGACCGCGGGCGCCCGCGCGTCCTCCTGGCGTGCCCGCCACAGGCGGCACCCGGCAAGGCCTATGCCTGGGAGCGAGTGGAGCCGCGCCTGGAGGAGTTGCACGGACCGTTCGCCGCCGAGTGCGAGGGCTGGGCAGGCCGCCCGGACTCCTTCGAGCACTTCACCGCGCTTCTGCGTGAATGGGGCGACGTGACAATGGAGACTGCTCGCCGCGGCTGGGGCCTGGTGGGTCTGCCCTAGCCGTCAGTAGCGAGGGGCCGTGGTCACCTTCGGCGTACGCACAGAACTGAGCGCAACATTGGCGAGCGGTGACGACCGGAATGCTCAGCTTGCGTTTGTACTTCTGCCGCGATCGGTTCTTGGCTGGTCGAGGCAGACAAGAGAGCTCGCACGGAGCTGAGTGCCGGGCGAGCGCGACGTCGACCGGGAACTCCGCGGTTCCCAGCCTGAACCGGCGGGCGTGACCGCGCCCGCCGGCGAATCCGTTCACCGGCGTCCCAGCAGGATGTGCACCAGGCCCGCACACCACAAGGTCGGCACCGAACCCCGGCGCAGCTCAGTACCGAGTACAGCAGCGTGAATCCCCGCGCCGGCAGCATGGGGATCGTGCGACGGTGCGTTGGCTGGCAGAGCCACGAGCGGGGATGAAGGACGATGGAGTACATCAACCTGGATGCGCAGGTCGGCAGCGTGTCAGGCGTCATATCCCCTGCTCGATACCTGGAACGTCTGCCCTCACTGGCTGACGGTCTGCCAGCCGGAGCCCGGGGCTTCGCGACTGCCCCAGAGCACTACGACTTCTGCAGCAAGCGGTGTGTGAAGGATCTGGAGGTCCAGTACATCCGCACGATCGGAGCTGATGACCAGCAGATGGAGATCCAGTTCCGGCACAACTGCTGGAAGCACGAAGAAGACCTGGTCATCCGCTATGCAGGCGTCTCCAGCTTCGATGCCGGAGGCGTCGAGAACAACAACTGGGCATACCTGGGGACCGTAATCCTCGACGAGGTCCTGCCGCACCAGAACGGTTGCAGCCACGAGATCGCGTTCTGGAACGGGTCACTCACGGTCGTCTGTCGTGACCTCGTCGCGACCTGGACTGAGGCTGGCTGCCCCGACAGGTCATAGATCAGCAAGACCTCCCACCCGCAGCCAACCTCCTTGCCGAGGTGAGAAAGCAAGTTCAGCCCGTCGCGGTGCTCGTAGGATGCCGGGATGCCCAAGCCGATACCGATGAGCCGCCGTATGTGGGTTGCCGTATGGGTGGTGCTGTGCGCGGCGGGCCTCGCCGCCACCGCTGAACTGAACGCCTCGCCGGCACCGGACCCGCCGTCCGAGAAGCCTGTCAGCGCCGAGTGCGCCGAGTACATCGCGGACGTGGAGAGGCAGTTGGCGAAGGCTGAGCAGGAGGGTGAGGAGGACGGGGTGCTGGGCTTCTCGCGAGTCCGGGTCGGCAGCGAGGACGACTGCCGCGACGAGTTCCGCAACCACTTCGGCGGCGATCGGTGAGCCGCGGTGCCTGGCTCGCCGCGATGGCAGGGCTCACCGTGGCCGGTGCCGGGCTGGTCATCGCCGTGGGCGCCACGTCGGAAACGGAGCCGCAGCCCGCGCCGCCGCGGGTGTACTCCTCCTGCTTGGCGGCGGACACCAAGCCGGTGCCTGCGGATACTGACCCGTGCGACGGCCGCTGAAGACCGCCTGCGCGACTGGCAGCGCCGGACGCGGGCGAGGGCCGAGGCGGTCATGGCCGCCCGGGTGTCCCGGTGCCCGGAGTGCGGGGCGAGGTGGACGGTCGGGGCCGAGCATCCTGCCTCGGCTCGGTACTGCTCTCCCTGGTGTCGCAAACGGTCCTGGCCCAGGCGGCGCACGCGGCAGGACGGGGTACTCACCACAACCCGGCACCCAGGACTGGTACCACCTCGCGGAGGCGGCAGTCGACTGATCGTTTGACATCCAACCCAGTCGCCCCAGGCCAAGGCATCGCACCGGACTAACGCTAGCTGGTTTTTCGTCTGTGGAGGGGCGGCGCTTGTTGGCGGTGCGCGCGTCTTGATGCTTGGTGGCGTTATTCGGTGGCTATGGAGGACGGAGGCCCAACTGACAGCCAGGCCATGGTCCGCGCGTTCTGACAGACTTCCCGGCATGGACGCAGGACTTGCCGCCGTGCTCGGTGCCGTCGTCGGTGCGGCAGGGACGGGCACTGCAGGCTTTCTCACCGGCTGGTGGAACGCACGTACGGCGCAGCGGCAGTCGCAGGTCCAGGCAGACCAGGCCCGCTGGCAGCTTCATTTCGAGCACACCCGAGACCTCAGAGAGCCGCGGCGCCGCGCGTACACGGCCTTCATCGCCCAGACACGGCTCGTGGACCGGGAACTCGGCCGGTACAACACCAGTACCGAATACGACCTCAACGCGCTGCACACGCAGATCGAGCGGCTCGATCACCTTGGCATCGAAGTGATGCTCGAGGGCCCAGACGGCATTGTCGCTCCAGCACAGCAGGTCATCGACCTCGCACACAAGAGCATTCGCCCGTTGCGGCTCGTCGCCCGGGCACGGGAAGACAACGACAGCGACGCACTGGCCGCGGCGCGCAACAACCTTGCCTCCGCGGGCCAGTACTTCGCCGAATCGGTAAGAGAGTTCACGCACCAAGCCCGGACCGTGTTGTCCGACGACGGCGGGCACTATTGAGCTTGCGATGGGCTGTCGGGTCCTGTGGTCAGTTGTCGTGAGGCTGAGCGTGGTGCCCTGGAGACATACGTGCGGTTCGTTGGTTGAGCCAGAGAGCGATGACACTCTCGTCTGATCAGGGAGCTCTTCCCGCCTGACGGGCGCCTGAGAAGAGAGTTCGGCCGTTGCTCCCGCCTGGCGGGACGTACGGCTGATCAGCCTTTTCTTGCAGGTCAGAGCCATGTGGCGTGGTCTGCATGACAGTGGATATCAGGATCGTCCGAGCCGGTCAGATGTACCGCTACTTTCCCTGTCAAGTTCTTCTGTTCAGCTCGGCAGCCGCCATCGGAGTTGGGTGTAGCTCTCTTCCGGGGACGACCCCGATGGTTTGAGCTGGGAGATCGTGGTTGTGGGTGATGGCGGCGTGGCCTGGGTCGCCGGGCATCTGACCACGATCCTCCACGGCCGGGCCAGCCGCGCCGCCGCGGAGATCACCGCGCAGGCGGAGCGGGCCGGCCTGCGCGGAGCGAAACGCGAAGCCGCAGACACCTGCGTCCGCTACCTGGCTGGCCACCTTAACCAACTCTGCTACGACACCGCGTTGGCCGAGGGCTGGCCGATCGCCACCGGCCCGATCGAGGGCGCATGCAGGCATCTCGTCGGCGACCGTCTGGAGATCACCGGGGCAAGGTGGGGGCTGAGTGGCGCCGAGTCCGTCCTCAAACTCCGGGCGGTGAAGGACAACGATGACCTCGACACCTACTTCGCCTTCCACCTCTGACCAGCACGACTACGACCTCACGGTCTGAACCGCAGGCGTCCCCCGGGGAGTGCTACACCCTTCGGAGATGATGCTCGACAACTTCGGCGTCACCGAGGACAACTGGCGCGACGCGCTGGCCGACGTCCCGCACTTCTGCATCTCGGAGAGCCCGGCATACGTCGGACGCGCGGTCGCGGCGCTGGCCGGCGACAGCGACATCGCACGCCGCAGCGGCCAGTCGCTGTCCAGCGGCCAACTCGCCCAGGAGTACGGCTTCACCGACCTGGACGGCTCACGCCCCGACTGCTGGCGCTACCTGGTCGAGGTCGACGACGCCGGCAAGCCGGCGGACGCAACCGGATACCGGTGAGGGGCATCGCCCGCGGGGCTCTTCCAGCGTCCGTCCGACTCGCCCGCCGCCCCTCACGCGCAGTCGTACGTCAGCCCGCCCGCTCATAGGTAAGGACGGTCTTCGGGTGGTTGCCGATCTTGCGTAGGCGCAGCGGGCCGTCCGAGGACTTCACGTCGAAGGAGTACTCGGTCTCCTTCGGTGGGCAGTTGACGGTCCTGGTGCCCTGATCGAGCTTGAAGTTGCTCATGGACAGGTCGTGCTGGTCGATGCCGGAGACAACGGCGCTGCCCTTGCATCGCGGGCCGGTGCGGGACTCGATGACCACGCGTGCGGATCTGCCCGGCTCGACCTGGTGGAGGGTCAGCTGCTGGCTGCCGTCCGTGGCTCGCCACCGGCCCACGAACCAGGGGTGGATGGGCTTGTACTTCGTGGCCACCCCGGCGAATCCGGAGCCTTTGCGCCAGGTCAGCGTGGTGGTTCTCAGCATGCTGCGATCGACGAAGTCCACTCGGGCGCCACCGTCGCGGATGCGGGCCTTCGGCCAGACGATGGTGTTTTTGGTCGGGTCGGTGGTCCAGGAGGAGAGGTCCCTGGTGGCGACGGCCGCAATCACATCGTGCGGTTCTTCGCCGTCCCTGCAGTACGCGCCGAAGCCGGCCGCGAGCCACACGGTGTCCCGGTACGCCTTTGCCCTGATGCCGTGGCACGGTTTGGTGCCGGTCTCATAGACCGTCTTCCGGGCGGACCAGGCGTCGTCAGAGGCGTCGCGATGCTGTGCCTCCAGGCCGCGGCGAGTGAAGCGGAGGGACACCTGCCGGCCGTCGGACAGTTCGAGGACGGTGTGGTCGTCGTCGTCCTCGACGACCCGTGAATCAGGCTTGTCCTCCGGTTCGCGGTGGGACTTCGTGTGCTTCGCGCTGCCGGACGGTCCCTTGTCCGATTGCTCGGCGCAGCCGCCGACGGCTGCGCCGAGCATCAGCACCACTACCGCCCACGCCGCTGCGCTCTTCGTTCTCATGCCGTGTCAGCTCCCCTGTACGCCGCGCCGCGATGCCCGGGCCGGTGGGTGGCACGAACTCGGCGATGCTATTCGGTGGGGGGCCCGCCCCGCTCGGCCCCCGGCACGGTGCGGCCCCGGCGGTTCCGTCACTCGTCGAGGACGGCGGCGACCGCACCCGGGCCCGGGCCGCCGCCTCCCGCGCCTCCAACTCCCCGATCAACGACCCCATCAGCGTCGCCTCCTCCACCCACACGGTAGAGACCTGGCCACGCCGCCATCACCCACAACCACGATCTCCCAGCTCAAACCATCGGGGCCGTCCCCGGAAGAGAGCTACACCCATCGGAGTTCGGGAGCGAGGAGGGGCCGCTTCGTCGCGAACGACTGGCGCGGCCCCTCCTGGCTGAGTGGTCAGGTAGTGGGTGGACGGAGCTGGACGACGTTGCCGGGCGCTGGGTTGGGAGGCCCTTGTGCGGTGTCCGACTGGTGAATCAGAACGGCGTTCGCGAGGGTGAGGTTCGTGACCAGTTGGCGAAGCTCTTCGATCTCGGCTTTCTGGTTCGCGATGGTCTTTTTGAGTTTGGTGACGGTCTCCCGGAGTCGTTTCTCGGTTTCCGGGACTCCTCTGGTTTCGCTGCGAATTCGTTCGTAGAACTCGTTCTTCAGGTCTGCGTGCCGCTTGATGAGGGCCATGCGGTGGACGCCGGCTTCAGCGGCCAGGGCGACGATGGTGAGGCCGCCGTTGGAGGCTGTGGCTTGCTCGGCGAGGAGCCTGTTCATGGCCGCGCGAATGCGGACGCGCTCGTCCTGGTGATGTTGGGTCATGCGAGTGCCTCGACGGATTCGGCGGTGGTGTCGTGTGTATCGGCTGTGGCCCGGAGCTGAGCGGCGTTCGCCATCAAGCGCTTGGCGATCGGTCCTGGCACTCGAGTGGCGAGCCCGTCAAGTTCGTTGGCTCGTTGCCGCAGGTTGCGTGCGTGGGTGTCGGTGCGAACGCTGTTCCCGCAGCCGGGTCGGCAGTCGTACTGCCGTGGGGCGGTGGCGCCTGGGTCGGGTTCGCAGAGTGCGTTGTCACGCTTGAACGCGCAGATGAGGAACGCGTCGGGGTTGTCATAGAGCACGATGCCGTCGCGGGCGAGGAAGGCGGTGGCCTTGCGCGCGAAGTTCCTGGTGACGGTGCGGCCCTCGAAGCGGGGTGTCTGAGTTGCGGCGGACAGAGCCCGTCCGGCCTGGACGACCGGATCGTGGCCGCCGCCATCTCCACGTACTGCCTGGACATCAGCGAGCCGAAGACCGCGCGCGGCCTGGAGCCCGGCTACCGCCTCTACACCGCCCGGTGGTCCCTGTCCGACCTCACGGACCGCCAGCCACCGGTGTCGGCTGCACCTCGGCTCCCGGCCCAGCAAGCGGGGGAGTGGGAGGTACCCCGCGTCCCGCTGCGCTACGACCGGGCCGTCCTCGCCGGCGTGATGGTGCGGGATGCTGCGCACCGCCACCGCCACCGCCACCGCCACGCGGGGCCGGGCGTACGACGTCTCCGCACACCAGCAGGCGTCGATGCCCGAGTTGCTCTCACTCCAGGACGCCGACCCCGCTGACTCGGCCCGGGGAGACAAGCACGAGTCGGCGATGGTGGCGCTGCGGGCCATGAAGGAGTCACGCACCGATCTGGAAGCCCTGGAGCTCACGGACGAGCAGCTGCGCCACCTTCAGGGTGTCCTCACGAAGGCGGTCGACCAGGCCCGCGAGATGAGCCGGTACGCCGACCGGGAGGGCGCCACTACACGTCACCCGGTGCGTGAATACGATCCGTGAGCGCACCACCCCAGCAGGATCCGCACCACCGGCCAGGAGTCCTTCGCTGAGCACATCCAATGCTGCCGATGTGCGCACCGACGATGCTCTGCACTCGCGGGAGGAGCCAAAGCACCGTGCTTGGCGTGGGGCCGGACGATTTGCGAAGCTGGATCCCCCTGGTTCCGCAATGCCCGGTGGTCGCGAAGACTACTTCCATGAGTGCCTCGGCGTGGATCGGTGCGGTCGCAGGAATTATCGGAACAGCCACCGGCGGCGCCCTGACCATCTGGTCGGGGCGCTGGACGCATAGGGCGCAAGAACGCACCGCGCGCGCCGAACAGCAGCGGGCGCGCGCAGCTGCGGCCGCAGAGGCAGCACTGGCTGAACTGCTGGAGATCCATCGCGATTTCCGGAAGGCCAGGACGTCCGACGCCCAGGAGTGGCAACAACGCCTCCGCTCGCTGCACGACCGCATTACGAAGGTCCAAGTCCTGCTCCACAGCATCCCGGACACCAGGCTACGTACCCGCATCAGGGAAGACACATTCTATATGCCTCTCTCCCCGCCCGACGACAGGCGGTCCGGAAGCGAATGGCGGGTCGCCGTCATCGAACTGTGCGCCGACGCCATCGCCTGCCTGGGCGCCTTTCTCCGAGACGAGGAACTGCCCGCACGAAGCGCCAGGGTTGAGGACACACGCAATCTCTGGCCTGAGTGGAAGCACGAAGACGACAGCCACTTCTACATGTGGGAAGCCGACGATGGTGACTCGTTCGATTGAGCATGCACAGGCCATCCCGAGTGTGCCGCTGCCTTACGACGGGCCGTCATCGCCTCCACCGTTCTCAGCGAGTGCACGACACCGGGCCGGAGCGCGTGAGATCGCAGGTGACGATGTCGCGCATCCCTCGGTGCGCACTGGCGCGTTTCTCCTTGACCACGGCCGTGGTCAAGGAGAAACGCATCGCACCGTCCGCACTTGATGCGCGGTATTCGCTCCTGGCCGGTGCGCACCGTTCCGCCCGGTGATGCGTACCCGCCCGGTGCTGTGAGGGAGTTGACCATCCGGCCCCACCACCCCTTGTCCACCGTGGTCGGCCCTGGCCACGAGCTCGGCTGCGACCCCTTGTCCAAGCCCACCACGCCCGAGTGTGGCCGTGTTTCCCCTTGACCGCCTTCGCTACTGGTGGGCAGCAGATCGCGGTCAAGGGGCGCTTGGGCACGCTGCTTCCTCGATCACCGCCCGCCTGGGGCGGGGCGACGATGGAGATACGGCGTTGACGGCACACCGCCCGGCAGCCGGCCCCCGGCATGCCCGACCGGCCCATGAGGCCGACCATCACCGGAAAGGCCGAAGCGCGCTCCTACGGTGCCCACTTCGGATGCCCCTTGGAAACCCCCTTTGGTGCCTAATACCAGGAGGGAGGAAAATCCCCTGGTCACGCCACAGGTTCAGCCGCCTGCCGCGTCGTCACAACCCTCTTGTCTCCTCTTGTACTTGGTGGGGATGTCAGTGGTGGAGGAGGAGAGCATCGGGTTCGGGGCCCGGCGCCCTTGCGCTGGTGCAGGCCGGCGCCCGGCCGGTGGCCGTGCGCGATGGGTGGAGGGGCGGGGCTGATGGCGGGGAAGCGCAAGACCAATTCGGCGGGATCGACGAACAACTTCCGTGGCGATGTGTTGCGCGTGCTGGGAGCGTTGAAGGTGGCCACCGTTGGGGCACGAGTACGTCGCCGCCGTCGACGACGACGGCGACTGGAAGTTCGCGCCCGAGGTCTCCGAGCGGGCCCGCGCCAAGCTGAACCAGATCGCGGTGAGGATGACCCGCCCGCCCAAGCAGCAGACCCGACCGCTCGCGCAGCTGCGCGAGCGGTGGAAGACGAGCGCGGTCCTCACCTCCGGCGTGACCGTCGACGTCATCAACTCCCTCCTCGGGCGCGCCCGCGCCCGCGCCGCGGCGGCCGCGATCCGGTCCCGGGTCGCCGCTGTGGCCGTCGACGTCACCGCGAAGCTGTTCGTGATGAACAAGGACGGCTTCTTCCACCGCTGGCACCTGCTCGCCGAAGCCCGCCGTCACCTCGCTCTCGTCCTGCGCGGCCGCCGCCGCGAACCGGGCCTGGACGAGGACATCGTGGAGGAGGCCATCGCCACACACCGCCTGGACATCAGCGAGCAGAAGACGCCGCGTGGTCACAGGCGGGCCTACCGCCTCTGCACCGCCCGATGGTCATTGACCGACCCACCCTCCAACCGCCGTCGCCCAACCTGCGGACGTGGTCGGCGCGGCGCGGCCAGCCGACGTACTCCAGCTCGTTCCCACAGGTCCGTGCGCTGGTGCAGATGCATGCCGCGCAGCAGCCCGTGCAGTCCCCAGCGAGCGCCGGTGATGGAACCGGTCTCCGATCGCCGACCGGCTCGACATCGCCGGTGCATGGCGGGCCGAGGACGCTCGAAGAGGCGGACGACGGGCAAAGTCACTGCGGCCGAGGGGCAGGCCTCATGTCGGCGGGGGAGGTGGTCGTAGCCTTGCTACGTCAGGCGCCCTCCGAGGACGAATTACAGTCCTGTTTGGAATTCCAGGCGCGACGCGACTGCTGAGCGGAGCCCCGGGCCGGATCCAGCGGCACCGGACACCACCGCTGACGCCGCCGCCCGGACGCCGCCGATTTCACCCGGCCGTATCACCGATGGGAAGCAGGGCGCATGACCGTCAGTCTCACCATGTACGACACCCCGCGACCGCGCAGGAGCGCGCAAGCCACCGGGCTCCTGGTGCCGCCTCTGCATCCCGTCCACATCGCGGGTCCGGGAGTGCAGCCCCACGTCCTGGCGCACGTGGAGCGTGAACTTCCGCCCGGCGGCATTCCCGCGTACCGCGGAGACCGCAAGAGGGGGACCCGATCCTTCCTCCTGTGGGCCGACGAGGGACGTGCGCAGACGCTGGCCCGCCTGGTGACGCAGTCCACCGAGGGGCACCGTGTGACCTATCAGGTGCTTGACGCCTACGGGCAGATCATCGGCACCATTACGCGCCGGAAGGCGTTCAGGGGCGGCGGGTTGCGTGTCCGCTGGACGGTGTCGCAGGCCGGTGTGCCGGACGCCGTGGGCTACAAGGGACGGCTGTTCTGGTGGGCCTTCTGCTGGCTGCTGTCTCCTCTGCTTCCTTTCGCCCTCGTCGCCGCCGTGCTGGATAACGGCGACCTCCCGCGCGCGCCACGGCGCGTGAGATGGCGTGCGGGCGGCCAGATAGCTATGGAGCACAAACCGTCGTCCAATGCGGTACTGCTCCGTGGTCCAGGCCTTGATCCCCGGGTCGGCGCCGCGCTCGCGGCGCTGCTGACGTCATTCAGGGGCTGGTATCGGACGTCTTGGGACGACCAGAAGGAATAACTGGGTGTTTTGATTCCGGCTTGCTGGCATTAATCGGCTTTGGGTGCGGCTCTGCTGAAGGGAAGGATCACCGCCTCGGGCCTGTCGGACCCTCCGCGTAGTGCGCGGCATGAACGATCCGATATGGACCGGCGTTCGACAGCGGGTTGAGGCGCTCGGTGCCCTGGCTGACAGCACTGAGGTGTTCGGCATGTCCGTCTCATGGTGGGCCGGTAGAACAGGTCGACAGAGAGGAAGCGGCCCAGGGCCGGGTTGTATTCACGTGCGCCGAGATGTACCAGGCCGGTGGGGTCGTCGGTGCCGCCGACGAAGCAGGAGGGCCTGCGGCGGTGGAGTCTGACTCCAGAGTCTATCCGATCCTGAAAATGAAGCACGTTGCTCTCTTCACGAGCGACACTGTTTCTGGGAAGTGGCCCACCCGCGCCAGCAGGCCCGAAAAGTTGAGAAGGGCGACGGAGTTTCGGTTCCCAGTGAAGCGAATCTGCGGGATCTGCCGAAGGATGGTTCATGGGCTGCTTCCGGGAAGGGAGCAGCGGACAGTGAGGTTGCCGTTCGAAGGACGCAAGGGGGAGTGGCGGTGGAAGCAGCGAAGTGGTCGGTGGACCGCAAGCGCCTAGCGCGGTGGGTCCCTGAGGGTGAGCGGATGATGGCTGGCTGTGCGGTGACATGCGGACGCTCACTGTGGGGCTTGGTGCCACGGCAGGCTTCACTCCTGCTGACCGACCGCCGAGTACGAGTGCTCCGTCACCGAGGCAATGACCTCCGGTATGGCATACGCGGCATGTGGTTCGAGATGATGCGTGGCGAGGCCGAAGCGGTCTGCGGGGATCCGCGGGTGCGGGTGGAGTTCGACAAGGGCAAGAAGTTGAACTACGCCAGCGCGACGGAGGGGTAGAGCGTCTGGTGATCAGCCAGTGGGACGCGGTACATGCCGAAGCCCTGTACGAGGCGTTCCCTTCCCGAGAGCCGGGCCCGCAGTGATGCGATCGCGATCTTCGAGCCAGGCGGGGACCACAGGGCATGCGAGTAGGAGAAAGTCCCACCCGTCCGAGGGCAGCGGACGGACCGTCACACCATGGGCGGGTACGAGTTCGGAGCGTGGCACATCCCCCTTGTTACTGCTGGGCCGTCAGGTCTGTGAAGACCCCCAGCTCGGTAGCCAGCCTGGAGGCGAAGCCGGAAGGGCCGTTGAGTGGGGGAGCGGAGCGGACCCACTGGGCCGGAGCGCAGCGGAGGCCCTCACTCCGGGAGCGCAGCGGACGGAGTGTCACCCGCCCTGCGCAGCAGGGCGGGTGAGCGTGGGGCGCAGCCCCACGCCAGCGCTCCCGCGGAGCGGG